>CAZBER010000026.1:0-29886 GCA_964490985.1 uncultured Desulfovibrionaceae bacterium | reverse complement strand
CTTTACGCCGGGCGCGGCCCTTGCTATGGTGACTCGTCCTTTTTTTCACAAGAAAAGAGGCGAAAAAAGCCATGCAGATCGCAGACATCATGCGCACCAACGTCATCAAGGTGCGCCCCGAAGCGCCGGTCGGGCACGTGCTCATCTGGTACGGCGGCATGACCCACGTGTTTCGCAACACCTATGTGGTGGACCATTGCGACCGCCTGCTCGGCGTGGTCACCATCCACAAGTTCCTGTCCGTCATCGTGTCCCCGGACGTGACCGAACAGGCCAAGGCCGGGCTCCTGACCGGCCGCGAGGAGCTGCTGGACGCGCTGCGCCGCAACCTGGCCGCCATCTCCGACACCACCGTGGGCAGCCTCATGGACGCCGACTACCCCTTTGCCCACCCCGAAGACCTCTTTGTCATGGCCAGCGAACTGGTGGTGGAAAAAGGCATCACCGCCCTGCCCGTCATCGATCCCAACGGCGTGCTGGTCGGCGAAATCACCCGGCGCATGATCCTTCACTTCCTGGTGCAAAACCTGTAAGGATCAATCATGCGATCCCTGCTTCCCATCACCATCCTGGCCCTGGCCGCGACCATCGGCCTTTTCGCCGCAGCCCGCCTGGCGCCGGCCGACGCCCTGGCCGCCTACCGGCAACAGGTCATCGAGCAGCCGCAAAGCTGCCTGGGCTGCAGTTGCGTGTCCTGTAGCTGCGGCTAACGGAGCAACCTTGAAAAACATGCTTATGTTTTTCAAGAAAAAGTAATATCTTAAAAACATTTCCTTGAAATTCGCTTTGGCGAATTTCGAGGGAATACTGCTAATCCCCTTCGGTCTCGGCCTCGGCGTCAAAAGGCGGCAGGGCCGCCTCGGCTCCGGCGCGTTGCATCAGGACCGTCACCTGCGCTCCGCCCTCCCGGCTCGGCCGCAGGCCGAACACCCGTTGCGCCTCCAGGGCGAACAGGTCCACGGGATGGTGGCTGATATACAGGACCTGGATGCCCAGGCGTTCGGCAATGGCGGCGATCAGGCGCACGAATTGCGGCACCAGGTCGGGCCGCAGCCAGCAGTCCTGCTCGTCGAGCACCAAAAAGGGCCGGTGCCGGGCCGGGTCGAGCTGGGACAGGGCCACCAGGCGCAGGCCCACGGACAGGATGTTGCAGACCGACCCGCCCTGGCCGACCAGGATGTCCTCCACCCGGCCGCCTTGCTCCATCTCGAATTCCACGAACAGCCGGTTGTTTTTGACCTCCCGCCGCGTCACCACCCGCCGGTCCTGGCCCAATATCTCGCGCACGGCATGGGTCAGGTCGGTTTCGATCTCGTCCAAAAGCGCGCCGAAAAGCTCCCGCGTCAACTCCTCCAGCCGCCGCGACACCCGGGGCGAGAGGTCCAGGAAGGCCTCAGCCCGCAGCAACGCACCCCGGGCCGCCTGATACTCCTTCACCCGGCCCTCGGCCACGCCCGACAGCCGGTCCAGGCGGCGCTCGATCTGGCGGCGTTCGGCTAGCAATGTCACTAGATCGTCCATCACTGATCCTTGCAGAACCTGGATGCCGGCTTTCGCCGGCATGACGTCTCTTCACTTCGCCCGAAGGGCGACGGCCTGGTGGGGCCGCAATTGCCTGGGCGTCAAGGCGGCTTTGCGCCTTGTGCCGCCCAGGCAATTGCGGCCCCACATCCCAGCCCCCGCCCTCCCGCACGGCCAAGCCGGTCGGGGGGTCCGGGGGGAGTGACTCCCCCCGGCGGGTCCAGGGCAGAGCCCTGGCAGGGTCCGGGACAGCGTCCCGGCGGGGCCTGGGGCAGCGCCCCAGCAGGGTCCGGGACGGAGTCCCGGCGGGATCCGGGGCAGCGCCCCGGCTCTTCACGCCTCGAAGTCGCGTTCCACGGCGGCGAGGTCGGTTTTCACGGCGTCGATGTGCTGGCGGTATTCGGCCACCAGGCGGGCGTTTTCCTCGCGTTTTCGGGCCAGCAGGGTTTTGAGGGCTTCGGGGTCCGAGGTGCCGTATTCGGCCTCGGCCCTGGCTTCCAGTTCGCGCAACTGGTTTTGCAGGTGCGAGAGGTCCTGTTCGGTGCGCACCTTGTCGTCGCGCAGGCGCTCGTATTCGGCCTTGAGGCCGGCCAGCTCGCGTTCCAGGCGGCTGTCGGCGTCAGGGGGCGTCGGTCGGGTCGGGGGCATGGGTGACCTCGCGGTACAGTTCCCAGATCAGGGCGGTTTCGGGGTGTTCGGGGTTCAGGTTGGTTTCCAGGAATTCGCGCAGCCCCGCGCCTTCGCGGGTGCGCCGCCAGGCCAACCGGGCCAGGCCTTCGAGGAACCGGGACTTGGTCTCCTGGGGCGCGGCTTCCTCGGGCGGAAAATCCTGGTCCGGAAAGACTTCCTCGAAGGGCCTGTGCGGCACGATCCATTTTTCGAGGTCCGTGCAGCCGGGCCGCCAGATGGCGGCGGCCGGGGTGCGGGCCTTGGTCAGCCGGGTAAAGGTCAGGCGGGTGATGTTGCCCGGGTTGGCCCAATGGGTGCCGTCGGCCTGGACGGTCGGCTTGGGGTTGTGGAGGTGGCCGTTTATGATCCAGTCGATACCCGGGATGCCCCGGATTTTGATGCGGCGTTCGGGCTTGTCGAAAAAGGCGATGGGATGGTGGGTGAGCCAGACGGTGGTTTCGCCTTCGGTCTTGTCAAAGGAGGTGGGCAGGGGCGCGCCGTCCGGGGAGGCGCCGACCAGGGCCGTGCCCGTGGGGGTGCGCAGGCGCAAAAACGGGCCGGGCGCGGCCAGCACGGTCAGCACGCCGGCGGCGGCCAGCACGGCCAGGGACGTGTCGTCGGTGAACCGGGCCTGGTATTTGTCGTGGTTGCCGACCAGGACGTAAGGCTTGTGCGGCCGGAAGAGCTCGATGAGCGCCACCATGAGGTTGTTGGGGTTTTCCCGGGGCCAATGGAAGAGGTCGCCGAGGATGACGGGCACGAGATCGGCTGCGGCGGCGTATTCCAGGCAGGCGGAAAGCTTGGCCAGGATGTCGTCCATGTAGGAATCCAGGCGCTGCATGGGCGGCGTGGCGGCCACGTGGGGGTCGGGGATGCACAACAGGCCGGCCGCGTCGCGGCTGGGCAGGATGGAATGGGTCATGAGGCCTGGCCTTGGGCGGCGTCTGCGGAATCGACTGGGGCATCGCCGGTCAGAAAGGTATGGGCGCACAGCTTTGCCCCGCACAAGGGGCAGGCTCCGAGTTCGGCCAGGCGTGCGGCAATGCGGTCCTTGAGCGCGGCCAGGGCCTGCCCCTTGGCGGCCAGTTCCCGCTTTTTGGCGGCCACGGCCTCGCGCCGGGCGGCCAGGGTTTCCAGGAGCCGGCCCAGGGGCTGGGTGTCCGCGGGCTGGGGCGGCGGGGCCAGTCCGGCCAGGGCGCGGGTCTTGCGGGCCAGGTCCTGGGCGACGGACCGGGCCTGGTCCAGACGCCGGCCCAACTCGGCCAGGGCCTGGGTGTCGGCCGGAGCCGGGGGCGCGGCCAAATGGGCCAGGGCCGAGGTCTTGGCCCGCTTGCGATCAAGGAGCCGGCCGGCTTCAGCCAGGGCGGCCAGGCGGCTGGCCAGGGCCGGTGTATCGGCCAGAGCCGGCGGCGCGGCCAGGGTTTCGAGAGCGCTTTGGCGGCCGCTGGTCAGGGAAACGGCCCGGGCCAGGCCCAAGCGGCGGGACAGGAGATCGGCCAGGGGAGCGGTTGCGGCCGGAACCGGCGGCGACGCCAGGGCGGACAGGGCCTGCCGGGCGCGGGCCAGGGCCTGGCCGCGTTGGTGCAGGGCCTGGCGGGCGGCCAGAAGCTTTTCCAGGGCCGGAATGTCCCGGGACAGGCCGCCAAGCGCGTCTTCCAGGCCGTCGGCAACGGCCAGGCGCATTTCCAGGTCCGGCAGGGGCGCAAGCTTGTCGAGCTCGGCGGCAATGGCGGCCAGGCGCGCCTCCAGCCGGCCCTTTTCGATCTTGGCCTTGCGGGTGCGGTCCGTGAGCCGGTTTTGCATGGCGATCAGGTGCGCCGCTTCGGTGGATGCGGCGAAAAACCCGGCCACCACGGACCCGGGCTGGCCCAGCAGAAAAACGGGTTCGCGCTGGTTGCCGATGTGCACGTCCACGGTTTCGCCGGATTCCAGGGGCACCAGGTCCAGGCGCAGCAGGGACAGGATTTCCTCGGGCGGGGTGCGGCCGAATTTGGCGAAGACCTCGGGTTCGGCCGCGCCCGGGCGGGTCAGTTCGTACAGGGCGTAGCGCGGCCGACGCACCCAGGTCAGGGCCGTGCCGTCGGCAAACGCCACTTCCACCCGGGCCTCGGCGGCGCCGTGGCGGATGACGTGGCGCGGGATCGGGTTTTCGGCCAGGCAGCGCAGGGCCTCGACCACGGCGGATTTGCCGGTGTTGTTGGGGCCGGTGAGCACGTTGAGGCCCGGGGCCAGCTCGAACTCGCTTCTGGCGTGGGCCATGAAGTTGATAAGCGTCAATTTGGCGATCATGGAAGGGCCAGGGAACCAGAAGTCGGAGAAGAGTTCAAGGGGGGCATGGCCGGGGTGGAGAAATTCGTCGGGAGCGGGTATAGGGGTGTTCTGTCTTCCCCCTTGGCGGGCCACCATGATCAAGGAGCCAGACCGCATGCCCCATATGCATTTTCCCGGAGCGGACGACCCCCTGTGGTTCAAGGACGCCATCATTTACGAAGTCCACATCAAGGCCTTCATGGACGGCAACGGCGACGGCATCGGCGATTTCGCCGGGCTGACCAGCCGGCTGGACTATGTGGCCGGGCTCGGGGTCACCACCTTGTGGCTGTTGCCGTTTTACCCTTCGCCGCTTCGCGACGACGGCTACGACATCGCGGACTATTACGGCATCCATCCCAACTACGGCACGTTGCGGGATTTCAAGGAATTCCTGCGCCAGGCCCACGACCGGGGCCTTCGCGTCATCACCGAGCTGGTGGTCAACCACACCTCCAAGGAGCATCCCTGGTTCCAGCGGTCCCGGGCGGCCAAGCCCGGCTCCAAGTGGCGCAACTACTACGTGTGGAGCGATACGCCGAAAAGATACGAACAGGCCCGCATCATCTTCAAGGATTTCGAATACTCCAACTGGACGTTCGATCCCGTGGCCGGGGCCTACTACTGGCACCGCTTCTATTCCCACCAGCCGGACCTCAACTACGACAAGCCCCGGGTCCGGAGGGAAATCCTGCGGGTGATGGATTTCTGGCTGTCGCTGGGCGTCGACGGGCTGCGCCTGGATGCCGTGCCCTATCTCTACGAACGGGAGGGGACCAACTGCGAGAACCTGCCCGAGACCCACGAATTTTTGCGCCAGTTGCGCGCCCACGTGGACAGGCGGTTTTCCAACCGCATGCTTCTGGCCGAGGCCAACCAGTGGCCCGAGGACGCGGTGGCCTATTTCGGCTCGGGCAACGAGTGCCACATGGCCTACCACTTTCCCATCATGCCGCGCATCTTCATGTCGCTCATGATGGAGGACCGCTACCCCATCCTGGACATCCTGGAGCAGACTCCGGCCATTCCGGACACCTGCCAGTGGGCCATGTTTTTGCGCAACCACGACGAGCTGACCCTGGAGATGGTCTCGGACGAGGAGCGGGACTACATGTACCGGGTCTACGCCAAGGACCGCAAGGCGCGCATCAACCTGGGCATCCGCCGCCGCCTGGCCCCGCTCATGCTCGGCAGCCAGCGCAAGATGGAGCTCATCAACTTCATCCTGCTCTCCTTCCCGGGCACGCCCATCATCTACTACGGCGACGAGATCGGCATGGGCGACAACTTCCATCTGGGCGACCGCGACGGCGTGCGCACGCCCATGCAGTGGAGCCCGGACCGCAACGCCGGTTTTTCCCGGGCCAACCCCCAAAACCTCTACCTGCCCGTGATCATCGATCCCCAATACCACTACGAAGCCGTCAACGTGGAGAACCAGGAAATCAACCTGTCCTCGTTTCTGTGGTGGATGCGCCGGGTCATCGCCATGCGCAAGCGGCTGCGGTCCATGGGCCGGGGCGGCATCGAATTCCTGCGGCCCGACAACAACAAGGTGCTGGTGTTTATCCGCACCCACGGCGAAGAGGCCATTTTGGTGATCGTCAACCTGTCGCGCTACTCCCAGGTGGCGGCCATCGACCTTTCGGCCTACGCGGGCTTCGTGCCCGTTGACGTCTTTTCCGGCACGCGCTTTCCGCCCATCGGCCCGGAGCCGTATGTCCTGCCCCTGGGCTATCACGACTACTATTGGCTGCGGCTGGTGCGGGAAGCGGCCAAGATCGCCGTGGACGCGGCCCCGGCGCCGCGGACGGAATTCCGGCAGTCGCTGCGCAGCACCCTGAGCGCCGAACAGCGAAAAATCCTGGTCGATATCCTGCTGCCCGAACACGCCCGGCGGGCCGGTCTGACCGGAACGCGCCTGCCCGGCACCCAGCGGGTGGAAATCGTGGACCTGATCCCCATCGGGCCGCGCGGCCGCCTGGCCTGGCTGTTGTTGCTCGAACCCCACGCCATCACCGGCGAGACCTCGCTTTTGCCCTTTGTCCTGGCCCTGGCCACCGGAGCCGAGGCCGAGGACATCGTGCAAAAGGAACCGGCCGCCGTGGTGGCCCACGTGACCCACAACGGCCGGGAAGGCGTGCTGGTCAACGGCTTTTCCATTCCGAGCCTGCGGGCCTGGTGGCCCGACGCCCTGCTGCGCAAGGCCCGGCCCCGGGGCCAGGCCGGCGTCCTGGCCGCCGTGCCCGAACCCGGCTACGTCCTGGACCTGGGTCCCGAAGGCCAGGTCCTGCCGTCGCACATGTTCGAGGACCCCCAAAGCAACGTCATCGTGGTCTATGAGTCCAAGCTTTTCTGCAAGTTCTACAGCGCCTTGGACAGCGGACCGCATCCCGAGACAGAGCTGCTGCGCCATCTGGCCAATCATCCGACATTCAAGCACGCTCCCCGCCTGGCCGGGGTGCTGGAATACCGCTTCAAGGGCGGCGAACCCGTGACCGTGGCCACCCTGCAGGAATACCTTCCCGACACCAGGGACGGCTGGTCGTTTACCCTGGAACACCTCCACCATTACCTGGAACAGCGCCACGCCGCGCCGGCCCAATTCCCCGAGGAACAGCCCCGGGAATCCGGCGAACCCCAGTTGATGCCCGGACCGCTGGCCGGCTATGCAACCGATTTTTACCTGGAAATGGCCCGGCTGCTGGGCCGCCGCACGGCCCAGATGCACCTGGCCTTGGCCGACGGCACCAGCGAGGCCTTCCTTCCCGAGCCCTTCACCAAACTGTACCAGCGCTCGGTCTACCAATCCATCCGCAACCTCATCCGCCGCTCCACCTGGACGCTCAAAAACCATTTGTCCTCGGTGCCGGCGGCGTACCGCGAGGAGGCCACGCGCTGCCTGGGCCTGGAAAAGGAAGCCCTGGCCGGGCTGGCCGGGCTTCTGGACACCCAGATCGAGACGGTCAAGATCCGCGTCCATGGCGACTACCGCCTGGAGCAGCTCCTTTTTACGGGCAAGGATTTCATGATCGTGGATTTCGAGGGCGATCCCAGGCGGCCCCTGGGGGAACGGCGGCTCAAGCGTTCGGCCCTTCGCGACGTGGCCGGCATGTTCTACTCGTTTTATGCCGCGGCCGAGGAAGGCGCAGCCCGGCATGTGGCGGCCAACCCCGAGGACGCCGAGATCATGATCGAGTGGACGCGACCCTGGGCCGAAACCGTGTCCCGGGCCTTTTTCGGGGCCTATGCGGCCGAGGTGGGCGACTCCCCCATCCTGCCCCCGCGCCGCGCCATATTGCTTTTGCTCAAGTGCTTCCTGCTGGAGCGGGCCTATGACGCCCTGGCCCAGGCGGCGCTCAACCGGCCGGACAAGCTCGGCGCGCCCCTGTCCAGCATCCAGCTCGTGCTGGCGCTCAAATAGGTTCCTGCCCCGAGGGGTCCACGGGCAGCACCACCCGGAAGACGGTTCCGCCCGGGGCAGAGGATTCGAAAGACACCGATCCGCCCAGGTAGCGTTCGGTCAAAAGCTTGATGCTGTAGGTGCCAAGGCCCCGGCCCAGGCCCTTGGTGGAAAAGGACCGGTTGAAGATGCGCAGTTGGACGCTGCGGGGAATCACCGTGTCGTTTTGGACCCAAAAGGTCACGGTCTGGGCATCGGCCTCGCAGCCCAGGCGGACCGTGCCGCCGGGGTCCGTGGCTTCCAGGGCGTTTTTGAGCATGTTGCCGAGCACGCGCCGCAAGAGCACGGGGTCGGAATAAAAAAGCACCGACTGGTCTCTGTCGCGGACCTCGATGCGCTTGCCCCGGGCCTGCTCGCCGCTCTGGAAGGTGGCTTCCACCACCTCCAGGATATCCCTGGCGGAAATCGCCACCAGATTGGTTTCCAGCTCGTTGGTCTCGGCGGCCAGGAGCTGTTTCTGGTAGGTGATCTCATCGGTCAACTGCACCATGGCCCGGTGGATGAGCCGGGCGTCGGCGCGCAGGTCCTCGTGCACCTCCTCGGACAGGAATTCCATGAGCCCCTGGATGCCGCCCACGGTGTTGAGCGTGTCGTGAAAAAACAGGCGTTCCAGGGTGCGCCGGCGTTTCTCGTGGCTGATGTCGGTGATGGAGAAGATGACGAAGTCTTCGCTGTCCAGGCAAAACGGGGCGGAGCTGACCCGCAGGTCCAGGGCCTCGACGCGGCCTTCGCTGTCGCGGTTGATGTTGCACTCCTGCACGTTTTCGCGGCCGGCCAGGCCCAGGAGGATGGAGCGCACGGCCCCGCAATGGGCGCAGAATTCGCCCGTGCCGCAGCCTCCGGGCGCCTTGGAGGCGTGCACGCAGCGGAAGGCCTCGCCCGGCCGCTTGCCCAGGGCTTCCCGGATGTCCGATACTCCCAGCACGTCCACGAACTTGCGATTGCCGAAGACCACCTGGCGGCAACGGTTGAGCACCATGGCGATGATCGGGATGGCGTTGAGCACCACCGGGAGTTCGTGCCCGGACAGGATGTTGAACTGCCGTTCGATCTCCTGAAAGTCGGCCCGTTCGGCGGGGGCAAAGCATGTGGCTTCGGGCTCGGCGGTCATGTCGGCTCCTGGAAACGTTTGGTGCGTCTGGATACGTCTGGATAACGAGTATTGTTAAGGAGGAGGAACGGAAAGTAAAGACCCATGCGCATCTTGACAAACGGCTGCAAGAGGCCGCCCCGACGCTTCGAACCCTGGGGAAAAGGCAACTATCGTTCATGGTTGCTTTATAATTCAGGAACCATCCCGGCTCCTGGGCCTCTTTTTCAAAAGCCGTCAGCGGGCCACCACCACGACGTCCACCCGGGCCGCGCCGGCTCGGCGCAGAGCCCTGGCGGCCGTCTCCACCGTGGCCCCGGTGGTCATGACGTCGTCCACCAAAAGCACCCGCCGGCCGGCCACCCGGACCGGGTCGGCCGCGAACGCGCCCTGGATGTTCTCCCGACGCATGGCCCCGGGCAGGCTGCTTTGGGGCGTGGTGTCGCGGATGCGGACCAGGCCGGACGGCGTGACCGGTCGGCCAAGGGCCCTGCCCAGGCCCCGGGCCAGCTCCAGGCTCTGGTTGAACCCCCGCCAGGCCAGGCGACGGGGATGCAGGGGCACGGGCACGATGCAGTCCGGACCTCCCGGCGACATGGCCTCCCCGGCCCGGGCGTGGGCCTTGGCCAGAAAATCCGCCAGCAGCCGGCCGTAACCCAGGCGGCTGTGGAATTTGAGCCCCAGCACCAGCTCGCGCAAAAGCCCCTCGTAGCGGCCGTGAAAGCCGAAACCGTCCCAGGGCCGGCCCTCCCGGCGGCACTCCAGGCACACAAGCGCCGGCGCGGCCGCATCAGCGGCCAGTTCGCCGCAGTCCGGGCAATAGCCGCCCAGCCTGGGGGACAATTTGTCGGCGCAGGCCGGGCACAAGGCCTGGCCAGGGCGTGGGCCAGGCAAAAGCCCGCCGCAGGCCGGACAGCGGTCGCACAGGGCCAGGGCCGCCCCATGGCAAAGCCCGGCCAGCCTGGCGAAAAACCCTTTAGGCCCCATGGGCCGCCGCCTCGGCATAGGCCAGAACCCGGTCCCGGGCCGCCGCGTCGCCGGCCAAATCGCGGGGCGCATCCAGGCCCCGCAGCAGGCACGGCTCGGCCAGGCGGGCGTGAAAGGGCCACAGGAAATATTTGAGCGTCAGCAACGTCCCGTCGAAAAGCCGCTCCCCTTCCTTGCGCCCGGCCACCAACAAAACATGCGCCCGGCGCTGCGGGACATCCACGTATCCCGCAGCCCCGGCCAGGCGGGCCTCGTAGTGGCGCTGAGCCCGGTCGATAAAGGCCTTGAACATCGCCGGCACGTGGTAAAAATAGATGGGCGCGGCAAAGGCCAGGATAGAGGCGGACCGAAGCGCGTCGAACAGGGCCTCGGCCTCGTCGGCAGCGGCCAAGGGACAGCCATGGCCCGGGGCGGCGGCGCAGGCCCCGCAGCCCCGGCACGGCGAAACGCCATGCTCGCGCAACCGGATAACGCGCGCCTCCAGGCCGGCCCGGGCCAGGCCTTCGGCAAAAAGGAGCCCGGCCGTGTCGGAATTGCCTTTGGCCCTGGGGCCGCACAAAAAGACCACGGGCCGGGCGGAAGGCGTCACCGGGCGAACTCCGAGAAAAACGGATTGTGCCGCTTTTCGTCGCCCACGGTGGTGGCCGGGCCATGGCCGGAGTAAACCCGGGTGGCATCCGGCAGGGAAAAGATCCGGGTGACCACGGACTGTATCAACGCATCGTAGTCCCCGCCCGGAAAATCCGTGCGGCCAACGGAGCGGTAAAAAAGCAGATCGCCCACAAAGACCACGCCGGCCTGGGGAAAATAATAGGACCGGCTGCCCGGTGTGTGCCCGGGCGTGGCCAGCACCCGGCACGGCTGACCCAGGAAGGCAGTCTCGCCGGGATTCACGGCCTCCCAGTCAAAGGGCGGCACCAGGGGCAGGCCCATGAACCCGCCCCGGCCCACGTCCGTGTCCATGACCATGGCGTCCTCGACCCCGGCCAGGGCCTTGATCCCGAAAGCCTGGGCCAGCGTAGCCACGCCGTAGAGATGGTCGCAGTGCAGGTGGGTGAGCAGTATGGCTTCCAGGTCCAGGGACCGTTTGTGCAGATAGTCGATGACCGGAGCCGGGTCGCCGCCCACGTCAATGGCCACGGCCGAAGAACCTTCCACGGCCACGAAGCAGTTGGTTTCCAATGGCCCCAGGGGAAACGTCTTAATGTCCATCCGCATTCTCCCACATGACAGGTTCCAGAAGCAGGTCGTCCAGGGGTTTTCGGGTCGAGGCCGGGGTCTCGGCCGGATGGCCCAGGAGCACGGCCGCCATCAGGGCCAGGCGTCCGGCATCCAGACCCAGGGCCTCGGTCACCCGGGGCTCCTGGTTGATGATCTCGCCCAGCCAGACCGCGCCGAGATTCAGGCCGTGGGCGGCCAGCAGCATGTTTTGCAGGCAGGCTCCCAGGCCCTGGCAGTCCTTGACCGCATCATAGCCCGAAGCCTTGTCGAAAAAAACCGCGATGGTAACAGCCGCCTGGCGCAGCATGCGGCCGTAGCGGGTCATCCCGGCCAAAACCTCGCACCGGGGATCGTCCCGCCCCACCACCAGAAACCGCCACGGCTGCGTGTTGCGGCCCGAGGGGGCCCAGCGCCCGGCCTCCAGCACCTGGCGCACCAGGGCCAGGCTTACCGGCGCGTCGGTGAAACGCCGCACGCTGCGGCGCGTGAGCAGTGCTTGCATGATGTCCATGGGTCCCTCACCTGGCCGGCCCCGGGCCGGCTCCACGATTGATGGAGCCGGGGCAACGCCCCCGGCTCCTTGAGTCTTTCCCAGACTACGTCAGCCGCCCCCGCCCGGGCAAGGGAATTGCCCTTGTTTTCCGGCTTCTTCGGCGCTACAGGGTTGCCCCATATGTGGGCAGAAAGCGGGGTGCTGGCAATGGCTCGGGCGCGACTGACGCAGCAGGACCTGATCGTCCAGGAGCCTTTCCTCAAGGACGTGTTCTCACGGTTTCTCACGTTTAAATCCTACAGCCTCTATTTTCCCAGGGCCGACGACGAGGCCATGGCCGAATCCTTCGGCCCGGCCCTGGATACGGCCGTGCACCTGGAGACCGAAAAGCGGGTGCTGGTGCCTCTGGCCAGCGGCGGCCAGCTGCTGGGAATGTTCGTGGCCCGGGGAGCCGTGCTCGCCGCGCCGCGCACCATGCTCGCCCTGCTCCCTAGGGTGGGGGCCATGGCCCTGGACCAGCTCGCCCTGGCCAAGGCCGCCGTGACCGACGCCGCCACCGGCCTGGCCACGGGCGCGGCCCTGCTGGCTGCCGTGGAACGGGAAATCGACCTGGTGCAGGACCGCATCCTGCCCGGATCGGCCAGCCTGGTGGACCCGAGCCTGACCGGCCTGCGGGGCTGCTTCGGGCTTTTGGTCTTTGACCTGGATCATTTCAGCCGGGTGGCCGAGCAGTACGGGTTCGTGCTGTCCGAGACGGCCCTGGCCCAGGCCGGCGCGGCCCTGGAGGCGGCCTGCCCCGAGGGGGGCATGGCGGCCCGGCTCCACGACGATTTGTTCGGGCTTTTTTTGCCCGGGGCCTCGGCCACGCGCTGCCAGGAAGTGGCCGACGCGGTGCGGCGGGAGCTTTCCCGCGCCCCCCTGCCCATCCCGGACACGGGCGAGGCCCTGTCGCTTACGGCCAGCGCCGGCTATGCCCTCTATCCCCAGGACATCCGGGGCGGACAGTTCGTGGCCCCCCTGGCCGAGCAGTCGCGGGTGCTGTTGCGCAAGGCCAAAAAAGCCCTGTCCGTGGCCAAGGACCTGGGCCGGGACCAGGTCATGCCCTATCACCGGATTTTGCACGAGGGCGGCGTGGTCCTGGACACCCTGCCCCTGTCCCGGCTGTCCGTGAGCCTGGGACGCGGGGTGGACGCCGAGGGCGGGCAGCGGTTTCTGGTCTGGTCGCCGCGCTACGAGGGCACGGCCGAGGTCCGCCGCTCCGACGGCGAGCGCATCAGCGCCCGCTACCCCACCATGATCAAGGGTGAAGTCATCCTCATGGATGTGCATGCGGACATGGCCTTTGCCGAAGTGTTGCAGCTTACCGACCCTACCTGGCCCATCGAGCCGGGCGACCGGCTGCTTCTGGCTCCGGAAGGCGAATCCGCGGCCGCCGATGCCGAAGCCAAGGCCGGGCCGCCCCAGCGGGAAATCCTGTCCGGCCTGTACGGACACCGGGATTTCCTGCGCCTGATGGCCCAGGACCGGGAGAAGCGCCAGCAGTTTTCCCTGGTCCTGGTGCGCCTGCCCGAGGCCGCGCCCGAGCGGCGGCAGGGCCGGCCGGCCGAGGCGGACATGGCCGAGGCCGCCGGCGCGTGCCGCATGTTTTTCGGCCAGGACGCCGAAGGCGGACGGTTCAGCTCCTCCAAGCTGCTTTTTTACCTGCCCGACCGCAGGCCCGAGGAACTTCGCGAGGCGGCCGAGTCCGCCATCGCGGCCATCCAGGAACGCCTGGGCGTGGCCGCGGCCGTGGGTCTGGCCGGGTATCCTTTCCTGGATTTTTCCCGGGCCGACATGCTGGAAAACTGCCGCAAGGCCCTGGACCATGCCCAGCTGTTGCCGCGCGGCCCCCAGGTGGCGGTGTTCGATTCCATTTCCATGACCGTCAGCGCCGACCGACTTTTCGCCCTGGGCGACATCTACGCGGCCATGGAGGAGTACAAGAAGGCGCTTTTGGCCAACGAGGACAACACCCTGGCCCGCAATTCCCTGGGCATCTGCCTGGCCAAGCTGGGCCGGCTGGCTCAGGCCCGGGCCGAGTTCGAGCGGGTCATCGCCCGGCATCCCAAGAACACCATGGCCCTTTACAATTACGGCTGCGTGTGCCGCCGGCTGGGGGAGAACGCGGCGGCGCGCCAGGCGTTCCAGAAATGCCTGCGGGCCAATCCCGGCCATGTCTACAGCCTGTTGCGGCTGGGGCGCATGGCCGAGGAGGACCGGCGCTACGCCGTGGCCCTCAAATACTACAAGCGGGCGGTGGAGGCCAAAAACGGCCCGGCCCTGACGCTTCGCCACCTGGCCAGGCTGGCGTTTAAGCGCAAGCGTCTGGACGAGGCCCGGGAATACCTGCACCAGGCGCTTGTGCACGACCCCAAGGACGCCTTTTCCCTGCACCTCATGGCCCGGCTCTACCTGGACGAGGGCCAGGACCCGGCCATAGCCGAGGCCATGGCCCGGCAAAGCGTGGCCCTGCGGCCGGATCGCAAGGAATTCTGGAAGGAGCTGGCCCAGGCCCTGACCATCCAGGGCAAGGCCGAGGAAGCCAAGGCCGCCCTGGCCCGGGCCGAGGGGGTGTAGCTGCGCCGGCCCGGTCTGACCAACGTCCGGCTCTTGCGGCTAGCCTGCTCGGCCTGCATCAATTCCGTCATCGGCAGGACCGGGACGTAAGCCCGCCGTCCTCACCGCTGGCCGTCGGTCGCAACCGCTTGGGGGCGAAGGAAACCACCTTTGCCCCTTCTTCCTTTTCCCGCTGTTGCAGCGCCTCGGCCAGTCGTCGTACGTCGTGGCCGCAGGCTTCGTCCTGGGCGTCACGGAACCGATGGAGTGCTTTCAAGATTACGTCAGATGACATCATCGTCCCCCAACAGTTCTTCCGGCGTACAGATCACCGGGCAGAGAAGTCCTTGATCCTGACACAGCTCCCGGATGGCCCGCTCCACCCTGGCGTTGGCAATATGCCGACAGTTCCAGGAGAGCAGATAATCCATGCCGTGGCGTACCGCCAAGGCAATGTGCAAGGCATCCGTGGCGGCCTTTTGCGGCAAGGAGCCGCATCTTAAAAACGACCCCGCCAATTCGATAACGGCATCGTTCACAGCCAAATGCGGCAAGTCGTTAAGCAGCCTGACCCTCTCGGCTGCGGCGGCGGCATCTCCGGCCCGGGCTTCCTCCACGACAAGTTGGGATACATAAAGTTCGAAACCAGTCCGGTGCCCGTTCCACCAGGTTTGCGTGGCCAGACACCGCGCCGCCACAATTACATCCCGGCTTGGGCGGGCCGTCAGATAGCTGATGACGCTGGTTTCGACATATACCCGTTCCATACTCCGGACTATGCCCCAGGGCCGTCCTCAGGGCAACAGCGGCCTTGCCGTCGCGGCCCATGCCGATCGGGCATGGAGTCCTCAAGTTGCTTCTTATCCGGCATCTTGGACCAATAAAAAAGCGGCCCGGTGGGGAGCCGGGCCGCTTTTGCAAGCATCTTCGATCAGCGGATCACCACTGCCGGCGGCAGGGCGGCGTGGGGCAAGGGGGCCGGGCGCGGCCAGGGGCGGTAGGCCGGGCCGACGTACACCGCCGGTGGCGGCGGCGCATAGGCCGGGGCGACATAGACCGGCGCCGGCGCATAGACCGGCTCCACATACACCGGCGGCGGAGGCGGCGGAACGACCACGCCCACCGGCACACTCACCGAAAACCCCGGCGTGACCACGGTCAGAGCCGAAGCCTGCCCGGCGCAGACCAGCAGGGCGCCAAGCACGGTCAGAGCAACCATCATTCGTTTCATCGGAGACCTCCCTGTAAACGTAACTGTACAGCAGACGTCTCCCGGACTTGCCAAGATCGTGCCAGCCCGGCCGCACCCCTCATATGCCCCAATTACCCCCTTTATTTTAAACAACTCTTCCGGAAACCCAGGGTCGGAGGCTGCGCCGGTTTTTCGACGCTGGTTACATATCTGGACACGTCCGGTTACAATCCTTGCCCAGTCCGCCGAAATATCCCCATATCCCTTGTCCCCGGGCACGGTCCGGGATATGCCGGAGGCGTCACCCCAGCCCAGGAGCGCCCATGTCATCTCCGGACCTCATGTGGGAAACCGTCATGCGCCTGTCCCGCTTCGACGGGACGCCCCAGGCCGATTTCCAGGCCTTTCTGGCCAGCCGGCACTTCGGCCAAAAACGGGCCATGGCCCGCATCACCACCAACGTGCCCGACAACACGCCCCACGCCATCACCACCCACTTCCTGGACACGGGCCTGGGGGCCATCACCATGGCCGAGGCTTAGGGGTGCCTCCCGAGAGCCGTTGTTTTCGATGCCTTCGGCGACCAAAGGGCTGCCGCCCTTTGGAAACCCGTGACCGGTTCGGGTCTTGCGCCAGGAGACAGCAAGGTTGCCGTGCTGTTGCGGGTTATCGGCCTGCGGGGCACGAAAAAGGGCGGCCCCTGGAGGCCGCCCTGTTGCATCATGCATGCGGCCGCGCCTAGGACGCGGCTTCCTCCTCGGCCGGACCGGCCTTCTTGAAAACGATGAGCGGACAGTTCTTACAGATGTCCGCGCCCGGGAACGGATGGCCGGAGCGGGTCAAAGACGCGCCGCCCGTGGCCGCCTTGCGCTCCAGAAGCCGCTCCACCACGGCTCCGATCTGGGGGCCGGGAATGGCCACATTGATCTCGCCGCGCTCGGTCTTGCCGGCATTGTAGCTGCCGCTACAGGCCAGAAACACGTTGGCCTCGCCGGTGTTGAAGGCATGGACGTTGCCGCCGCAGGCCGCCGAGTTGATGGTCATGTTGGGGTTTAAGGGATGGCGGTCCATGGCCGCCATCCAGTCCACCACCAGATGGTAGGCCTGCATGTTGTCGCAGTAGAAATGGACCACGTCCGGGTCGAAGGCGGCCTCGGCCAGGGGCGAGACAGCCACGGCCAGAAGCGCGCCCTCTTCCAGCCGGGGCTTGCTTTTCACGAACCGTTCGGCCTGCTCCAGGTCCTTGACGTACTTGAGATGCCCCTTGATCTCCCCGGCGTCCAGCCCCTTCCAGCCGAACACGAACCGGGCATTGGAACAGCCGAGCTGCTCCTTGCCCACGAGCACGGTCAGCCCTTCCATACGCGCCCCAAGCTCGGCCTGGCAAAAGGTCAGGGCCTTGGCCGGCAGGTAATGCGGGGCCTTCTCCTTGAAGGCATCCAGCTCGGCCTGGTCAAAAAAATATTTGATGGCAATGGGATAATGCATAAGCCGCAGTTCGTCCATCAAGGCCTGCTGCATCTGGGGATACGACATCTTCTCCATGGTTGCTCCTTTGCATTCTGCGCGCGCAAGACCCGACCCCGGCCGAATCGGCCGGGCCTTCCCGCGCCTCACGGAAAACGGCAGGGTGCGTTTGCCGCGGGCGCGCGTTACGCGCATGTTTTTTCAAACCTATGCCGTACCGCCGCCTTGTCAATCGGCGGCGGCACGGGTGTTCGGACGACGGGCCGGAAGGTTCCCGGGGCTCGTGTTGCGTCCCTTAAAAAATGCGTCAGTATTTTTTAAAAAAAATAATCATCCAAGCTTGTTGCCTCTTGAATTTGTATAACCTTTTTTCGAGGACACGACACTAGGCCCTGGGATAGCCCACGGACTGGGCCAGGATGATGCGCTGGCCCTCGGCCAGGCCCATGGCCTTGGCCAGGGCCGGCAGGTCGATGCTGGCCCGCACCACCGTGGCCAGGTCCATGGCGGCGCAGTAGAGATACACGTTCTGGCTGATAAACCCGGTATCCGCGGCGGCCAGGAAGAGCTTTTCCTCGGCGCTGGCGCCGGCGGCCTTGGCCATGTCGGCCACGTAGACCAGATTGACCGGAGCCCCGGCCACATAGGGCTGGCGTCCGGTGGCCGCCCGCAGGTCCGTGTCGGTTCGGCGCGTAAGGGCGTGTTCCTTGGCCTCATAGCGGTAGAGGCCATCGGCCTTGGCCACGTAGATATCGATTTCCTGGCGATTTTGGGCCGAAGGCGCGGTGCGCTTGCCCGTCTCCGGCCGGTTGACGCCCCAGGCGGCCCACAAAAGCCCGGACAGCACGTCGTCGGCCAGAGGGCGGCCGTCGAATTCGCGCCGGCTCTGGCGCGCCCGCAGGGCCTCTTCCAGGGTTTTGCCGCCAGGGGTGGCCGGCGGCGGCAGCACGCCCTCGCCCGCAGCCGACAACGCCTTTCCCGGCAGCCCCAGCCCGGCGGCCAGGGTCCCGGCCGCCACCAGAAAACTTCTGCGATCCATAACAGCACTCCTTGCGGCGCATGACGCCATTACCCCCGACTACCGCCAGGGCCACGGCAGGGCAAGGGACAAATGGGCAAGAGGCTTTTGCCAAAAGCGGTCATCTTGAGGCCTTCGGCGACCAAAGGGCTTGATTCTTTGGAAAATCGTATGGATTCAGGATGTTGCAGCATAACGTTCGTTACTATTTCACATTGCGAAGGATTTCTGCCCGGCGACAAAAAGAATCCAGGGCGGCCCCATGATCCCAAACGCGGTGCACTCTTTTTGCATGAGACTTCCCGGCGGCGCATGGCCGCCGCCGGGAACGACCATGAACAAAGACCACCCCCTGCAACGCGCGGCGGCCTTTGCCGCGGGCGCGCTCCTGGTGACCTGGATCGGCGGCACGGCCGGAGCCGTGTGTTACAAGACCCTGTATTGGCTGCTGTTCGGAGCCTGGCCCGAAACCGCGGCCTTTGGCCTGGCCCCGGTCGCGGTCATTCAGGCCGTGCTGGCCCTGCCCCAGGGCGATCCCTGGCGCGAAACCCTGCTTTACCTGCTGCGCCTGGACGTCATGACCTACATCATGGCCGCGCCGCCGGTTCTGCTCATACCCTGCCTGGCGTTGCTCATGGCCGGCCAGGGCGTGCGGCCCATGTTCGAAAAGGCCGCCCGGCCCTTTGCCGCTGCCTCGGGCTCCGGCTCCATGGCGCGCATCGATCCGGCGTTTCGGCGGGATCGTGGATTGCCCGCCTGTCCGCCCTTCCCGGAATCCAGTAAAAATGGAATACGGGGTTAGCC
Organism: uncultured Desulfovibrionaceae bacterium; assembly: GCA_964490985.1. GTDB lineage: Bacteria > Desulfobacterota > Desulfovibrionia > Desulfovibrionales > Desulfovibrionaceae > Solidesulfovibrio. The sequence goes on along the minus strand of CAZBER010000026.1, from coordinate 11,056 downwards.
AGCCTCCTGGCCGGGGCTTTTTCCCCGCAGCCGTTCCACCAGGCGCTGGATAAAGCAGTACAGGGCCGGCACGAAGAAGACGCCGAGGATGGTGGCCGCGAGCATGCCGCCGAAAACCGCCGTGCCCAGGGCGTGGCGGCTGGCCGCCCCGGCTCCGCTGGCCACCAGCAAGGGCACCACGCCGAGGATGAAGGCGAACGAGGTCATGAGGATCGGCCGGAAGCGCAGCACCGAGGCGGCCACCGCGGCCTCGGCCGGCGCATCGCCCTGCTCATGGCGCATCTTGGCGAATTCCACGATCAAGATGGCGTTCTTGGCGGCCAGGCCGATCAGCATGACCAGGCCGATCTGGGCGTAGACGTTGTTGTCCAGGCCCCGCAGCAGCTGCGCGCCCATGGCCCCGAACACGGCCAGGGGCACGGCCAGGATGACGGCAAAGGGCACGGCCCAGGATTCGTACTGGGCGGCCAGGACCAGAAAGACCATGACCAGGGCCAGGGCAAAGATGAAGATCGACTGGCTGCCGGCCTTGATCTCCTGGAAGGCGATGCCGGTCCAGTCGTAGCCGTAGCCCTGGGGCAGTTTGGTCTTGGCCAGATTGGCCATGGCGGCAAGCGATTGTCCCGAGGAGAACCCCGGGGGCGTGCCGCCGGAGATTTCCACGGCCCGAAAGAGGTTGAAGCGGCGGATGTATTCCGGCCCCCGGATGTCCGTGGTCTGGCCCAGGGTGCTTAAGGGCACCATCTGGTTGACGGCGCTTCGCACGTAGAACCGTTCGATGTCCGCCGGGGTGCGGCGGAAGCGCGGCTCGGCCTGGAGCATGACCCGGTAGGTGCGGCCGAACTTGTTGAAGTCGTTGACGTAGAGGCCGCCGAGATAGGTCTGCAAGGCCTCGAACACGTTGCTTGGCGGGATGCCCAGCGTCTGCACCTTGTCGCGGTCCAAGGCGTAGAAGAGCTGGGGCACGTCCACGCTGAAATCCGTGAAAAGGCCGGTGACGGCCGGCTCCCCCCTGGCCTCGCCCATGAAGTCGTAGGCCACCTTGGCCAGATCGGCCACCTTGCCGCCGCTGCGGTCCTGGAGTTCGAACTGGAAGCCGCCGGTGGTGCCCAGGCCCGGGATGGGCGAGGGGTTGAAGGCCATGACCACGGCCTCCTGGATGCCGGCGAAAAATTGCCTGGCCCGGCCCATGGTCGCTTCGATGGACAACTCGGGCGCGGCCCGCTCCTCCCAGGGCTTGAGCACGACGAACAGGGCGCTGGCGTAGGAGCTGTAGGTGCCGGTGAGCAGGTTGTAGCCGCCCAGGGACAGCACGTCGGCTATGGCCGGGTCAACGGCGAACTGCTGCTCCATGCGGGTAATCAGCGCGTCGTTGCGCTCCAGGGACGCGCCCTCGGGCAGCATGGCGTTGACGATGAAATAGCCCTGGTCCTCGTCCGGCACGAAGCCGGTGGGAACGGTTTTGAGCAGCCAGTAGGTGCCGCCGACCACTGCCCCCAGGCTGACCAGGGTGATGAGGACGAGCCGGATGGCCGTGCGCACGCCGGCGGCATAGCCGCCGGTGGTTTTGTCGAAAAGGAAGTTGAAACCCCGGAAAAACGCGCCGAGCGGCCCCCGGGGCAGTCTTGCCGGCCGCAGGATGAGCGCGCACAGGGCCGGCGACAGGGTCAGCGCGCAGATGGCCGACAGGGCCACGGACACGGCCAGGGTCAGGGCGAACTGCTGGTAGAGCCGGCCCGTCACCCCGCCCATGAAGGCCACGGGCACGAAGACCGAGATCAGGACCAGGGAGATGGCCACGACCGGGCCGGCCACTTCGGCCATGGCCTGTCGCGTGGCCTCGCGGGGCGGGAGCTTCTCGTGGTCGATCTTGTGCTGCACGGCTTCCACCACCACGATGGCGTCATCCACCACGATGCCGATGGCCAAAACCAGGCCGAAGAGCGTCAGCGTATTGATGGAGAAGCCGAAGACCTGCATGAAGGCAAAGGTCCCGACCAGGGAGACGGGCACGGTGAGCATGGGGATGAGCGTGGCCCGGCCGTTTTGCAAAAACACGTAGACCACGATGAGGACCAGGACGATGGCCTCGAACAGGGTCTTGACGACTTCGTGGATGGAGGCGGTGACGAACTTGGTGGTGTCGTAGGGAATGGTGTAGGCAACGCCTGCGGGAAAATAGGTGGCCTGCTCGGCCATAATGGCCCGCAGTTGCTTGACCACTTCCAGGCCGTTGGCTCCGGGGAGCTGGAATATCTGGATGGTGCAGGTGGGCTTGCCGTTTAAGCGCGTAAAGGCGCTGTAGCTCTGGCTGCCCAGTTCCACCCGGCCCACGTCGCGGATGCGCACGATCTCGGCCCCCTTGCCCGCGCGCACGATGATGTCGGCGAACTCCTCGGGATCGGTCAGCCGGCCCTTGACCTGGACCGTGAGCTGGAATTCCTGGCCGGGCGGGGCCGGGGGCATGCCGATCTGGCCGGCCGGGGACTGGACGTTTTGCTGGCGCACGGCATCGGCCACGTCCGAGGCGGTCAGGCCCAGGCGGGCCAGCTTGTCCGGGTCGAGCCAGACCCGCATGCCGTAGTCGCGCTCGCCGAACACGGCCACATTGCCCACGCCCGGCACCCGGGCCAGGGCGTCGGTGATGTTGATCTTGGCGTAGTTGTTCAAAAACAGGGTGTCGCGGCTGCCGTCCGGGGAGTTCAGGTTGATGACCAGCAGCATGTCCGGGGACTGTTTTTTGACCGAGATGCCCCGGCGGGTCACTTCGGACGGCAGGCGGGAGTTGGCCAGGGCCACGCGGTTTTGCACGTCCACGGTGGCCAGGTCCAGGTCGCGGCCGATGTCGAAGGTGACGTTTAAAACCATGCGCCCGTCGTTGGAGCTGACGGAGTTCATGTAGAGCATGTCCTGGGCGCCGTTGACCTCCTGCTCGATGGGCGTGGCCACGGACTCCTCCACCACCTGGGCGCTGGCCCCGTCGTAGGTGGCCGCCACCTGGACCGTGGGCGGCACGATCTGGGGGTATTGGGCGACAGGGAGCGTCAGGATGCAGATGGCTCCGGCCAGGGTGATGATGATGGACAGGACGGCCGAAAAGACCGGCCGGTCGATGAAAAAATTGACCATGGCCGCCCCCTACTGCTTGGCCGCGCCAGGAGCGGCCGGGGCGTCCTTCTGGCCGGCGGACGGCGGAGCGCCCGGAAGCGCAACTGCCGTGTCCGGGGCCGGGGCCACCTTGACCAGGGTGCCGGGCCGGACCTTGGACACGCCCTCGACCACGACCTGATCGGTCGGGGCCAGGCCGGACTCGATGATAAACGAGGAATCCCTGGCGCCGCCCAGGGTCACGGCCCGCGCCTCGACGGTGTTTCCCGGGCCGACCACATAGACGGACTTGCTGCCCTGAACGTCCACGATGGCCCGCTGGGGCACGAGCAGGGCATTTTTCCGGTTTTCCACGAGCGCGCGGATCTTGGCGAACTGGCCGGGCTTGAGCAGGCCGGACGGGTTGGGGAAGACGCCCCGCACGCCCAGGGTGCCGGTCCTGGCGTCCACGGCCCGCTCGGCCATGTCGGCCCGGCCGGTCTGGGGATAGACCGAGTCGTCGGCCAGGACCAGGGCGAGGGGAAATTCCCTGTCCTCGCCCCCGCTGGCCTCCAGGGCCTTGACGATGTTCAGGTAATCGCGCTCGCTGATGGAGAAGTCCACGTACATGGGATCGATGGAGGATATCTCGGCCAGCAGGGTGTTGTCGCCCTTGCCCACGAGATTGCCGACATTGACCAGGGCCTTGCCGATGCGGCCGTCGATGGGCGCGGTGATCCGGGTGTAGCCGAGGTCGCGCTCGGCCGCCTCCACGGCCGCCTTGGCCTGGTCCAGGTTGGCGGCCAGCTCCTGCTGGTGGGTGACCCGGGTGTCGTATTCGTCGCGGCTGACGGCGTGCTGCTTGTAGAGCTGCTCGAAGCGCGTGAGGTCTGTCTGGGCCTTGGCCAGCAGGGCCTGCTGCCGGGCCAGCTCGGCTTTGGCCTTTTTCAGGTTTTCCTCGTACTGGCGCGGTTCGATGACAAACAGCAGATCGTTCTTTTTGACCAGGGCGCCTTCGGTGAAACGCCGCTCCTTGAGGTAGCCTTCCACCCGGGCCCGGATCTCGATGTTTTCCTTGGCCGCCACCCGGCCCACGTATTCGGTGGTGATGGCCACGTCGGCCACCTCGGGTCTGGCCGCCTGCACCATGACGGCCGGCTGTTCCGGAGACTTGGCCTGGGACTTTTCTTCCTTGCCCTCGCCGCACCCCGCGAGCAGGCACAGGATCACAACCAGGGCAAGGGACAAACGACAAAGGGCGACGGCATGCGGGCGGGCGTGGGACATGCGGGGCTCCTTGTTTGGATATCCACAGCTTTCAAAGAGATACAACAGCCGTTCCATGACCGCAATCATACGGCGAGTGCATTGGCCAAAAAACGCTTCAGACTTCCCGTCTCGCCGGGAACACCGGTTGACAGGCGGATTCTCTTGCCGCATCCCTTGGCCTCGGCCCTCGTGCTCGGGCCATCACGCCGCCAAGGAGTTCGACATGCTTCCTCCCGCGCTTCGTTTTCTCGGCCCCCGCCGCAAGGACTACCTGCCGGGCCTGCTCGATCACTACCAGCCCATCAGTCGGGGCATGGTCCTGCTGGACGAGGCGCTTCGCCGCCATCTCAAGGTCAGCCCGGACCGCGGCTTCCAGGTGCTGGTGACCGAAATCGACACCCTGGAGGCCGAGGCCGACAAGATCAAGCGCCGCATCCGCAACCATCTGCCGTCGGCCTTCCTCATGGTGGTGGATAAAACCCTGCTGCTCAACTACACCAGAAGCCAGGACGACATCCTCGACGCCGTGCAGGAGGCCGCCTCCTGGCTGGCCGTCCAGGAATTGGCCCGGCCCGGCGACCTGGACCAGACCCTGCCGGCCTACGTGGCCGAAGCCCGGCGCACCGTGGAAATGCTGCGCCCGGCCCTGGCCGCCGTCATCGACATTCTCCTGTCCAACGGCCCGGACCGGACCGAGACCAAGGAATGCATCCACGCCATCCGCCTGCAGCACCTCAAGGTGGCCAAGGCCAAGCGGGCGCTTGTCGGCGCGACCTTTGCCACGGACCTGGACTTCCGCCACGCCTACCAGATCCTGCGGTTCGTGAAATTCGTGCACCAGGCCAGCCACGGCGCCGAAGCCTGCGCCGACACCCTGCGGGCCATGCTGGCCCGCTGACCCGGGAATAGTGGGATACCTGGAAAAACCTGGACCCCGGCTTTCGCCGGGGTGACGAAAAGAAAGGACGCAAGGCCCTAAATTAACGCCAATACCGAGGAGAAAGCGCTTCCTCCCCGGTCGTGGCGCTCAGTTGGTCAGGCCCACCAGCTCCAGCAGCCCGTAGCATACGGCCGCCACCACGGCCGAGGCCGGGATGGTCAGCACCCAGGCCACCACCAGCCGGCCGGCCACGCCCCAGCGCACGGCCGAGAGCCGCTTGGACGCGCCCACGCCGATGACCGTGGTGGAGATGACGTGGGTGGTGGAGACGGGCGCGCCCAGGGCCGAGGCCCCGGAAATCACCGCCGCCGCGGCCGTCTCGGCCGCGAACCCGTGGATGGGCTCCAGCTTGAAGATCTTGTGTCCCATGGTCTTGACGATCTTCCAGCCGCCCGTGGCCGTGCCCAGGCCCATGGCCAGGGCGCAGGACAGCTTGACCCAAAAGGGCACCGCCATTTCCGGAATCTGGTGGAAGATGAACAAGGCCAGGGTGATGATGCCCATGGTCTTCTGGGCGTCGTTTAGGCCATGGCTGGTGGCCATGAAGGCCGAGGACACGATCTGCAGCTTTTTGAACAGGAAATTCACCCGCCCGGGCGTGGAGCGCGCAAACAGCCAGGACAGGGCCACCATGATCAGGTAGCCCGAGGCAAAGCCGGCCAGGGGGGACACCAAAAGCGGCAGCAGGATCTTGGCGGCAATGGAGCCGTAGCTCGGAGCGCCGAATCCGCCGTGGGCGATGGCCGCGCCGATGAGTCCGCCGACCAGGGCATGGGACGACGACGAGGGCAGCCCGAAATACCAGGTGAGCAGGTTCCAGAAAATGGCCCCCAACAGGGCGGCCAACACCAGGCCCTGGCTGCCCATGACCAGGTCCGGACGCACGATGCCGCTGCCGATGGTGTGGGCCACGGATGTCCCCAGGAAAGCCCCGAACAGGTTCAGGCATCCGGCCATGAGCACGGCCGTCATCGGCGAGAGCACCTTGGTGGAGACGATGGTGGCGATGGCGTTGGCGCTGTCATGGGCGCCGTTGGTGAAATCGAAGATCAGGGCGATAAGGACCACGGCCGCCAGCAGGAAAGGGATCTCAGGCATTCTTGAGGGTCACTCCTTCCAGGACGTCGGCCAGGGCCTCGGTGCGGTTCACCGCATCCTCCAGGCGGTCGTAGATGTGCTTCCACTTGATGATGTCCAGGATGGTGGCGAAATCGCACTTCTCGTCCCCGCAATCGTACATTTCGCCGATGCCGACCATAAGCAGGGTCTCGCACTCGTGCTTGAGCGCCTCGATCCGGTGAAAGCTCTCCTCCACCTTCCTGTTCCGGCTCATGTCGGCCAAGACCGTGCCCAGTTCGTCGATCATGAGCCGCAGGTTGGACACCACGCGCCGGCCCGGATAGCGGATGCGCTCGAAGCCGAACAGGCCGATGCGCGAGCTGATGGACTTGAGGCAATTGAGGATGTCTTCCTGGATCACGTTGATTTCGTGAATGTCTTCCCGGTCGATGGGCGTGATGAAGGTCAGGGACAGTTCCTTGGCAATGCGCCGGGCAATGGCGTTGCCCTCGGATTCGATGATGTTGATGCGTCTGCAGCGTTCTTCCACGTCCGTGAAATCCGTGAACAGCTCATCCAATATGCCGGCCGCCTTGGCCAGCTTGCGGTGCTGTTCCCGAAACAGGTCGTAGAATTTCACGGAACGGGGAAAGAGACTGAAACCCATGCATGTTCTCCGCGAAGCAGGCTGTATTTACGAGTTTTGGCCCAGGCTGGCCGGGCCGGGCCGGACCAGGGCCAAACGCAACAGACGCGTGGCCCCTTCGAACACGACCTCGCCGCCGCAACCGGCCAGGGCCTCGGCCCTGGCATCGGGCAGCGGCGTTGCCGGCCCCTCGAACCGGATTTCCACCGTTTCCCCGGCCGTGGCCACGGTCACGGCAGCGGCCGCATGGTCCGGGATCTGGGCCAGCAAGGCGGCCAGGACCCGCATCAGGCCATCCGGATCGGTCCGCACGGGCAACGGCTCGTCCGGAATGGCCTCCAGACCGACCGAAACGCCCCTGGCCCGGAGACCCGGGCCGGCCGCGTCCAGGGCCTGGCGCAGGGCCTGCCCGACGTCCACCGGAGCCAGGCCGGCCTTGACCGCGGCATAGCGGGTCTGGGCCACGGCCAGCAGGTCGTCGATGACGCCCTGCATCTCCCCGGCCCCGCGCACCACCACGTTAAGGGCCTGCCTCGCCCGCCCCGGGTCCGTGTCGACCAGGTCCCGGGCGGTCTCGGCAAAGCCGAGCACCTTGGTCAAGGGCGTGCGCAGCCGATGGGAGGCGTTGATGACGAAATCCCGAAAAATGCTTTCCAGGCAGGCCACTTCGGTGATGTCATGGAAGGTGGCGATGAGCTGCCGCCTGCCGGCCGCATCGGATACCGGCACGGCGCTGACCTCCACCACCCGCCCGCCCGGCAGGGGAAACCGGCCGGCCCGGCGGGAGGGGCTGCCCTCCCGGAGCATGGCCCCGAGCATCCGCTCGATCTCCAGGCTCATGCCGGCCTCGATGGGCGAGCGGCCCACCAGCTCCGGGGTCTGGGGGAACAGGGCCGCCAGGGACCGGTTGACGGCCTTGATGCGGCCGTTGGCGTCCAGGATGGCCAGGCCTTCGGCCATGCCGTCCAGCACGGCCTGGTGCCGGTCGCGCTGCTCCTCGATTTCCCGGACATGTTCGCCGATCCGCGCGGCCAGGGTGTTGACGGCTTCGGCCAGGGGCCGGAACTCCCGGGCCGGCACGATGTGGATGCGCCGCTCGAAGCGGCCCTCGCCCACGGCCGCCAGCACGCCGGAAATTTCCCGAAGCGACCGGGACATGCTCCGGGCCAGGCCCCAGGCGGCCAGACCTCCGGCCGCGAACACCAGGGCCAGCACGGCCAGCAGGGTCTCGCGAAACCGGCCAAGCTCCCCCTTGAGGGCCGAATACGGCAGGGCCAGGCGCAGAATGCCGGCCGGCGCTCCGGGCGCGCCCTCGAACCGGGCGGCCACATACAACATGTCCCGGCCCAGGGTGCGGCTTATACGCTCGTCCTGGCCCTGGCCCGAGGCCTCGGCCTGGCGCACCTCGGGCCGGTCGGCGTGGCTTTCCATATCGCCCACCCCGGCCGTGCCCACTTCGGAATCCGCCACCACCCGGCCGTTTACGATGTAGGTCAACCGGAAGCCCAGATGCCGGCCCAGATCGTCCACCCAGGCAGCCAACCGGTCCTGGCCGGAAAACGGCGCCTGCCGCACCAGAAGGAAGCGCACCAGGTCCATGGCCTGACGAGCCCGCTCCTCGGCCTCGGCCACCACGACCCGTTCGGCCCGGCCCGTGGCAAAGACGAACAGGGCGCTCGTGACCAGCAGGAGAACCCCCCAGGTCCACAGCAGAAACTTCAGGGTGATGGAGCGGTTGCCCATGGGACTCCCCAGGTGGCGAACGTATGACGAACAGGTTACGGCGGCGTTGACGCAGCAGATATAGGCGGCCCGGGCGGCCGGGGCAAGCCCGGATTGCGGCGGTTTCCAAACCAAAGTATAAAGGAATGCCATTGCCTTGGGTTTGCCATTCCCGGTCCGCCCTGCTATCTATCCTACAGGCCAGCCACAGCATCGAAGCCCGCGCCGGTCCGGCGCGCGCCAGGCTGGCCTGAAGGGAGACCATGCCCCATGGGCACGACTGACGACCGCCTGCATGACATGGTGGCCAGGCTGCGGGAAACCGGCCACCGCATGACCCCGCAGCGCCTGGAAATCCTTCGCGTCCTGGTCAGGAGCACGGACCACCCCACGGCCGAGGCCATCTACCGCCGCCTCCTGCCGTGCTTTCCCAGCATGAGCCTGGCCACGGTCTACAAAACCATTGCCGCGCTCAAGGCGGCCGGCGAAGTCCTGGAACTGGAATTCAGCGACCGGGACAACCGCTACGACGGCAAAAGCCCCCGGCCCCACCCGCATCTGATCTGCCTGGGCTGCGGGGCCATCCTGGACCCGGACGTGGCCGACATCGACACCCTGGCCGAAAAGCTGGCCATGGCCACCGGCTACGCCATCCTCTCCCACCGCCTGGACTTCTACGGCCTGTGCCCCGCCTGCCGGCAGCGCCAAAACGAGCAGGACTCCGCCGCAGCCGCCGCCGGAAGGGGGTAAGTCCCTCCCGGCCCATTCCGGCCTGGAGCTTGCGAAGCGAATCGCTTCCTCTCCGCCGGACTTCCTGCTTTTTTCTCTTCACCCCCACCCAAGGCCGGCCGAGGCTTTTTCGATTTTTCCTTGCCATGGCGTTTCAATTTTTGTAGAGAATGATTATCCACAACATCCCAACCCGCCAGGGGCGGAGATGGCCGGCCAGAGAGATTGTCATGCCCAAAAGAAAGCATTGACAACGGAATTCGGGGCTCCGGCGGGGAATGACCGGAAGACCATGACCGCGGGGCTCGCGATCCGGTGTTGAGAACGGCGCGGCAGCACAGACCGAGGCAGATGCGGCAGAAAAAAAGCTGAACCATCCCCTAAAAAATTGGAGGTGACGTATGAGTGACGATAAAAAGTGCCCGGTCACGGGCAGGTCCAGCAGCCAGGTCGCCGGCGGCGGCACATCGAACCGCGACTGGTGGCCGAATCAGTTGAACCTCCATATCCTGCACCAGCATTCCGCCAAGTCCAACCCCCTGGGTGAGGATTTCAACTACGCCGAAGCGTTCAAGACCCTCGACCTCGAAGCCGTCAAGAAGGACCTCTTCGCCCTGATGACCGACTCCCAGGACTGGTGGCCGGCGGACTACGGTCACTATGGCCCGCTTTTCATCCGCATGGCCTGGCACAGCGCCGGCACATACCGCACCGGCGATGGACGCGGCGGGGCAGGGTCCGGCTGCCAGCGCCTTGCCCCCTTGAACAGCTGGCCGGACAACGTCAACCTCGACAAGGCGCGCCGCCTGCTTTGGCCGATCAAGCAGAAATACGGCCGGAAAATTTCCTGGGCCGACCTCCTGGTCCTGGCGGGCACCTGCGCCATAGAATCGATGGGCCTCAAGCCATTCGGTTTCGGCGGTGGACGCAAGGATGTCTGGGAGCCGGAAGAGGACGTCTACTGGGGGGCCGAGGACACCTGGCTGGGTGACAATCGCTACAAAGGCGACCGGGAGCTCGACAATCCTCTGGCCGCGGTGCAGATGGGCCTGATTTACGTGAACCCGGAAGGGCCCAACGGCCAACCCGATCCGGTCGCATCCGGCCGTGACGTCCGTGAAACCTTCGCCCGCATGGCCATGAACGACGAAGAGACGGTCGCGCTCGTTGCCGGCGGGCACACGTTCGGCAAGTGCCATGGCGCCGGCGATGCCGCACATGTCGGTCCTGAACCGGAAGCCGCCGGCCTCGAAGAGCAGGGGCTCGGCTGGAAGTGCAGCCTCGGCACCGGCAAGGGAGGAGACACCATCGGCAGCGGCATCGAGGGCGCCTGGAAGCCGCACCCGACCAGATGGGACATGGGCTACCTGAACACGCTGTTCAAACACGAGTGGGAGCTGGTGAAGAGCCCGGCCGGCGCGAATCAGTGGCTGGCCAAGAACGTGGCCGAAGAGGACATGGTGGTCGATGCCCACGACCCGTCCAAGAAGCACCGGCCCATGATGACCACGGCGGACCTCTCCCTTCGGTTCGATCCCATTTACGAGCCCATCGCGCGGCGCTACCTGGAGAACCCCGAGGAATTCGCGGACGCCTTCGCCCGG
>CAZBER010000025.1:0-54878 GCA_964490985.1 uncultured Desulfovibrionaceae bacterium | reverse complement strand
CCCTAATCGGGTGGGTCCGGGAGGGGGTGACCCCCTCCCGGCCGCCGGAGGCATTCTTTCATTCATTCATTATGACACGGGCATGCGGGCGTAGTAGCCGTGGCCGCCGCGTTCGATCATGATGAGCACGGCCCGGTGCATGCGGTTCAGGTAGACGGCCCGGGTGAAGGCTTCGGGCTTGTCGAGCTTTTCGCCGCCGATCTGGAGCAGCCTGTCTCCGACCCGCAGTCCGAGCCGGGCGGCCGGCGATCCCGGCACGATGGCGGTCACGGTAAGTCCCGGGCCGCCTTTGGCGCTACCCGCTTCCAGGCCCAAGCGTTCCCGGGCGATGGCCACCGCGTCCTTGGCCGTAAAGGCTTCGGGGGTGGCCTCCAGGCGCAGGCTTTCTTCGCCGCGCCGCACGGCCAGGGTGATTTTCTCGCCCACGGTGGAGGTGCGCAGCGCACCCAGGTACTGGTCCTTGTCGTCGAGGTCGTTGCCGTTGACGGCCGTGATCAGGTCTCCGGTCCTCAGGCCGGCCTTTTCGGCCGGCGAGCCCGGCCGCACCTCGGTGACCAGCATGCCCCGGGGCCGGGCCAGCTTGAAGTAGCGGGCGGTTCGCGGGTCCACGTCCTGGCCCGAGAGTCCGAGCCAGGCCGGCGTGACGTGGCCTTCGCCCACGAGCTGGGCCACCACGCGGCGGGCCTTGTTGATGGGAATGGCGAAGCCGATGCCTTCGGCCCCGGCCTGGATGGCCATGTTGATGCCGATGACCTCGCCGGCCAGGTTGACCAGCGGTCCCCCGCTGTTGCCGGGGTTGATGGCCGCGTCGGTCTGGACGAGGTCGGTGTAGGTCCCGCCTTCGTGCCGCAGCGACCGTCCCACGGCCGAGACCACGCCCGTGGTCACGGTATTGGTGTAGCCGAAGGGGTTGCCGATGGCGATGGCCGTCTCGCCGATCATGATGTCGCCGGAGTCGCCCATGGCCGCCTGGGGCAGGTTTTGGTCGCCGCTTAGGCGCAGCACGGCCACGTCGAAGTCCGGGTCCGCCCCGACCAGGGTGGCGTCCAGGACGCGGCCGTCCAGGAGCCGGGCCTTGATGGACGTGCCGCCGGCTATGACGTGGGCATTGGTCAGGACCAGGCCCTTGGCCCCGTCGATGATGACCCCGGACCCCAGGCTTTCCTGGGTCTGGCGCTGGGCCGGGCCGCCCAGGTCCGGTCCGAAGAACTGGCGGAAGAATTCGTCGTCGAAAAAGGGTCCCATGGGGTTTCGCCGCTCCACCACCCGGGCCGAGGTGATGTTGACCACGGCCGGGGCCACGGTCCGCACGGCCGTGACCACGGGCGTGACCCGGACCTGGCGGTCCGAGGCCAGGGCCGCGCCCGACCAGGCCAGAATGCCAACAAGCAACAGGGAAACGATGCGCATATGCCGCATGAAACGGCCTCCTTGCCTGATTTTCGGGAAGAGGGGGTCGTGGGCGTCCGCCGCTTTTGGCGGCGGACGCCGGGATCAGCTGATGGGAATGCGGCGGTGCAGGCGCTCCGGACGGACCTTGGGCACGGTGACCACGAGCAGGCCGTCTTTCATCACGGCCCCGATATCCGCCCGGGACACGCCCTTGGGCAGGGAGAAACGCCGCAGAAACGGGCCGTAGGACCGTTCCAGGACCTGGTAGAGCCCGCCGCAGACGTCCTTTTCAAAGCGCCGCTCGCCGTGGACCACGAGAAACCGCCCCCGGGCCTCCACGGCCACGTCCTCCCGGGCCACGCCCGGCAGCTCCAGGGTGATGCGAAACCCGTCGGCCGTCTCCACCACGTCCGCGGCCGGGCTCCAGGTGTAGCCGCGTTCCTTGGGCGCGGCCGGTTCCTCGGCCACCTGTTCCGCCTCGCGGCTCAGTTCGGACAGGGCCATCCAGGAATTCCAATGCAGCTTGGCCATAGGCGGCTCCTCGGGGAGGTCCCCACGCGAAACGCTACGAAGCGGGCGCATCCTTGACCGAACGTTTGCCCGCATCCCACTGGGCCTGGGGAACGGCCTCCTCGATGAGCATGATGGGGATGTCGTCGCGCACGGGATAGACCACGCCGCAGGCGGGACAGACCAGGCCGTCGCCGGCCTCGGTCTGGGACAGTTCGCCCTTGCATTTGGGGCAGGCCAGGATTTCCAGCAGTTCGGGATGAATGCTCACGGACGTTCTCCTTGACGATTCTGGACTCTCCATAGCCAAAACGGGCGTCGCGCACAAGGGAGGTTCACAAGGCCGCGCCGTCGGGCTAGACTCGCGCCATGGCCCTTATCGATCTCCACACGCATTCCCGGGCCTCGGACGGCACCGCGACGCCGGCGGAACTGGTGGCCCTGGCCGCGGCCAAGGGCCTGGCCGCCGTGGCCCTGACCGACCACGACACCCTGGCCGGCCTGCCGGAAGCCCGGCAGGCCGGGCTGGAGGCGGGCCTGGAAGTGATCGCCGGGGTGGAGCTGTCCGTGGCCGACGGCGAGCGCAGCATCCATCTCCTGGGCCTTTTCCTGCCCGACCGGCCCGGCCCCCTGGCCGCGGTCCTGGCCGATTTGCGCCAGCGCCGCCACAGCCGCAACCGCCGCATCCTGGAAAAGCTGGCCCGGCTCGGCATCCCCCTGGACTACGAGGCGGTCACGTCCCTGGCCGAGGAGGCGGTGGGCCGGCCGCACATTGCCCGGGCCATGCTGGCCATGGGCGCGGTGGGCAGCCTCAAGGAGGCCTTCACCCGCTACCTGGGAGCCCACGGCCGGGCCTACGTGCCCAAGGACAAGCTGGCCCTGCCCCGGGCCATCGAGCTGCTGCGGGCCGAGGGGGCGCTGACCGTCCTGGCCCATCCCTACATGCTCGGCCAGTCCGGCCGGCCCCTGGCCGAGGCCGTGGTCCGCTACCGGGAAGCGGGCCTGGACGGCATCGAGGCCTACTATACCGAGCATTCCCAGGCCCAGACCCTGGAATACCTGGCCCTGGCCCGACGCCTGGACCTGGTCGTGACCGGGGGGTCGGATTTTCACGGCGCGGCCAAGCCCGGGGTGGAGCTGGGCCAGGGCCGGGGCAGCCTGCGGGTGGAAGCCTCGCTCCTGGTCGCCCTCAAGGCCCGGCTGGCCGGACGCGGCGCGCTCGCGGCAACCGCGGCCGGCCCGGCGGCCCAGGATCGCGAAAAAAGGGCTTGACCAATCCCCGATCCTTGGATAAATAGCGCCTCTTCCCTATCGGAGGTCAGCTATCATGTACGCAATCGTTATGGCCGGCGGCAAGCAATATAAGGTCCAGGAAGGGGCCACCATCACGGTGGACCTCCTCAAGGCGGAAGCCGGCGCGGAATATGTTCTGGACAAGGTCCTGCTGGTGGGCGGCTCCGACGTCAAGGTGGGCGAGCCGTACGTTCCCGGCGCTTCCGTCACCTGCGAGGTGGCCGGCCACGTCAAGGGCAAGAAGCTCATCATCTTCCACAAGTGGCGGCGCAACGATTCCCATAAAAAGCAAGGCCATCGCCAGGATTACACCCAGCTTACGGTGAAATCCATCCAGGCCTAGGCCATTTTTCAAGGAGCCCTGACATGGCACATAAAAAAGCAGGCGGCAGCTCCAGAAACGGCCGCGACAGCGCCGGGCAACGGCGCGGGGTGAAGCGTTTCGGCGGCCAGCAGGTTCTGGCCGGCAACATCCTGGTGCGTCAGCTCGGCACCAAGTTCCACCCCGGCGAGGGCGTGGGCATGGGCCGCGACTACACCCTGTTCGCCCTGGTGGACGGCGTGGTGAAGTTCGAGAAGTACCTGCGCAACAAGAAGGTCAAGACCCGGGTGCTGGTGCTTCCGGCCGCGGCCGCCTCTGCCGCGACCCAGTAGGCATTTTTCTTCACGCCATGGTTTTTCCAGGCGGGGCAAAGGGTTTTCTTCCACCCTTTGCCCCGCTTTTTCGTGCGCCCGGCCGGTTGCCCTTTGCCGGCGGGCCGCATACCTTCGCCAAAACGCTTCGGGTCCCCTAAACGAATCAGCCGCGCGGCCGATAGGTAAGGCGCGGAGGAACCATGGCCGAGCAGGGCCACAAGGCCAATATCATCATCAAGCGGGTGAAAAAGGTCGCTGGCGGCGCCCACGGCGGCTCCTGGAAAGTCGCCTACGCCGACTTCGTCACGGCCATGATGGCCTTTTTCCTGCTCATGTGGCTGCTCAACATGGTGCCCAACGAGAAAAAGGAAGAGCTGGCCGCCTATTTCAACGACTTCAGCATGTTCCAGAATCCCGGCCCCTCGGCCGTGCCCCTGACCTCCGGCGGCCTGGGGCCGCCCGGGGCCCTGGTGGGCAGCCAGTCCGAGCGGCCCGACGTGGCCGTGGACCAGGACGGCCAAAGCCCCGGCGGACCGGGCCAGGACCAGGGCAACGGCCCGGACGCGGGCACCGGGCCGCAAAGCGCCGAGGCCATGGCCAAAGCCCTGGAGGCCCGGATTCAAAAGCAGCTGGAACAGACCGTGCCCGAACTGGCCGGTCAGGTTTCGGTCACGGACACGGGCGGCAAGGTGCGCGTGGAAATCATGGACAAGGCCGACCGGCCGCTTTTCGACTCGGGCAGCGTGACGCTGCGGCCCGACGCCCAGCGCATCCTGGCCGCCATCACCGGGGTGGTGCGCAAGGAAGGCGTCAAGGTGGCCATCGAGGGCCACACCGACGCCTACAAGTATTCCGGCCCCTACACCAACTGGGACCTGTCCACGGGCCGGGCCCTGTCCGCCCGGCGGCTCATGGTCCAGGACGGGCTGGCCCCGGAAAACGTGGCCCAGGTGGCCGGATTTGCCGACACCCGGCCGTACGTGGCCGGCAAGCCCTTTGACCCGAAAAACCGGCGCATCAGCCTTCTGCTGTACCGGGAGCCCAAGCCCGGGGAAACGCCGGCCGACCAGTCCGGTAACGGGGCCGGCAACGGGGCCGATCCGGGCGCGGCGGCCAAGCCCGTGGAGCCCAAGCCGCCCAATGTGGGCGAGGTCTTGGAACGGCAGATCGACAACATCTACGACAAATCGACCGAGGGCCAGTTCTAGGGCTGCGGCGCTCACGTGACGGGACTATGTTCGCGATACTTGGCGTCATCATCGTTCTGGGCTGCATCTTCACCGGATATTTCCTGGAACACGGCAACTTTTCGGTGCTGCTGTCGGCCGCGCCGCCGGAACTGCTCATGATCGGCGGCGGGGCCGTCGGCAGCCTGGTCTTAAGCGCGCCCAAGGAAGTGCTCGGGGCCACGTTCAAGGGCATCCTGTCCGTGCTGGGCGGCATGCAGACCAGCAAGGCCTATTACCTGGAGATGCTCACCACCCTGTCCCAGCTGTTCATGAAAATCCGGCGCGAAGGCCTGGTGGCCATTGAAAAGGACGTGGAGCGGCCGGCCGAGAGCCCCATTTTCAGTTCCTTCGCCAAGAACAAGAAGAACCACGAGGTGCTGGCCTTTATCTGCGACACCATGCGCATCTTTTCCACGGTCAACATCGAGGCCCACGAGTTCGAGACCATCATGGACGCGGACATCGAGGCCACGGTGCACGAGGCCATGGTGGCCTCCCACAGCGTGGCCAAGGTGGCCGACGCCCTGCCGGGCCTGGGCATCGTGGCCGCGGTTCTGGGCGTGGTCATCACCATGGGCAAGATCAGCGAACCGCCCGAAGTCCTGGGCCACAGCATCGGCGCGGCCCTGGTGGGCACGTTTCTGGGCGTGCTCGGGGCGTATGGCTTTGTCAGCCCCATTGCCACCAACATCGAGCACCGGGCCAAGGAAAGCGAGGCCATCCTGCTGGTGGCCAAGGCGGCGCTCACGGCCTTTGTCGGCGGCAATCCCCCGCCCGTGGCCCTGGAAGCCGGCCGCCGGGCCATCCCGGCCCACAAGCGCCCCACCTTCGAGGAACTGGAACAGGCCATCAAGGCCAGCAAGGGCAAATAGCCGCGCCATTGCCACGGGCCGGGGGAGAGGGCATTTCGCGGAAATGTTCCCGGATCGGGGTCATTCCGGCGCAAGCCGGAATCCGGCCGCTTCAGACTGGCCCCCGGCTTTCACCGGGGTGACGCAATCGTGCCGTGCCCCCTCGGTGGCGGGTTTCCAAAGGGCGGCAGCCCTTTGGTCGCCGAAGGCATCCACAACTACTTTTTCACTACATCGGCGGGCGGACTTCCACGCGGTTGCGGCCGCTGGTTTTGGCCTGGTACAGGGCCGCGTCCGAGGCCGCCAGCAGGGCTGCGGGCTCCAGGTCCATGTTGGGCACGGCTCCGGAAATGCCGATGCTCACGGTGACGATGTCGGCCACCGTGGAGCTGGCGTGGGCAATGGCCGCGGCCCGGACATTGGACCGGATGATGCCGGCGATGGACAGGGCTCCGGCCAGGTCCGTGCCCGGCAAAAGGGCCACGAACTCCTCGCCGCCGTAGCGAGCCGCGAAGTCGCCGGGCCGCTTGAGCGCCGCCATGATGCATCCGGCCACCTCGCGCAGGCACAGATCGCCCTGCAGATGGCCGTAGGTGTCGTTGTAGTTCTTGAAGCAGTCGATATCGATCATGAGCGCCGAAAGCGGCGTGCCGTCGCGCCGGGAGCGCAACCATTCCTTGCGAAAGACTTCCTCGAAGCAGCGCCGGTTGGGCACGCCGGTCAGCCCGTCCTGGTTGGACAGTTGTTCGAGCTTGCGCGTCAGCGCCTCGAGCTCGCGCTCCCGGGCCTTGCGCTGGTCCATCTCTTCCTTGAGGCGAAGGGCCGAACGCACCCGGGCCCGCAGCTCCATGCTGTTGACCGGCTTGGCCAGAAAATCCATGGCCCCGGCCTCGAAGGCCCGCTCGAGGCTCGCGGCCTCGTCTTTCACCGTGACGATGATGATGGGGATGTCGCGCAGCCTGGGATCGGCCTTGATCAGCCTGGTGGCGTCGATGCCGTCCATGTCCGGCATGACGATGTCCATGAGGATGAGGTCCACGTCCGGTTCGCCGTGTTCCCGGCAGCACTCGTCCAAAAGGGCCAGGGCCTCGCCGGCCGAGCCGGCGCACACGGGCTCCACGTAGCCGGCCCCCTTGAGGATGGTGGACAAAAGCAGGCGGGAGGAGTCGGAGTCGTCCACGATGAGGATGTTCATGCCGATCCCTGCCGCCACGGTTTCGCCCTGCGCGCCGCTCCAGTGGCCCGGCTCCGGGAGCGGCCCCCAGGGGACGGGCTGGACGTCCACGGGATGGACTGGGGGCCGGCCCGGGCCGGCCGGAGAAGCAAACAGTCCGGCCATGTGTCCGGCGCATTGGCTACGGATGTGCATCATGGGCTGTCAGGAAAAAAGCAACATACATGCGTCGCCCGAGGGCTTTAGCCGCCAAGCCTGGCGCGCAGCCGTTCCATGGTTTCCGGGTCCGTGAAATCGAAACGCAGGGGGGTCAGCGTGATGTAGCCCTCGGTCAAAAGCCCCCGGTCCGAGCCGGGAGCCACGGTGTTCGGGGGAATGACGCCGGTCAGCCAATAGTAGTTGCGCCCGCGCGGGTCCTGGCGGGTCTCGTACCAATCGTTGTACACGGCCGGCGTCTGGGGGCACAGCCGAAGGCCCAGGGACTCCTGCACCGGCCGCTTGGGAAAATTGAGGTTGAGCACGCAGCGCGGCGGGGCCGCTTCGAAGGGCCGGCCGGCCAGAAACTCGGCCACGTAGCGGCCCTGGCCCGACAGGTCCGTGGGCGCGTAGTCGTCGGCCGACACGGCCAGGGCCGGATAGCCCATGAGCGCCCCTTCGGTGGCGGCCGACACCGTGCCCGAATAGAGGATGTCCACGCCCACGTTGGCCCCGGCATTGATGCCCGACACCACCACGTCCGGCGGCTCGGGCACGAGCGTGGTCAGGGCCAGCTTGACGCAGTCCGCCGGAGTGCCGGAAACGCCCAGGCCCTTGAAGCCGTTTTCCCGAAATTCCTTGACCCGAAGCGGCGAGGCAATGGTGATGGCGTGCCCCACGGCCGACTGCTCCGAGATCGGGGCCACCACGTGCACCTCGTATCCGGCAGCGACCAGGGCCCGGTACAGGTCCCGGATGCCCACGGCCTGGATGCCGTCGTCATTGGTCAGCAGGATGCGCATGGCCCCTCCCGGATATGGTCCGCGGCCCTTGGCCGCGACCGCATGCACTATGCCCAAGCCCGCCGCCATTGACAACCGCCCCGCCCCCAGGCACCTTCCTTTTTCCTTTAAACCCAGTGACCGCGCCGTGATTCAAAAAACAACGTTCATTGCCGACCTCAAACCCGGCCAGAGCCTAGCCGACATCTTCTGCATCGGCGCGGCCCGGCTGGGCCAGGCCAAAAACGGCCCCTTCTGGACCCTGGTCCTGGAAGACGTCACCGGCCAGGTGGAGGCCAAGATCTGGAGCCCGGCTTCCCAGGCGTATGCCGAACTCAAGCCCGGCCAGTTCGTCCTGGTGGAGGGCCAGGTGGGCACCTACCGCGACCGGCCCCAGATCAATGTGGACCGCTTGCGCGTGCTGCCGCCCGAAGCGTTTTCGCCGGACATGTCCCAGTTCGTGGCCACCAGCCCCGAGCCGCCGGAATGCCTGCTGGAAAAGCTGGCCGACCTGTGCCGGACCGAGATATCCCACGCGCCGTGGCGAAAATTTTGCGCCAGGGTCCTGTCGCATCCGGAATTCCGGGACAAGATCCTGGATGCGCCCGGGGCGAAAAACGTCCACCACTCCTACCGGGGCGGGCTGTTGGAACATACCCTGGCCGTTTGCCGGCTGGTCCTGTCCATCTGCGACCGCTATCCCGCCCTGGACCGGGACACGTTGCTGGCCGCGGCCGCGTGCCACGACCTGGGCAAGGCCTGGGAGCTGACCTCAGGGCCGGCCCGGGACTACACCGATGCCGGCAGGCTTTTGGGCCACATCGTCATCAGCCTGGAGCTGCTCGAGCCGCTGCTCAAAAAATCCGGCATCGAGCCTGACCTGGCCCTGCATTTCAAGCACATCCTGGTGTCCCACCACGGCGAATACGAATTCGGCTCCCCGCGCCGGCCCAAGACCCCCGAGGCCTTTGTCCTGCATTTCGCGGACAACATCGACGCCAAGCTCAACCAGATTTTCGGCTCCTTCGAGACCGAGGAGCCCGGCGAGTGGTCGCCCTACGTGCGCACCCTGGAGCGCTACCTCTACAATCCGGCCCGCTCCCCGCGCCAGGAGACCGGCAAAAAGCCCAAGGAAAAGGACGCCACCCAGTGTTTATTACCTTTGAAGGCATAGAGGGCTCGGGCAAATCCACCCAGATCGGGCTTTTGGCCGAAACCCTCTCCGCCCGGGGCCTGTCCGTGGCCGTCACCCGGGAGCCGGGCGGCTGCCGGCTGGGCCAGACCCTGCGCGCCATTCTCCTGTCCCTGGAAAGCCGCGACCTGACCAGCCGGGCCGAGCTCTTCCTCTACCTGGCCGACCGGGCCCAGCACGTGGAGGAGGTCATAAAACCCGCCCTGGCCGCCGGGAAGGTGGTCCTGTGCGACCGTTTCGCCGACTCCACCGTGGCCTATCAGGGCTATGGCCGGGGCCTGGACGTGGGGCTGCTGCGGACGCTTAACGACGCGGCCGTGGGCAACGCCTGGCCCCGGTTGACCATTCTGCTTGACCTGGACCCGGAGCAGGGCCTGCGCCGGGCCCTGGCCCGCAACATCGGCCAGGGAGCCTGCGTCACCGAGGGCCGTTTCGAGGCCGAAAGCCTGGATTTCCACGGCCGGGTGCGCCAGGGCTACCTGGCCCTGGCCGCCCTGCACCGGGACCGCTTTGCCGTCATCGACGCCGGCGGCACGGTCGACGCCGTGGCCAAGGCCGTATGGAGCGCGGTTTCGCCGCGCCTTGCCGGCTGACCGGGCGCGGGGTATCTTGTATTGCCTTTCCCGTATCCGAAAGGCGCCCGGCCCCTGTCCCGCGCCCGACGTTCGGGCGCCTGCGTCGCCACCCTGCACACCGGAGGATGTTCCATGGTCCGCTTCCTGCGTATTGTCAGCCTCGCCTTCGTGGCCCTGACCATGTGCTGCGGCCAGGCCTTGGCCGTCACCCCCTTTGACGTGTTCGAAGGCAGCAACCTGCAAAAAATCGTCAAGCGCGGCACCCTGGTCGTGGGCATGGAACTCAAGTTCTGGCCCTTCGAGTATGTGGACGAAAAAGGCGCGCCCGTGGGCTACGACGTGGACATCGCCAAGGCCCTGGCCGACCGGCTGGGCGTCAAACTCGAGATCAAGGACATGGAATGGACCGGGCTCATCCCGGCCCTGAGCTCGGGCAAGATCGACCTGATCATTTCCGGCATCACCGGCACCCTGGAGCGGGCCAAATCCATCACCTTCACTTCCCCCTATTTCGTCACCGGCCTGTGCGCCCTGCTCAGCGCCAAAAAGGCCGGCAACGTCAAGGACGTGGCCGAACTCGACGCCCCGGGCCGGATCCTTGCCGTCAAGACCGGCACCACGGCCGACCTGGTGGCGACCAAGCGCTTCCCCAAGGCCACCATCAACCGCTACCAGGACGAGACGGCCTGCGCCCAGGAAGTGGCCAGCGGCCGGGCCGACGCCTTTTTCTACGACCAGATTTCCATTGCCAAGCACCACAAGCAAAACCCGGAAACCACCCGGGCCCTGCTGACGCCCTTCACCTACGAGCCGTACTGCATTGCCCTGCAAAAAGGCGATTTCGACCTGTGGCAGTGGCTGGAGATGTTTTTGGCCACGGCCAAGAGCGACGGCACCCTGGAGGCCCTGCGCCGCAAACATTTCGCGGACATCCTGGACCAGTAGGGTCCAGGCGCGGCCCCGAAAAGACCGCCGGGGCCGCGTTTGCGCACCTGGAGCCGCGCCATGCGCCACAGCATCAGGCCATTTATCCTCGGGCTGGCCCTGGTCCTGGCCTGGGCCGGCCCGACCCGGGCCGACTCGGTACAGGTTTTCGCCCATCTGTTCGTGGTCCCGGCCATGCTGCCGGACGGGACGCCCGCCGACAGCCAGGTTTTGCGCCTGGAGTCCTGGCTGACCGACGCCTTCGGCGGGTTCACCCGCCTGGGGCAGGGTCTTGGCGGCTGGAAAAACGAACGCGGGCAGGTGGAAACCGAACCCAACACCGCCTATCTGGTCACGGCTCCCCGGGACTTCTCCAAGGAAATCGCCGGGCGGCTTGACCGGGACTTCGGCGTGCGGGTTCCCTACGTGCTGGCCCTCCCGGCCGGGCTTTTCGCCAAATGACGTCCATGGCCACGCGACTTGCCGTGCGAACGATCCTGCTGGCGGCCCTGGCCGGCCTGTTGTGGCTGCTTCTGGCCCGCATCCAGTACCACTGGAACTGGTCCGTGGTCTGGACCTACCGGGCCATCTTCCTGGCCGGGCTCGGCACCACCATGGTCATCTCCCTGGGGGCCATTTCCCTGGGGCTTTTGCTGGGCCTGGCCTCGGGCCTGGCCAGCGTCTCAGGCAACGTCTTTTTGTCCGAGCTGGCCGCCCTGTATGTGGGGGCCTTCCGGGGCACGCCCCTTCTGGTCCAGGTCTTCATCTTCTATTTCTGCGTGGGCGTGATCGTCCACGTGGACAGCCCGTATGGCATCGGCATGGTCACCCTGGCCTTTTTCTCCGGGGCCTACATCTCGGAAATGGTGCGGGCCGGCATCGAGTCCGTGGACCGGGGCCAGTGGGAGTCGGCCGCGTCTACCGGACTGACCCACCGCCAGACCCTGCTGTACGTGATCCTGCCCCAGGCCGCCCGACGGATCATCCCCCCGGTGACGGGCCAGTTCGTCTCGTGCATCAAGGACTCCTCCCTGCTGTCGGTCATCAGCGTGCGCGAGCTGACCAAGGCGGCCGAGGTGGTCAACGCCACCACCTACAAGACCTTTGAGACCTACCTGCCTCTGGCCCTGTTCTATCTGCTTTTGACCTGGCCCCTTTCGCACTTGACCCGTCGCCTGGAAAAAGGAATAAGCCGTAGGAACAGCTACACGCCGCGATGATCCAACCCTTGCGGCCAAGGAGAACGCCATGACTCCGGACATCAAGGTTTACGCCCTGTCCTCGTGCATCCACTGCAAGCACGCCAAGGAATTTCTGGAAACCAACGAAATTCCCTATGACTGCATTCACGTGGATTTCCTATACGGCGAGGAGCGCAACGATGTCATGGACATCCTGCGCAAGCTCAACCCGGCCCTGTCCTTCCCCACCATCGTCATCGGCGACAAGGTGATCGTGGGCTTTCGCCGGGAGGAGATCGAAAGCGCCCTCAAGGAGTGCCAGGCCCAATGACCCCTCAGGAGCTGTACGAAAAGCTGCGGCCCATCCAGGAGAAAAAAGGCCACCGATTCAACCCGGACATGGAAATGACCCTGGGCCTTTTGCAGGGCCTGATCGTCAACAAGGAGCGCTACGGGCACATGGCCTGCCCCTGTCGGCTGGCCTCGGGCAATTTCGAGCTGGACCGGGACATCATCTGTCCCTGCGTGTACCGCGACCCGGACGTGGCTGACTTCGGCGCCTGCTTCTGCGGCCTGTACGTTTCCCAGGCCGTGGCCGCGGGAGAGCTGCCCCTGCCTGTGGTGCCGGAACGGCGGCCCGTGGA
This sequence comes from uncultured Desulfovibrionaceae bacterium, assembly GCA_964490985.1. GTDB lineage: Bacteria > Desulfobacterota > Desulfovibrionia > Desulfovibrionales > Desulfovibrionaceae > Solidesulfovibrio. The sequence continues at coordinate 42,300 of CAZBER010000025.1, read as the reverse complement.
AAAGACCCTGGCCGCCCTGAGCGGGTAGCGTCCTTTTCCGGCTGCGCGTTCCCCGTCCCGTCGCTTGATCTCCTTGAAACCCAAGGGGATAGGCTAGAGGCTTGGCCGCGCGTTTCGCCCCTGCAACGCGGAGGCCGCCGGCCTGTTTTCCTGTCCCGGCGTCCGGGCGAGGTTTGCCGCATGCCCTGGTCCGCCCGGGCCAGGGGCGATCCGGGACGGCAGCGGCCGAAGCATGATACAAAAGAGGCCGAAACCTCCCGGCTCCGGCCTCTTTTGAAAATCAGCTTAGCATTCCAGCCTATTTTTCAGCGGCTGTTTCTTCTCGGATTTCCGAAAATGTATTGATCATGATAGAATGATCGGGGAACCGGGCAACAATATCCAGCTCTCCTCCCATTGCCTCAATATAGCGGCGCAATGTACTTACATACATATCAGTCCGCTTTTCCATTTTAGCAACAGAAGCCTGCCCTATTTTCAATGCGCTGGCAATCTCTTCCTGGGAGAGCCGCATCGCATTGCGAAGTTCGGCAAGATCCATCTCTTCCCTTAGCTTCAGAGCCTTGCGCTTCGCGCGCTCCCTCGATTCCGGAGACATTGCCTCACGAAGCTTGGCGAATGCATTTCTGCCAGCCATGATCGCACCATATCCACTGTATAATTAACATGCTAAAATTGCATAGCCAACAAAAACAACCAGAAAACAATCCCACCGCAAACCTACTGCAAACCTTCAAGATGAACTTCATACAGTTCATCTGCAACAGATATCATCCGCTCATAAAACAAGTTATTACCTTTCTTGTTTTCGCCGATCAAAAGTATGGCTATCCTTCTGGGATCAAAAGCGTAAAAAATACGGATTGGATTCCCCTCGCTTTGAATTCGCAACTCCCGCATATGTGAATACTTTGAACCGATTACTTTGCTCGAATAGGGAAACGGCAAGCTTGGCCCCCGCCGCTCCAGTTCCTCAACAATCGCTGCGATATCCTCTTGCTGCGATTCGGTGAGGGTTTCCCACCACGCACCGAATTCATCTGTATATTCGACTTCGCAGGGCATTGCCAATAATAATTATGCCCTCCAAGGAATACTGTCAATTCCCCATGTCCGGATGCTGCCTTGATTCATACGCCAGCGCCGGCGCCAGGCAAATTTTATCAATTATTCAACGAAAACGGGGAGGCGCGAACCGCGCCTCCCCTTGTTTTTTCCGTTGGCAGGCCGGTTACTGGCCCGTGGCCAGACGCAGGATGTCCGCCGGGGTGCGGTTGTTCTCCAGGGACAATTCCTCGAAGGTCATGTCGCCAAAGGCCGTGATGCCGTGCTTGGCCAGGCGCTGGACCGCCACGCTCAAGGGGATGTCGTATTCCCGGCAAAATGTCTGGAGCATCATCCTTTCCAGGCCGGGCGGCGGGGCCACGGGATGCGCCGCGACCTGCCCCCCGGCTCCGGGCTGGGATCCGGGCTGGCCCGGATAAGCCGGTGGCTGGGCCGAAGGTCCCTGGTGCGGCGCCTCATTGGGGAGGCTTGCCTGATAGGGCCCGGCCGACAGCCCGGGCTGGGCCGGACCGGACGGCTGCGGCGCCTGGGCTTGGGCCGGCTGCCCGGTCCCCGGGGCCGGTTGCGGGGCTGCCGGCTGGGCCGGCGTCGGGGCTGGCTGTTGCGCCTGCTGCTGGGCCGGTGGCTGGGCGGGTTGCTGCGCCGGCGGCTGGGCCGGGGCCTCGGGCTGGGGCTCGACCGGGGAAGAGGAAACCTCCACTTGCACGGCCGTGGGCTTTTGGGCGCGAAGCGCCTCGTACACGGCTATGGGCAGCATGTTGTTGGCCTTGGCCACATCGGCCAGGGTCCAGGCGGGCTGGGCCTTGATGCCGGCGGCCGCGAGCTTGGCGATGGTGGCGGCCTGGTCCAGGCCGTATTCCTCGCAGATGTCCGAGAGCTTGCGGCGGCCAAGGCCCGGCGGCGGGTCCTTGGGCAGGCCGCTCGAGGCGCTGCCCGAGGTTTCCATGACCATCTTGAGGGCCTCGAACACCCCGCCCGGGGCCACGCCGTTTTGGCGGGCGATCTCGGCCAGGGTCTGGGAAGCGGAGTCGGCCTTGATGTTGCGCAGGCGCAACAACGCCAGGGCCTTTTCCGAATCAATGCCCATGCGCCGGGAGAAATCCTCCAGGCTCGAGCGTTCGGCCTGGGAATACGGCGGCTCGCCGTAGGTTTCGGCCATGTGCTCCTTGATGAACGCCGACAGGGCCACCATCTGGCGCACCGGCGGCAGGCCGGCCAGGGCCGCGGCGAACACGGCCACAGTCAGGGCCAGGCTCAGAAAAAAGGGCTTGGTGAAGATGACCAAGGCCCCGGCCTTGTTGCGCAGGTGATCGAGAAGCTCTTCCCAGTTCAGGACCACGTGGGCCACGCCGGCCACGAGAAAAAGCAGCCCCATGCCCAGGTGCGCCCCGTCCCAATGGGCCCTGGACAGTCCGAGAAACGTCCAGTCCGACCAGGACGCCACCCGCGCCGGCGGCTCGATGAACACCACCAGGGCGGTCAACAGCATGAAGAAAAGCGAGAAAAAAAGGGTCAATGATACGATTTTCTTGAGCATCGAAGGGCTCCAGGCCGCCGGCTTCGGGCCGGGGCGCGCCATTTGTGCCCGCCCTCTAGCACGCCTTGCCCCGTTTGCCCACCCCGGCCGTTCCACCCGCCCGGGGCGGCCCAGGTCCGCCGGCTTCGCCGCTTTGCCCGCTGGTTTGACACGCCCCGGCAAAGGCGCTACCTCCGGCCAGCACCCAGGAGGCCGATATGAAAGAAAAGGTCGAGGCCGCCCTGGCCAAGGTCCGCCCGGGCCTTCAGGCCGACGGCGGGGATGTGGAATTGGTGGAGGTCACCGAGGCCGGCGTGGTCCGGGTGCGCCTCACCGGAGCCTGCAAGGGCTGCCCCATGTCGCGCCTGACGCTCAAAAACGGCATCGAGCGCATGTTATTGCAGGAAATTCCGGAACTCAAGGCCGTGGAAGCCGTCTAAACCCTGGCCGTCAACCCCATACCATAAATCAGGGGGGCTCCGCATCCGGGGCTCCCCTTTTGTCGCTTCGGAGCGCCCATGGACACCATTGTCACCCGTTTCGCCCCCAGCCCCACCGGCTACCTGCACATCGGCGGAGCCCGCACGGCCATCTTCAACTGGCTGCTGGCCCGCCATCACGGCGGCAAGTTTTTGCTGCGCATCGAGGACACGGACCTGGCCCGGTCCAATGCCGACATGACCAAGTCCATCCTGGACGCCATGGAGTGGCTGGGGCTTAACCACGACGGCGAAATCACCTACCAGAGCCGGCGCTTCGACCTGTACAACGAATATATCGACAAGATGCTGGCCACGGGCCATGCCTACTGGTGCTCCTGCACGCCGCAGGAGGTGGAGGCCATGCGCGAGGAGGCCAGGCTCAAGGGCCTTAAGCCCAAGTATTCCGGCCGCTGCCGCGAGGCGGGCCTGGGGCCTGGCGAAGGGCGCGTGGTGCGGCTCAAGGCCCCGGTGTCCGGCTCCACGGTGGTGGACGACATGGTCAAGGGCTCGGTGGCCTTCGACAACGCCGAGCTCGACGACATGGTGCTGCGGCGCGGCGACGGCTCGCCCACCTACAACCTGGCCGTGGTGGTGGACGACGCCACCATGGGCGTGACCCACATCATCCGGGGCGACGACCACCTCAACAACACGCCGCGCCAGATCCTCATCTACAAGGCCCTGGGCTTTCCCCTGCCCCGGTTCGGCCACGTGCCCATGATCCTCGGGCCGGACAAGAAAAAGCTGTCCAAGCGACACGGGGCCACGGCGGTCATGGAATACGAGGAAGAGGGCTTTTTGCCCGAGGCCATGTTAAACGGCCTGGTGCGGCTGGGCTGGTCTTACGGCGACCAGGAGATTTTTTCCCGCGACGAGCTGGTCAAGCTCTTTTCCGCCGACAACCTGGGTTCCTCGGCGGCCGTGTTCGACAAGGCCAAGCTCCTTTGGCTCAACGCCCACTCTATCAAGGAAAGCCCGGTGTCGCGCCTGGCCGTGCTTTTAAACGGCTTTCTGGAGCGCCGGGGACATGCGCCCCAGGACCTGGAATACTTGGGCCATGTGGTGCCCCTGCTCCAGCCCCGGGCCCAGACCCTGGCCGAGATGGCGGACAAGGCCGAGTGCTTTGTGGTGGCCGACGAGGCCCTGGTCTACGACATGGCCGCGGTGAAGAAGTTTTTCACCCCCGAGGTGCGCGAGCACCTGACCAGGGTGCGGGCCATTTTGGAGGCCCTTTGCTGTTTCGACCAGCCGTCCATGGAAGCGGCGGTGCACGCCTACCTGGAGGCCGAAAACATCAAGTTCAAGCTCCTGGCCCAGCCCCTGCGCCTGGCCATCACCGGCGCCACGGCCAGCCCGGGCCTGTTCGAGACCATGGCCGTCATGGGCAGAGGCCGGGTGCTGGCCCGCATCGATCGGGCGCTGGCGCTGTAGGCGGTCAAGGCGGCTTTCGCCGTCAAACGCCGAGCACGATTCTAAGGCAATCGGCCAAGGTCTTCAGGTCCTTGGCCGAAAGTTCTCCCGCACGTTCCAGAAGGCGCATCTTGTCCACGGCCCGTATCCGGTCGCACACGGCCACCGAGCCGGGTCCGGCCGACGGCACGGGAACCACGATGGGCGGCCGTGGCGGAGCCGAACTGGAAAGCGGGATGACCACCACGGTCCGGCGGGCCTTGTTGAGGGCATCGACGGTCACGATCGCGGCCGGGCGCTTTTTGCGTATTTCGCTGCCCCGCGTGGGGTCCAGGTCGACCCACCAGATTTCACCGCGTTTCACCCTCTCCCTCCAGTCCGTCGCCGATTACCCCGTCCCAGTCGGCCATTTCGGCGTCTAACGCCGTGTCGCCTTCGACTTCCAGGGCGATGCGGTAGAGGGCGTCATCTTCTTTTGACAGCGCTTTTTCCAGCAGTTCCACAATAAAGGCGCTCCGCTTCTTGGCGGGGATCGCCGCCCGGAAACGGCCGGCCAACTCGTCGGGCAGATGGATGCAGACTTGCATGGTTTTTCCTCACGGAAGATATTAATATTGATATTCTCTCCAAAAAAGGCTCAAGCCGCCAAAGCCGAAGGAACGGCACCCACCTCTCCAGGGATGCGCCCCATCCCGTCCCCTGCTATAGGCTGGCCATGCCGGCGCACCTCCCCGCGCCCCGCCACGGAGTTCCCATGCAAAGCACGCTTCTGGAATTGCTTGCCGTTTTGGCCCTTATCGGCGTCAACGGGTTTTTCTCCATGGCCGAGATGGCCCTGGTGGCCTCGCGCAAGACACGGCTGACGGCCCTGGCCGCCGCCGGCAACCGCCGGGCCGAACTGTGCCTGGAACTGCTCAAGCGGCCCGAGACCTTTCTCTCGGCCGTCCAGATCGGCATCACCCTGGCCGGCGTCCTGGCCAGCGCCTTCGGCGGCGCCACCCTGGCCGCCGGCCTGGCCGACCGCCTCAAGGCCCAGCCCGGCCTGGCCCCCTATGCCCATACCCTGGCCCTGGCCGCCGTGGTGGTGCCCATCACGCTTTTCACCCTGGTCCTGGGCGAGCTCGTGCCCAAGCGCCTGGCCATGGCCCGGGCCGAACCCCTGGCCATGGCCGCCGCGCCCGTCATGCGCACGCTCATGCTGGCCAGCGTTCCGGCCGTGTGGTTCCTGGGCGTCTCCACCACGGTTGTCCTGCGCCTTTTCGGCCTGCACAAGAGCCATGAACCGACCGTCACCGAGGAGGACATCCGGGGCCTGCTCCACGAAGGCGCGCACCACGGCGTCCTGGAGCAGACCGAGCGCGACATCATGGAACGCCTGCTGCGCCTGGGCGACCGGCCCCTGGGCGTCATCATGACCCACCGCTCCCAGGTGGAGTGGCTCGACATCGAGGCCCCGGCCGAAGAGAACCTGGCCAAGGTGCTGGCCAGCCGGCACACCCGCTTTCCCGTTTGCCGGGGAGACAGCTCGGACATCCTGGGCGTGGTCCGGGCCAAGGACCTGCTGGCCGCCTGCGCCAGGGGCCAGGACCTCAATATCGCCGCCCATCTGTCCCAGCCCCAGTACCTGCCCGAAACCATGCGCGGGCTGAAGCTCCTGGAACATTTCAAGCGCACCCCGCACCTGCCGTTTGCCGTGGTGGTGGACGAATACGGCGACGTCCAGGGCATCGTCACCCTGACCGACGTGTTCGAGGACATTGTGGGCGATCTGCCCGTGCCCGGCGCGCCCCTGGAACAGACCATCGTGCGCCGGGACGACGGTTCGCTTCTGGTCGACGCGGCCACGCCCATGGACGAGGTGGCTGCGGCCATGGGCCTGCCCCGGCCCTGGCCCGAAAACCTGGCCGGCTCCACCCTGGCCGGATTCGTGCTGGCCCATCTGGACCACGTGCCCAGGACCGGCGAAGTGTTTTCGGCCCTGGGCGTCACGTTCGAGGTGGTGGACATGGACGGCCGGCGCATCGACCAGGTGCTGGTGACGCCCGGGTCGGCCGAGTCGGAAGAAAAGGAATAGCGATCGGAAATGCGTTTTGTTTAAGGATGTTGCAAAAAGAGGTCGTTTTTGAAGCCTTCGGCGACCAAAGGGCTTTGCCCTTTGGAAACTTGTAATGAAGTTGGAGTGTTACAACATAAGGTCCATTGCCGTGCACGGCACGGTTGATTTTTGCAAAAGTCGCTCTTTTGTTCCTTATTGACTTAACAGTTTATTATTAAAAGGTAAATAGCGAACAGGCGGTGTCGCTTTCCTGCCTTTTTCAGGAACACCGGTGTGCGTAAGGCCGGAAGCCGTCGGCTGCGAACTGGGCCAGACGCGGCACGAGCGCCGTTGGCCATACCGCGTCCTTCCCGGGCTCGGGATTCCGGCCAAGCAGGCTGTTGCTTTTGTTCCTTATCATTTTAACATACTATAATAGAAAAATATTTTACGAACATTCCAGCGCGTTTCACCCGCTTGTAAGGAACATCCGGCAACACGAGAAGGAACCGGCCACGGCAACAGGCCGGGCACAAAAAACAAAGGCCCCTGGGGACGCGTCCCCAGGGGCCTTTGCGCAACAAAAAATGGAAAAACTAGGCGGTCTTGACGGCGGGCTTGGTCACGCAGCCGGAACGCAGGCAACGGGTGCACACGGTCACGGTCTTGACCTCGCCGGAAGGCAGCTGGGCCCGCACCTTCACCAGGTTCGGGGAAAACCGCCGCTTGGTCTTGTTGTTGGCGTGGCTGACGTTGTTGCCGACCTGGGGCTTTTTGCCGCAATGTTCGCAGATCTTGGACATGCTCGGTTCCTCCCGAAAATCATGATTCGCAAAGGCCGTTTTTGCCGCGTTTCGCATCAGGACCAAGGAAACGGCCGCGCGGTTTTTCGCAGTGACGCAAAGAATTTTGTGAGGTACATGGGAAGCCGGCCCTTGGCAAGCTTTTTCTTGACAGAACCGGCCCCAAGGACTAGCACTCTCATCTCCGCGGGGGAAACCATGTCCGAACTGTGGCTCGATATCACCGATATCCCGGCTTCCGGCCGGGAATTTGCGTATTCCGACCCCGCCGTATGGGCCGAACCCATAGCGGAGTTCGGCCTGCCCCACCGTTTGGAGGGCACGGGCAAGCCCTTGGAGGCGGTTTTCACCGTTTTGCCCCAAAACCGGGGCATGCTCATTGCCGGGCGCCTTACCGGCGTGGTCGCCACCCCCTGCGACCGCTGCGCCGAGGATGCCCTGATTGCGGTGGACAGTTCCTTCGAGCTCTTCGAGGAGCTGCCCGCTCCGGGCGAGGAAGTCCTGGAGCCCGGGCTCCTGCGCCGCCGGGGCAAGCTCATTGAGCTCAATGTCGGCAGCCTGCTGTGGGAACAGTTGCTGCTGGCCATGCCCGTCAAGCCGCTTTGCCGCGAGGACTGCCTGGGACTTTGCCCCAAGTGCGGCAAGAACCGCAACCTCGGCCCGTGCGATTGCGTTCCGGACGAGGGCGACCCCAGGCTGGCGGTGCTTAAAACGTTGAAGGTGCCGCGCGGCTCGAACTAGGCGTTTGCCACGAAACCGTCGCGCGTTTCCGATAGCTTGAACAACAACTCTTGCGAGGTATGAGCCATGGCCGTCCCCAATAGAAAAATCTCCAAGTCCCGCAAAGGCATGCGTCGCTCTCACGACAAGGTGGCCGTGCCCGCGGTGGTCCTTTGCTCCTGCGGCGAGCCCACCCTGCCCCACCGGATCTGTCCGAGCTGCGGCACCTACCGCGGCCGCCAGATGCTCCGGAAGGAAGATGCCGAGTAGATTGCCGCGTATTGCCGTGGACGCCATGGGCGGGGACTTCGGTCCCCGCGTGGTCATCCCCGGCGTGCTGCATGCCGCCAAGGCCGGCAAGGCGGAGGTGATCCTCGTCGGCGACGAGGAGGCCGTCCGCGCCCAGCTCGGCCGCTACGACGCCGGCAACCTGCCCGTATCCATCGTCCACGCCTCCCAGGTCGTGGAAATGGAGGAAAAGCCTTCCGAGGCCATGCGCCGCAAAAAGGATTCCTCCATCCAGGTGGCCTGCAACCTGGTCCGGGACGGGCTGGCCGACGGCGTGGTTTCCGCCGGCCACTCCGGCGCCACCCTGGCCAGCGCCATGTTCACCATCGGCCGCGTTCCGGGCGTGGACCGGCCGGCCATCGCCACGTTCATGCCCACCGAGCGCTCCCATTTCGTCATGATCGACGTGGGGGCCAACGTGGACTGCAAGCCCTTCCACCTGCTCCAGTTCGGCATCATGGCCACGGTGTTGGCCAGGACCATGCTCGGCCGGGAAAACCCCACCGTGGCTCTGCTTTCCAATGGCGAGGAATCCGGCAAGGGCAACCAGCTCGTCAAGGAAGCCTTTGAGCTTTTGCGTTTGAGCTCGCTCAATTTCGTGGGCAACATCGAGGGCCGCGACCTGTTTACCGGCGACGTGGACATCGTGGTGTGCGACGGGTTTGTGGGCAACGTGGTGGTCAAGCAGGCCGAGGGCCTGGCCTCGTCCCTGGGCCGGCTGCTCAAGGGCGAGCTGCGGCGCGGCTTTTTCGGCAAGATCGGCACCATGCTGGCCCTAAACGCCCTCAAGCGCTTCTCCCGCCTGGTGGACTACGCCGAATACGGCGGCGCGCCGCTTTTGGGCCTCAAGGGCATCTGCCTCATCTGCCACGGCGCCTCCAACAGCAAGGCCATGTCCAGCGCCGTGCGCATGGCCGCCCGCTTCGTGGAGATGGAGGCCAACGACCACCTCTCCGAGGCCGTGGCCAAAAATATCGACCTGGCCGGATCCCGCCGCCAGGCCGCCAACGAACAGCGCTGAGGCGCTCACCCCCCTGCATGAAACAAGACGCTTATCTTCGCGGCCTGGGCTTTTACGTGCCCGAAAAGGTCCTGACCAACGCCGACCTGGAAAAGCTCGTCGAAACCTCCGACGAATGGATCACCACCCGCACCGGCATCAGGGAGCGCCGCATGGCCGCTCCGGGCGAAGCCACCAGCGACCTGGCCTGCAGTGCGGCCAAGGCTGCCCTGGCCGACGCCGGCATGACCGCCGACGAGCTGACCCATATCCTGCTCTGCACCCTGACTCCGGATTTCTACTGCCCGCCCGCGGCTTGCCTGCTGGAGGAAAAGCTCGGCGTGCGCGGCAAGTTCGCCCAGGACATCAATGCCGCCTGCTCGGGCTTTGTCTACGGCCTGGAGACGGCCCGGGCCATCCTGGCCCTGCACCCCGAGGCCAAGGTGCTCCTGTGCGCCGCCGAGGTGCTGACCTCGCGCACCAACTGGGCCGACCGGCGCACCTGCGTGCTGTTCGGCGACGGCGCCGGGGCCGCGGTCATGACCGCCGAACCCGGACCGGGCGCGGCCAGGCTGGTGGACGCGCGCCTGTACAGCGACGGGTCGCTCGGGCATCTGCTCACGGTCAAGGGCGGCGGTTCGGGCTACCCCATGAAGCTCGGCGATGCGGTGGACGAGAACTTTTTCGTGCAGATGGCCGGCCAGGAAGTCTTCAAGCACGCCGTGCGCAACATGACCGCCGTGTGCGAGGAAGTGCTGGCGGCCAGCGGCGTCACCGCCGCAGAGGTCGACTTCCTGATCCCCCACCAGGCCAATCTGCGCATCATCGATGCGGTGGCCAAAAAGCTTTCCATCCCCGACGAGCGGTGCGTGATCACCATTGACCGCTACGGCAACTCCTCGGCTTCGAGCGTGGGCATCGCCCTGGCCGAGGCCAAGGCCACGGGCCGCATCAAGCCCGGAGCCAAGGTGCTCCTGGCCGTTTTCGGCGGCGGGTTCACCTGGGGCGCGTCCCTGCTCCAGTTTTAAGGGGCCAGGGAAAACACATTTGATGTTGCGGGGCGTTTCGGCTATGCACACGGCTTGCCCGCCCCATGCGGGCGCAGTTTTTTCGCCCTGCCTTTTCGAACCAATCGTCCTCGCGGGCCGGACCTGATCCCGGATCGCGGCAAGGAGTGAAACGATGCGTACGGCCTTGGTCACCGGCGGGTCTCGGGGCATCGGCGCGGCCACGGCCGCCCGCCTGGCCCGCGACGGCTTTGATGTCGTGCTGACCTACGTGAGCAAACCCGAGGCCGCCGCCGCCGTGGTCGACGCCATCACCGCCAACGGCGGATCGGCCCGGGCCCGGGCCCTGGATACCGGCGACCCGGCTGCCGTGGCCGCCTTTTTCGCCGAGAACCTGAAGGACGCCGACCTGCACGTGCTGGTCAACAACGCCGGCATCACCCGCGACGGGCTCATTGTGCGCATGAAGGACGAAGATTTCGCAGCCGTCATCCGGATCAACCTCGTCGGGGCCTTCACCTGCCTGCGCGAGGCGGCCAAGATCATGATGAAACGGCGCTGCGGGCGCATCATCAACATCACGTCCGTGGTGGGCCAGTCCGGCAACGCCGGCCAGGCCAACTATGCCGCGGCCAAGGCCGGGCTCGTCGGCCTGACCAAATCCGCCGCCCTGGAGTTGGCGGCGCGGGGCGTCACAGTCAATGCCGTGGCCCCGGGATTCGTTGAAACCGACATGACCGCCGTCCTGTCCGACGCCGTCAAGGCGTCGTTCGCCGAACGCATTCCGGCCAAGCGCGCCTGCGCCCCGGACGAGATCGCCGCCGCCGTAAGCTACCTCGCCAGCGACGAGGCCGCCTACGTCACCGGCCAAGTCCTCGGCGTCAACGGCGGCATGTACATGTAACTTGAACGTCATACGGCCACCACTTGGAGGAAACCATGTCTGTCGCGGAAAAAGTCAAAGAGATCATTGTGGATCAGCTCGGCGTGGACGCCGGCGAGGTCAATCCCGACGCCAAGTTCGTTGACGATCTGGGTGCGGATTCCCTGGACCTCACCGAGCTCATCATGGCCATGGAAGAGGAATTCGGCGTCGAAATCTCGGACGAGGACGCCCAGCAGATCCAGAAAGTCCAGGACGCCATTTCCTTTATCGAGAAGAAAAAGGGCGAGTAAGCCCCAAACGCCCAGTCGGACCGGGGCGGCCAGCCATGCGTTGCCCCGGTTCGCGGACGGATGTGCCATGACCGTAAATCGGGTAGTCGTCACCGGCCTTTCGGCCATCACCCCCATTGGCAACGACCTGGCCGCAAGCTGGAAAAACCTCGTGGCCGGCGTCTCGGGCGCGGGTCCCATCACCAGGTTCGACGCCTCGGCCTATGACACGCGCTTTGCCTGCGAAGTCAAAGACTTCGATGAGAAGCCCTTCATCCCGGCCAAGCAGGCCAAGCGCCTGGACCGCTTCACCATCTACGCCATCAGCGCGGCCATGATGCTCCTGGAGGAGGCGGGCTGGAAAATTCCGGCCGAGGAAGCGGCGGACGTGGCCGTCATCATCGGCTGCGGCCTGGGGGGCCTGGAGACCCTGGAGGCCACCCACGCCAAGCTCCTGGCCCAGGGGCCGTCCCGGGTGTCGCCCTTTTTCATCCCCACCATGATCGCCAACATGGCTGCCGGCCAGATTTCGATCTTTACCGGCGCCAAGGGCCCCAACCTCTGCACCACCTCGGCCTGCGCCTCGGGCATGCACGCCATTGGCTACGCCTACTCGGACATCAAGCTAGGCCGGGCCACGGCCGCCATCTGCGGCGGGGTGGAGTCCACCATAACGCCCCTGGCCGTCGGCGGGTTCAATGCCTTAAAGGCCCTGTCCACGCGAAACGACGACCCCACGCATGCCTCCCGGCCGTTTGACGCCGGCCGCGACGGGTTTGTCATCGGCGAGGGCTGCGGGCTGCTCTTCCTGGAATCCCTGGACCACGCCAAGGCTCGCGGCGCGCGCATCCTGGCCGAAGTCGTGGGCTTCGGGGCCTCGGGCGACGCCTTTCACATGACCGCCCCGCCCGAGGACGGCGAGGGCATGGCCCTGGCCATGCGCGCCGCCATCCGGGAATCGGGCCTGGCTCCCGGCGAGGTCGCCCACATCAATGCCCACGGCACCTCCACGGCCTTAAACGACGTCTGCGAGACCCGGGCCATCAAGACGGTCCTGGGCGAGCACGCGGCCAAGGTGCCGGTCACCTCCAACAAATCCATGATCGGGCACTGTCTGGGCGCGGCCGGCGGCATCGAATCGGTCATGAGCGTCAAGACCATTGTGGAGGGCGTCATTCCGCCCACCATCAACCTGGACACCCCGGATCCGGCCTGCGACCTGGATTATACCCCCAATACCGCCAGGAAGGCCGCCGTGGACAACGTGCTGTGCAACTCCTTCGGGTTTGGCGGCACCAACGCCTGCATCCTGTACAAGGCCTTTACGGAATAGGACGCCCCGGCCGGGGCACGGCTTGGCCGCACGTGTGGACAAACGGGGGGATGCTCGCATGATCGAGTCTCCCCCCGAACGCTTTCAAAAGGACAGCACCATGGACGAACTGCTCATCAATGATCCGGAAGTCGGGCGGGCCGTGTGCCTGGAGATCGAACGCCAGGTCGGCAAGCTGGAGATGATCGCTTCGGAGAATTTCGTGTCCCCGGCCGTGCGCCAGGCCCAGGGCAGCGTGTTGACCCACAAGTACGCCGAGGGTTATCCGGGCAAACGCTATTACGGCGGCTGCGAATACGTGGACATTGCCGAGGACCTGGCCCGGGACCGCGTCAAAAAGCTTTTTTCCGCCGAATACGCCAACGTCCAGCCCCATTCCGGGTCCCAGGCCAACATGGCCGTGTATTTCGCGGCCTTAAGTCCCGGCGACACGCTCATGGGCATGGACCTGTCCCACGGCGGCCACCTCACCCACGGCTCGCCCGTCAACTTCTCGGGCAAGCTTTACAAGATCGTGTTCTACCACGTCAAAAAAGAGACCGGCACCATCGACTACGACGAGGTGGAGCGCCTGGCCAAGGAGCACCGGCCCAAGATGATCATGGCCGGGGCCAGCGCCTATCCCCGCATCATCGATTTCGCCCGCTTCCGGGCCATTGCCGACGAGATCGGGGCCAAGCTGGTGGTGGACATGGCCCATATCGCGGGCCTGGTGGCCACGAATCTTCACCCCTCGCCCATCCCCCACGCCCACTACACCACCTCCACCACCCACAAGACCCTGCGCGGCCCCCGGGGCGGGCTCATCCTGTCCTCGGAAGAATACGCCAAGCCCCTCAATTCCCAGATTTTCCCGGGCATCCAGGGCGGCCCGCTCATGCACGTCATCGCGGCCAAGGCCGTGGCTTTCGGTGAAGCCCTCAAACCCTGCTTCCGGGCCTATCAGGAACAGGTGATCAAGAACTGCCAGGCCCTGGCCAAGGGCCTGACCGCCCTGGGCTACGAACTGGTGTCCGGCGGCACGGACAACCACCTGGTGCTGGTGGACCTGACCAACAAGGACGTGACCGGCAAGGACGCGGAACAGGCGCTGGACAAGGCCGGCATCACGGTCAACAAGAACACCGTGCCCTTTGAGACGCGCTCGCCCTTTGTCACCTCGGGCGTTCGCATCGGCACGCCGGCCCTGACCACGCGCGGCATGCGCGAGCCCGAGATCGAGCGCATCGTGTCCTGGATCGACGCGGCCATCAAAGCTGCGACCAATGACACCCGGCTCGACGAAATCCGCCGCGAAGTGGAGCCTTTTGCCAAGGGCTTCCCGCTTTTTGCCTGGTAGAACAAAACGAATCGGGAGGGGCGCTGCCCCTCCCGAGCCCGCCCCGCCGGGGGGATAATCCCCCGGACCTCTTGAAAGAAGAAGACAACAGGGGCCATGGCGCGATTTGCTCGCGCCATGGCCCCTGCTATTTTGCGGACTACCCGGCCAGAAGCCGCCGCTGCAGCAGGGTCTGCATGTGCCGGCGGCCGTCTGCGATCAGGTACACGTACACGGCCTTTTCCAGCACCCGGTAGATGATGCGGTAGGGCTTGAAGAAGACTTCCCGGTATTCCTTGATGCCAAGGGCCAGAAGTTCCTGGGGATATGCCCCTCGTGCAGGGTATTTGGCCAGGCTCTCCAGGGCGCGTTCGATTCCGTCCAGCACGTGATCCGCGCTTTCGGGCGCATCGTGACCGGCAATGAAGGCGTAGAGTTCCTCGATGTCCCGGACGGCGTCGTCCGTCAGGTACACGGGAAAGGTCGTCAACGGTTCTCCCCGGGGGCTTCCCGGTTCTGCCGCAGCCTGGCCATGACCTCTCCGGCCGGCTTGACCTTGCCTCCCTCGATCTGGCGATTGCCCAGGGCCAGGATTTTCAGGAGCGCCAAGGTTTCCTGGGTCTGCTCGTAACTGGCGATATCCTGGAGCACGGCCTTGGCCTCGCCGTTTTGGGTGATGACCAGGGGCTCCCCCCCTTCCCCGAGCTGGCGCACGATCTCGGCGGCATGGGCCTTGAGGTGGCTGATCGGTTTGATCTGGCTGGAGAATTTCATGGCTTGCCTCGCCGTATGGTTCGGACCGAATATAGTCCGATCATGGGTCAAATACAAGCTGGATCGCTGAACATGTTTGCGTGATGCTCGGGAAAAAGCTATTTGCAGGCCATGAGGTGCCTATGACCCTGCTCTTCGACGACGCCAAGAAATTGGAAAAGGCCGTCGGCCCTGAAGCCGCCGAGGTCATTGTCAAAATCGCCGAGCGCCAGGACGCCAAGATCGAATCGCAAAAGGAAACGATCAAAAAGGAACTGCTCGGCGAACTGGCCACCAAGGCGGACATCGCGGCCCTGCGCGGCGAGCTTCGCGAAGAAATGGCCCGGCTCGAAGGCCGTATCGACGCCCGGTTCGCCCGCCTGGAAATCATGGTCAAGGTGCTCATCGGCCTGACCGCCCTGGCCGTGGCTTTTTTCAGTCCGGTGGCGGAAAAGCTGCTCGGGCTCATCAAATAGGCCGCCGACCATCCGGCCGGCCGCCACGGCCCCCCATCCTCCGGACTCTAGAGGCAGCGATTTGCCGCTGGCATGCTCGGCTACAGCACGCCGTGGATTCGCAGCTCATGCAGCAGGCCCTCTTCGGTGAACGGCTTTCGAATAAAACAGACCGCATTATGCTTATACAATGATCTCGTGATGTTGCCGATGTCGTCATAGGCCGAGACCATGACCACCTTGGCGGCCTTTTCCTTGGCAATGGCATAGGTTCTCTCGGTTTCCCGAATCAGCTCGACAACGTCATGTCCATCAAAGCCAGGCATCACGATGTCCATGAACACCGCGTCGAATGGTTCGCGCTTGATGCTTGCGTTGAATAACTCCAATGCCTTGACGGGTTTTGTGGCATAAAAGCACCGGGCATGCTGTGACAAATAAAACACAAGAAGCTTGCAGATACTGATGTCGTCATCGACAATGAGAAATTTCATACATTTATTTCCTTATATTCAAACAAGTTACAGTTTTGACAATAAAATTGGACTCTTATCGGGTGAAATTTCAAGACAAAATTTAATAACCAATAAATTTTAGACGCACATGGATCGGGAATCAAGAACATCGTACCAGACGTGTTCGGGAATTTCGGTCCCGTCAGGCTCTTGAAGAGGCGGCGCGCACAAGTCCCGAAATACGCCTGGGACCAATCCCGGCGACGCGTTTTGCATCCCGTTCGCTTCGAGCCAAGGCTCGCCCCTGGCCGGCTTGTCCGAGCCTTCCCGTCTCCGGACTGCCCGCCCGGTTTCCCCGCCCTGTCTGGTCCTGATTGACACCTTCCTGCCTGCTGCGTAGTCCAATAGGCAGAACAATCCTTTCCCACCCCATCGGCATGGAGGGCATTTTTATGGTCGACTACCGCATGGAACGGGACAGCCTCGGCGACGTGCGCGTCCCGGCGAATAAACTGTGGGGGGCCGAGACCCAGCGGTCCCTGGAGCACTTCAGCATCGGCCGCGAGCTCATTCCCCGGGAGATGATCACGGCCTACGCCTACCTCAAAAAGGCCGCGGCCCTGGCCAACAAGGCCAACAAGCGCCTCCCGGCGGACAAGGCGGAGCTGATCGTGACCGCGTGCGACGAAATCCTCGGCCATCGCCACGACGACATGTTCCCCTTGCACGTCTGGATGACCGGCAGCGGCACCCAGTTCAACATGAACGTCAACGAGGTCATTGCCAACCGCTGCGCCCAGCTGGCCGGAGCGCCCCTGGGCGGCAAAAAGCCCGTGCACCCCAATGACGACGTGAACATGTCCCAGTCCACCAACGACAACTTCCCCACGGCCATGTCCATTGCCGCCGCCCTGGGCGTGACGCGCGACCTCATCCCGGCCGTGGTCAACCTGCGCCAGGGCCTGGCCGCCAAGGCCGACGCCTGGCGCGGCATCGTCAAGATCGGCCGCACCCATCTCCAGGATGCCACGCCCTTGACCCTGGGCCAGGAATTTTCCGGCTATGTGGGGCTTCTCTACGACGACCTGGAGCGGCTGGAACGCGCCGTGCCCGGCGTGTGCCGCCTGGCCCTGGGCGGCACGGCCGTGGGCACGGGCCTCAACGCCCCGCCGGATTTCGACGTGGCCGTGGCCGCGCATATCGCCGACCTGACCGGCCTGCCCTTTGTCACCGCGCCCAACAAGTTCACGGTCCAGGGCAGCCACGACGCCCTGGTGCAGCTTTCCGGCACCATCAAGACCCTGGCCGTGTCCCTGTTCAAGATCGCAAGCGACATCCGCCTGCTGGCCAGCGGCCCCCGGACCGGCTTCGGGGAGATCATCCTGCCCTTTAACGAGCCCGGCTCCTCCATCATGCCCGGCAAGGCCAACCCCACCCAGTGCGAGGCCATGACCATGGCCGCCCTCCAGGCCATGGCCAACGACATGGCCGTGAGCCTGGGCGGGGCCTGCGGGCACCTGGAAATGAACGACTACAAGCCCCTTATGATCCACAACGTCATGCAGTCCATCCTGACCGACTCCATGCACAACTTCCGCCGGTTCCTGGTGGACGGCATGGAGCCCGACACCCGGCGCATCAAGGAAAACGTTTCGCGCTCCCTCATGCTGGTCACGGCCCTGTCCCCGGTCATCGGCTACGACAAGGCCGCCCGCATCGCCCACCACGCCCAGGAAAACGACCTGACCCTGCGGGAAGCGGCCCTGGAACTGGGCCTGGTGGACGCCGAGACCTTTGACCGGCTGGTGGTGCCTTCGGCCATGGTCCATCCCTCGGTGGCCGACGGAAAATAACGCCCGGCGCGGCCAAGCGGCGGACAGGAGAACGGGCCATGGCCATACCCATCACCCGATTGGCGCTGGTTGCCTTGGGCACCCTGGCCTATCTCATCGTGGCCGTCATGGGCCGGGGCGGGCCGGCCGCCTTTTTCGCGCACCCGGCCTTGACCGCCCTGGCCGTCATTGTGGTGGCCCTGTCCGGGGCGTCGCTTTTCGCCGGCGGCAATATCAGCCCTGGGGTGCGCGAGGACCGCAGCAACCGCTGGGTCATTGCCGTTGTCGCCCTGATCGGGCTGGCCACGGTCTTTTTGTCGCCCTGGTCGGACCGCCGGGAGTTCTGGACCTTTGACGGCAATGCGGTGCGCTGGACAGGCGTGCTTCTTTTTGCGGCCGGCGGCGCGCTGCGGCTGTGGCCGGTCTTTGTGCTCGGCGACCGCTTCAGCGGCCTGGTGGCCATCCAGCCCGGCCACACCCTGGTCACGACCGGCATTTACAGCGTCATCCGCCACCCCAGCTATCTGGGGCTTTTGATCAACTCCCTGGGCTGGGGCCTGGCCTTCCGCTCAAGCCTGGGCGTGCTGTTCACGCTCCTCCTCATCCCGCCGCTTGTGGCCCGCATCCGGGCCGAGGAGCGGCTTTTGGCCGAACAGTTCGGAGCCGAGTACCAGGCCTACCGCGCCCGTACGGCCCGGCTGATCCCGGGCCTGTATTGAAGGCGGGCCGGCCACGCCAGGTGGTAACGGGGACATGCCCCGTCTCTTCTGGCAACGCCAGCCGGCCCTTGACTCTTCCCGCGCGGCATCGCTTTTCTTCCCACCGGCGTCCCGCCTGTCTCGGTTGAGACATTTTGACCCAAAACCCCATGCCCGCGTAACCTTCTGTCATTGCTCGCCAACCGGCTATAATATTTAATATAACATAACACCCTGCCCGTTTTGTCCCCTCCCGGATCCCTGTCTCCGGTCACGGTAAGCCGATTTCTTCCCTGACGCCGGTTTTGGCTGAAATGATAACGCGTTGTTTTCAATAGAATTGTCTGGCTGGCTCGCAACTTGCTATGTTTAACATAACATGAAGCGCCCTTCCGGCCCGCCCTCCACCACCCTGTTTGCGCGGCAAGCCGGAACCCTTCCCGCTAGGGCCGTCTCGCCGTCCAAAGGCCAGTCCGACACGGCGAGGGCACCGGAGAGGGATCAGGCCAAAAAGAAGGGCCTTTGCTCGGCGGAACGCAAGGCCGGTGTGGCCAATTTTCGGAAACAATAACGGAGGACCATATGGCTAAATTCATCAGGGTTGATATGGGCTCAAAGGCTGTGAACATCGAGGAGTGTCCGGAAAAATACGCCGTCTTGGCGGGCCGCGCCCTTACCTCCAATTTCGTCGCCGACGAAGTGAAGCCCACCTGCCACCCCCTCGGAAAGAACAACAAGCTGATCTTTGCCCCGGGCTTTCTGACCGGCACCAGCGCGGCCAACTCCGGCCGGCTTTCCTGCGGCGCCAAGAGCCCGCTTACCGGCGGCATCAAGGAAAGCAACACCGGCGGCACCTTTGCCCAGAAGATGGCCAAGATGGGCATCAAGGCCATCGTGTTCGAAGGGATGCCGGCCGAGGACAAGTTTTATGTGGTGAAGGTCACCATGGACGGCGTGACCGTCGAGGACGCCCCGGCCGAGACCCTGGGCGGCATGGGCAACTACGAAGCCATCAAGGTCCTGCAGGCCAAATACGGCCCCAAGGTCGGCGTGGCCCTGGCCGGCGCGGCGGGCGAAATGAAGCTCACGGCGGCCAACATCTCCTTCGCCGATCCCCAGGGCAACATCCGCAGCGCCGGCCGCGGCGGCCTGGGCGCGGTCATGGGCTCCAAGAAGATCAAGGCCGTGGTCATCGACGACGCCGGCGCCCCCGGGGTCGCCATCGCCAATCCGGAAGCCTTCAAGGCCGCCTCCAAGCGGTTCACCGCCGCCCTGACCACCCACCCGGTCACCGCCCAGGGCCTGCCCAAGTACGGCACCAACGTCCTGGTCAACATCCTCAACGAAGCCGGCGGCCTGCCCACCAAGAACTTCCGCCGGGGCCGCAACGAATGGGCCAACAACATCGGCGGCGAGACCATGACCGCCAACATGGAAGCCCGCGGCGGCAAGCCGACCCACGGCTGCCATCCCGGCTGCATCATCCGTTGTTCCCAGCACTATGTCGATCCGGACGGGGAATACATCACCAGCGGCTTCGAGTACGAGACCGTTTGGGCCCTTGGCGCCGACGCCGAGATCAACGACCTCGACATCATCGCCTCTATCGACCGGGAAATGGATGACGTGGGCGTGGATTCCATCGAAACCGGCGTCACCGTGGCCGTGGCCATGGAGGCCGGCATCATCCCCTGGGGCGACGGCAAGGCCGCCCTGGAGCTGGTCAAGGAAATCCGCCAGGGCACCCCGCTTGGCCGGATCATCGGCTGCGGCGCCCAGGCCGTGGGCACGACCTACGGCCTGACCCGGGTCCCGGTGGTCAAAAACCAGGCCATCCCGGCCTACGATCCCCGCGCGGTCAAGGGCGTGGGCATCACCTACGCCACCACCCCCATGGGCGCGGACCACACCGCCGGGTATGCGGTCGCCACCAACATCCTCAAAGTCGGCGGCTTCGTGGATCCCCTCGGCAAGGCCGGCCAGGTGGAGCTGTCCCGCAACCTGCAAATCGCCACCGCCGCCGTGGACAGCACCGGCATGTGCCTGTTCATTGCCTTTGCCATCCTGGACATTGCCGACGGCTTCAACGCCCTGGTCGACATGATCAATGCGCAGTACAGCCTGTCCCTGACCGGTGACGATGTTGTCGCGCTGGGCAAGTCCATCCTCAAGACCGAGCGGGGGTTCAACCAGCGGGCCGGCTTTACCAACGCCCACGACCGGTTGCCGGAGTTCTTCGAGGAAAAGCTGCCGCCGCACAATGTGACCTGGGACTTCACGGATGCGGAGCTCGACGAGGTGTTCAACTTCTAGCGCCTGGCCCGGCCCGGCCGGTACGAGGCTGTGGCCATATCGGCTTCAATGATTGACAATGGAGGCGAACGGCGCAGTGTCGTCCGCCTCCATTCCTGTTTACGCGCCGCAATTTCCCGCCAAGGGGAGAAACGCCCATGGCCGCCGCCACGGCGGGCATGCCACAGGAGGAACCGCCGTGTCGTCGATGATCGAAGTTCGCGCGTTTATGGGCCTCTCCGATGTTTTTCGGGAAAGGAACTGGAGCAACCCCAAGGAGGTTGCCGTCCAGGGCGAAATGACAGGGACCCAACTGCTGGCCCTGCTCGGCATACCGGAGGACATGGTCGAGGTCGTTTTTGTCAACGGCAAGGCCGTCACCCCGGCCCTGGCCGTGGTGGCCGGCGGGGACAGGGTTGCCTTGGCGCCGCCCGGGGTGCCCGGCCCCTACCGCGTGCTCTTGGGCTTCAAGGACATGGGCTGACGGACACGTACGGCGGCGTCACGCCTTCCCAGGCTTTTTGGAGCCCGCCTGCAGCTCGGGGAACCGGCCCGCGACGGCCTGGACGTCGGCCGGGAAGTCCGCCATCTCGACCACCTGGCGCACCTCGATGACCTCGTTGTCCGAAGCCGGGCAGCGCGAGGCCCAGGCCACGGCTTCCTCGAGCGACCCCACGTCGATCATCCAGTAGCCGCCAAGGGGCTCCTTGGCCTCGGGAAACGGCCCATGGGTCACGCTGGGCTTGCCGCCGGCAAATGTGACCCGCGCGCCCATAGAAGGCGGGCGAAGGCCGTCGAGGGTCAGCAGCACCCCGGCCTTTTGCAGGGATTCGTTGAACGCCATCATGGCTTCCACGGCCTTGGCCTCGGGCATGGCGTCCGGGGCCGCGTTTTCATAACCTTTAGGAATCATGAGGAGCATGAATCGCATGGTTAACCTCCCGTGATGACCATCCACAACACGCCGAAGCGGTCCGCGACCATGCCGAAACGCGAGGCGAAAAAGGTCCTGGCCAGGGGCACCTGCACCTGACCGCCCTCGGCCAGGGCTGCAAACACCCGGGCGGCCTCGGCCTCGTCCGCCACGGTAATGGCCAGCGAAAAGCCCTGGAAGCCCGGCTGCTCCAGGCACTGGCCGTCCGAGGCCAATACCGTGGTCTCGCCGATGCGCAGGCTCATGTGCATGACCTTGTTCTCGGACCCGGGCGGGAGGCTGGAAGCTGTCTGAGGGTCGGGGCTGTCCTTGAACCGCTTGAGCATGGTCACTTCGGCGCCCAGCGCGCCCCGGTAGAACTCGGCCGCCTCTTCGCAGCGGCCCTGAAAAAACAGGTAGGGTTGGATGTGCATGGCGACTCCTTAGCTGATGTAAGCTAATGTAAAATGAACGTCTTGAAGCCTTTGGCGACCAAAGGGCTGCCGCCCTTTGGAAACCCGGAAACGGGTTTGGGCTGCCATACCACAAGTTTGGCGGGGGGTAAAAGCCGTATTTGATTTTTGCCGGGTCTTCACAGGCGTCTGAAGGCTCTGTATGGCTGAAATGCCCCTGCCCCAGGCTCTGCTTGACGCCACCGCGCCTTTGCCGCACTCTGCCGGTCTCCGACCCTCGCTGATTTTCCCTCCTATGGAGTCATCATGGACAAGCGCGTTCCCTGGCCGGAATATTTCATGCGCATCGCCTATCTGGTGGCCGAGCGCAGCACCTGCCTGCGGCGCAAGGTCGGCGCCGTGGCCGTCAAGGACCGCCGCATCCTGGCCACGGGCTACAACGGCTCCCCGGCCGGCACGGCCCATTGCCTGGACATCGGCTGCTTGCGCGAAAAGCTCGGCATCCCCTCGGGCCAGCGCCACGAGCTGTGCCGGGGCCTGCACGCCGAGCAAAACATCATCATCCAGGCCGCCATCCACGGCGTGACCATCGCCGGCGCGGACATCTACTGCACCACTCAGCCGTGCCTGATCTGCACCAAGATGCTGATCAACTGCAAAGTCAACCACATCTATTTCAGTCAGGGCTATCCCGACGAACTTTCAAGCCAAATGATCGCCGAGGCCGGCATCGGCTTCGACGTCCTGGAAGGCGATTATGGCGTCTGACGCACGGTTCATGGCCAGGGCCCTGGAGCTGGCCGAACGCGGCCGGGGATTTGTCGCCCCCAACCCCCGGGTGGGGGCGGTGCTGGTCCGGGACGGCCAGGTGGTGGCCGAGGGCTGGCACAAGGTGTTCGGCGGCCCCCACGCCGAGGCGGTCTGCCTGCAAGACGCCGAGAAAAAGGGCGTCGATCCCAAGGGGTGCGACCTCTATGTGACCCTGGAGCCGTGCAACCATTTCGGCAAGACTCCGCCCTGCACCCGGGCCGTGCTGGAGGCCGGGGTAAAGCGCGTGGTCATCGGCTGCCTGGACCCCAACCCCGACGTGGCCGGCGGCGGCGCGGATTTCCTGCGCCAGGGGGGCTTGGACGTAGTTGTGGGCGTTTTGGAGCGGGAATGCCGCGACGCCATTGCCGATTTCGTGGTCTGGAAGACCACCGACCGGCCGTACGTGCAGCTCAAGCTCGCCGCCACCCTGGACGGCCGCATCGCCACCCGCACGGGCGACGCAGGTTGGGTCAGCGGCGAGGCCGCGCGCCGGCAGGTGCACGAACTGCGGGCCGCGGCCCAGGCCGTCATGGTCGGCGGGGGCACGCTTCGGGCCGACAACCCGCAGCTCAACCACCGCCTGGACAGCGGCCGGCTGGCCCAAAATCCCCAGCCCCTGGCCGTGGCGGTGACGCGGCAATTGCCGAGGCCCGACGCGCCCCTGCGCCTTTTGGCCGACCGGCCCGAACAGACTGTTTTTTTTACGGGCCAGGCCCAGGCGTCTGGGGCGGCGGCCAAAAAGCTTTCGTCCCTGGGCGTGCGGGTCTGGGCCCTGCCCGAGCGCAACGGCCGGCTGGAGCTCCTGCCCGGCCTGGTCCGGCTTCGGGCCGAGGCCGGCGTGTACACCGTGCTGTGCGAGGGCGGCGGCGGCCTGGCCGGGGCGCTTTTGGCCCAGGGCCTTCTGGACGAGCTGCGGCTTTTTTACGCCCCCAAGGTGCTGGGCGACGAGCGCGGGGTGCCGGCCTTCTCCGGGCTGGCCGTGCCGCGCCTGGCCGACGCATTCGGCCTGCGCTTCTGCGATGTCCGCCCGGTCGGCGAGGACTTGCTGGTTATAGCCCGGCCGGCCAAATAGCGGCTACTCCATCCGGCACAGATATTCGGCCACGGCCTGCTGGTCGATGGTCAGGGTCGGACCGTTTGGGGTCTCGGCGAATTTGGCCGAATGGTGCGGGTCGAATTCGTGGGGCGCGATCAGGCCGTTGAAAATTTCGCGCAAGGCCCTGGCCCCGATGCGGCTGTTTCTGGCCGCTGCCTCGGCAATGGAGGACAGGGCCACGTCCGTGACCAGAAGCCGGATGCCCATGTGCCGGAAATATTCCAGGCACTGGCGCAGGGGCGAATTGGCCGAGCCCACCAGGATCTGACGCAGCTCGTCCTTGCCCAGGTCGTCGAGCAGGGCAATGGACCCGAACCGGGAGATGAACTGGGGCATCATGCCGTAGGCGAAAAGGTCGGCCAGCCGCAGGTAGTCGCGCAGCTTGAACCGCACCACCGTGCGCACCGACACCGAGCCGTCGGCCTTGCGGTCCACTTCCGAGATTTCCTTGAGCCGGCGGTCGTCCCGGCGGTTGACGATGCAGCCGTAGACCTGGTCGTAAAGCTCCTCGAAGGCCCCGCCGCAAATGAAAAGCAGCTTGCCCGTATCAAGGGGGATGTCGGCCTCCACTTCCCGGCCGTTCTCCATGACCGTGGCCCGGTACAGGAACTGCTCGCCCTCGAGCAGGGTCAGCAGGGCGTACTGGGTGGTGATGCCCTCCACATTGGCCTTGCCCGAGATGCGGCCGGATATCTTGTCCACCTCGTCCACGCACACCGTGGCGTTTTCAAGATACCGGGCCAGGTCCCCGGCCGGCAGGTCCGGGCCGAACAGCACCTTGGCCCGGGCTTCGAGCTTGCGGAAAAGCCGCGTGGAGCGGTCCTCGCCCTCGATTTCCGCGGCCAGGGTGTTGGCGTTGATGATGACCATCACCCGCAGCCGGGCCAGCTCCTCGTGGGCCTCGTAAAAATCGGCAATGGCCTGCATGAGCGTGGTCTTGCCCGTGCCCGAGTTGCCGATCAAAAGCACGTTGGGCGCGGGCAGGCCGTGGATGTGCTTGTAGAGCGACACGCTGATGCGGCGCAGCAAATCTTCCTGGCCCAGCACCCGGCCGGCCAAAAACGTGTGGATGTCCGTGGGAAGCAGACGCTTTTCCATGCAGGATTCCTTGGCGGTTTTCGCGTTTCCTATCCCCTTCCCCGGGCCTGGACAAGACCAAGGACCAGGGCCGCTTGGTTTTCAGGGCCGTATCTGCTAGAAACGGCCTGCGTCCCGCGCCAAAAGGCAACCGCAACCCCCGGAAATCCATGCCCACGCTCAACATTGCCGATCTGGCCCTGGCCATCATCTGGCTTTTCTGCAGCCTGCGGGGATACATGCGCGGCCTGGTCAAGGAAGTGGGGGCGCTGGCGGCCATCATCCTCGGCTTTTACATTGCCGCCACCTACCACAAGCCCGTGACCCCCTATCTGGCCAGCGCCATTTCCGGGAATTATGCCGGCACGGCCGCCTACCTGCTCCTTTTCACCGTCACCCTGCTCGGCGTGTGGTTTCTGGCCCTGGCCGTATCCGGCATTGTCAAGGTGACGACCACCCAATGGGCGGACCGGTTGTTCGGGGGCCTGTTCGGCCTGGCCAAGGGCGTGATCATCACGGCCGTCATCCTGTCCCTGATCCACCTGGCCTCCCCCAATCCGGATTTCCTCAAGGGCTCCCAGCTCGTGCCTGTCCTGGAGACGGTGCGGGAGAGGCTGGTCCATTACATTCCGCCGGACATCAACGAGAAGTTGCGAAAGCTCGGCAAAAAACCCCAGGCGTAACGCCTGGTCCCGCATCTGGTATCGCCATGAAGGAAGCGTGCACCGAAACGACCGCCCTGGCCCGTCTGCAACACGTCCTGGACTCTTTGCTCGGCCCGGACGGCTGCCCCTGGGACAAGACCCAGACCCCGGAAACCCTGTGCGACTACATCATCGAGGAGGCCTTCGAGCTGGTGGATTCCATCCGCTCGGGCGACGTGCCGGGCATGGCCGAGGAGTTGGGAGACGTCATGTTCCTCCTGCTGTTCGTGGCCAGGCTGGCCACGTGCCGGGGGGATTTCACCCTGGAGCAGGCCCTGGAGGCCGAGTCGGACAAAATGATCCGCCGCCATCCCCATGTGTTCGGGGACCTGGACGTGGAAAACCGCGAGGACCTTCTGCGCAACTGGGAGCGCATCAAGCGGTCCGAGAAGCCCCAGGACCAGGGGCTTTACGCCAGCCTGCCCAAGGGCCTGCCGCCGCTTTTAAAGGCCTACCGCATCCATTCCAAGGCGGCCCGGGCCGGATTCACCTGGCCCGATGACGCGGCCATGCGCCGAAGCCTCGACGCCGAGCGGGCGGAGTTTAAGGCCGCCGTGGCTTCGGGCGACGCCGAGGCCATGGCCGAGGAATTCGGGGACTACCTGTTTTCCCTGACCGAATACGGCCGGCGGCTGGGACTCAAGGCCAACGCCTGCCTGGACAGTGCCAACAACAAGTTCCTGCGCCGCTTCGAGGCCATGGAAGCCCTGGCCCGGCAGCGCGGGCAAAATTTCGCCGATCTGGACATGGACGCCAAAAACGCCCTGTGGGAGGAGGTCAAGGCCGGCAAGTAGCCGCCTGCCTCGACCCTTGCCAGGGGCAGGCGATCCGCCTACAAGCGGAGAATGCCGGTTCATCCCGCCCACGCGCGTCCTCTTTCCCCAACCCCGCCAGGCTCGGGGCCGGTGGCCTATCGGCCGCACCGGGACCGGCGCGCACCCGGCAACCCGGCGCTCCTGTGCGCCGCCGGCCGGGCCGAGCAGGCGGAGGCAGCCCCATGACGGCCCGAACCGTGAAAAAAATCCTGCTCGTGGCCCTGGTTCTGGCCCTGGCAGCCGCCTTTTTCGGATTCGGGCTCAACCGCTACCTGACCCTTTCCTTTTTAAAGGAGTCCCGG
Source organism: uncultured Desulfovibrionaceae bacterium (assembly GCA_964490985.1). GTDB lineage: Bacteria > Desulfobacterota > Desulfovibrionia > Desulfovibrionales > Desulfovibrionaceae > Solidesulfovibrio. The sequence goes on along the minus strand of CAZBER010000025.1, from coordinate 15,553 downwards.
GAGGCCTTTGCCACCCTGTACGCCGCCCATCCGGCCCTGGTGCCGGCCGCCTATTTCGGGCTCTACGTCCTGGTGGCCGGCCTGTCCCTGCCCGGAGCAACGGTCCTGACCCTGGCCGGCGGGGCGCTGTTCGGCTTCTGGATCACGCTGGCGCTGGTGTCCTTTGCCAGCACCATCGGCGCCACCCTGGCCTGCGCCCTGTCCCGCTACCTCTTTCGGGAGGCCGTGACCCGCCGCCTGGGCGCGCGCCTGGCGGCCATCGACGCCGGCATCCGCCGGGAAGGGGCCTTTTACCTCTTTACCTTGCGCCTCATTCCCCTGTTTCCCTTTTTCGTGGTCAACCTGGTCATGGGCCTGACTGCCCTGCCCCTGCGGGCGTTTTACTGGGTCTCCCAGCTCGGCATGCTCCCGGGCACGGCCGTATACGTCAACGCGGGCAAGGAACTGGGCAAGCTCGATTCCCTGTCCGGCATCCTCTCGCCGGGCCTTCTCCTGTCGTTTGCCTTGCTGGGGATATTCCCCCTGGCGGCCAGGCGGGCTGTTGCGGCCTGGCGCGCCCGCTTTGCGCAAACCGGCCCCCAGGGGCGCAACTCGCATGGAGGAACGCCATGAAAATCGGTATGATCGGCCTTGGCCGCATGGGATTGAACATGGCCCGGCGGCTGGCCCGGGGCGGCATCGAAGTGACGGCCTACAACCGCACGGTCCAAAAAGCCGTGGATTTCGCCGCCGAGGAAGGAAAAACCGCCAGCGCGGCAAAGACCATGGCCGAACTGGTCGGCATGCTGCCGACCCCGCGCGTGGTCTGGCTCATGCTGCCGGCCGGGGGGCCCACGGACGAGCATATCGACGAGCTTTTGCCCCTGCTGGCCCCGGGCGACATGGTGGTCGACGGCGGCAACACCTTTTTCCGCGACGACCTGCGCCGGCACGAGGCGGCGGCCAAGGTCGGCGTCACCTACCTGGACGCCGGGGTCAGCGGCGGCATCTGGGGGCTGGCCGAGGGCTACTGCATCATGGTCGGCGGCGACGCCGCGGCGGTGGCGCACATCCAGCCGGCCCTGGACGTGCTGACCGGCCCGGGCGGCAACCTCCACGTGGGGCCCGTGGGCTCGGGGCACTACGTCAAGATGGTCCACAACGGCATCGAGTACGGCATGATGCAGGCCTATGCCGAGGGCTTCGACATCCTGGCCTCTTCCCCCTTTGGCGAGCACCTGGATTTTCCGGCCATCTGCGACCTGTGGAACCACGGCAGCGTGGTGCGCTCCTGGCTTCTGGAGCTGGCCCAGCGGGCCTTTACCGAGGACCCGCGGCTTCAGTCCCTGGAGGCCTATGTGGAGGACTCGGGCGAGGGCCGCTGGACCGTGGGCCAGGCCGTGGAAAACGCCGTGTCCGCCCCGGTCATCACCCTGTCGCTCATGGAGCGGTTCCGCTCCCGCCAGAAAAATTCCTTCCAGAACCGGGTGCTGGCCGCCCTGCGCAACCAGTTCGGCGGCCATGCCGTGAAAAGGAGGGGGGACAATGGCTGACGCCCAAAGCCCGACCCTGGCCGAGGTGGTTCTCGGCCGCCCCAAGAGCCCGGCCACGGATACGGGTTGCAGGTTCGACGAGGTGGACGCGCCCTTTACCCTGGTGATCTTCGGGGCCACCGGCGACCTGACCGCCCGCATGCTCATGCCGGCCCTGGCCGCCCTGTGCGAGGGCGGACATTTGCCCCGCAATTTCGCCGTGGTGGGAGCCAGCCGCACGGATTTAAACGACGACAGCTTCCGGGAACGCATGAGCCAGGCCGTCAAGGAATATGGCGAACCGTGCCCCGAATTCGAGACGCACCTCGCCCCCAAGCTCACCTACCGCCGCGTGCAGTACGACGACCCGGCCTCGTTTACGGCCCTGCGCGACTACCTCGACGAACTGGGCCAATCGTCCGGCCTTGGCGGCAACCGCATCTTCTATCTGGCCGTGCCGCCCACGGCCTACGAGGCTATTGCCGTCAACCTGGCCAAGGCCGGCCTGGCCGAGGAAACCCAGGGCTACGCCCGGCTGGTCATCGAAAAGCCCTTCGGCCGGGACCTGGAGACGGCCCGGGTCCTGGAGCAGGCCCTGCACACCCGCTTCGACGAGCACCAGATCTTTCGCATCGACCACTACCTGGCCAAGGAGACCGTGCAAAACATCCTGATGCTGCGCTTTGCCAACGCCATTTTCGAGCCCATCTGGGACAGGCGCTACATCGACCATGTCAGCATTCTGGCGGCCGAGAGCATCGGCGTCGAGCACCGGGCCTCGTATTACGACCATTTCGGCGTGCTGCGCGACATGTTCCAGAACCACATCCTGCAACTGTTGTCGCTTTGCACCATCGAGCCGCCCTCGCTTTTCGAGGCGGAACTGGTGCGCGATGAAAAAAGCAAGGTCTTTCGCGCCCTGCGGCCGTTTTCCAGCCAGAACCTGCGCGACGACCTGGTGCTCGGGCAGTACGTCTCGGGCCAGGTGGACGGGCACAAGGCCCAGGCCTACCTGGACGAGCCCGACGTGGCCGATGATTCGGGCACGCCCACGTTCGCGGCCATGAAGGTGTATGTGGACAACTGGCGCTGGCAGGGCGTCCCCTTTTACATGGTCTCGGGCAAGCGCCTGTTCGAGAAGCGCACGGAAATCGCCGTGCAGTTCAAGCCCGTGCCCTACTCCATGTTCCGGGAACTCTTCGGCGACCACATCAAGGCCAACAAGCTGATCTTGCGCATCCAGCCCGACGAGCAGGTGAGCCTGACCTTCCAGGCCAAGGCCCCGGGCCCCATGTGCCTGCGCTCGGTGACCATGAACTTCAATTATTACCAGGGCTACGAAGGCCCGGCCCTGACCGCCTACGCCAAGGTGCTTTTGGACTGCATGCTGGGCGACCAGACGCTTTTCTGGCGTCAGGACGGAGTGGAGCTGAGCTGGCAATTCCTGGCCCCCATGCTGGAGGAAGCCGAGGGCGCCAGCCGGGCGGGCCGCCTGTTCCTGTACAAGGCCGGAACCTGGGGTCCCCAGGAAGCCCGGCCGTTCCTGCTGGCCCATGGGTTGTCCCTATGACGGCCCGGGTCTCCCGCTTCGAGGACCAGGACGCCTTTGTGGCCGCCGCCCTGGCCGCCCTGAACCAGTCGGCTCAAGCGGCCGTGGCCGCGCGCGGCCGCTTTGTCCTGGCCCTGTCCGGAGGCGCCACCCCCCTGCCCCTGTACGCGGCCATGGCCCAAAAGGGCCTGGGCGCGCCCTGGGAGGCGGTCCACTTCTTTTTCGGCGACGAGCGGCTGGTGCCTGTGGGCGACCGGCGCAGCAACTTCGGGGCCGTGGCCCCGGTCCTTTTCACCCGCGCGCCCATTCCCGTGGGCAACATCCACCCCATGCCCGTGGAAATACGTCCGGCTGCGCGCGCCGCCCTGGTCTACGAAGCGGAAGTGCGCGAGGCGTTTGGGGCCGGCCCCAAGGATGTGCCCCGCTTTGACCTGATCCTGCTCGGCATGGGGCCGGACGGGCATACGGCCTCGCTTTTTCCGGGAAGCCCCCTCCTGGCCGAAACCGAACGGCTGGTTGCGGCCGCGCCGCCGCCCGAAACCGCGGAACCCAAGGTGGCGCGCCTGACCTTTACCCTGCCGCTTCTCGATGCGGCCCGGGAAGTCGTGTTTCTGGCCTCGGAACGCGGCAAGGAAAAAGCCCTGGCCCAGGCGCTCGGCGGCGACCCGGACCCGGCCTTCCCGGCCTCCCTGGTGCGGCCCGAGCATGGAGCCGTGTGGCTGCTTTTGGCTTAGCCGATGTACGTGCTCGAAGCCTGGCCCATGAGGCTCAAGTAGAAATCGCCCGTCGCGCTGTCGTCGCCAAGGGCCTGGAGATAGGCGCTGTAGCCGTTGGTCCGGGCCAGGGAAACGGCCTGGCGGCTGGTGATGGACTTGGCCTTGAGGCTGCCGTCGGCCAGGGCGTTGAAGGCCTTGGCCAGGACCGGCTCGTCCGCAAAAAGCTGCTCGATCTTGTCCTTGTCCGGATGGTCGCCCTGGACCGTCACCTTGCCCTGGCTGTCGCGGCCAAGGGTGATGGTCTGGCTCGCATCAATGCCCAGTTCGTCGAATTTTTTGGACAGGGCCGCGGTCAGGTGGTCCTGCAGGGTCTGGTTTTGGGCCCGAAGCTGCAGGATGGGGCTTAGGTAGCTGTCCGTGCCGGACTGGGACAGGGACAGGGCCAGGGACGACCAGGAGGCCGTGTCCGTATCCGACGACGCACCGCCGTCGCTGGTGGTGACCGTGCCGCCCGCGGTCTGGCCGGAGCCGGCGGCACTGCCCGAATGCAGGGTCAACAGTTGGGTCAGGGTGTCGTAGCTGCTGCTGATTTCCATGGCGTTTTCCCCTTGCGGCGCGAAAAACGGGCCAGATGGTCCGCGCCTGAAAGCCTTGCAAGGAAAATGCCTGGAAAAACATTCCTGGGCGTGCCCCAAAGACGGAAAGCCGAAAAGCGGCCGCTTTTCGGCTTTCTCCAGCAGGAAACCCGTTATAAAGTCAAAAACCTATTTCGGCTTGATCACCGCGCTGCTCTCGCCCACGATCCGGTACGACCCATCGGCCGGCTGCAGGGTGAAAGTGAAAAGGGCCTGGCCCGAAGCGGCCTTGTCCCCCTTTTTGACCGCATAGGTCACCGGAACCGTCACCCGCAGCGTGTCCTTGCCCGGGATGCGGGCCACGGCGGCGGGTCCCGTGGTGTAGGAGCGCTCGGGCCAGCGGGCGAAATAGTCGGCCTTGTCCTGGCGCACGATGTCCCGGCCGCTTGGGCCCTTTTGGTAGTAATCGACCTTGTCGGCGTACAGGTCGACGAGCGGATTGACGTTTGGGGCGGCGCTTTTGGCAAAAAAGTCGGCCACAAAGGCGGCCACGGCCGGGGGCGCGGCTTCGGCGCCCGGGGAAGCCGGGGCAACCGGCGCGATCTTGGTCGGAATGGTGATGGTGGCTCCGGCCTCGAGCCTGTCGGCCGCCTTCATGTTGTTGGCGGCCATGATGGCCTGGGCCGTGACGCCGAACTTTTTGGCGATGCGGGTCAGGGAATCGCCCCGGGCCACGGTATAGGTCGTGGCCGCGGCCTGGGGAGCGGCCTGGGGCGCGCTGTCCACCACTATGGTCTCCACGGGCTCGGACGTCTTTGTCTCGGATTGAGGGGTCTCGGATTGAGGGGCCTCGGACTTGGGGGCCTCGGGCTTGGGCGCACCCGGCGCCGGGGCCGCCGGAGGCGCGGTCGGCTCAGGAGCGGCCGGAGCGGGCGGAGCCGGCGGCGCATTGTCCTTGGTCGCCGGGGCCGAGGGAGCCGGCTGAGCCGGGGCGGCCGGCTGGGCCGGGGCCGGAGCAGCCGGCTTGGCCGCCGGAGCCGTGGACGCGTTCAGCTTGCGGCCGGCCTGACGGGCTTCGCGGAAGACCTGGTATTCCTTGTCGTCCAGCACGCCGTTGTGGTCCGCATCAGCGGCCAGGAACTCCTCCACGGTCAGGTCCGGATAGACCACGATGAGCTCTTCGAAAATGACCTTGCCGTCCTTGTTGTAGTCCACCTTCTGGAAGCTCTTTTCGTCTTCCTTGGCGCAGGCGGCCAAGGCCGAAGCCAGCACCGCCGCAACCAGGATCATGGCGTATTTTCGCATGCCACCTCCTTGGCGTTTCGCCCTGGCGCGGCCTTGACCACCACCAGGGTCACGTCATCGCGCTGGGGCGCGCCGCACCGGAAGCCGCCCAGGTCCGCCAGCACGGCCTGGGCCACGGACCGGGCGTCTCCGGCGGATACGTCCCGCAACACCCGGCGCAAACGGTCCTTGCCGTACATCTCGCCGGTCTCGCCCCGAGACTCCCAAATGCCGTCGGTGCCGCAGGCCAACACCGCGCCCGGCGGCACCGTTTCCACGGTGTTTTCCTCAAAGTTCCAACTGCCGTCGATGCCCAGGGGAATGCCCCGGCCCCCCAGTTCCGTGAAGGCGTCGCTTCCCGGATCATAGAGCAGGGCCGGATCATGCCCGGCCCGGACATAGCGCAGCCGGCCGGCCTGCGGGGCCAGCTCCAGCAAAAAAAGGGTCATGAACCGGCCCGTCATTCCCAAATCCTGGACCAGCAGCCGGTTGACGTCGTCGAGAACCTGGGCCGGGCCGCCCGGGGACAGCAGGCGCGCCCGCAAAAAGGCCCGCACGCTGGCCATGAGCAAGGCCGCCTGGATGCCGTGCCCGGTCACGTCGCCCACAGCCACCACGCAGGTCCCCTGGCCCGCGTCCCCGGCCGGGCGCATGAGGTAATCGTAGTAGTCGCCGCCCGTGGCGTCGCAGGGCACGCTCATCCCGGCCACGTCGAATCCGGCCATGGGCAGGCCCGCCTTGGGCCAAAACCCCTGCTGCACGCTGGCCGCCAGCTCCATGTCGAATTCCAGGCGCTGCTTGTCCAGGGCGTCCCGGTGGAGCCTGGCATTGACAATGGCCACGGCCGCCTGGGCGCCGAGCAGGGAAAAAATTTCCAGGTCGTCGGCGCAAAAGGCGCCGCCCCCGGCCTTGTTGATGCCCTGGGCCACGCCCACCACCCGGTCCCGGTAGACCAGGGGCACGCAGACCATGGAGCGGGTGCGATATCCGGTCAGCTTGTCCACTTCCCGATTGAAGCGCGGATCGTCGTACACGTCCGCAATGGCCAGGGGGGCGGCATTTTCGGCCACCCAGCCGGCCACGCCCTCGCCCCGGCGCAGCCGGAAGCCCGAGCGCAGCTGTCCGCTGGCCGGCCCCTGGGCCACGGTGAAGACCAGTTCCCCCTGGCCCGGGCCCGGGGCGTCGTCCACCAGCAGGAGGCTCACGGTTTCGGCCGACAGGGCCTGCCTGGACGTGGTCATGATCCGCTCCAGGACCTCGGACAGGTCCAGGGTGGCGGTAATCAGGCGCGACAGGGCAAAGCAGCGCGTGAGCGCGGCCAGGCGATCGGCCAGACGGGCCGCTTCGCTGGGGGAGGCGTCAGGCATGCCGTCTCCTTGGCGTCATGCAAGGAGGTGTACACAAAAGCGCGCCGCCTGGCAAAGGCGCGGGCGCAGACAGGAGCAAGCAGACACAGGCGCAGCTTTAGGCCGCATCGGACTCGTGTTGCAACACCCCGAACCCAGAGCGGGTTTCCAAAGGGCAAAGCCCTTTGGCCGCCGGAGGCCTCAACAACGACCCTACTCGCGCGAACTAGGCGGCGGCGCCGTCCAGGAGGGCGATGGCCGTGGATTTTTCATTGCGGAAGCGCGACTGGACCGCCTCGCGCACCCGCTTGTTGTGCCGGAAGAACTTCTGGCCGCGCAGGCGATAGACCTCTTCGATGACGGCCTTGTCAAAATCCTGACTACCGGGAGCGGCTTCGGCCTTGTCAATGGCCTGGGAGAAGATGCGTTCCGCCCCGCCCGGCCCGTGCTGCACGGCCGTGCTCCACAGCACCTCGCGCAGGGCATAGGAGCGCTTGGTCACGTCCAGGCCGGTGGTGAGCACAATGCTCTTGGCCGCCGGCTCGTAGCTGTTGCCGCGAATGAATTCGTGCTGCAAGGCCTCGAAACGCTTGGGATCGGCTGCGGCAATGGATTTCCAGACCGTGGGCATGCGGCCGCTCCTGCCGCCGGTGTCGGCCGGTCCGGCGGCCTTGAGCTTAGCGGCCAGGTCCGGAGCCTTGTCTTCCAGGAATTTGATGAAATAATCCATGGTGCCGGTCTTGGAGGCGATCTGGTACTGGCCGTAGGAGGTGCCGCCGCGGCTGTCGTAGCCGATGCAGTCGATCTCGCAGTTGGATTCGTATTGGGCGCTCAAGCGGCCCGTGGCCCGCTGCTGCAGGGAGGACGGCAGGACTTTGCTGGCGGGGGCGGTCTCGGCTGCGGCGCTTTCCGCCCTGGACCCGGCCAGAATGCTTTCCGCTCCGGCAGCGGCCAGAAGCAGCTCTTCCTCGCGCTGGGTGAACCCCCCGCCCGGGGCGGAGCGGCCCACGCTGGCCAGGTGGCCCAGGTCGTCGGGATGGCGCGCCGATTTATTGACCGCCATGCGCACGGCGGATTTGTCCACGGCCATGCGCACGCCGGAGCCGCCGGCAGTCGCATCCGCGCCATTTGCGGCCGCATCCGCGCCAGCCTGCTCCATGGCCAGCCTGGACAGCGTGGCCAGGGCCTTGCCCTGGAGCGCATCCAGGCCGCCGCCCGCGGTCAATCCCTTGGCGCTGGTCTGGTAGCCGAGCATGGCCAGGGCCGTATCCTGGTCCGAGGACTGCCCGTCGTCCAGCATTTCCAGGCCGGTGATCATGTTCGCGTCCAGGCCGCCCGAGGCCGGCTTCCCGCCGCCCGCGACCTGGCCGTTGATCCCGTACCCGCTTTGCAGCATGATCTCGAACAGGCGCGGATCGGACGCCGCCTTGGCCGTGCCGGGCATAAGCGAAGCCGCCTTGCCGAGGAAGCCGCTGCCGGCGGTGCTTGACGTCTGGATGGCCATGAAGCTTTTTCCTGGTTTCCGTAACCTGTGAGGCTGCGCCCAGTCTATTGCAAGCCGCATGCCTTTTCCCAGGCCGCGCCGGCCCCGGCCAAGGGCCTGAAAAGGAGAGCCTTATGAAGCCTGGCAGCCGTTTTTTCCGCAACCAGGACTGCGAATATTTCCCCTGCCACCAGGGCGTGGCCCGGGAGGACTTCAATTGCCTGTTCTGTTTTTGCCCGCTGTATTTTTTGCCGGCCTGCGGCGGGAATTTCGAGATGCGCCGGGGGGTCAAGGACTGCACGCGCTGCGCCCGGCCCCATGAACCCGGCGGCTACGACAGGATCCTGGCCCGCTTGCGGCAGGAAGCCGACACGCGGCGGAAACAGGCGGACCAAAAGGCGGCCAAGGCCTGAGGCGCCGCCTGGCCCAAAAAAACGGGGAGGCCCTGGCGGACCTCCCCGTCTGTCGGCGCCAGGCCGATTCTATCCTACCACTTGTCCGTGGCGAACGCGTCGGAACCGAAACCGAAGTCCGAGGACGGCTCGCCGCCGACCACGGGCTCGCCGGTGCCGCCGGCCTCGCCGGCCGGGGCCGCGCCACCGGCGGCCACGGTCACCACGCCGTGCTTTTTCACGTCTTCGATCATTTTGAGCAGTTCATCGACCTTGCCGATGTATTCCTGGACCTTGGTCTGGGAAGCCACGATCAGCTTCTCGCCCTCGTCCTTGGACGAGGCTTCCAGGCGCTTGGCCTTGTCTTCGGCGGCCTTCATGCGGACTTCGACATCCTTGAGGATGGCGGTCTTCTCGGCCAGCTCCTTCTCGACCTTGGCCAGCTTGGCGGCCTGCTCTTCCATGGTCTTCTTGGAATCGGCCAGCTTGACGAAAATGGCGTTGACCTCGGCCACCACATCGGGCGGCAGCACGGCCACGGACACGTTCTGGGCCGCAGCGCCCAGCTCGCCGCTGCTCATGCGCACCAGCTCGGGATGCTGCTCGTATATCCAGGCCTTGGCCAGGGCGGCGGCGAACGGAGCCAGCTCCGGATCGATTTCCATCCCGGCCATGAAGCCGACCATCTCGGCCACGGCCTTTTTGTTGCCTTCCTTGTCGATCCCCTTGAGGTACGACACGAACGAGTTCATGGGGAAGACCTTGCGTGCTTCAGCCATGGTATCCTCCTTTATTAGACCATGAAAATCTTTTCTTCTTCACGTTTCAAGGGGAACCGCCCAGCCTGGTGGGCGTACACCAACGCCGTCGTTCTGTACACCAAGTGCCCGAGCTTGGACCAGGGCAAATAGGCGATCAGCATGAACACCGCGATCAGATGCAGGTAATAGGTCGGGTAGGCCAGGGCGGCCACGCCGGACCAGCGGAAGAGCTCGGCGCCAATGCCCGTCAGGGCCACGGCCCAGATGACCCCCAGCAGGTACCAGTCGTAAAACGACGAGGTGGACTTGGCGGGGTCGGCGTTGACCCGGCGGCGGGTCAGCATGGTCAGGCCGTACAGCAGGGCAATGGCTCCGGCATTGGCCAGAAGCTTCACCGGGCTCCACAGCGGCATGGGAGTGTGGCCGATGGGCTCGATGAAGTGCACGACCTTGCCGCCCCAGTGGCCCACGGCCACGATGGAGGTGACAATGGCCAGGGCCACGAAGCCGTAGAAGAGCGACAAATGGCCCTTGTACCGCTCGGTGTTATTATTACCGCACTCGTTCCACTTCACGTGGGTAGCGATCTCTTCCAGGACGACGGCCTTGATGGACTCAAGCAGGCTCGGCTTCTGGCGCTTTTCGCCGATGTGCAGGGTGGTGGGGATGGTTTTATCGAAACTCTTCCACAGCTTGGTCACGCCCTTGTAGAAGGTGAAGGCCACGAACAGGGCGACGAGGCCGAAGATGGGGTCAATGGTGTAGTCCCCGGGAAAGAGCTTGCCGTAGATGATTTCTCCCGGCGGCAGGCCGAAGCCGGCCGAAAGGAGCCAGATGAACAGGTACAGCACGGCCGGAATGCCGATGAGGATGGGCAGGTACTTGCTCGAACTCATCCATTTGCCCACAATGGTAGGCGTGACCAGGTCCCGGTAGGTGATGTTGCGGGCGGCCGAGATGAGGTCGCCGGGCCGGGCGCCGCGCGGGCACAGCTCGGAGCAGGTCTGGCAGTTGTGACACAGCCAGATGTCGATATTGCCCTCGAACCGCTCCTTGAGCCCCCACTGGGCCCAGACCATTTCCTTGCGGGGAAAGGGATTCTCGGACGGGGCCAGGGGGCAGGCCACGCTGCAGGTGGCGCACTGATAGCATTTCTTGACCGCCTCGCCGCCGGCGGCCTGCAAGTCCTTGACGAACTGCAGATCGGGTTTGATGCGTTGCGCGTGCGACATGGAGCCTTCCTCCTAATAGCCTTTGAACGGGTTCGGACCGATCTTGAGGACCATGTCCATGAACTGGTCGATCATGTCGGGAATCTTGTCGTATTCGTCAATGGCCACCTGGTACTGCTCCACGCGTTCGGGCTCCACGCCAAGGCGCTTCAAGGACTCGGCAATGTTTTCCTTGCGGCGGTTGCAGATTTCGGAACCCTTGACAAAGTGGCACTGGTAATCGTCGCCGTACTTGCAGCCGAGCAGCATGACGCCGTCCACGCCCTTGCTCATGGCGTCGGCCACCCAGATGGCGTTGACCGAACCCAGGCAGCGCACCGGGATGATGCGCACGTAGGGGCTCCACTTCCTGCCGCGAAGGGCCGCCATGTCCAGGGCCGGATAGGCGTCGTTCTCGCAGGCCAGGACGAGCACGCGCGGTCCGCCGTCCTCGATCTTGGCCGGGATGTCGCACTCGCGGATCATGGAGCCGATCATGTCGATGTTGTAGTTGGCAAAGGAGATGACGCGCTCGGGGCAGGCGCCCATGCAGGTGCCGCAGCGGCGGCAGCGCGTGGGGTTGGGCTTGGGCGTGCCCTTTTCGTCGTCGTCCAGGGCGCCGAACGGGCATTCCTCGGTGCAGCGCTTGCACTGGGTGCAGCGCACGAAGTTGAAGACCGGATAGGACAGGTCGCCCGAGCGGGGATGCACGGACACGCCCCGGTTGGCCGACTCGATGCTCTGGATGGCTTTGAGGGCCGCGCCGGCCGCGTCTTCCTTGGCCTGGGCCAGGGTCATGGGCTGGCGCACGCAGCCGGCGGCATAGATGCCGGTGCGGCGGGTCTCGTAGGGGGAGGAGATGTAGTTGGAATCGGCAAACCCGTCAAAGAGGCCCAGGTCCGGGAAGGCCGGGCCCTGGCGATAGAGCAGGTTGACCACCGGGTCCAGGGCCGTGGCCGGCACCATGCCCGTGGGCAGGACCACCAGGTCCGCGCCCAGGGACACGTCCGCGCCGAGCAGGGTGTCGGTGGCCTCGATGAGCAGGCTCCCGCCCGCGTCCTCGGTCACGGCCGCGACCGTGCCCTTGGTCAGCATGATGCCCGGATCGTCCTGGGCGGCCCGGTAGTAGCGCTCGTTTATGCCCGGGACCATCATGGAGTCGTAGATGATCATGGCCACGGCGTTATCGAGCTTTTCGCGCACGTAGTTGGCCTGCTTGAGCGCCACCAGGCTGGTGAGCTCCGAGGAGTAGGCCAGGTGCTTGGGCGTCTTGATGGGGTTGAAGACGAACTTCTCTTCTTCCTCGCCCTCTTTCTTCTCGGCGGGCTTGGCCGGCTCGGCCGGGGCGGCTTCCTCGGCCGGGGCCGGGGCGGCGGCGTCCATGAGCTTGGCCACATCCACCACAAAGGCCACCGAGGCCGGGGCCTTGCCGTCCGAGGGCCGCTTGAGGCCGCCGTTTTTGACCATGGCCTCGAATTCGTCCGAGGTGACCACGTTTTTGAGCTTGCCGTAGCCGAACGGGGCCAGAACGCCCTTGTCCATGGCGGTCCAGCCCGCGGCCAGGACCATGGCGCCGACCGGGATCTGCTCTTCCTTGCCGCCCGAGGTCAGGGTGGCCTGGTACAGGCCCGGCGCGCCGGCCAGGGTGGTGAGCGTGGTGTTGAGATACACCTTGATCCTGGCGTTGCCGGACACCTGGCCGATCAGGCGTTCGATGCCGGTGTCCGTGGCTTCGAGGTACGGATAGCTCAGGGGGAAGGTCTTATACAGGCCGGTCGCCTTGCCGCCGAGGCTGCCGGTCTTTTCCACCAGCACCACGTCATAGCCGGCGCCGGCCGCGGACAGGGCGGCATTGAGGCCCGTCCAGCCGCCGCCAAGGACCAGGATGGTCTTGTTGGTCTCGATCTGCTCCGGGGTCGGGGCGGCCATCTTCTGGAGCTTGACCACGCCCATGCGCAGGTAGTCGCGCACGAGCGACGCCAGCTCCCGGGGCGCGGGCTGTCCCGGGACCGGGGCCGTGCCGTCCGGGTTCTTGTAGGACAGAACCACGAACTCGCGCAGGTTGACCCGTTCGACCAGCACCTTGCCGCCGAAGTCGAACACGTCCCAGTCCACCCGGGGCGAGGTGCCGCACAGCAGCACCGCGTCGATCTCGCCGCCGTCCACATCGGCCTTGATCATGGCCACGCCGTCGGGACTCGACAGGCGCTTGTGGGATTTGACGATAGGGCAGGCTCCGCCGCATTTTTCCTTGACGAACGCGACCAACTCCTCGGCATTCAGGAGCGGGGCGACGCTGGATTCGTCTATGTAAACACCGATCTTTTCGGCCATCGCCTCTACCTCCCTCTCACCAACGCAATTGCTTTCATGGCCGCGCCGGTCGCGGACTGGGCCGACTTCATCACGTCCAGGGGCGTCTTGGCGCATCCGGCGGCGAAAATGCCTTTTTCCTCGCCGCCCACGATAAAGCCCATCTCGTCCACGGGCACGTCCACGGGCAGCCGCTCGCCGGCAATGCTCGGCTGCATGCCCGTGGCCAGCACCACCATGTCGAAGCGGTTGTCGGACTTGATGCCGGACACCGCGTCTTCCACGGTCAGGATGACATCGCCGGTGCCGGCATCCTCGGCCACGGCCGCCACCTTGCCCTTGACGGCCCGGATCCGGTCGTCGTCCAGGATGCGCTTGGCAAAGTTGTCGTAGCGGCCCGGGGTGCGCAGGTCGATGTAGTAGATGGTGATGCGGGTGTTGGGATAGGCCTCGCGGAGATAGGCCGCCTGCTTGAGCGACGCCATGCAGCAGATATACGAGCAGTAATTGAGGTGGTTTTCGTCGCGGGAACCGGCACACTGCACGAAAGCCACGGAACGGGGAGCCTTGCCGTCGGAAGGACGCAGGATTTTGCCGCAAGTGGGTCCGTTGGGCGAAGCCAGCCGTTCGAGCTGCATGTTGGAAACGCAGTTGGGGATGGCGCCTGCCCCAAGGTTGGTGAGCCTGGTCACGTCATAGGGCTTCCACCCGGTGGCGTAGACGATGCTGCCGACCTTGAGGGTGATTTCCTTGGGCGCGTCGTCGAGGTTGACGACATCGGAGCCGGACAGGAGTTCCAGGTCTTCCTTGGTGCAACGCTCCTTGTCCAGGACGTAGCGGTTGGGGAAGGCAAAGGGGACGTCCATGTACAGGGCCTTGCGCGTGCCGAGGCCCAGCTCGAATTCGCTGGCCACGTCCTTGGAAAGCTTTTTGACCGTGTCGATCAGATTGACGCTGCCGGGCTCGACGTACCGGGGCTGGATCTTGACCGTGACTTCATAGTCGCCGGCCTTGCCGGTCACCTTGACCACTTCGGCCAGGGTGAAGAATTTGACGTTCTTATTGTTCTTGATGCGCTGGAACTGGATTTCCAGACCGCAGGAGGGGGGACACAGCTTGGGGAAATATTTGTTGAGCTGCATCACCCGGCCGCCGAGAAACGGACCTTTCTCGACGATGTAGACCTCGTGGCCGACTTCCGCGGCTTCCAGGGCGGCGGTGATGCCGCTGAAGCCGCCGCCGACGACCAGTATCGCGTTGCTTCCCATCGCAACCTCCCGGCAATGGTTAAGGCCAGCAAGAAAACGGCCTGATCCGCGAGGATAGACCGCCCCCGCCGCAGGCGTCACAGCACGGTCCATCCGCCCGGGTAAGACCGTTAAAAAGCGGCCGCGGGCCTAAGCCCGCGGCCGCTCTGGTCATTCCTACTCGGGAATGATCTGGTAATAGGGCTTCTTGAAGACCTTGGTCTCCTTGGTAGCCGGATCGTACTTGGAGTTGACGAAGCACTTCCACTTGCTGTCGTCCAGACCCAGGAAGTCGCCGCGGTAGTAGAAGCCCGGGTAACGGGTCTCTTCGCGGAACATGATGTGGGTCATGTGCAGGCGCACCGTCCACAGGCGGTGGTACTGCTCCCAGCAGCGCATGAGCTCGTGCAGGTCGCGGGCGGCCAGCTTCTTGCTGTCCTCTTCCAGGTACTGCAGGAGCTGGAAGCCGGTGTCGAGCAGGGTCTTGGAAGTGGTGTACAGGGTGGCGCAGCCGCCGCCGTACTCGTCCGTGCACTTGACCAGGCGCATCATGAAGTTGTGCGGGCTGATGAAGTTCGGGTTGACCACGGGGTCGGTGGACACGCCGACGTTGTCCTTGAAGGTGTACCAGGGCTGGTAGATCTCCTTGGCCAGGTCGGCGCCGGAAACGGACAGGGCGGGCTTGTAGTCCTTGTGGTCCACAACCCAACGCACCAGTTGCTTGCCGGCGATACGGCCCTCGGCGTGGGAGCCGGAGGAGAACTTGTGGCCCGAGGCGCCGACGCCGTCGGCGCAGGTGAACAGGCCGTTGACCGTGGTCATGCGGTTGTAGACCTTGCCGTTGTCGGCCTTGACCTTGTAGTCCTCGGGAACCCAGGACTCATCCGGGCCGGACACCCAGATGCCGCAGCAGCCGGAGTGGGAGCCGAGCAGGTAGGGCTCGGTGGGCATGATCTCGGAGCCCTTCTTCTCGGGCTCGATGTCCTGGCAGGCCCACAGGTTGGCCTGGCCGACGCACATGTCGAGGAAGTCTTCCCAGGCTTCGGACTCCAGGTGCTTCTGCTGCTCGGCGGACAGGTTGGCGAAGGTGGCCTGGAGGGCGCCGGCGGTATCCATGTAGATGGGGCCGCGGCCTTCGCGCATTTCACGCAGCATCATGTGGTTG
>CAZBER010000024.1:27693-55464 GCA_964490985.1 uncultured Desulfovibrionaceae bacterium | reverse complement strand
GGGGGAGTGACTCCCCCCGGCGGGTCCAGGGCAGAGCCCTGGCCGCCGGAGGCATTCCCCGCCAACGCCCCCGTCCCCGCCCCTGCTCCCGCCAACCGCTCAGCCTCGGCCAAGTACCCGGCAAACCGCTCCACAGCCCACCGCTCCAGCCCAGGCGCATCCGGGTCGATGCCGAAGGGGGCCAGGAGTTCGGCCAGGGGGCGGCTATTGCCGGCGGCGCAGAGCCGGACCAGGGCCGGGGCAAAGGCATCGCCCATGTCGTGGCAGCGGCTCCAGATGGCCCAGGCCAGACAGCCGGCCCGGGCGTAGACGTGCACGTAGCCCGGCACGATGCAGAAATGGGGCGTGGCGGCCCAGGCCGTGGGGCAGGGGGCGGTGATGGCGTCCTGGTGCAGGGTAGAGAGGGTTTGGGTCCACAGGGCGTCCAGGTCGTCGGCGGAGAGGGTTTCCCGATGGCGCAGGGCGTCTTCGAAGCCGTGCAGGGCGGCCTGGCGAAAGATGGTGGTGATGTCGTCTTCCAGGCGCTGGCACAGAACGGCCAGGCGGTCCGCGTCGGTAGCGGCCCGGGACAGGCGGGTTTGGAATAGGGCCAGCTCGAAGAGCACGGCCACGGCCTCGGCCAGGGCGGCGCAGGGCTCGGCGGCCAGGAGGCCCAGGGGGTCGGCCAAGAGATGATGGACGCCGTGGCCCAGCTCATGGGCCAGGACAGCCGCATCCCGGGGGCTGCCTCGGGAATTGAGGAGGATGTAGGGGACCTCGCCGGGGCTCAGGGACTGGCAAAAGGCCCCGCCTGTCTTGCCGGGCCTCGGCGCGGCGTCGATGTGGCCGGATTGGAAGATGCGGCGGGCCGCCTCGGCCAGGGACGGGGAAAGGTCGGTGATGGCCGCCAATACCTGGTCGGCCATGGTTGGGAAGGCCTGGCGGCGAAGGGTGCCGGGAAGCGGAGCCAGACGGTCGCGGTCGGGCAGGATGTCGTGTCCCAAGAGCCGGGCCTTGAGGCGGTAGTAGCGGCCGACCAGAGGAAAGGACTCTTCCAGACGCGCGACCAGACCGGCCACGGCTTGGGGCGTGGTTTCCTCGGCCAGACAGCGCGGGAAAAGCCAATGCGGGAGCGCTCGGGCGGCGGTTTCCCGGGCTTCGAGGCCGATCACGGCGGCCAGGGTGCGGGCGAAAAGGGAGCGGTGGCGGGACAGGGCGCGGCTCAGGCGCGTGGCGGCGCGCTTACGGCGGGCGGGATCGGGATGCCCGGCCAGGGCCGCTTCCCGGCCGGCCTGGACGCGGCCGGCCAGGTCGTTCCACTGGGCGGCCAGGATGTGGCGCTGCTCGCCGGCCAGATCGTCGAGCAGCGTTTCCTGGGCCGGGTCCAGGCGATACCGGGCCATGGCCCGGGCCTTGGCCAGGGCATGGACGGCGGGATGGTCGCCCAGGGCGGACAGACAGGCCGAGGCAGCATGGGCGTCGAGGGCGGCAAAGGCCTGCTCGAAGCGCCGGATGGCCGGACCGAGGTTGCGGGAGACGGCGGCGGCCCGCTGGCGCAGGGTCTCGGCAGCCGGATCGGATGCGCGCACGGCCATGTGCAGGCCGGCCACGGCCAGGGCGCGGTCGCGGCGGGCCAGCAATTGTTCGTGCCTGGCCAGGGCTTGGGGGAACGTGCCCGGCGCAAGGGGCGCACGGTCCGGATCAGGAGCCGGCTCGTCCGAGAAGGTCAGGCCGTTCAGGTCCCAGACGGGAGAATGGGAACGCGTCATGGGACTCATGGGACCTGGATAGCGGCGGATGGGGGCGCGGACAATATGTCTAGCCCAACGCCGCATCAATATACGGCGGAATGGGCACCCCGGCCCTGTGGACGTTTTCCCGGGCCAGGCGCACCCGGTCCAGGGGGATTTCGCGGTCCTGCCAATACTGCATGGGGTCGGCCAGAAAGCCTTCGATGACGGCCAGGCCTTCCTCGTAGCTCCCCACTTCGTGGCAGCAGTTGACCACCCAGCGCGGCCCAAGCGCCCCAAGCTCGTGGCCATTGGCGGCCAGGTTGCTGGAAAGCGTATGAAACTGGCCCAGGGTCTGGCTCCAAAACCGCCCGCCGTTCGGTCCCAGGCCCAGGGGATCGACAAAGATGTAGGGCGCAGGCAGGCACTGGCCGATCTTCATGAAAGTCAGCGCCATGTTGATCTCGTAGCTGGTGCCGAAGCCGCCCAGGTTGAAGACCTTGAAAAGCGAGCGCCGGTCCAGGATGTCCTGGCGGGTGTTCATGGCCAGGTTGGTGAACTGGGCCACGGCCTCGGGCGCGAAATTGGGCACTTGCCCGATCTCCTCGGCGTCAATGCCCACGCCCATGCGGTAGATGCCCAAAGCGGCCGCGGCATCGTCCACGGTGCGCATGACGCCGGGGCCGGAGCCGTGAGCCACGGCAAACCCGTCCCCCAGGCGCGGGTTGTCCCGCAGGCGCGTAAAAAACGCGGCAATGGGCTGTTCCAGAAGCGGACACAGGACGTCGCAGGAAGAGCCGAACATGGCCATGGTGGTGTGGATGCCGGGCAGACGCGCCTTGCCGTCCCGGGTCACCCACAGGCCCCGGTAGAACTCCCGGACCTGGGCCTGGCCGCCCAGCTCCAGCAGCAGGTAAAAGCGCATGCCCTCGTCTTCCAGGCGAAGGAGCTCCTCGTACAGGGCCTGGTCCATGCGGAAATTGGGCAGCCGGCAGGCCTTGCCCGCCAGACAGCCCATGCCCCGAGCGGCCACCACGCCGATGCCGTTTCGCTTGAGCACCCGCAGGGTGTCCACCGGCGGCAGGGCGTCGGACACGAACACCTTGGACAGCTTCTGCTCGCCGCCCACATAGCGCAGGCCGTTTAAAAACGGCCGCAGCCGCTTGGGAATCTCCTCCCCGGCCAGCACGCCCTCGGGAATGTTGCCCCGGGCGTATTCATAGACCAGCCGCCACTGGAATTCCTCGAGCCATACCCCCTCCTCCTGTTCCCAGGGGATGGCGATCATCTTGCCGGGCATGAAGATGCGGCCGTACACGCCGCCTTCTTCCGGAGCGGCCGAAATCTCGTCGAAAAGAATCCGGCTGGCGTCCGGGGAAAAGACGTCCGTGAGGTCGGCGAAATCCACGCCGGCCGCCAGGACGTGCCTGGCCCGCTGCGGCTCCAGAATGCGCCCGGCCAGCCGGGCCACCTGCTCGTCGGGCGGATACAGACGCAGCCGGACCGCCAGGCCGGCCGTGGAAGCGGCTTCCTCGCCGCCGTTATAGAGCTCCACCTGGCGCGGAATGCCGATGCCCGTGGTGCGGATGCCGTCGAGCAGGCGCGAGGCCAGGTGGAAGACCCCGGGCCGGCTCGTTTCCCGCTCCAGAAAAGCCGTAAACGGCCCCAGGGAGATATGCACGGCTCCGACCATGAATTCCTTGGAAGCAAGAAACGGCGGCAGTCCCGTGGGGGCCAGGCTCTGGAAGATGCCCAGGCCGTGCTTGCCCTTGATCACCATCTCGGCGAAATTGCGCCCAACGCCCAAAAGCCGGGTCGAAAGCACGTAGCGCAGGTCCTCCAGGGGGATTTCCACCACCCCGTCGCTTGTGATCTCGTGCTGCTCGGGCAAAAGCAGCCAGCCCCGCTCCAGGGCCTGGCCGATCCCCTGCTTGGTCAGGGACGGTCCCCGGGGAATGAAAAGCCGGCCAATATCCACCCCGCCGTCGGCGCACAGGCAGCGCAGGTCGGCCAGGGATTCGGCCAGGACCGCATTGAGCGCCGCCACCACCACCGGGATTTCCACGGTCTTGGCCGAGTCGGACACCACCGGGGGCTGGCTGGACAGGCGCACGTCCAGGCCGATGCGGGAATGGCCGCTGCGGCCGCTGACATCCATAAAATCCGTAAGCGGCCGGCCTTCCCGGACGGCCCGGTCGCGCAGGTCCCGCACCAGGCCGCGCAGGATGTCGCTGGTGCCGGAAAAGCGCATGACGCCGTAAACCTGGGGCGCGGCCAGTTCTTCGTTGAAATGGATGTCGCTGACCTCGACAAGCTGGCCGTCGCCGGTGATAAGGGGGGATACGTTCATGCCGCCTCCGCGTGCAGGGTCGGCCGCGCGGGCCGCCAAAAATCCGGACAGCCCTTATACGCCAGGCCGCCCCCTGGGGGAACCCCGGGCCGTCCGGTCCCGCCGGCCCTGGATCCCCCTCCCTTGCCGCAAGCGCGGCGCGCTGGTACACACCGTCATATTTCGCCGTGGAAACGGCCGGAAACGGCGCAACCGCCGGGCAGTCAAAGCCGGCAAAGTGACGGCATATGCCCAAGATACCCTTTCTTCAGTTGCGGCCGGGAATGGTGTTGGCCGTTGCCATCGAAAGCCCGGACGGCAAGTACCGCCTGCCGGCCGGCCAGGAGCTGAACCAGGCCCACCTGCGCCTGCTGCGCGGCTGGCGGGTGGCCGAGGTCGAGGTGGAACCGACCGGCCAGGCCGACGCCTCCCCGGCCCCTGCCCCGGGCTGCCCGGTCGCTCCGGAGGAGGCCCTGCGCGAGCGGTTCGCCCTGGTGTCCACCACCGAGGCCGTGCCGGCCGCCCTGTTCGACTTGGCCCTGTCCCGGACCGCCGGCCCGGCTCCGTACCCATCGGCCGGCCTGCCCGCGCCCCGACCCCGCGCGGCCAAGGAAATTCCCAGCCCCGAGCATATCCTGGCCAGCGACCCCATCCTGGTCTCCCTGCCGGAAGTGTTCATGCGCATCCGCGAGGTGTTGAGCGATCCGGCCTCCACCGTGGAGGAGGCGGCGGCGGTCATCGGCAAGGACCCGAGCCTGACGGCCAAGCTTTTAAAGCTCGTCAACAGCGCCTTTTACGCCCGCACCCTGCGGGTTTCGGGCGGCCTGCCGCCCGGCCGGGTGGACACCCTGTCCCGGGCGGTGATGCTCCTGGGCTTAAACCAGCTCTCCACCCTGGCCATGGGCGTGTCGGTGCTGCCACTTTTCAAGGACATTCCGCCGGAATGCATCGACATGCAGCAGTTCTGGCGGCATTCGGTGGGGGTGGGGCTTTTGGCCAAGCTTTTGGCCGTGCGCCTGGGCGACCCGAGCCCGGAACGGTTTTTCGTGGCCGGCATCCTGCACGACATCGGCCGGCTGGTGCTCTACAAGCAGGTTCCGGCCCTGGCCGGCGAGGCCCTGGCCCGGGCCGCCCATGCGAAACGGTCCCTGCTCGACGTGGAACGGGAGCTGTTCGGCTTCGACCACGCCACCCTGGGCGGCATGCTGCTGCGCAAATGGCGCTTTCCGGAAAGCCTGGAACAGGCCGTGTGGCGGCATCACGACCCCATGTCCGGGGAGGTGCCCTGGAGCCGGCCCTGGTCAACGTGGCCGACATGGTGGCCGGAGCGGTCCTGCCCGGCGGCAGCGGCGATCACTTCGTGCCGCGGTATGTACCCGAGGCCTGGACCACGGTGGGACTGGCGGCCGCAGACCTGCCCGAGCTGGTGGAAGCAGCCGACGCCCACTTCGAGGTGGTGGCCGCCATGTTCGCCTGATACTGCCCGCCCACCGCTTTTTGTGGACAGGCCGCGCCGCCTGGGGATATGACGGCACCATCACACTGCCGTTTCGCCTCCGCCATTCCCAGGAGGAATCCCCATGGACAACCACGTGCACGCCCAAAACCTGTTCGTGCATTTCCGGCGGGCGGAAGAGCTCAAGGCCTCTTCCCTCACCTTCAAGTCCGTTGCCCTTTCCCCAAGCCAGGTCTGCGACCTGGAGCTGCTCCTGTCCCGGGCCTTTTATCCCCTTTGCGGCTTCATGAACCGGGCCGACTTCGAAAGCGTCCTGGACACCATGCGCCTGGCCGGCGGCGCGCCCTGGCCCATGCCCGTGAGCCTTAACGTGGACGCCGGCCTGGCCGAAAAGCTCATCCCCGGGGAACGGTTGGCCCTTCGCGACGGCGAGGGCTTCATGCTGGCCGTGCTGACCGTGGAGGACATCTGGGAGGCGGACCCGGTCCGGGAGGCCCGGGCCATTTTCGGGACAGACAACCCCCAGCTCCATCCCGGGGTGGCCGCCCATCTGCGCGACACCGCCGCCTTTCGGGTGGGCGGCCTGGTCGAGGGCTTGGCCGCGCCGCCGCATTGCGATTACGCCGAACTGCGCCTGACCCCGGCCGAGACCCAGGCCGCCCTGCAACGGCGGGGCTGGCGCAAGGTTTTGGGCTACCACGGCAGCGGTCCGCTCCACTGCGCCCACAAGGCCATGCTCCAGCAGGCGGCCAAGGAGATCGGGGCCAGCATTCTGCTCCAATCCGTGGTCGGCGACGCCATGCTCGGGGGCATCGCCCATTTCGCCGCCGTGCGCTGCGCCATGCGCTTTGCCGCCACGTTTCCCCAAAACATGCTGCTCCTGGGCCTGCTCCCCCTTTGCCGGCGGCCGGCCGGGCCGCGCCAGGCCCTGCTCGAGGCCCTGGTCCAGAAAAATTACGGCTGCACCCACTGCCTGGTGGCCCCGGACCAGGCCGATCCCCTGGCCGGAACCCGGGCAGAGCCGTTTTACCCCCTGGGCGAGGCCCAGCGACTCCTGGCCGGCCTGGAGGCGGAAACCGGCATTGTGGCGGTTCCCAGCCCGGCCATGGCCTATGTGGAGGAAAAGGCCCAGTACATCCCGGCGGCCGAGGTGGTCCCGGGCATGACCGTCAAGCGCATGGAGCCGGCAGAGTTCCGGCGGCGGCTGGAATACAGCCTGGACATCCCGGAATGGTTTGCCTTTCCCGAGGTGGTGGAAGAATTGCGCCTGGCCTTTCCGCCCCGGTCGAAGCAGGGGTTCACGCTTTTCATGACCGGGCTATCCGGGGCGGGCAAATCCACCCTGGCCAGGCTCCTGTACGTCAAGTTCATGGAGCTGCGCACCCGGCCGGTGACGCTTTTGGACGGCGACATCGTGCGCCGCCACCTGTCCAGCGAACTGACCTTTTCCAAGGCCCACCGCGACCTCAACATCCAGCGCATCGGATTCGTGGCCAGCGAAATCACCAAAAACCGGGGCATTGCCATCTGCGCGCCCATCGCGCCGTACGCCGCGGCGCGCGAATACGCCCGGGACCTGGTGAGCCGATATGGCGGATTCGTGGAAATCCACATGGCCACGCCGCTTTCGGTATGCGAACAGCGCGACCGCAAGGGGCTTTACGCCAAGGCCCGGGCCGGGCTGGCCAAGGGCGTGACCGGCATCGACGATCCCTACGAGGCCCCGGAACACGCCGAGATCGTGCTGGACACCACGGCCCTGACCCCGGGCGAGGCGGCCCAGGAAGTGCTGCTCTACCTGGAACGCCAGGGATATCTGGTCTGAGATGGTTGCCGGGCGGCCGAGTTGTCGCTCGGCAGATTGTCCGCCACGGCTTCGAACAGAATGAACGCTAGTTGGCCCGGCCCCGGCCGGCCCGATAGGCCTCGGCCTTGAGCCGGCTTTCCCGGCGGCGCTTGGCGTCCTCCCGGGCCAGGTGGCGGCATACGTCGGCCACCAGCTCGGCCCCGGAAGTCCCGCCCGATCCGTTCGGAGCCGGACCCAGGTCGCAGGCGGCCAGGTCCTCGGCCATCTGCTTTTCCATGCGCGCGGACTCCAGGAACATGACATAGGCCAGGGCCAGGGCGGCCTCGTTTTCCTCGCTGCCGTCGCACAAAAGCTCGATCTGCCCGGCCGGCACGGTTTCAAAGAGCCGGTCCACGAACATGCCGATCCATTTCGCGGTCAGCTCCGGCAAAAGCGCGGGCGTCTTCTCGGCAAGAATGCGGGCCGCCTCGGGTCCCAGGTCGGGCCGGGTCACGCCCACGAATTCGAATATGGCCTCGCGCCGGCCGCCATCCGCCCGGGCCACCCGGGCCAGCAGCACGTCCCGGACATGGGCGCGGCGGTCATTTGCCTGCATTGTCATGAGAGTCCCCTGCATCCTTGTCCTTGGGCTCGCCGCCATCCGCGCATTCGCCCGGGGGCAGCACGTCGATGACGCAGTACGGCAGGGCCTTTTGCTCGCCCAGGGTGCGGCCGTCCGAGGCGATGTGCTTGCGGCCGTCCACAATGACGATGCCCGTGCGCTCCAGCACCTCGCGCCGAAAGGCGTACTCCTCCTGCATGCGTCGGGTCTTATAGATAAACCACATGCGCACCAGGTAGCTGAGGCACCAGGCCGCCACCAATCCGAGCATCACCCAGGGGGCAATGACTTCCACGTGGTCGCCGATGCGCAGGATGGCCTGGATGACCGCGTCGAGGTAGTAGAGCACCGCGCCGACCAGGATCATGCCCCCGAGCAAAATGATGGTGGGCAACCCCCGGGACAGGGCGATCAGCCGGCGCAACCGCTCCGGCATGTAGCGCATCTGCTCCTCGTCCAGGTTGGGGTCGCCCTTGAAAAAGCGGCCAAAGCCCATGCCGATGATGTTGACCACGAGCATGATGGCCACCGGGGCCAGGATCAGGGCCACGGAATAGGCCATCCAGGGGAAGCGGAACTGGATCGTGCCGTCGGGCAGCTTATGGGAGTTGATGATGCCGTAACACACGGCCGCAATGGTGACGGCGAACTCCACCAGGATGATCCCGATGGAGAGAAACGTCAGCAGGTTCTTTTTTTCCTTGTCGGAAAGCGACACGCCAAAGCCGCCCAGGTTGACGCCATCGCCCCTGGCTTCCCCCTTGGCTTCCTTGGCTGCGTTGTCTTTCGGGTCGTCCATATACGGTCTCTTCTACCTTGCCATGCGCGCAATCCGCCGGACCATATTCCGGCCGCCCCGCCAAAACGGCGGGAAGCGGCGATGTGGCGCGGCGGGAACGAGGTTGTGGGGGAAAAAAGCTGGGGTGTCGGCCCAGGTCGAACTGCGGACCAAGACCGTGCGACGCATCCGGGGAGCACACCCGCGCCCCGGACGAAACGAAGAGGCGCCCCTGGCGCGCATCGCCAGCCGGGACGCCAAATGAGGCGCCGCCCCAATGCGACGCCTTGCCGCGACGCTTTTCGTCATTCGTTATCTCGACACCCCGACCAGCCCATCAGGTAAGGGTAATCCGGCGATATGGCAAGCCCCAAGCGCGTGAAAGCCGGGGCGCAAGGAGGCCGTCAAAAGGCTACGGCCAGATAATCGCACTCCCCGGGCCCGATAGTGGCCGGCTCGATGCTGCCCGCAATCTTCGGCAAAATGACCCGCAGGGGCAACTGCGGGTCCAGGTCCCGGACCTGCCGGGGCATGGCCGGCTTCCAGGCGTGGACCGTGCCGGTCAGGACCACCATGACCGTGTCCGGGTGGGCCTTGAGGTAGTCCAGGGCATGGGCGGCCATGGCCGTATCCCAGACCACCTGGGCCTCGCAGAAATACCGGAAGTTGCCTTCCCCGCCGTGTCCGCCCATGGCCCGGCGCAGCAGGGCCTCGTATTCCGAGTCCACCCGGCAGGCCACCATGGGCAGCTCCCCGCGCTCGGCCTCGGTCAGGGCGTCGAAACCCTCCCGGGCCACCTTGTGCACCACGGACCGGGGGACATTGAGGCCGACCAGGGGAATGCCCTTTTCCCGGCAGGCCAGGAAAATATCCCGGTACTGAGGCCACAAGTGCCCCCAATGGGCCACAAAGGCCGGAATAAAGGCCTGCTCGTCCAAACGGCCCGAGGCGAAATCGTCCAGCACCTTCTGGGCCTTGGCCGGAAACATTTCCAGGCCCACGGCCAGCTTGGCCCCGGCAGCGGCCAGGGCCTGGATCACGTCCAGTTGCAGGCGGTGATGGGCCGGCTCGTCATGGCTCTCGCCCACCACCACCAGCCGGGTCTTGGCCAGGTCGGGTGCGGCCTGGGCCAGGGACAGGCGGCGGCCGTCGTGGACATCCAGGAGCGTCACGCTGTTGCCGGAGCGGCAGGCCGTTCCCACCAAGCCCAGGGTCACACAACAAAGCGCAAGCAGGCGGCGCATGGTCAAGGCACCTCCGTCAGGTCGCGGCACAAGGGTTCGCTGGGAGCCGGCCAGGCTATCTTGGCCACGTTGCGGCCCTGGGCAAAAGCCAGGAAGCCGAAGCGGCCGTAATGGGTGGCCTTGGCCCCGGCCGCTTCCACGCCCGTGGAGGTCGCGCCGGGGCTCGATCGGAACGTGGCCACGGCCCGGCCGGCCCGACCATCGGCCTGGGGCAACGCGCCCACGGCCAGGACCGCGTCCGCGGCCTGTGGCCAGTCCGACAGGGGCCGGCACAGGGCCGAAGCCGCCTCGCCCGGCACCGTGGCCAGCAGCTCCCGGCCGGGCGCGGTCTGGGGGCAGCCCAGAAAGAGCACGGAAGCCTGGCCCCCGGCCTGGGCCAGGGCCTGGCCCAGGCCGGCCTCGGGCACCTGGGTCGCGTCTTCCCGACCCAGGCCGGCCAGAAGCGCCGCGACCGCGGCTGCGGACGGGGCGTCCGGCCCGCTGGCGCGCACGGCCAGGAGGCGGCGCGCGGCCTTGAGGCTGTTGATGGAGGCCGAAATGGCCTGGGCCGGCAAAAGCCGAAACACGTCGGTCCCGGGGTCCAGGCAGACCCGGCGGGGCCTGGCCGCAGTGTTGAGACCAAACGTTCCTTGCTGCGCATCCAGGGCAGCCACGGCGGACACGTCCCCGGCGTCGGTGGTCGCCACCACGGGCAGGCGCAGGCTGTAGGCCGGCGCGGTCTGGCTCACCGTGCCGCGCAGGGCGTAGCCCTCCCCGTCCCGGGTCACGGATACGTCCCCCAGGGTCAGGGACGGCGCGCCCACCCGGTTTATCCACTGGTCGAAAAAGGCGCGGGAAAAGGCCTCGGGAAAATCCGGCCCCACAAAGGCGGCCCGGAAGTCGTCCCAGGCGGCCGGCAAAAAGAGCTTGTCCGCATAGACCCGGCCAAGGGCCGCGAAAAAGGCCTCGTCCCCGATCATGCGCCGCACCATGTGAAAGACGAACAGGGCCTTGCCATAGCCCACGGCCCGGGTGGCCGGGCTTGTCCGGGACCGGAAATCCTTCAAGGCCAGATCATCCGGGCCGGCGGCCAGGGTGGCGTAGTCGCGAAGGACCTGGAGCCGGTAATCCAGGCCGGCCTGGGGGCTCTCGCGCTCCTTGGAGAGGTAGTCGGCCAGATAGGTGGTCAGGCCCTCGCTCCAGTTGCCGTGCCGGACATCGGCCAGCACGCCGTTGCCGAACCAGCAGTGCCCGATCTCATGCAGCAGGCTGGTCTCCGGTATAAAGGGCAGGCGCAGGACCGAGGGGCCAAGCAGGGTGAAGGAGGGAAAGCCGAAGCCGGTCTCAAAGAAATTTTCCACCACCGCGAACTTGTCAAAGGCATACGGGCCGATGAGGCTTTCGAAAAAGCGCAGGTGCCGGGCCGAGGCCTCCAGATACGTCCGGGCCAGGGCCGCGTCATCGCGGCGAAAAAACGTGAAAAGCGGAATTTTTCCGGACTCGTCCCGGGTCACTGCGTACGGCCCCGCAGCCAGGGCCAGGCCGTCCGGAACGAACGCCGCCTCGTACACGGTGCGGGTTCCGGCCGGCCCCGGGGCAATTTCGACCAGCCGGCCCACGGCCACGGCGGAAAAGCCCTTGGGCGCGTCCACGGTGAGGCGAAAGGCCTCGGCAGCGTCGGTGACAACCGGATACCACAGGCTGCCGGCCAAAAGAAACGCGCCCTGGGCCGTGATGGACGCGGCCACGCCCTGGCCGGGGTTGTCCATGGTCGGGTCCGCGGGCGGCTGCCCGGCAAAACGGGCCGCATACTCCACAATCAGGCGCAAGGGGTCGCCGGGCTTGCCCTCAGGCAGGGGCACGGCCACAACCTCGCCCTGGCGCCTGGGCGCGACCGGCGCGTCATTGACCAGGACCCGGGAAAGCGCAGCCTTGGGCGAAAGCCCGAACTCCAATCGGTCCCCGGCCGGCCGCGGCAGGGTCAGTTCGTCGCGGCCCAGGAGTTTCCCGGCGGCAGGATCAAGGGTCACGGCCAAATCGTGCCGCACGGCCGGCCGTGGCCGCTCATGCGTCTGGGCCTGGGCCGAAGCAGCGGACAGGCCCAGGCCGCAACACACCGCCAGCGCGGCCAGGCGGGCCAAAAGGGGGAATAGGGGCGTCATGCTGCCAGACTAGCATACATCCCGGCCGATTCAAATGCCCGATACGTCATCCGACCAGACGAATATCCTTCTGGGCCGGCACGAAATCGAGCAGCTTGAAATCATGGCGCACCGCCACCGGGGATTCGCCGCGCTGGTCGATGCGCCAGGCGTCGATGGTCCCCAGCCGGCCGTCGGCCCGGTTCAGGTAGGCCACCTTGGCCGGGTCGATGCCCATGATCCGGCAGGCCGTGGCGTCCACGGCCAGGGGATTTCTGCCCATGACCAGGACCTCGGCCGCCACGGGATCGCCCATGATGGGGCCGTCGCCCTCCATGCCCACGATGCCGTCCACAATGGCGAAGTCCGGGCGCACCGTGGCGTTGATGTCCAGGATCGAAGGCTCGATGCCGGCGAAATGGAGCACGTTTTTGGGCCAGCCGTAGACCGCGCCGGGCATGACCCCGAACAGGTTCTTCATGGACAGGGTGGCCCCGGCCCAGTGGTGGGTCTTCATCTTGGCCACGGACACCACCAGGTCGGCCCGGGCCAGGGCGTCGGGCAGCCACAAATCGCCGAGCCTGCTGAACCCGCCCAGGTTCGCGGTTTTGTGGACCGGGCCGGTGTTGAGGTCCACAAACGGCAGCTTTTCCCGGACCAGGACATCGGCCAGGCCGGATTCCTCCAGGACCAGAAAGGCGTCGCGGCGATGCCCGGCCCCTTCGGCCACAATCACCGAAGCCGCGCCCAGACGCAAAAAAGCCTCGGCCGCCGCCCTAACCACCAGGGGGTGGGTGTTGATGTGTCCGGCCCCGGCATGGGGTTCCACCAGATTGGGTTTGAGGAGCACCCGCCGGCCGGCCACGTCCGGCCGGGAAAGGCCGAGCTCGGAGAAGCCCTGGCCCAGGATGCCGGCCAGGTCGGCCTCGTAACTGGCGGCCTTGGCCACGAACACGGCGGTTCGCGGGACATTGGGAAAAAGGGAGTGGCAGGCATAAGCGCCGCTGGCGGCCAAAAGGCCGGCTCCGGCGGCCAGCTTCAGGGCGTCGCGGCGGGAAAACCCCTGTTTTTTCGGGAAAGCGTCCATGTCAGGCCCCCTTGGTCAAGGCCGAAAAGCGTCCCTGGCTGGCCGCGGCGGCCAGGACCTGGGCCAGAAGCGGCGTGTCATAGGGGCCGTAGCGCGCCTGCAGGTCCAGGGCGCGGCCGAGGTTGGCCAGGGCGTCCGGGGGCGCGGCCTCCCAGGCGGTCAGGCCAAAGGCCCGCCAGGCAGCGGCCAGGGGCGTGGCCACGGCGCACTCGGGTCCGGCCAGGTAATTCAGGCTGGCCGCCACCCGGCTCCGGTCGGGCCGGCCGTTCGGGACGGACAAAGCGGCCAGGGCGGTCAGGGCAAACCCCGTGCTCTCGGGAACGGGCAGGAGCATGTTGCGAAAAACCCGGGTGTTGCCGTAGTTCCAGCCGCCGTCCGGAAGCTGGCGGTCCAGGAGCAGGCGGGCCGCCTCGGCCACCTGGGCCTGGCCGGCCTGGCCGGCGGCGGTCAGGGCCAGCACGGCCTGGGACGTGGGCTCCACCCAGGAGTGGGTGCCCTCGATCCAGGGCCAGCCCTTGATGTCGGTGTCATGGCCGAAAACGCCGCCTTCCTGCCTGGGCCAGTGCTGGCCGGGATGCCCAAGCAACCAGGCCACGGCGGCCGCGGCCTGGGGCGCAAACTCCGGGTCCGGCAGCCAGGCCAGGATGGCCAGGCCGGTCGGCCACACGGCCGTGGGGCGCTCGGGCAAAACCGGCACCGAGCCGTCCGGGCTCTGGGCCGCGGCCAGGGATTGCCGGGCCGCGGCCGCCAGTTCGGGAGCCAGGCCCGCGGCCTGGAGGGCCACGGCCGCCCAGGCCGTGGCGTCGGGCCGGGAGCCGGTTCCCGGGGCCACGGCAAAAGAGCCGTCGGGCAGGGCCCGTTGCCGCAGGGCCTGGAAAAAGGAAGCCCAACCATCCGCCGCCATGGTTCCTCCGGTCGTTATGCTACTTGTGTAAGATCGCTTTTCCCGGACGCAAGGACGGTCAGGCCGGCCGGACAAGCCCCGGCTCGTCCAGGCTGGCCGTGGCATAGGCGGAAAAATGCCGCTGCCCGTCGGCTTCCTCGGCCAAAAGCCTGGCCACGCCCTGGCTGTCCAGCCAAGTGAAGACTCCGGAAGGCCGCAGGCTTTCCAGGACCGCAAAGGCGTCGGCAAAGGGGTTGGCCGCAAGGGGCCGGGGCCGGGGAACGCCATGGCCCATGGCCGCCAGATCGGCCGTGAGCAGGGCCAAAAGCCGGCGCTGGCCGGCAAAAAACTGCCGCAGGCCGGCCCACCAGGCCTGGTCCGGCGTCTCGCCGTATCCCCAATGCTTCCGGCCGAAAGCGCACAGGTCCAGGGCCACGTGGCTCAAGTAGGCGACTTCCAGGTACAGAAATTCCAAGGTGCCCCAGCCTACGGCATCGGCGATGCGCTCACTCATGGGCATGACGAAACTGCTGCAGACAAGGCCCGGCAGGGAGGCCTCGGCCACGGGCTCGGCCTTGAAAGCCGCATGGCACCATTTCCAGAAGCGCCGCAGCGCAGCCACCCGGGAGAGCTTTCGCACCTGGAGCGCCCGGGCCTCGGGCTCGATGAAAAGCTGGTATCCGGCCCGGCGCACCCGGCCGCACAGGCAACGGTCCTCGCACACGTCCTGGTCAAAGCCATCCAGCCCGCCCACGGCTTCCCAGACGTCCCGGCGCAAAAGCCAGGCATTGCCCGGTATGAAGTCCACGGCCCCGGTGGCGCCCAGGTTGTGGTTGTCGCCGAAAGCCCGCAGATACCGGGAAACGCAGTCATCGCCGGCGGCATGGACCACCGGGCCGCTGACGAGCCCCACCTCGGACCGAAGCGCGTGGGGCAGGCAGGCCGCCAGCCAGCCGGGCGTCAGGCGCACGTCGCAGTCCACGGCCAGGATGACCTCGCCCGTGGCGGCGCTCACGCCCGTGTGCTTGGCCCGGGTGATGCCCGTATTTCGCGGCTGGCGCACGATGCGGCCCTGCTGCGGGAGCCGGGCCGGGGCATAGGGCGGGTCGGAGCCGTCGTCCACGACGAGGATTTCATCCGGCTGCACGGTCCACCGGCCCAGGTCGGCCAGGAGATCGTCGGCCAGGACGCCGTCATTGTAGGTGAAGGTGCAAAGGCTCAGGCGCGGTCGGGACATGGCTGCTCCTTGGACTGGAGCTCCTTAAGCACGAATCATGCCAAAAATGGCCGGCCCCGGCCAAACCGCCGGGTCCGGCCATCATCACAGCTTGAGGCTACTTCTCCTGAAGCTTCATGGGCTGGCCGCAACAGACCAGTTCGCCGTCGCCGGCCTCCATGACCTTGACCACATTGCCGCACACTTCACATTTGTACACTTCGTTGACTTGAGTCATGCGTTTTCCTCCTGTGGCAATTTCAGAAACCGGGGTTTCCGGCCGGACCATAGCATGTCCGGCCCGCCTTGTCCCCTGTTCCGGAAAAATGGACCCTCGCGCAACAATCCCGCCGCATGGGCCTCCCATCTTCCGGTTTGATCCGGTAAAAATTTGTGCTAGCGTTCCCCACACTCTGGCAGTTGGTCGCTCCATAGGCGGCCATGTCTTTTATTTATTTAAAAATATGAGGTGCGCTCATGCCTGAAGTCGGTCCGGATCAGGACTTGCCGCCCCTGACCGTGCTGGTGGTCGACGACAATGACGTCAATCGCCTGTACCTGCTGCACCTGCTGCGCAAAAAAGGGCATACCACGGTTGCGGCCCGCGATGGCCGCGAGGCCATGGACACGGTGCGGACCCAGGCGCTTGACTGCATCCTCATGGACGTCCAGTTGCCCGACATGGACGGCCTTTCCGTCACCCGGGCCATCCGCTCCGGAGCCTGCGCCGGGGTCAACCCCAACGGCATTCCCATCCTGGCCCTGACGGCCTTTGCCATGCCGGGCGACCGGGAACGCTGCCTGGCCTCGGGCATGGACGAATACGTGTCCAAGCCCGTGCGCGGCGAGGACCTGTTTGCCGCCATGGCCCGGGCCGTGGCCAAGAAGGACAGGCAAGACGCCCCAGGGTCACGGGAAGCCTCGGCTGACGCCGCTTTTGACGTGTCGGGCTTTGTCGCCGCCAACCGACGGGAATTCGCCATCGAAATGCTGACCCTGTTCCTGTCCCTGGCCGAGCCCAAGCGCGGGGACCTGGCCCGGGCCCTGGACCGGGGCGACATGGCCCTGGCCGCGACCCTGGCCCATGACCTGGCCGGCATGGCCGGCCCGCTTCGGGCCGAACGCCTGCACCAGGCCATGAAGGCGCTCCAGGAAGCCTGCCTGGCCGGCGACCTGCCGGCCTGCCGCATCCACCACAACCTGGCGTCCCGGGAACTCGGACAGGTCCTGTCCGCCGTGCGCCGCCACCCCTACCTGGCCGATCCGGCCGGCTGATTTTCGCCCCGAGCCTGCCCATGGCAACCATCCTGGTCATCGACGACGACGCGTTTTTTCGCGAGTTTCTGGCCGGGCTGCTTGTTACGGACGGGCATGCCGTGCGCAAGGCCGCCAGCGCCGCCGAGGCGGGCCGGGTGGCCGGAGCCGAGGACTTTGACCTGATTTTCCTGGACGTGCGCCTGCCCGACGGTTCGGGCCTGGAACTGTTGCCGCGCCTGCGCAGCCTGCCCGCCGAGCCCGAAGTGATCATCATCACCGGGGCCGGGGACCCGGACGGCGCGGAACTGGCCATCCGCAGCGGCGCCTGGGACTACATCGAAAAAAAGGCCAGCCAGGAGGCCCTGCGCCTGGCCTGCCTGCGGGCGTTGGAATTCCGGGAGAAAAAGCAGGATTCGCTGCCCGTGCGGCGCGCCGGCATCATCGGCCACGGCCCGGCCATCGAGCGCAGCCTGCGCCAGATGGGCCGGGCCGCCCGCAGCCAGGCCAATGTGCTGCTTTTCGGCGAAACCGGCACGGGCAAGGAACTGTTTGCCCGGGCCATCCATGAAAACAGCTCCCGGGCCCAGGCCGAATGCGTCATTGTGGACTGCGCCGGCCTGCAGCAGACCATCATGGCCAGCGAGCTGTTCGGCCACCGCAAGGGGGCCTTTACCGGGGCCTCCGGGGACAAGGCCGGGCTTTTGGCCCGGGCCCACGGGGGCACGCTTTTTCTCGACGAAGTCAGCGAGCTGTCCCTGGAGATGCAAAAGAGCTTTTTGCGCCTCCTGGAAAGCCGCACCTACCGGCCCTTGGGCGAGAACCGGGAAATCCCGGTGGATTTCCGGCTGGTGTGCGCCAGCAACCGGGATTTGGCGGCCATGGTCGCCGAGGGCAGCTTTCGCGAGGACCTGTTTTACCGCATCCGGGCCGTCACCATCCACCTGCCGCCCTTGCGGGAACTGTCCGAAGACCTGGCCGAGCTGGCCGAGCACCATCTGATGCGCATCTGCCGGGTCGGCAACCTGCCGCTCAAGGTCCTGGCCCCGGAGCTGCTGGAGCTGTTTCGGGATTACCATTGGCCGGGCAACGTGCGCGAGCTGGTGCACGTCCTGGACGCCCTGGTGGCGGCCGCGCCCCTGGACATGGAGCTTTTGCCGTCGCACCTGCCCCGGGACCTGCGGGTCCATTTCGTGCGCTCCAAGGTGGCCCGGGGTCAGCGCGAATACCGGGGCCAGGCCTCCCCGGCCGGGGCCGTCCCGGGCGCGGCCTCGCCCCGCCCCCCCCTGCCCGGGTCCCCCGCGTCTGTGGACGCGCCGGTGGACCTGGAATGGAACGCCTACAAAAAAACCGCCCACGATCAGGTGGAGCGGATCTACCTGGAAACCCTGGCCGCGGCCAGCGGCGGCGACGTGCGCAGGGCCATGAACCTGTCCGGCTTAAGCCAGTCGCGCCTGTACGGGCTTTTGCGCAAGCATGGCCTGTCGCTGGGACGGTAAATCCAGTATCCAGCCTTGCCGTATAACCAATTAATGGTTACCCATTGTCATGGAATGGACGGTGACAATCTCCGGCCGGGTCAAGAAGTCAGCCGACAAGATGCCGCCTTCCGTCCGAAAGCGTTTTTACGCCCTGGTCCTGGCCCTGCGCGTCGCCGGACCAAACCAGGTCACCATGCCGCATTTCGGCAAGCTGACGAACCAAGGAGCAACGTTCCATTGCCATCTCAATAAGGGCAGACCGACCTACGTGGTTGTCTGGACCGTTGTGGACAAGGCCATCCGCCTCATGGAGGTTACGTATGCTGGAACTCACGAAAACGCCCCATACTGACGGCACCGTCGTCATCTCGTTCGTGGTGGATGCGGACAAGATTGACCGGGTGGAAAAAGCCCTGGCCCGGGCCCTGGAGCCTGGATACGGCATCGAGGAAGTCTTTCCGGACCTGGGACCGGGTGACGCCCTGCGAGGGGCGCGCGGTTTGCGGGAAATGACCCAGGCCCAGCTTGCCGCCGCAGTCGGCGTCCACAAGTCCCATATCTCCGAGATGGAACGCGGCAAACGTGCCATCGGCAAGGCTATGGCCAAAAAACTCGGGCAGGCGCTGCGCTTTCCCTACAAGACGTTCTTGTAGTTTTTTACCGACTCTTCCTTCCTCCCCGGCTTCCCCGCGCACCGTCCGAAGACCTCCCGCTTCCCGCCACTTTCCCACGCGGTTGCTCCCACTTTTTGGGAATCGCGTTGTCTCTCCTTTTTTGCATTTTTTTAATTCCAAGAATTCAAAGCCATTGCCAATCGGAATGCTTTGGCAAGGTCTTTGAAAGAAAGGGAGCGAAAGACAAACACCGCCAATGGGAGAAGCCATGCACGTTCCACGTCGATACAGCCCCACTGCCGACCAGCCCGGCCTCATGGCCGGCCCCTCGGCCACCCGCCTGGCCGCGCTGGATGAGCGGGACGTGGACGGTCCCCGGGACCGCTGGTGGGAGCTGACGCTTTTTAAGACCACGGCCGGTGGGTATGTCCTGGAAAGCGTCTTTCGCTCCACCATGCCCCAGGGCCGGCCCATGGCCGCCACCCTGGCCTTTGCCGACGCCCGGGAGCTCATGGATTTCCTTCTCGGCACGGAACAGCCCTCCAGCCTGGCCGAGGCCTTGCTGTCCCGGGCAGCCCAGTCCGATCCCGCGCTGGGATTCGGGGGTGAGGCATGAACCGGCAGTCCGGGACCCCGCAGACCGGGCCTGAAGCCATGGCCGCCTCCGGTGAAACGATCCAGACGGCCACCCTGGCCGGCGGCTGCTTCTGGTGCGTGGAAGCGGACCTGGAAAAGGTGCCTGGCGTGATCGAGGTGATTTCAGGCTATACCGGCGGCACGGAGCCGAACCCGGACTACCAGGCGGTATCCTCGGGCCGCACCGGCCACTACGAGGCGGTGCAGGTCCTTTTCGATCCGGCCCGGGTCACCTACCGGCAGGTGCTGGACGCCTTTTTCCGCCATATCGATCCCACCGATCCGGGCGGACAGTTTGCCGACCGGGGCAAGCAGTACCGGACCGCCATATTTTACCACGACGAAGAGCAGAAGCGCCAAGCCGAGGAGGCCCTTGCGGCCCTGTCCGCCTCGGGCCGTTTTCACCGGCCCGTGGCCACGGCCGTTTTGCCCTTCACCGTTTTCACCCGGGCCGAAGATTATCATCAGAATTACTACAAGACCCACAAGCTCCAGTACGAAACCTATCGAAACTTTTCCGGCCGGGACCAGTTCCTCCAGGAGACCTGGGGCGACGAACCGGCGTCTGCGCCGCAGGCGGCCGCCCCGAACCCGGGAAACGGCGACTGGCGGCATTTCGTCAAGCCGTCCCAGGACGAGCTCGAACGCCAGCTTACCCCCAGGCAGTTCGCGGTCACCCAGCAGGATGCAACCGAACCGCCCTTTGAGGGCGACTCCTGGGACAACAAGGCAGAAGGCATCTACGTGGATGCGGTGTCCGGGGAACCGCTTTTCAGCTCCCGGGACAAGTACGACTCGGGCACGGGCTGGCCGAGCTTCACCAGGCCGCTGATCCCGGAAAACATCGTGGAACGCAAGGACACCCATTTTTTCATGACGCGGATCGAAGTGCGAAGCAAACACGGCGATTCGCACCTGGGCCACGTCTTCGACGACGGCCCGCCCCCTACAGGTCTTCGGTATTGCCTGAATTCCGCCGCCCTGCGCTTTGTCCCCAAGGACGAGCTGGAAACCCAGGGCTACGGCGAATTCAGCAAGAACTTCCAATAAATCAGTCTCTCCTCCCAACCCCCATCCCCTTCGGTCCCAGGGGCGGTAAACCGCCCCTGGGGCTCCCGCCTTTTCCAAAACCGGCCCGGCCTCATGTGAAGCAGGGGACAATCTTCTGGAAAACTTAAGACAAATCGGTTAGCTTTTCCTGGCGCACCCTTGCGGCGGCCAAGACCGCCGTGGAAAACGCCAACCACGCCTGGCCCGCCGGGCTTGGGGGATGGCTGTGCCCACAACCAGCGAGCATCCGGCGCCATGAGTGTCAAAACCAAGCTCCTGGCGCTTTATGGCTGCATTCTGGCCGGCTTCGTCCTGGTCTTTGCCATTGATTTCCTCAAAGGCCGGCTGACCGAACACACCCTTGAGCTGGAGCGCCTGTCCGTGCGCGCCCAACTGGAAGTCCTGCAGATGCGGCGTCAGGAGAAAAACTACTTTCTGCGCCAGGACCCCACCTATCTGTCGGCCGTGGACCGGCATCAAAAAGCCGCCTGCCGGGTCATCGAAGGCATCCGCGCCCTGGACCCGGACCGCGACCCCGCCTGCGACGCGGCCTTGCGCCTGCTGGGCGCCTATCTGGCCGGATTTACGGCCATGACCGGCAACGCCGACATGGCGGCCACGGAAGACGCCTACAGTCCGGCGGCCGTATTCCTCGACCGGTCCCAGGCCCTGGAACGCCTGGCCGGGTCCGCAACCGGCCAGGCTCTCGGCCCGGCTCTAGGCCCAGCTCTGGGAAAGTTGCGCCTCCTGGAAAAGCGCTGGCTGGCTTCGGGTTCCCCGGAATCCCTTAGCCGCCTGCAAGACGAACTCGGCCGGCTGCTCGCCCGGACCCGCCAGGATGAGGCCGCCGCGGATGCGGCCGAGGCCCTGGCCGCGTACGCGGCGGCCTTGCGGGCCTATGCCGACCGCCTCTCGGCCACCCAATCCACGGAAGTCGGCTTCATCAAGGCCGCCCGGGAGCTGGAGCCCATGATGGAGGACCTGCGCCAACATTATGGAGCCAAGCGCCGCGACATCGCGGCCACGGCCTCCATGGCCGCCGCCGCGACCCAGGCCGCCGTGTTGGTGCTGGTGGCCCTGGCGGCCCTGGCGGTTTTTCGCGGCGTGGCCACGCCCCTGGCCTCCCTGCGCCGCCATGCCCGCCGGGTGGCCCGGGGCGAGGACACCAACCTCGATCCGGCCGCCTTTTCCGGCGAATTCCGCGACCTGGCCGAAGATATCGGCCGCATGGAAAAACACCTCCTGGCCACCATCCTGGATCTGGCCCGCAAGGAGCGCGAGGCCGCCCAGGAGGCCCGCATGGCCCGGGAGGCCAGGCAACGGGCCGAGGACCTAAGCCGCGTCAAGTCCAACTTCCTGAGCCTCGTCTCCCATGAGCTCAAAACCCCGCTCACCTCCATGGTGGGGTTTGCCCAGGTCATGCTCAAGCGCCTGGAAAAGGGTGTTTTTTTCGACCTGGCTGCCGAGCGGCCGCAACTGGCCCCGGAATTCGCCCGCTTTCGCGAAAACCTGGACATCATGCTGTCCGAAGGCCGCCGGCTCACCGAGCTCATCAACAACGTCCTGGAGCTGGCCGCTCTGGAATCCGGCGATGCCGCCCTGCCCATGGAGGCCGTGTCCGTCACCGAGGCCCTGGACCAGGCCGCAACCCCCTTTCTGGAGGCCATTGCCGCCAAGGGCCTGGAATTTCGCCGGGACATCCCCAGGGACATGCCGCCGCTTCGCTGCGACCGGGAGCGCATCGTCTACGTGCTGCGCCACCTGCTCTCCAATGCCGTCAAATTCACCGACGCCGGGCACATCGTCTGCCGCGCCCGCCAGGAGGGCGACCTGGCCGTCATCAGCATCGAGGACACCGGGCCGGGCATTGCGCCGCACATGCGCGAGGCTGTTTTCGAAAAATTCCTGCAACTGGGGGACAACGTCACCGGCAAGATGCCGGGCCTGGGCATCGGCCTGGCCGCTTCCCGGGCCGTGGTGGAGCACCATGGCGGGGAAATCCACATTGCCGGCGAACCCGGCCGGGGCAGCACCGTGACCATCAGCCTGCCCCTGGCCGAAGCAGCCTGACGCATCCCTTTGCTTTCCGACGGGCCTGCGGTAAAATGAACAATTACCGCGTTTCACCATGAGGCGAGTCCATGATTCCCGACGAGCTCAACAAACTGCGCCTGAAACTCATCGCCATCAGCCTGGCTTTTTCCTTTATTCCGCTTTTTAGCCTGGGCCTGGGCCTTTACGACAAGTTTTCCGAGACCTACACCGACAAGGT
This sequence comes from uncultured Desulfovibrionaceae bacterium, assembly GCA_964490985.1. GTDB lineage: Bacteria > Desulfobacterota > Desulfovibrionia > Desulfovibrionales > Desulfovibrionaceae > Solidesulfovibrio. Next base: position 32,927 of record CAZBER010000024.1, on the reverse strand, counting down.
TTACGGCAACCTGCGAAACCTCGCGGACAACAAGAAGGTCACCATCGACCTGTTTCTGGGCGAGCGCGTGGCCCAGCTCTCCAACCTGGCCCTGACCGAGTCCTACGACGACCTCTCCAATGACGCCTACCTGGAGCGCATTTTCGGCCTGCTCCAACTGCACAGCAAATCCTTCCTCGACCTCCAGGTCATTGACCAGACCGGCATCTGCGTGTCCTACGTCGGCCCCTACCAGTTGCGGGGCATCGACTACGGCAAGGAGGAATGGTTCACCAAGGTCATGGCCAAGGGCGTGTACATCAGCGACGTGTTCATGGGCTTTCGCAAGTACCCCCATTTCATCATCGCCATCAGCCGGCGCGAGGGCGACCGCACCTGGGTGCTGCGGGCGGCCATCGACTCGGACATCTTCGACTCCCTGGTGCGCAGCATCCATCTGGGCAAATCCGGCGACGCCTTCATCGTCAACGCCGCCCACGTGCTCCAGACCAAGCCCCGTTTCGGCCGCGACATGTTCGACACCCTGGATTTTCCGGCCCTGCCGCGCTTTTCCGGCACCCGGGTGGAGGAAATGAGCCTGGACGGCCAGCCGGCCCTGTACGCCATGACCTGGCTCAACTTGAAGGACTGGCTCCTGGTCATCAAAGACGACCCCCGCGAGGAGCTCATGCCCCTGTACCGGGCCAGGTGGCTCCTGATTCTGCTCCTGTCCGGCGGGTCGCTCCTCATTGTGGGCGGCGCGGTTTTCATCGCCAACCGCACGGTGCGGGAACTGATCCGGGCCGAGCGGGAAAAGGCCTCCCTGGACGCCTCGCTCACCCAGTCGAGCAAGATGGCGGCCCTGGGCAAGCTGGCCGCGGGCGTGGCCCACGAGGTCAACAATCCCCTGGCCATCATCATGGAAAAAGCCGGCTGGATGCGCGACCTCTTAAGCGAGGAGGACATCAAGGCCAGCCCCAATTTCCAGGAATTCGAGGACGCCGTGGCCAAGATCGAGTTCCACGTGCGCCGGGCCAAGGACGTCACCCACCGCCTGCTGGGCTTTGCCCGCCGCATGGAGCCCACCCAGGAAGACATCGACGTCAACCTGCTGCTGGACCAGACCCGCTCGTTCCTGGAAAACGAGGCCTCGTTTCGGGGCATTACCTTTGTGACCAATTACCAGAAAGACCTGCCGCGCCTGGTGTCCGACACGTCCCAGCTCCAACAGGTGTTCCTCAACATCCTGGACAACGCCATCGACGCCATCGACAAAAACGGCGCCATCACCATCACCACCACCCACGCGCCTTCGGCCAGTGAGGTGGACATCGCCATAAGCGATACAGGCAAAGGCATTGCCCGGGAAACGCTGGACAAGATCTTCGATCCCTTCTTCACCACCAAAAAAGTGGGCGAGGGTACGGGGCTGGGGCTGACCATCAGCTACAGCATCATCGAAAAACTTGGCGGACGCATTGCCGTGACCAGCGCGGAAGGCAAGGGCACCACCTTCCACATCACGCTGCCGGTGGGAAAATAGCCGCCGGGCCAAAGAGGAACAGATGAGCGTTCGCGTGCTGGCCGTCGACGACGAGGCCGACTTCATCGAGACCCTGGTCAAGCGGTTCACCTTCCGGAAGATCTCGGTCACGGCCGCGGCCAGCGGCCCCGAGGCCCTCTCGCTCCTGGAAAAAAACGCCTACGACGTGGTCATCCTGGACGTGCGCATGCCGGGCATGGACGGCATCACGGTGCTCAAGGAAATCAAGAAGCGCTATCCCCAGGTCGAGGTCATCATGCTCACGGGCCATGCCTCGGTGGAGGCCGGCATGCAGGGCATGTCGCTGGGGGCCTATGACTATGTGCTCAAGCCCGTGGATTTCGAGGAGCTTTTGGCCAAGGTGAGCAAGGCCTTCGAGCGCAAGAAACTCAACGAGGCCAAGGGAAAGGCCTGATCCAACCCCATGGACGCCGCCTGCGGCCGCAAGACCGGCCCCGCTTCCCTGCCGCTTTGGCCCCATACCCTCCTGGCCCCGGCCCTGGCCGGGGCGGCGGTGCTCTCGGCCCTGGCCGCCCCGCCCCTGGTCGGCCTGGGCCTGGCCCTGGCCGCCGGCGGCATCTGCATCGGCTCGGCCCTGACCCTGGCCCGCCGGGTGCGCCAGAGCGAGCGCGAGGTTTACGAACTCGACCTCAAGCTCATCCAGTCCCAGAAGCTGGCCGCCATCGGCGAGCTGTCCTCGGGCATTGCCCACGAGATCAACAACCCCCTGGCCATCATTTCCCAGGAGCTGGACCTGGTGCGCGACCTGACCAAAACGACCGGAGAGGTTCCCCCGGCGAACATGGCCGAGGTCCGGGACAGCCTGGAGGAAATCGGCCGGCAGGTGGACCGCTGCCGCCTGGTCACCCACAAGCTCCTGGGCTTTGCCCGCCGCATGGAGCCCGTGCTCCAGGAGGAAGCCCTGGACCGGATCATCGAGGACATGGCCCTTTTGGTCGAGCGCGAGGCCGACGGCCGGGGCGTGGCCATCGTCCGGGACTATGCCCCGAACCTGCCGGCCGTGCGCACGGACGTGCCGCTTTTGCGCCAGGTGGTCTTAAACCTCTTGACCAATGCCCTGCAGGCCACGCCCCCGGGCGGAACCATCACCCTGGCCACCCGGCGGCAGGACTGCCGGGCGCTTATCGTGGTGTCCGACACCGGGCCGGGCATTGCCCCGCAGCACCTGGACAAGGTGTTTAACCCCTTTTTCACCACCAAGGAACCGGGCAAGGGCACGGGACTGGGACTGTCGCTTTCCCATGGCATTATGGAGCGCCTCGGCGGGACCATCACCGTGGAGAGCGCTTTGGGCCTGGGCGCGACTTTCACCGTATCCCTGCCGTTGTGACAGGAGACCCGCCATGGCCGACCCCATCCGCGTCCTGATCGTGGACGACGAGGAACGCTTCCGCGACACCCTGGCCAAGCTGCTCTCCCGGCACGGGTTTTCCGTGCGCGGGGCCGGCAGCGGCAAGGAAGCCCTGGATATGCTGGCCCAGGCCCCCTGCGACGTCATTGTGCTGGATGTGAAAATGCCCGGGCTTTCCGGCCAGGAAGCCCTGCCCCTGCTGCGTCGGGCCTGTCCCGAGGCCGAGGTGCTCATTTTGACCGGACATGCGTCCGTGGACATTGCCGCGGCCATGATCGCCGGCGGCGCGGCCGACTATCTGCTCAAGCCCTGCCCCACGGACGAGCTGGAAGGAGCCATCCGGGCCGTGTTCGACCGCCGCCAGGCCACCAGGACGCCGTAACTTTTGATGTTTTTGCAAAAGACGTCGTATTTGAAGCCTTCGGCGACCAAAGGGCTTGGCCCTTTGGAAACCCGTAATGGGTTCAGGACGTTGCGCCGTAACGGCCAGAGCTGTTTCACGTGACGTTCGATCTTTGCGAGAGCCGCTATTTGCTGGTCAGCACGCACACCCCGCACCAGTCCACGGGCGGACAAGCCAGGCAGGCCCGGCAGCGGGCCACGTAGGAAGCGGCGGCCGGATCGACCTCGGCCAGGGCGGCGAACCCGGCCAGGGCGGCCTCGAAGCCGCCGCAACGAAACGCTTCCAGCGCCCGGGCGAAATCCGCCAGCACCGGCCCCCGGGCCTGGGCCTCGGCCAGGGACATGGGCTCGTAGACCGTCACGGGCTCGGCCTTGCCCACCACCGCCACCCGGGCCAGCTCCCGGGCCATAAACCCCTCCCCGGCCGCTTCCCGGGTGGCCTTGGAAATCATGGTGTAGGTCCCGAACTGCTTGTTGACGCCCTCCAGCCGCGCGGCCAGGTTCACGGCGTCGCCGAGCATGGTGTAGTCGAAGCGCGAACTCGATCCCATGTTGCCCACCACAGCCTGGCCGGTATTGAGCCCGATGCGCATGGAGAGGTCCACCCCGGCCTTTTCCCGGAAATGCGGCCGCAGCTCGGCCAGGCGCTCCTGGCAGCGCAGCGCGGCGCGCACGCCCCGGGCGGCATGGTCGGGCTGGTCCAGGGGCGCGTTCCAGAAGGCGATGATGGCGTCGCCCTCGTACTTGTCCACTGTGCCCCCCTCGTCCAGGATGATGTCGGTCATGGCCGTGAGGTATTCGTTGAGCAGGCTGGTCAGGGCCTCGGGATCCAATCGCTCGGAAATGCTGGTGAATCCCTGGAGGTCGGAGAAAAAGATGGTCAGCTCCCGGCACTCCCCGCCCAGGCGCATGCGCTCGGGATGGGACAAGAGCTCTTCGATGACGGCCGGGCTCAGGTATTGGCGAAAAGCCGACTTGATGAAGCGCTTTTGCCGGCCTTCGGTGGCGTAGCCCACCAGGATGGCCACGATCAGGGAGCCGGCCACGGCCGCCTGGGGCAACACCAGGGGCAGCCACAGGCCCAGGGCGTAGGCGCCCACGGCCGCCAGGGCCGGCAAGGGCAGGTATACGGCCACGGCAACAGCCCCGGCCAGGGCCCCCGGAGCCAGGGACACGGCCGCGCCGGCGGCCAGGGCCAGGGCCGCGGCCAGGCACCAGCCGGCCACGGTCGGAGTTTCCCGCAGAAAATCATCGGACAAAAGGCTCTCCAAGGTCTGGGCATGGATTTCCACCCCGGACGTCACCCCGGCCACGGGCGAGGGCCGCATGTCCAGCAGCCCGGGCGCGGAGAACCCGAACAGCACGATCTTGTCCGTAAATATCGATGGGTCGAGAGCCGGCTGACCGCCGTCGCGAAGGGCCAGGTCGCTTTGGATCACGGCAGCGGCGGAAACAGCCGGAAAAGCTTCGGGCGCGCGCCAATGCGGGATGGCCCGGCCGGCCGCGTCCAGGGGGACAAGCGTTTTCCCCAGGCGAAGCCCTTGGCTGTCCAGGGCCGCCTCGGCAGCGGGCGCGCCCGAGCCGGCCAGGAGCCAGGCGGCCAGGGGCAGGGAGGGCACGGCCCGGTTGTCGAAAAGCCCAAACAGCCCCACCCGGCGGTAGACGCCGTCCGGGTCCGGGTCCTGGCTCACATTGCCCAGGCGTTTGGCCCCGGCGGCCACGTCCGGCACCGGAAAGGCCGCCTTGGGATAGACCGGGGCCGCCTCCGGCGGCAGGGAGGCCAGCCAGGGGGCCAGGCCCGCCATGGCCAGGGCGTCGGCCGGGGCATAAGACGGCCAGGCCGTGGCCTGGCCCGTCTCCCGGCCAAGGAAGACCGGCAGGACGAAGCGGCCGTATTCCCGGCCGGCCGCGGCCAGGGCCGCGGCCGGCCGGGAATAC
>CAZBER010000024.1:11606-27683 GCA_964490985.1 uncultured Desulfovibrionaceae bacterium | reverse complement strand
GCCGTAGGCCGAGGGTTCGGTGAAAAGCACGTCAAAGGCCACGGCTGCGGCCCCGCCCCGTTGGCAGAAGTCCAGGATGGCGGCATAGACCTCCCGGGGCCAGGGCCAGGACAGGCCGTTTTCCCTGGCTCCCCAGTCCAGGCTGGCCTGGTCCAGCAAAATCAGGCGCACCCGGTCCGAGGCCTGGGCCTTGGGGGCCAGGAGCCTGGCCCGCCAGTCAAAGGTCCGGGCCTCGAACGGGGCGATGATGCCGGCCGCGGCCAGGATGCCGGCCACGGCCAGGCCGGCCAGCCCGGCCAAAAGGCCATAGGCCAGCCGTCGCCTGGCAGCGGAGCGGGCTTGGTCGGTTGCGGCCATGATGGGCTAGATGTCTCCCAAGGCGGCCTTGAACCGGGCCTGACGGGCGGCGGGCTCGTGGATTTCGGCCACCCGGGCCAGGCTGGCCAGTTCGCTGATGCGGTCGGACGGGGCCGGATGGGTCTTGGCAAAGTCTGCCGCGCCCGGGGTGAGCCGCTTTTGCATTTCCTGGAGCATGTCCGGCAGCCCGGCCGGGTCGTAGCCCGCCCGGGTCAGGATGGCCACGGCCGTCTTGTCGGCCTGGTATTCCAGGCTGCGGGAATAGCCGTTGTTGACCATGGTGGTCATGATGTCGCCCACGGAATCGGCGAACAGGCCGGTCAAGCGGCTCATTTCGCCGCCCGTGGCGTGCTTGACGGCCTCGCCGCCGATAATGGCCACGGCCTCGGTCACCCGGGAGCGCTTGATGGCCCGCAGGGCGTCCTTGTTCTGCACGTGGCCGATCTCGTGGGCCAGGACCGCGGCCAGGGCGTTTTCCCCGGAGCAGCAGCGCAGCATGCCTCTGGTGACGAAAATGAGCCCGCCCGGAGCGGCAAAGGCATTGATCTCGTTCGAATCCATGATCAGGAAATGGTAGCCGGCATAGGTCTGGGGCATGTCCGAAAACATGGCCAGGGCCTGGCCCACCTCGTTGACGTAGGCATTGGCCCGCTCGTTTTTCAAGGGGCGGTACTTGGCAAGCAGCGACGCCCCCACCGAGCGGCCGATATAGTATTCCTGCTCCGGGGTGAAATCCTCGGCCGCATGGGCCACGGCCGCCACGCCCTTGGCCGCCGAGGCGGCGTAATCGCCCACAGGCGAGCCGCCGGCCCCAAACGAGCCGAGCACCCGGGATACGGCGTCCGGATTGTTGCAGCCGGCCAGCAAGGCCAGGGAAAGGGCCACGCCCCACAAGAGAAGGTTTGCGCGCGGCTTCACTTGGCACCTCCCCGAGGCGTCACCTCGCCCTGGCGCAAAAAGGCCAGGAGCCGGCCCGAATCGTAGCTGACGGCCACCATGTGGTCGATGGCGGCATAGTCGCCGCCGTGGCTGCGGCGGTAGTCGGCCTCGACCTGGGCATTGAACCCCTTGCCGGCCAGGGCCATTTCCTTGCCGGACACGTCCCCGGACGCCCCCGAGCCGCCGGACAGGGCCAGCCGGCTTTCGGTCAGGGCCGAGCGGTGCATCCAGCCGCCGGCCGCGCCGGGCAGGCTCACCTTGGCCCAGTCGCCGTTTTGCTCCAGCACATCCACTTTCTGTCCATAGCTGGCCTTGCCCACGATCTTGCCGAGAAAGGACGGATTGTCCCGGACCTGGGCGTCGCGCACCTGCACGCTCATGACCGTGGCGGCCAGGGCGATGGCTCCGCCCAGGCACAGGCACGCGGCCACAAGCATGGCCAATTTGCGGTATGGCACGGCCACCTCCATGACGGCGCGGCAAACGCGCCGGCTTGGGCTGCGTCCCTGGCGGACGAGGCCCTGTTGCAATGACGATATAACGACAAAACAACGCCTTATCGAAAAAAGCCTGTTTCCCAGGCAACGGCCCTTGCTGCCGAGCCGCACGGAACAGCATTTCGCGAGGAGAAGCAACCCCCGTGCCGCGTGGGCGGCACGGGGCGAAAAGCGGGAAAAAAGTCGTTTTTGAAGCCTTCGGCGACCAAAGGGCTTTGCCCTTTGGAAACCCTTAATGGATTCAGAGTGTTACAGTGTAACGCTCATTGCTGTTTCACGTTGCGCTTGATTTTGCAAGAGGTTCACCATTGTTCATGGCGCTCAATTACCGGCTCACCGTTACATGGGCCAGTTTTTCGAAGTAGCGGATGATGCTGCCGTGGTCGTCCTCGCCGCAGCCGTCGGCCAGCATGGCCTGCATGATTTCCATGACCGAGGCCGTCAGCGGCAGCGGCGCGTGCAACTCGTTGGCCGTGCGCAACACATTGGCCAGGTCCTTGACGTGAAGCCGTATGCGAAAGCCCGGCTCGAACTTGCGGTCCATGACCAGGGGCGCCTTGGCGTCGAGCACGGTGCTGCCGGCCAGGCCGCCGCGAATGGCCTGGTAGACCAGGTCCGGCTCCACCCCGGCCTTGGCGGCCAGGACCAGGGCCTCGGACATGGCCGCGATGTTGAGCGCCACCACGATCTGGTTGGCCAGCTTGGCCACGCCCCCGGCCCCGATGTCCCCCACCCGGACCACCGAGGCGGCCATGGCCGCCAGCACGGGCCTCACGGCCTCGAAATCGGCCGCATCGCCGCCGGCCATGACCGAAAGCGTGCCGTCAATGGCCTTGGGCTCGCCGCCGCTGACCGGAGCGTCGAGCATGCGCACGCCCTGTTTGGCCAGCTCGGCCGCGATCTCCCGGCTGGCCAGGGGGGCGATGGAGCTCATGTCCACCACGTAAAGCCCGGGCTTGGCCCCGTGGATGACGCCGTTTTCGCCCAGAATGACCTCCCTGACCTGGGGGGAGTCGGGCACCATGGTGATGACCAGCTCCGAAGCCGCGGCCACGGCGGCCGGGGACGGGGCAGAGACCGCGCCGTGAGCCGTGACCGCCTCCACATTGGCGGCCGTGCGGCTGAAAACCGTGACCGTGTACCCGGCTCCCAGCAGATTGCGGCACATGGGCTTGCCCATGATGCCAAGGCCGATGAATCCGATATTTTTCATAATAAAACCTCACTGGTTTCAGAGGGAAAGGCCCATGGCCCCGATCCAGCCCAGGGACGACAGGGTGTCCGGGGCGGGCACGTATTCCAGGCCGACAAAGCCGTCGTAGCCGAGCCGGTCCATTTCCGCGAACAGGAACGGGAAATTGATCTCCCCGGTGCCGGGCTGGTGGCGGCCGGGATTGTCCGCGATCTGGATGTGCCCGATATGCCGCAAATGGGCGGCCAGGGTGGCGGCCAGCTCGCCCTGCTCGCGCTGGGCATGGTAGATGTCGTACTGGATGGCCACGTTGGGGCGTTCCACGGCGTCGAGGATTTTTTGCACCTGGTCGATGCGGTGCAGCAGAAAGTCGGGAATGTCGAAGCGGTTGACCGCCTCCACCAGGAGCGTGAGGTTATGCCCGGCCAGGACGTCGGCGGCATAGGCCAGGTTGTCGGCCAGGGTCTCGCCGGCCTCGGACTCGGACAGGCCCGGGCGGCGCTTGCCGGCCAGGCAGTTGAGCCGGGATGCGCCCAAGGCCAGGGCGTAGTCCACGGCCAGGTCCACGCCCTGGCGAAATTCCGCCACCCGCAGCGGGTCCGCGGCAATGCCCCGATCCCCTGCCGCCCAGTCCCCGGCCGGCAGGTTGAAAAGCACCTGGGTCAGGCCGTTTGCCTGCAAAAGCTCCCGCAGTTGCTCCTTTGCGTACGGATAGGGGAACATGTACTCCACGGCCCGGAACCCGGCCCGGGCCGCAGCGGCAAAACGATCGGGAAAGGGCGCTTCCGTAAACAGCATGGTCAGGTTGGCCGCAAACTTGGGCATGGCAAACTCCTTGATCGATGCATGCGCATGTTTGGGATTGGCAACAGGGGCCGGCCCTACGGCGAACCGGAATCCGGCGACGCCGCGGCGGCTGGATCGAAACAGGAGGCCCCGGACAAAAAGCACGCGGCCATGGCCTCGATGCTGGCCTCGCTGACCATGAGCATGTCCGCCTGCCGGGTGTATTGCAACAGCCGCCCCATCTGGGTCAGCTTTTCCTCGATGACTTCGGGCGCAAACTTCTGGAACCGGCCGGCCACCCGGTCGGCGGCCACTTCCACGACAAAGTCCAGGGCGGTCAGAATTTGGCCGATGGCCCGGGCCCGGCGCGAGCGCTTGACGTCGTCGGCCGCCCCGCCGGCAAAGGAAAAGGTGATGTAGTTCTTGTTGACCGTGGCCCCGCAGTAGCAGTCCAGCACGCCGTAGTGGTAGCCGACCCGGGAGCTGAAATTGAGGTATTTGTCCGAGATGATGGCATAGGACTTGTCGCCGAAGCGGTCGTCCCCGGCCTTGGGCTGGAACAGCATCTGCTGCGAGACCACGGAGAAAAACCCGCCCAGGTTGACCGGGCGCGGCGCCCGAGCCTCCCCGCTCAGCACCAGGCCCGCCAGCAGGGCCGTAAACGGCCGGGAGGCCACGTCCTCGGGCGCAACGCTTGACTTGCCCCAGGCCGCCTCCCGAATGCCGCCGCCAAGGTCGATGATGTGCAGATCCAGGCCGGTGGGGGCGTCCAGGGTGACGGTGACCCCGGCATCCTTGGCCGCCAGGTCGCTGACCGTAAACATCTCGCCGTAGGACCACTCGTGCAAAAGCCTTGTCACGTCGTGCAGGCTGCGGCAGGACTCGGGCCTGAAATCCGGGGCCTTGGGGTCGAGCAGATGCAGGGGAATGATGTGCTCGGCCACCTTGGACAGGATGGCGTGGACCTGGGTGCCGGCCATGAACACTTCCCTGGGGCCGGCCTCGGCAAGCAAGCTCTCCACCCGTCCCCGGTAGACCCGGCCCGAGGCGGCGTCCACGGTGACCACCTCGCCCGGGGGCAACGTGGCCGTGGCCCCTTCCAGGCCCAGGAGCGTGGGCACGCCGAATTCCCGGGCCAGCGAAGCCATGTGCCCGGTTATGCTGCCGTGGTCCGTGACAATGGCTGCGGTCCGTTTCATGGCCACCATGAATTTAGGCGAGGAATGGGCGGCCACCAGGACCGCGCCCTGGGGAAAGGCGTCCAGGTCACCGGCCTCGCGCACCAGGTAGACCGGCCCGGCCCCGACTCCGGAGCAGGCGGCCTGGCCGCCCGAGGCAATGACCTCGGCCCCGGGCACGGGCGGCGCGGCGGCCGCGCCCGCCTCGGACAGGGCGGCCAGGGGCCTGGATTGGAGAATCATGAGGTTTCCGGCCTCGTCCTCGGCCCATTCCATGTCCTGGGGCCGGCCGAAATGGCGCTCCAGGGCAAGCCCCCAGTCGGCGAGCTCCCGGGCCTTGGCCTCCGAGAGGCAAGGGGCGCGGCGCATATCCTCGGGCACGGGCACATCGGTCAGGCCGCCGGCCGGCGAGGCGATCAACCGGCGCGGCTTGTCGGCGATCTCCCGGACCGTGACCGCCAGATTCCCCCGGTTCAGACGGTAGGTGTCAGGGGTTATGACCCCATCCACGGCATAGGGGCCAAGGCCCCAGACGGCGTTGATGAGCACCTCGTCGCGGTGTGGCTCTTCGGGCAGCCGGGTGTAGAGCACGCCGGCGGCCCGGGAAGGCACCAGGGCCAGGCAGGCGGCGGCCATGGCCACGTCGTCGTCGGGAATGCCCTTGAGCAGGCGGTAGGACATGGCCCGGGGGGTGTGCAGGCTCGCCACCACGAACTTGTAGGCGCTGGCCAGCCGGTCCGGGGTGACATTGAGCATGGTGAGGTATTGGCCGGCAAAGGACAGCTCGCCGTCCTCGCCAATGGCGCTGGACCGCACGGCCAGGCGCAATGATCCGCCATCCGGGGGAACGGGCAGGCGGGCGGCGGCCTCCTCCATGCTCCGGACCACGGCCCCGGGCAGGGGGGCGCGCAGGATGGCGGCCTGGATGTCCTCGCTGGCGGCGCTCAAGGAAGCCGGATCGTCGGGAACAACGCCCAGGCGAATGCTGGCCACGGTCTCGAAAAGGCCGGCCTCCTCGAAAAAGGCCCGAAAGGCGGCGGTGGTCACGGCAAACCCGGCCGGCACGGGCAGGCCCACCCGGTTGGCGATCTCCCCCAGGTTGGCGCACTTGCCGCCCACCTGGTCCACCATTTCGCCGGTGATCTCGTCCATGGCCAAGACCAGTCGGCCCCGCAAAGGATTGATCCGGCCGTCGATGGCCTCCTTGATGGCGGCCCCCAGGCGCTCGACCAGGTCCAGAAGGAACGGCTGGGGCCGGCCCGAGAGGCTCTCGAAGCTTTTGATCATGCGGATGGCGTGAAACACCGCCCGGCTGGACCGGGAACGGATGAAAGCCATGCCAAAGACCTCCCGGCCGTCGAGCATGACCTCCATTTCCGAACAGATCTTGAGCAGTTCGGTATTGGACTCCAAGAGCGATTGGAAGTGATTGTATTTTTTCCGGAAAATGGCCGCCGTTTCCTCCCGGGAGACCAGGGGCGGGCGGCGGACGAGGCTTTGGACCAGGGCGCGCAGCCCCTCAAGCACGGTGCCCATGGGCGCTCCCCTGGCGCGGGCGGCGGACAGGCCGGCCCGGCGCATTCCCTTTTGCTCCCTCGCCCCTTTCCGGATAGGCTCCACACACCCCCGGGCCGCCCGGGGACCGGGAGGAAACCATGGCATCGAATCTGGCGATCGTAACGCTCATTGTTGTCTTGTCCGTGCTCATCGGAGCCTACATCGGAGGCAAACTGCGCCGCAAACGGTAAAAGGAGCCAACGCTTACGGGCTGCCCCCGGGCGCCGGAGCAACCGGCCGGGGGGCCAGGACGGACGGGTCCACGCCCAAAAGCGGGGCCAGGCGGGTCAGGCAGTCCAGGGCCGCGGCAAAATCATAGCGCTCCACCGCAGCCGCCAAGGCCTCCAGCTCAGGCGGCGCGGGCCGGCCCACAAAGGTCTCGCGCAAAACGGCCAGGTCCTCGTCGGCCCGGATGCTGCCCTCGGCCAGATGGGCGGCCAGGCAGCGCAGAAGCGGCGTCATGGCGGCCCCGCCCCCGGCCGTGGGCGCGGGGCAGGCAGACCGCCGGGCCCGGACGTCCCGGCCGGTCATGATCCGGCCCAGGGCCGTCAGCAGGTCCTCGTGCTCAAAGGCCTTGGGCAGGCATTCGTCCATGCCGGCCGCCAGGCAGCGCTCCCGCTCCCGCTCCACCTCGTGGGACGTCAGGGCCACAATGGGAATGCCCGGCGGACACGGCGGATTGGCGCAGGCCGCCAGCAACCCCCGGATGATCCGGGTGGCCCGCAGGCCGTCCATCTCCGGCATCTCGATATCCATGAGGATGCAGTCAAAGGGACGGCCTTGGGCCTTTTCCCCGAAAAGCATCCGGCAGGCCTCCTTGCCGTTGTCCGCAGTGACCACCTCATGGCCGGCGGACCGCAGAATCTGGGAAAAAATGGCCCGGTTGAGCTTGGCGTCGTCCACGAGCAAAACGCGCCAGCCAACATCAAGACCGGGCGTCCCGGCATCGAGGGACGGAGCCAGGCCCAAGGCGGCCTCCACGGTGCGGGCCAGAGCCTCCCCGAACGCATCGAGCGTCTCGGGCAGCGGACGCTCTCCCCGGGCCAGCCCGGTTTCCAGGTCCCGGGCGGCCTGGACCAGGGCCTCGGCCGCGATGTTGCCGGCCACGCCCTTGACCGTGTGGGCCAGCCGCCGCGCCCCGTCCAGGTCCCCGGCGGCCAGGAGCCGGGAAAGCGCTGCGGCGCTGCCGGCGTAATCCCGGGTGAATTCCGAAAGCACGCTGTAAAGAAGCCGTTCGTTGCCGCCCATGCGGGCCAGGGCCGTATCCCGGTCCAAGGTGGGGGAGACCGTCACGGCAGGGGCCGGGGAGGAGGCGGCAGGGACAGCCCGGCCTTTGCCCGAAGCACCCGACGGCCCGACCCGGGCCGCCAGAATCCATTGCCTCAGGGTGGCCAGCAGCCGGTCCGCGTCAATGGGCTTGGTCAGGTAATCGTTCATGCCCGCTTCCAGGCACCGCTCCCGGTCCTCGGCCAGGGCATGGGCGGTCAGGGCCACAATGGGCAGGTCCGCCCCGCCGGGCATGGCCCGGATGTGCCGGGTGGCGGTCAGGCCGTCCATAACCGGCATCTGCACGTCCATGAGCACCAGGTCGTAGCCGGTGGCGCGCACCATTTCCAGGGCTTCCCGGCCGTTTTGGGCCACATCCACGGACGCGCCGAAAATCTTCAGGGTTTCCCGGGCCACCTGCTGATTGATGGCATTGTCCTCCACCAGGAGGATCAAGGACCCGGCCAGGGGCTGGCGCGCCTGGCTCCCGGCCGCCTCCCGGGCCGGAATTTCGCGGTCCAAGGCGGCGGTCACGGCATCCAGAAGCACGTCCCGGTCCACGGGCTTGAGCAAAAAACCGGCGGCTCCGGCCCGCTCGGCCATGCCCGGCAGGTCTTCCCGGGCATGGCATGAGGCGACCAGAGTCAAAACGCCGGCCAGCGGCCCGGGCAAGCGCCGGATGCGGCCGAGCCAGTCCAGGCCGTTGCCGTCGGGAAGCATCCAATCCATAAGGACCAGATCAAAGCGCGCCCCGCCCTGGCGCAGCCGGTTCAGGGCCTCGGCCCCGCTGGCCGCCGTCTCCACCAGGCAGCCGCATTCCTGGAGGGTGTCCCGGAAAAACGTCCTGGCCACGGCATCGTCATCCACCACCAGAATGCGCCGGCCCCGCAGCCGCTCGGGCACATCCGACGGCGCGTCCTCGAGGAAGGGGACCTGGAAGGAAAAAAGCGAGCCCCGCCCGACCTGGCTGGTCACGGACAGCTCCCCGCCAAGCAGGGCTACGCCGCGCCCGACCAGGGCCAGGCCCAGGCCCGTGCCGCCGTAGGGGCGCGACAGGGAGCCATCGGCCTGGGTAAAGGATTCGAGCATGGCCGGTATGGTTTCCGGCTCCATGCCAATGCCCGTGTCCCGCACGCAAAAGGCCAGCCGCACGGTGCGGCCGTCCCGGCCGACCAGGTCCACGGCCACTTCCACTTCGCCGCGTTCGGTGAATTTGAGGGCATTGCCGACCAGTTGCCCCAGGATGTGCTCCAGGCGGATGTGGTCGCCGACCAGATTCAGGGGCAGGCGCGGGTCCAGGCGCACGGCCAGGGCCAGACCCTTCTTGCGGGCCGCCTCGGCAAAGCGGCCGGAAAGCCGGGCCAGCACGTCGTCGAGATGAAACGGCACGGGCACGAGATCGGCCAGGCCTTTCTCCAACTGGGAAAAATCCGTGATGTCGTCCACCACGCCGAGCAGGGCCTGGGCTGACGACCGTATTTTAGTCAGGTATTCGGAAACCTTGGGATGCTTCTCCAAGGGCATGGACAGGTTGGCCAGGCCAATGATGGCCGACAGGGGCGTGCGCATTTCATGAGTCATGCGGGCCATGAAATCGGCTTTGGCCCGGCTGGCCGCCTGGGCGTCGCGCCGCAGTTCCTCGATGGCGGCCATGGCCGTTTCCAGCTCGCTTCGCAGCCGTTCCCCCTCGGCCACGGCGGCCCGCAACATCTCGGCGTCGACGGATTCCATCACCATGCGGGTCTCCGTTGGGACTGCGGCGCGCGTCAGCCATACGCGGCCTTTGCTGCACGCTTCAACCCATGAACGTTGACTTTTTCCAGACCCGGCGTCAAGGCCGGCCGAAAAACCGGACCAACCGGGAAACCGGACACCCGGTGTCTGCCCCGCCCTTTCCTCATGTTGTCAAGGCCAGGCCGAGCCGCTAAGGGTTGCGAAACAATCGGAGTCCGCATGCCCCTTCCCGATCTGGAGACCGGCCTGGCCTTTGCCCTGACCGCTACCGCCAGCCTGTCCGCGGCCGTCATGGACATGCGGACCCGCCGCATCCCCAATGCCATCACCTTCCCGGCCATGGTCGCGCTATTGGCCCTGCACGCCTTTTTTTCCGGCCTGCCGGGGCTCAAGGAATCCGGGCTCGGCCTGGCCGGCGCGTTTCTCGTGTTTTTGGTCCCCCATCTTTTCAAGGCCCTGGGGGCCGGGGACGTCAAGCTCATGGCTGCCGTGGGGGCCGGGCTCGGCAGTTCGGCCCTGCTGACGGCGGTCCTTTTCACAAGCCTGGCCGGAGGGCTCCAGTTCGCCCTGTGGCTGGCCTACATCCACATCACGCGCCAGGGAACCGGCGCGCGTTACCGGCTCTGCTACGGCCCGGCCATTGCCGCCGGCGCCCTGGGCACCATGGCCCTGCATCTGGCCGGAATACCGTACCTGACCCTGATCCTGCCCACGTTTTGAGGCTCCGGGCATTGTCCCAAGGCCGGCTTTGGCGTAGCAACAGGAGCAGAAACAGGAACAGACCCGCCAAGATTCCCAAATTCCCCGGAGGTTCATGCCAAGCCCTGCCCAAGCCGCCTCTTCCCGCCGCCGCGTCCTGGCCGCCGTCTGCTCGAGCCTGGCGCTTCTGGCCGCATTCTGCCTCATCGCCTGGGCCTGCCGCACCCCGGAGCGGGGTTCCCGGCTGTATGACCAGGGCCGCCTGGCCGAGGCCCTGCCCTATCTCGAAGCGGCCGCCGTGAACGGCTCGGCGCGCTCCAGCGACCGCCTGGCCCGGCTCCTGGCCGCGGGCTCGGTCACGGACCCGGACCCGGACCGCGCCCTGGACCTGTGTCTGGCCGCAGCAGGCAAGGGCTACGTGCCGAGCATGACCCTGGCCGGCGATCTGCTGCGCGCCAAAAACGACGACCCAACGGCCGCTGCCTGGTACCGCCGGGCCGCCGACCGGGACGATCCCCAGGCCATGACCCGGCTGGGCATCATGCTGGCAACCGGCCAAGGCGTGGCCCAGGACACGGGCGCGGCCCTGGTTTTACTTCGGCGGGCGGCCAAGGCCGGGGCGCCCGAGGCGGCCACGGCCCTGGGCCAGGCCCTGCTCTCCCTCAATCAGGCCGGCGATGCCCAAAGCGGGACCGTCGAAGAGGCGGCCGCCTTTTTCCGCCAGGCCGGGGCGGCCGGCGAACCCGAGGCCATGAACCGGCTGGCCGACCTGTATGTGGCCGGGCGCGGCGTGCCCCGCGATCCGGCCCAGGCGGCCCAGTGGCGACGCCGGGCCGCCGAAGCCGGCTATGCGCCGGCGGCCTACGACCTGGCCCTGATGTACCTGTCCGGCCAGGGGGTTGCGCCCTATCCCCTGGAGGCGGCCCGCTTCTTCGAGCGGGCGGCCGAAGCCGGCCACGTGGGGGCCATGCTGCAACTGGCGGACATGTATTTTTCCGGCCAAGGCGTATTCATGGACCGCAGCCGGGCCCTGGCCCTGTACGACGCGGCCGGAACGGCGGACGTCCGGGCCGCTGCCGCCTTGTGCCGCCTGTTCGCCGCCGGCGATGCGGACCACCGCGACGCCCAGCGCGCCGCCCGGTACTGCCGCAAGGCGGCCCAAGCCGGGGATACGGCCTCGGCCACGCTTCTGGGCCTGGGCATGGTGCGCGGCCGCCTGCCCGGAGATGCGGCCGAGGGCGCTTCGTGGCTGTCCCAGGCGGCCTGGGCCGGCGACGTCGAAGCCATGTACGCCATGGCCCTGCTCCATCTGTCCGGCCAGGGCGTGGCCGGCAATCCGGCCGAGGCCTTCCGCTGGTGCCGCCAGGCCGCCGCGGCCGGGCTGCCCGAGGCCCAGGCCCTGCTGGCGGCCCTGTCCGAGGAGGAACTGCCCTCGGCCGCCAACCTGGCCGCGGCCATGGATTTTTACCGGGAAGCGGCCCAGGCCGGCGATGCCGAGGCCGGATTCGCCCTGGGCTCGCTTCTCTCCAAAGGACTGGCCGGCCCGCCGGATTTCGCCGAGGCCCGCCGCTGGTACGCCCAGGCGGCCAAGGCCGGCGACGCCCGGGCCCAGTTCAACCTGGGGCTCATGTACTTGACCGGCAAGGGCGGTCCGGCCGACGACAAGGAGGCCCTGCATTGGCTGCTCGAAGCGGCCAAGGCCGGCGATCCCCAGGCCCGGTTCAACGTGGCCTCCATGCGCCTGGCCGGCCGGGGCGCGACCCCGGATGTGCAGGAAGCCTTTCGCTGGTATCTGCTGGCGGCTGGCCAGGGCTTTGCCCAGGCCCAGGCCTTGCTGGCGGGATTTTACTACGAGGGCCGGGTGGTGCCCCGGGATTTCGAGACAGCCCTTTACTGGCTGACCCTGGCCAGCCGGACGCCGGACAACAACCCCCTGCTCGTCCGGGCCGGCAAGGCCAGAAGCGTGCTGGAAAAACGGCTGGCCAAGGAGCAGCTCGACCGGGTGGCCGAGCGGGTGGCGGCCTTTTCGCCGGCCCAGTTCGATCCCGAAGCGGAAAAAGCCCTTTTGGCCGGCATCAAGTTCCTGCCGCCAAGCGCCCGCGGCCCGGGCTTTCGCCCCGCGCCCCAGGCCACCTCGAATGCCGCCCCCAATGCGCCGGCCGCGCCGGTGGACGTGACCGAGCCCAAGGTGCTTTTCTAGACCGGCTCAAGGCACGGCCACGGTGTCCAGAATCCGGGCCGCCACTGCATCGGGCGACAGGCCTTCGGCCATGGCCTCATAGGTCAAAAGCACCCGGTGGCGCAGCACGTCCGGGGCCAGGGACTTGATGTCGCCGGGCGTGACGTAGGCCCGGCCGGACAACAAGGCCGCGGCCTTGGCCCCCTGGGCCAGGGCAATGGCCGCCCGGGGCGAAGCGCCGTAGGCCACCTTGCCCGAAAGTTCGGCCAGGCCGGCCCCGGCCGGCTCCCGGGTGGCCCCGACCAGGGCCACGATATAATCCAGAAGCCGCTCGTCCAGATGCACGGCCCGGGCCAGATCGGCCAGCTCCAAAACGTCTCCGGCGGTCAAGACCGGCGCAATGGCGACCTCGCCTGCGGCGCAGGCCCGGCGCACGATCTCCTTTTCCTCTTCGGCCTCGGGATAGGACAGGGTGAGCTGGAGCATGAACCGGTCCACCTGGGCCTCGGGCAGGGGGTAGGTGCCCTCCTGCTCGATGGGGTTCTGGGTGGCCAGGACCAGGAAAGGCTCGGGCAGGGGCAACGTCTCCCCGCCAATGGTCACCCGGCGCTCCTGCATGGCTTCGAGCAGGGCCGACTGGACCTTGGACGGAGCCCGGTTGATCTCGTCGGCGAGCAGAATATTGGCGAAAACCGGCCCCCGGCGCACCGAAAATTGGCCGGTGGCGGGCTGGTAGATTTCCGTGCCCAGGATGTCGGCGGGCAGCAGGTCGGGCGTGAACTGGACGCGCTTGAAATCGGCCTGGATGGCCCCGGCCAGGGTCTTGACGGCCAGGGTCTTGGCCAGGCCGGGCACGCCCTCGATAAGGATGTGGCCCCGGCACAGGAGCCCGATCAAGAGCCGGTCCACCAGCTCGGACCGGCCCACCACCACCTTGGCCATCTCGGCCCGCAAGGCCGCGACCCGGGACGCGGCCGCCGCCACCTGCGACGCTTCGATCATGCATGCCTCCGGACGGCTGTTTTGGCCGCCCGGGGGAGCTTTACCCAGGGGCCTATTGAAAGTCCATGATAAGCGGCACGGCCTGGGCCGCCTCGCCCGGACGGGTCACGGCCACGGGCGGCGGGGCCTGATGGGCCTGAGGAATGGCCAGCACCCGGCCCACGGCCAGGTTTTTGGGGTCAAGGCCCGGATTTTGCCGGCACAGGTCTTCCAGGGAAATGCCGAACCGCTCGGCAATGGCGGCCGGGAAATCGCCCGGCGCCACCACGTAGCGCACTCCAGGGACTTCCTCGTCGGGCAAAAGGTCCGGACCGGCCGGGGACGGCGCGGCGTCTCCGGAAGGACGCGGCACGAACACGATGTCTCCGACTTTGATCCGCGCCGGATCGAGCCCGGGATTGCGGGATAGAATCTGGCCCAGGGGCACGTGGTAGACCTTGGCCAGGGCGGCCGGGGTTTCGCCCGGGCGCACGACATGGGAAATGTCGTCCGCCGCAGCGGACGACGCAAGGGGGGCGGATGCGGCCAGGGCCGCCAGGGCCAGAAGCGTGGCGCGCCAGCGCATGGCGTCCGTCCTGGTTGAGGTAGGCTTTGCAAGGGACGTAGCAGGCCGGCCGAGATTTGACAATCCGCCGAGGCTTTGGGATAGCCGGGGTGTTTGGGATGCATGACGCTTTGGGAGGTATCGCCATGTCCTTACGCACCTTTGGCGCAGCCGTGGCGCTGGCCGCCCTGCTGGGCAGCCTGTCGGGATGCGCCTTCAAGTTCGGCTCGTCCGCGCCCGCGGCCGCAGATCCCCTGGCGGCCGGCAATGCCGCGTTCGAACAGAAAAATTACGTCCAGGCCTGCGACGAGCTGTCCAAGGCCGGAGGCGGGGCCGAAGTCAAGTACCGGGCCGGCCTGGCCTGCGCCAAGGTGGGCCAGGACAGGGCCGAGATGAACTACAAGGCCGCCTTGGCCGCGGACGCCCGTTTCGCGCCGGCCATGGAGGGCCTGGGCCTGACGGCTTACGGCGCCGGAGACCTGTCCCGGGCCAGGAGCATGCTCGAAGCCGGGGCCAGCGCCGGGGGCAAGGACCCCCAGGCGGCCCTGACCCTGGGCCAGATTTATCTGCTGGACGGGCAATGCGACCGGGCCTTGGCCGCCTTTCAGGAAGCCCTGCGCCGCGATCCGGGCTCTGCCCCGGCCCGGATGCGCCTTGGCGCGGCCACGGCCCTGTGCGGCAACGGCCGCAAGGCGGCTCCGACCATGGAGCGCGCCCCAACCGCCGGGACGCCCGGCGGCGCCGGCGCGTCGCCGGCAAGCGGCGCTTCGCCCGCGGCCAGTCCCAAGGAGCCGGCCAAGCCCAAGCCCGCGCCCAAGACCATCGACCTCAACGACATCTAACTTCGCCCGAAGGGCGGCGGCCTCGTGGGTCCGCAATCGACTCGGCGTCAAGGCGGCTTTGCGCCTTGTGTCGCCAGTCGAATTCCGGCCACACAACGCGGCTGCGCCGCCCCGCCCGGCCAAGCGGTCCGGGGGTGCAGGGGGCTCAGCCCCCTGCCGGGTCCAGGGCAGCGCCCTGGCCGCCGGAGGCATTTCCCGCGTTGGCCCTACCCTTCCAGCCCCCAGCCTCGACGCACGGCGTCACGCCAGGCCGAAAAGGCGGCCATGAAGCCGTCCAGGGGCAGTTCGCCTTTTTCGCCGGTGCGGCGGTCCTTGGTTTCGACGATGCCCCGGGCCAGTCCCTTGCCGCCGAGGGTGAGCTGCATGGGAAAGCCCATGAGGTCGGCGTCCTTGAATTTGACGCCCGGGCGTTCGTCGCGGTCGTCGAGGAGCGTCTCGACGCCGGCCTTGGCCAGGGCGGCGTAGATTTCGTCGGCTTTGGCCGAGGCGGCTTCGTCCTTGGGGGTCAGGTTGAGGAGCGCCACCTCGAAGGGGGCGATGGGGGGCGGGAAGACGATGCCGTTGTCGTCGTTATTCTGTTCGATGCAGGCGGCCACGATGCGGGAGACGCCGATGCCGTAGCAGCCCATGATGAGGAACTGTTCCTTGCCGGCCTCGTCCAGGAAGGTGGCGTTCAGGGCCTGGGAATACTTGAGGCCCAATTTGAAGACATGCCCCACTTCGATGCCCTTGGTGAAGGCCAGAGGCTGGCCGCATTTGGGGCACAGGTCGCCCTCGGCCACCTGGCGCAGGTCCACGTAGCAGTCCACAGCGGCGTCGCGGCCGAGGTCCACGTGGCGCAGGTGGGTGTCGGCCGTATTGGCTCCGGTGATCCAATCCGAGCGCAGGTCGAGTTCCAGGTCGGCGTAGAGCTTTTCCACCTTGAGGTTGATGGGTCCGGCGAAGCCCACGGGCGCGCCGGTGATTTTTTCGACCTCCTCGGGGCTGGCCAGGCGCAGGTCCACGGCAGCCAGGAGGTTTTTGAGCTTGACCTCGTTGAGCTCCCGGTCGCCGCGCACCAACGCGGCCACGGCCGCGCCGTCGGCGACGTAGAGCAGGGTCTTGACGATGCGGCCGGGCTCCACGGCCAGGAAATCGGCCACCTCTTCCACGGTGTGCTTGCCCGGAGTGGGAACGGGTTCGGCCGGGGGGCAGAAGGATTCTTCCCGGGGCTTGTCGCACAGGGCCTCGGCTTTTTCCAGGTTGGCCCCGTAGTCGCAGGCCGGGCAGGCCACGATGGTGTCCTCGCCGGTTTCGGCCAGGACC
>CAZBER010000024.1:0-11596 GCA_964490985.1 uncultured Desulfovibrionaceae bacterium | reverse complement strand
CTTTTTTATCTCAAGGGCGGTATCAATACCGTCCATGGCACCGCTCAGGCCGATATCCATCATGACCAGATCCGGTTTTTCTTTGGCAATTTTTATCAGCGCGTCCTCGCCGGTTTCGGCCAGGACCATGAATTCGTGGGAGAAGGAGCCGCCGATGGCTCCGGAGTCCGCGGCCACGGCCCGGAACTTGAGGCCCAGGCGTGTGAAGATGCGGGCATAGGCCTCGTACATGGCCCGGTAGCTGGCATCGGCCCCGGCATCGTCCTTGTCAAAGGAATAGGCGTCCTTCATGACGAATTCGCGGCCGCGCATGAGGCCGAAGCGGGGGCGGATTTCGTCGCGGAACTTGGTCTGAATCTGGTAGAGATTGACGGGCAGTTGCCGGTAGGAGCGGATTTCGTGGCGCACCAGGTCGGTGACCACCTCTTCGTGGGTGGGGCCGAGGCAGGATTCCCGGTCGTGGCGGTCGGTGAAGCGCAGCAGTTCCTTGCCGTAGTAGTCCCAGCGGCCGGATTCCTTCCACAGGTCGGCGGGCTGGACGGCGGGCATGAGGATTTCCAGGGCCCCGGAGCGGTCCATTTCCTCGCGCACGATGCGGGCCACATTGTTGAGCGCCCGAAGCCCAAGCGGCAGGTAGGTATAGATGCCGGCGGTGAGCTTTCGGATCATGCCGGCGCGCAGCAGCAGCTTGTGGCTGACGACCTCGGCCTCGGCCGGGGTTTCCTTGAGGGTGGGGGCGTAGTAGCGGCTCAATCGCATGTGGTTTCCCTTTTTTCGTTAAGGAAGCGTTCCAGTTCGTCCATGAAGGCCGGCACGAGGTTGGCCGCGCCGCGCACCTTGCCGAGCACCTGGCCCTTGCGGAAGATGATGCCGCAATCCCGGCCGCCGGCAATGCCGATGTCGGCCTCCCGGGCCTCGCCCGGTCCGTTGACCACGCAGCCCATGACGGCCACGGTAAAGCTGTCGGTGACGCCGCGCAGGCGTTCCTCCACGGCCTCGGCCAGGCCGACCAGATCGATTTCCGTGCGGCCGCAGGTGGGACAGGAGATGATTTCCGGGCCGCGCCGGCGGATGTCCAGGCTGCGCAGGATTTCGTAGGCCACGCCGATTTCGGTGACCGGATCGCCGGTGAGCGACACGCGCAGGGTGTCGCCCAGGCCCTCGGCCAGAAGAATGCCCAGGCCCACGGCGGATTTGACCGCGCCGCGCATGGGCGTTCCGGCTTCGGTGACGCCGATGTGCAGCGGATAATCGACCGTTTGGGCCAACAGCCGGTAGGCGGCCACGGTGCGGGGCACGGACGAGGATTTGAGCGACACCTTGATGTCGTAAAAGCCGCGCTTTTCCAGGTAGGCGATGTGGGTGAGCGCGCTTTCCACCATGGCCTCGGGGGTGGGGCCGCCGTATTTCCTGAGCAGGTCCCGGGCAATGGACCCGGAATTGACGCCGATGCGGATGGGCGCGCCATGGGTCTTGGCCGCGGCCACCACCGTGTCCACGGCCGCCTCGTCGCCGATGTTGCCGGGATTGATGCGCAGGGCGTCCATGCCGGCTTCCAGGGCGGCCACGGCCAGGCGGTGGTCGAAATGAATGTCCGCCACCAGGGGCACGGGCGAGGCGGCCCGGATGGCGGCCAGGGACTTGGCCGCAGCCTCGTCCAGCACGGCCAGGCGCACGATTTCGCAACCGGCCTGGGCCAGGGCCTGAATCTGGGCCACAGTGGCGGCCACATCCCGGGTGTCGGTATTGGTCATGCTCTGGACGCGCACGGGGTTGTCGCCGCCGACGCCGACAGGACCGATGCGCACGGTCTGGGTGGGCCGCCGCGAGGGAGCTTGCTGGGTTTCGTGCATGGGAACAGGGATTAGGGGTTATGGCGGGGGCTGACGGGTCAGCTTCCCTCCTTGATGCGGGTGACGCCCAGGTAGACATCGTTGCCGACCTTTTTGGACACCGCGCCTTCGATCTGGCAGTCCGTATCCTTTTTCCCCAAGGCAAAGAGCTTTTCGATGAGGTCCTTGGGCGTGACGTCGTCGCAAATGTAATACTGCTTTTTGTCCTTGTCTTCAAAAAGCAGGCAGATGGTGTCGGTCTTGGGGTACTGGAAAGCATCCGTGGCCCGGCCCGTGATCGACACAGGCTCGCCGGCCCCGGCCTCGAGGCAGCACGGCATAAGCACAAGCGCCATGGCCCAGATCAGGCGTCGCATCAATACAACCTCCTTGACGCGGCCCGGGGACAAAGCGTCACCGGGAAAATATCATCCGGGTAAGTCGGCGGATGGCGCGCTGGCGTTACCGGAAAGCGTCAGCAGCCACAGGACAAGAGACAGGGCCGCCGCGCCGTGGAGCACGTCCCGGGACAACACCCAGGCCAGGACCGATCGGACCGGCGGACTCTCCAGGGAAAACACCCAGCGCACCAGGACGTCGGGCAAAAAATCGCCCAAGGGCCAATCCAGCCAGAGCCCTTCCCGCAGGGCCACGAATACCTTCAAGCCCAACAGGATGTACAGGGCCGCCAAGCTGATCCATAAACAGACCCGGCCCAGGGCCTGGGACCGGATTTCCATGCAATTGCCTCTCACTTCATGTGCGTCACGCTTCTTGGGGAAGCAAGATAGTAAGGAGTGGCCCGCATTCTGTAAACACTGGCCGGATTTCTTTACGCGCTTGGCCAAACAAGGCAAGCGGGAAGGAAGCGACGCACTTCCTGTCCCGTTTTCCGGCTATGCGCCCGTTCTTATCGGAGTCCAGCCGAGGGGCGGGAGGCGCGGTTTTCCGCGTCAGTTTTTCCCTGGCCCGGAGGCGGCGTCAAGGTAGGCCAGGGCTTGGGCCTTGTCCGAAAAACGCGGAGCCCGGGCGGTGATGCCCAGCCTGTCGAACACCTGGGCGAAATTCTCCGACAGCCCGCATACGGCCACGGTCCGGCCGGCCGCGCGACAGGACTGGGTCAACTGGAGCAGGAGGTCAAGTCCCGCGCCATTGACCGAAGCATTGGGATCAAAGGCGAAAAGGACCTTGGGCGCGGCGTCGATGTCCCGAAACGCCCGGGAGAGATAGGGTTCGGCTTCGGCGGTCAGGCTTCCCCGGATGGCAATGACGCCCGTCTCCCCCTGCGAACCTTCCCGGACGGCGGTTATGTCTCCGTTTTTCCCCGCTCCGGCCTCGACCAGGTCAAGCCGGCCCTTGGCCCGGGCCAGGGCGGCTTCCAGAGCCTCGCGGTGAATGGGCTTGTCGATGAAATCCGCGGCCCGCAGTCCCAGGGCGGCCAGGGCCAGTTCGATGTCCCCGTGGCCGGTGATGACAATGACCTCGGTTTCCGGGCGGCGCTCCTTGATGGCCCGCAACACGGCCAACCCGTCCATGCCGGGCATCTTGATGTCGGTCAGCACAATGGGCGGGGTTTCGGCCTCGAAAAGCGCCAACCCCTCCTCGCCGCTTTCCGCCGTGAGCACCCGATAGCCGTAGGCTTCCAGGTAGAGCTCAAACATGTCCAAGGTAGGCCGTTCGTCGTCAATGACCAGAATCGTGCGCATGTTCCCCTGCCTCCGTGTGCGTCCCCGCTGCCCCCGCGCCGCGTCCCCGAAAGCCGTATGTATGGTTCTCGCGGCACTCTGTTTCAATATATTCTTTTTCTTAAAAGCATTGTCATATGCTTCGACGATGCGGCCCTAGCCCGCCTCGCCTTCGGTTTTTTCCCGGGCCATTGGAAAGGAGAGCCGAAAAACGCTGCCCTGGCCGGGCTGGCTCTCCACCTGAATGTCGCCGCCGTAATCCTTAACAATGCCGTAGGTAATGGAAAGCCCCAGGCCCATGCCCTGACCGGTTTTCTTGGTGGTGAAAAAGGGTTCGAAAATCTTGTGCCGCTCGGCTTCGGCAATGCCGCATCCGGTATCGGCCACGGTCACCACCACCCGGCCGCCCTGGCAGCAGGTGGCAATGGCAATGCGGCCCGGCCCGGCGGTTTCATTATGCGCGCCGGATTGGCCCGGGGCGCGGGCATGGGTGATGGCGTCCCGGGCATTGGTCACCAGGTTGAAAAAAACCTGCTCCAGCCGGTTGGCATGGGCCATGACCGGCGGGGTGGCAGCCAGGTCCAGGGACACCTCGATGCCTTCCAGGGCCAGTTGCTGGCCGATGATGGTGAACACGCCCCGGATGGGCTGGCTGATGTCCACGTACTCCAGAACCGGCTCGGATTTGCGGCCGAACTGGCGCAAATGGTCGATAATGGCGGCGGCCCGGTCCACCTGGGCGCTGACCGAGTCCGTTATGGAAGCCAGGCGGTCAAGGGGAATGGCCCGGCCCTTTTCGGCCATCATGTGCAGGTAGTCGCTGCCCATCTTGATGGCATTGAGCGGCTGGTTGAGTTCATGGGCAATGCCGGCGGGCATTTGCTGGCCTGGATGAGCTGGGCGTCTTTTTCCACCTGTTCCGTAATGTCCGTGGCCGAAAAAATGACCGCATCCCGGCCCCGGTAGGTGGTGCGGCAGGCATGCAGGTTGACGTACAAGGGGGATCCGTCCTTTTTGAGGTGGCGCAATTTGGGAAAGAGCACGCATTCGCTGGACTCGAAGTTCCGCATGTAGGCGGAGACGCCCCCGGCCTCGGCCGGCGGTTCCAGATCGGCCACGGGCCGGCCGCCCAGTTCCTCCCGGGTATAGCCGTAAATCGCCTGGGCCCGGGGGTTGGCGTCGAGGATGCGGCCGTCGGCGGCGTTGACCACGAAAACCGGGTCCGGGTTGCTGTCGAACAGGGACCGGTATTTCTCTTCGGATTCGCGCAGCCGTCGGCGGTAGAGCCTGATGCTCCAAATCATGTTGCTGAAGGAGTCGGCCAGTTGGGCCACCTCGTCGCCGCCCCGGCGGCGGTAGAAGCGGCATTCCCGGCAGGAGCGGGCATGATCCGGGCTGGCGGCCTCGGCATCGGCCCGGCTCTGGTCAAAGTGCCAGCACGGCAGGTCGGTGTCGGTATAGGCCGGACACTGCCGGGGCTCGTCGCCATCCAGTCCGAGCATGGCCGCGGGCACGTCCAGACGGCCGCGGCTGACGGCGTCGGCGGCCTCGGTCAGACGCGAGATGGGCCGGGCCACGGCATTGGACAGACGCAGGGCAATGAGAAAAATAATGACCGTGATGGCGGCGATAAAGCCCAGGAACATGCCCCGCAGCTTGCCGACCAGGGCGTCGATGTGGCTTTTGGACAGGCCCACGTGGACCGCGCCCAGGGTGTAGATGCCCTCGCGCACGGGCACGGCGATGTCGATGGCCTGGTTGCCCTCGAAATCGACCAGCCGGATGCCGGCCTCCTCCTGGGGCGGCAGGGGATTGGCGTTGGCCAGGGATTGGGGAAAGGGGCGGATGAAGGTGTTGGCCAGGATACGGCCGTCATTGTCCTGGATGAAGATGTAGGACACCAGGACCTTGCGTTCGCCGAGCTGGGCGGCGTCGAAAACCAGGCTGACCAGGTTGGGTTTGTCCTTGTCCAGGATGTAGCCGCTGGCCCGTTCGGCAATGCTCTGGCCGATGGCCACCCCGCGCTGCTCCAGTTCCCGGTTGAGGCTCGTCACCAGAATCCAGCGGGCCAGCAAGGCAATGGCCACGCTGACCAGGAGCACCACGGCCATGGTGCCGCAAAACATCTTGAACTTGAGACTGGCCCGACGAGGGGGAAACATGGCTGTTATCCGCCCGGCGCGGGACTGGGGGCAGGCGCGCCGACAGCAGCGCCATCGCCTTCGGACGGGCCTTGACCCGGCTCGGCGGGCGCGGCCAGGTCGGCCTTGATCCGGCTCCAATCCATGACGAGATGGAAGCGGCCCTTTTCGAACCGGGTGAAATAGACCCGCTCCAGGCCCTGATGGCGCGTTTTGCCGAAGCTGACGGGGCTGGCGATGCCCAGGGAAAAATTCTGCATGGATTCCACGGCGTCGAGGAAGCGTTCCCGGGTCAGGTCCCGGCCGGCCCGGCGCAGGCCCTCCACCAGCACCCTGGCGTTGACAAAGCCATCGAGCCCCACGGCGTTGGGCCGTTCATCCGGAAAGTACCGGGCCAGGAGATCGGCATACTCCACCACGCCCGAAAGCAAAGCCCGGGATTCGGGAAGATCGGGCGGCGGCACCACCTGGGACATGATAAACGGCGCCTGCTCCCCAGGTCCGAGGATGCGCGCGATCTCGTCGGCCCCGACAAAGGACACGGCGTAAAAAAGCCCCCGGTATCCCCGGGACCGGGCCAGCTTGATGGCCTTGGCGCAGGGGCCGTAGGTGCCGATCATGACCATGGCTTCGGGCTTGGCCTCCAGAATCCGCCCCACTCCCTCCTCCACGTCCATGGTGCCCCGGATATACGAGCCCCGGGACACCGGAGTCAGGTTGTAGCTTTTAAGCGCCATTTCCGTGCCTTTGAGGCCGTCGAACCCGTAGGCGTCGTACTGGTAGAAAATGGCCACCCGCGTCAGCCCCAGGTCCTCTACGATGTGGCGCGCGGCCGCGGCGGTCTCCTGATAATACGAGGCCCGGATGTTGATGATGGGGCGGCGAAACGGCACGCGCAGGGCGTCGGCGCCGGTGAAGCTCCCCACCAGCGGAACATTGGCCTCTTCCAGCAGGGGAATGATCTTAAGCGTGGTGGGCGTGCCCACATAGCTAAACAGGCAGAAAACCTGGTCCTCGACAATGAGCTTTTGGGTATTGGCCACGCAGCGCGGCGGATCATAGCCGTCATCCAGGGCGATGACCTTGATCTTGCGGCCGACCACGCCGCCGGCATCATTAACGGCCTGGATGTAGGCCAGGGCTCCGTAGAGGGTCTGGCGGCCGAGATAGCTGGCATGGCCGGAAAGCGCCAGGGAGGAGCCCACGGTCACGGTGTCGTCGGTGACGCCGGGAGTTTCCCGGGCGCTCTGCTGCGGCCGGGTCTGGTCCCGGCAGGAGGCCAGCAAAAGGACCATGGCCAGGACAGCCAGCCCCAGGAGACGGCATGGATAGGCAAATCGAGGACACATGGGTGAGGGATACCAAAAAAGGCCTGGGCGTCAAAGCGGCCGAACCGACCGACCTGGGGAGGCCATGGCAGCGACCTCCCCAAGCGGACGGACAACACAAAGGGCCTAACCGAATGCCCGCAAGGGCCGAAAGACCTTGGCCAGAAAGGCCTTGCGGCTCATGAGGCGCGGTTCGGCGTCGCCGAACTGGACGTACTTGTAGTAGGCGCTCGGAGGGAATGGACACAAAAACACGGCCCGCACGGAGTCAACATCCACCACCTCCGCCTTGGGATACCGGGGCTTGAGCACGGCCAACCGGGTTGCGGCCAGGGCCAGCATTTCCTCGCGGTCGCCGAAGTTCATGGTTCCGGTGGGGCAGGTCTTCACGCACGCCGGCAGCATGCCGGCATGGACCCGATCATTGCACATGTCGCACTTGTACATGACCTTGGTGTCCGGATCGAACCGGGGGATGTCATAGGGACAGGCCTGGCGCACGGCCTCGGCCCCCACATCGGCGGTTTTTTCCGTAAAGACTACCGCTCCGGTCTGCGGGTCCTGGACAATGGCGTCAGGCACCTCGGAATCCGCCACCATCTTGCACGGCGCGTCCAGGCAGTGCCGGCACTGGTCCGGGAAGAACAGCCACTGGAACTTTCCGTCAATGGTGGTTTCGGTGAAGCGCACCAGCTTGAGCGTCCGCCAGGACAGGTCCGGCGGATTCTGGTGGGAACCGGTGTTTTCCGTGGGTTCCACGGGCTTGTTCTTCCACTGTTTGCAGGCCACCTGGCAGCCCCGGCAGCCGGTGCAGCGCGACAGGTCAATAAAGAAGGTTTTTCCGTTCATGGTGCGTCCTCCTTACGCCTTCTTCACATTGACCATAAAGGCCTTGGACTCAGGGATGCCCGTATTGGGATCGCCCACCGAAGGCGTCAGGATGTTGGCCGAATCGCCGCCGTTTTTGGGCCAGGTCCAGCCGTAGTGCCAGGGAATGCCCACCTGGTGGAGGGTATGGCCGAGGACCGTGAAGGGCTTGATGCGTTCGGTGACAATGGCCTTGGCCCACAGCTTGCCGCGCGTGCTTTCCACAATGACCGTATCCCCGCCCTTGATGCCGCGAAAGGCCGCCAGTTCGGGGCTCATCTCGCAGAACATCTGGGGCTCGGCCTCAAGCAGCCAGGGCGAGTTGCGGGTCATGACCCCGGTCTGCCAGTGTTCGGTGACCCGGTAGGTGGAACAGACGAACGGGAAGCGCGGATCGCACACGGCCCGCTCCTCGGCCGGCCCCTTGAAGACCAGGGCCGTGGGGTTGTGGAGCTGCTTGGAGAAGGGGTGCGACTCGATGGGACACTCCAGGGGCTCGTAGTACTCGGGCAGCGGCCCGTCGTTGCGGCCCGGGCCAAATATCTGGCCCATGCCGTCGGTGGTCATGATGAAGGGATACTTGCCCTTTTCCGTGTCAGCCATGGGCGGCCAGGGTCCGTCGGGCACATCGCCCGCCCATTTGCCGTCCACCCATTCGATGACCGGCTTCTGAGGCTGATAGGGCTTGCCCTGGGGGTCTACCGAGGCCCGGTTGTAGAGCACCCGGCGGTTGACCGGCCAGGCCCAGGTCCAGCCCGGGAACAGGCCGATTTTGGCCTGCATGGGGGTCTGGGTCTTGTCGCGGCGGGCGGCCATGTTCTTGTCCGTGTACGAGCCGCAGTAGATCCAGGTTCCGGAACAGGTGGACCCGTCGGCCTGGAGCATGGCAAAGGCCGGCACCTGGTCGCCGGGTTTGAAGGTCTTTTCCGCATCCCCCACCTTGAGCGTCTTTTCTTCCAGGAAGTAGCCGTTGATGCGCTTGGCCACCTTGTGGGGGTCAAAGGCATGGTTGGTGGCCACGTCCCAGTTCAAGTTCTTTATGGGATCAGGGAAAGCGCCGCCGTCCTTGGCATACAGCGCCCGAATCTTCTCGAACAGCTCATAGATGATGTCGCCGTCGGGCTTGGAGTCTCCGGTCGGGGTCTGGGCGGCGTAACGCCACTGCATCCAGCGGCCGGAGTTGGAGATGGAGCCTTCCTTTTCAAAGGACACGGCGCAGGGCAGGAAAAAGACCTCGGTCTTGATCTTTTTCGGGTCCATGCCCGGGCCTTTCCAGAACGAGCCCGTCTCGGTCTCGAAGATGTTGACCGTGACCATCCAGTCGAGCTTGGTCAGGGCCTCGCGGGTCTTGTTGGAGTTGGCGCCGCTGGCGGCCGGATTCTGGCCCCAGGCGAAAAAGCCCTTGAACGCGCCGGAAAGCATGACGTCGAACATGGACAGCCAGGAATAGTCCTTGCCCGCGTCGAGCTTGGGCAGGTAGGCATACCCGGTTTCCAGGTCCTGCTTCGGATACAGGGACTTGAGGAAGCTGGCCATGTACTTGGGCCGGTTGCCCCACCAGTTGGCGCTTTGGGGGTCCTTGGTGGCCGGCGTGTTCTTGTCGTTGAAGTCCTTGAGCGCGGCCATGGAGGCCATGGGCGTGGGAATGTAGCCGGGCAGGATGTGGAAGAGCAGGCCCTGGTCCGTGGACCCCTGGACGTTGGCCTCGCCGCGCAGGGCGTTGATGCCGCCGCCGGCCACGCCCATGTTGCCCAGAAGCAACTGGATGATGGACATGGCCCGGATGTTCTGCACGCCCACGGTGTGCTGGGTCTGGCCCATGGCATAGAGCATGGTGCCGGATTTTTCCGGTTTGCCCGTGGCGGCGTACGTCTGGTAGACGAGTTGCAAGTCCTCTATGGGCGTGCCCGTGATCTCGGAGACGGACTTCAGGTCGTAGCGGTCATAGTGTCGACGCAAAACCTGGAACACGCACCGGGGGGTTTGCAGGGATGGGTCTTTTTTGACAATGCCCTGCTCGTCCTTGACAAAACTCCAGGCCGACTTGTCATAGGCGCGCTTTTCAGCGTCGTAGCCGGCAAACAGACCGTCCTTGAAGTCGTACTTGTCATTCAAAATAAAGGCTGCGTTGGTGTAATTGACCAGGTAGTCCTTGAAGTACAGATTGTTGTAGACAATATACCGGATAAGTCCGCCGAAAAAGGCGATATCCGACCCCGAGCGCAACCGGGCGAACACATCGGCATGGGCCGAGGTGCGCGTGTAGCGCGGGTCCACATGAATGATCTTGGCCCCCTTGTCCTTGGCCCGAAGCGCCCACTTGAAGGAAATGGGGTGATTTTCCGCCGGATTGCTGCCCATGATGAAGATGCAATCCGCATTGACAATATCGATCCAGTGATTCGTCATCGCGCCGCGTCCGAACGACTCTGCCAGAGCCGCTACAGTGGCGCTGTGTCAGATACGGGCCTGATGCTCGATGTAGACGAGCCCCATGGCCCGCAGCATGGCCTGGTAGATCCAGCATTCCTCGTTGTCCATGGCCGCCGAGCCCACCGAGGCAATGCCGTCGCAGCGGTTGACCGTCTCGCCCTTGGCGTTTTTCACGGCAAAAGTGGCGTCACGCGCCTCCTTCACCTTATGGGCAATGCGGTCCAAGGCCCAGTCCCAGCTTTTTTCCTCCCAGTTCTCGGCATACGGGGCGCGATAGAGCACCTTGGTAATGCGCCGGTCGTTTTTGCCGAGCTGGAAATGGGACGCGCCCTTGGGACAAAGCGACCCTTCGCTGATGGGATGGTCCGGGTCGCCCTCGATGTTGACCACCTTGCCCGCGCCGTCCTTGTCCGTGCTGACGATCAGGCCGCAGCCCACCGAACAGTAACAGCACACCGAGGTGGACTGCCTGGTGAACTTGAGCTTGGTCGATTCCGCCTGGGCATAGGCCGGCCGCAGGTCAAAGCCCAACCCGCCAAAAGCGGCGGCCGCCGCCGTCCCGCCCGCGATCTTGAGGAACTCCCTTCGGTTCCATTCCATATGCGTCTCCATGCCGCTAAACGTTGTTGTCCCGCCCGTTGCCAGGCACCAGCCCCGGGCATCCGGCAGCGTTCTTGTTTTATGTTAAAAATAACATAGAACTGAACGCACACTGTCACTTGTGTTCTAAAAAACGAGACACCGGCGGTCAAAAAAAAACGAATTAGTCAAGCTTTGGCACCAACGAACAGATGTTCGTCAGCAATATCGGCAGGATGTCTTCATCACGGTGGTTGAAGCGAAATTCCAACTCCTTCAGATACAGCGGAAACTTGCGGGCCGTGACCCCATGGTAGCGGCAAAGCCGCTCCCGGGCATAGGGCCAAAAGCCCTCCTCCCGGGCATCCACGGCCGGCAGCCGGCCCGGAACCTCCACAAACCGCCGGGCCAACAAATCCGAGCCGCAGGCCACCAGGGTATCGTAGCGCTGGTACCGGTCGGAATAGACGATCCCCCCCAGCCGGGCCAGGGGCAGGGAGAAGTTGAGGTTGAAATGGAGCAGGTCCCCGGGCCCCATGTCCGGCAACAAGTCCGCGAAAACCACGCCCCGGCGCTCCAGGATGCCAAAGACCGGCACCGCGGCCAACGGCGCATCAACCGGCGGCGGACGCAGCGCACCACCCGCAAACCCCAGCTCCGCCCCCAACCGGCTGCGCAAAATGGCCAGGCCGTCCAGGCTGGCGGCCAAAATGGCCAGGCGCACGACCGTG
>CAZBER010000023.1:0-55650 GCA_964490985.1 uncultured Desulfovibrionaceae bacterium | reverse complement strand
CCGGGACGGAGTCCCGGCAGGGTCTGGGGCAGCGCCCCAGCGGGTCCAGGGCAGAGCCCTGGCCGCCGGAGGCATCTTCCTATCCCTTTTCACCCTCCTCGCCCGCGAATTCCAGGTCGAGCACTTCCTCGCCGCCGACGTAGGGCATGAGGATGGGGTTTTCCACGGCCTTGAGCAGGTTGCCGATGGCTTGTTTGAGGCGGTTGATGTTTTCCACGATCAGGTTCACGTACTGCATCTTTTTTTCCATCTCGATGCGTTCCACGAGCATGCCGAGCAGGTGGCGCATGGCGGCCGGGGCCAGGGGCGGCCAGGGGCCGGGCACGAGCTGCATGGCTTCGGCAATGAGCGTGGTGGCCACATCGTCCTCGTGGTCCAGAAAGTCCTCGCAATCCTCCAGGATGATCTCGGCGGCGTTTTTCATGATGGCCAGCACGTTGTTGCCCACGTGGGCCATGCCGCCAGCGGCCTTGGCCAGGGCGTCGCGGCCGAGTTCCAGCCGCTGGCCCACGGTCAGGGACACGATGCGGGCGCAGTCGCCCAGGAAGTCGCTTTCGTAGCGGTCGAAGAAATTGGGTTTCCGGGAATAGAGCATGACCAGGCCGAAGGCCTTGCCCATAGCGTCGCGCAGAAGAAAGGACAGCCGGCAGCGGTAGCCTTCGAGGTAGGGCACGCAGTCGATGGATTCGCCGCCCCGTTCCGGTCCCTGGAGGTTGTTGGACAGCACGAACATGGTCTGGGGGTTGTTGACGGCCCGCATGACCGGGTGGTGGGGCAGGGTTTCCTCCATGAATTTGACGAAAATGGGCGTGGCGCGGCCGGTGTGGGTATTGGCCGCGATGTTGACCCAGTTGCCCTCGCTGTCGCGCAGGCGGCAGACGTAGAGGTCGGCCCGCAGCTCCTTGAGCAGGATTTCGGCGCTTTGCTCCAGGATTTCGTCGGCGGTCTGGAATTCCTGGCCGGCATTGATCAGCCCGTAGAGGATGCCGAGCATGAGGCTGGTCTTGTCGTGGGCCTTTTTGAGCATGCCGAAGCGGTATTCGAGCTGGACGAAGCCCGGGTGAGCCCGGCGCAAGTCCTCGATCTTGGACACCTTGAGCACGTCGAGTTCCCGGCGCACGGCCGTCAGCACGGTCAGCAGGGTTTCCCAGTCCGTGGCCGGCGTGTCCGGTTCAAGCAGGGCCGGCATCATGGGCAGGACCTCGAGGGAGGTCTTGATGGAGACGAGCAGGTCGGCAATGGCCGTGCGCACGGCCGGCGGCGCGGACAGGATGATGTTGCCCAGCCGCTCCCGGATGTCGAAGCCGAGCAGCCGCAGCGGCACGGC
The DNA here is from genome assembly GCA_964490985.1 of uncultured Desulfovibrionaceae bacterium. Classification (GTDB taxonomy): domain Bacteria; phylum Desulfobacterota; class Desulfovibrionia; order Desulfovibrionales; family Desulfovibrionaceae; genus Solidesulfovibrio. The sequence continues at coordinate 54,323 of CAZBER010000023.1, read as the reverse complement.
GAGGGGGCAGGAGTCGGATTTGATGGTCATGTCGCTTCCTTGGGCGGCAGGTCCTGGCCTGCCGTCTGTCCCAGTGTAGCCCGACCCGGCCGCCGTGTCACCGGGGCAAGGTCAGAAGGCCACGGTATCGAAGCGCATGGTTTCGAGGTCGATGAGAAGCGCCTTGCCGGCCAGGGCCGGGGTGCGGCCGGCCAGAAGCCGCACGGCCTCGCTGGACTGGAGCGCGGCCACGGCCATGACGGCCGGGGACGGGCAGCCGAGCACGTCCTCGGCGGCTTTGCCCGGTTTTCCGCTGCCGCCGAAAATATCGGCCGGCGACGGATCGCCCGGCCGCACCGTGGACACGATGGCCGTGTAGCCGGCCACGGCTCCGGTGACCAGGGGAATGCCCCGCTCCCGGGCCGCGGCGGCCAGGACCGGCCGGTCGGCCAGTCCGCCCAGGGCGTCGATGGCCACGCCCGCTCCGTCAAGCAGGGCCAGCATGCCGTCGTGGTGCAGGAACCCGTAATGGGCCGTGAACTCCACCGAGGGATTGACGGCCGTGGCCCGGGCCGCGGCCTTGACGGCCTTGGGCACGCCCACGGCCGAGCAGTCGGACAAAAGCTGGCGGTTGAGGTTGGATTCCTCGAACACGTCGCCGTCGGCCCCGCGCACCACCCCCACTCCGGCCCGGACCAGGTTTTCCAGGATGCCGCCGCCAAGCCCGCCCAGGCCCACCATGGCCGCGGTGGAGCGCAAAAGCCGGGCCTGTTCCTCCATGGAAAAGGCGCGCAGGTTGCGGGCGTAGCGCAGGGGCGCGATGCCGATCTCCAGGGCCGCGATTTCCACCTGCCTGGGGCTTTGGTCCAGTTCCCGGGCCAGGTCGGCCACGGCGGCCATGCCCAGGAACCGGCCGCGCGACCCGTCGGGATAGGTTCCGTCCACGGCTGCGGCCTCGATGACCCGGCGGATGTCCGCGCTCGGCATGGGCTTAGCCTCCGGTAATGGGGGGCAGGAAACTGACGGTGTCGCCGTCGGCCAGGGGAGTATCGAAATCGGCCGGGCCGCCGTTTCGCAGGGCCGTGGCCACGGCCTCCCGGGGCATGGCCAGCCGGTCGGCCAGGTCGCCGACCGTGGCCGCCCCGGGCAGTTCCATGCGCCCGCCGGCCGGAGCGTACGCCGCCAGCACGGCCAGGCAGCGCACGGTCACGGTCATGCCTCGCCCTCGGGGGCCTCGATCCAGCCGGCCAGGGCGTCGATGATCTTCTTGGCCTGGTCCCGGCTGGAGATGGCGAACTTGGACTGGACCCGGTAGGTGTCGCCGGATTTCTTGTAGCGCCGGATGGCGTAGCGGTCCGGGCCGTAGGTTTCCTTTTTGACGTCCCACTGGACGAAGCGGAACAGGATCGTGGTCCAGGCTCCCCGGGACAGGATGACCTTGTCCAGCTCCTTGGTCAAAAGCACGCCGTCTTCTTCGTAGTTGACGGTCAGGTCGTCGATGGTTTCGGCCACAATATACCTCGGTTAGGGATGTTCAGGCCGGCTTTGGCGCTGGGAGTCGCGTTCCCGCCGGCGCTCAATCAGCCGGGCCTCGCGGCGGGCCTTGGCCTCGCGGTTGCGGCGGCGGTCGTCCTCGGTTTCCAGGATCAGCGGCGGCACGGTATGGGGACAGCGGTCGGCGTCCAGGGCCACATAGGTGAGATAGGCCGAGCCGGCATGCCGGGTCTCGCCGGTGATGGGGTTTTCGCATTCCACCCGCACCCCCACTTCCATGGAGGTGGAGCCGACCAGGTTGACGCTGGCCATAAACGTCACCACCTCGCCGATGTAGGCGGGCTTGAGGAAATCCATGCGGTCGATGGAGGCGGTGACCACGGCCGAGCGGGCGTGGCGGATGGCGGCGATGCCGCCGGCGGTGTCGATGTATTTGAGGATGACGCCGCCGTGGACGTTGCCGGCCGGGTTGGCGTCCGAGGGCAGCATGCGCTGGGGCATGACCACGCGGCTGGCCGAGACGGGCTTGGGCTCGAGGGATCGACCAGGGGAGTCGCTCATTTTACGTTGTATCCTTTTTCCTTCATGCAGGCGTCGATGATTTCCTGATGCTTGTCCGCGGCCTCGCTGGCGGTGGGGATCATGGCGGTGGAGACATAGGCCCGGGATTCGCAGTCGTTGTAATCGGCGTCCACGGCGGCCTGGGGCACGTTGTCGGCGCGGGGACCCGAACCAGCGCAGCCCAGGGCCAGAGCGGCCAGGGCCAGACAGGCGGAAACGGCGAAACGACGAAGCATGGGGGAAAGCCTCCTTGAAGGAATAACAAAGCCGGGCGGCCGGGATGGCCACGGAAAAAATCCTTAGCCTTCGGGGGAGCAGGGGTCAATGCGCCGTGCCGAGGGTTGCGCGGGAAACCGGCCCGGCTTGACATTCCCCTGGCTCTCCGTAATTATTTTGTATCTATTGTAGAGGAGGCCTTCATGCGTGTGGCCATTGTTTCCGTGGGCAATTCCAAGGGCGTGCGCCTGCCCAAGGCCGTGCTGGCCCAGTGCGGGTTTTCCGGCAGCGCCGAGATGGAGGTCAAGGACGGAGCCATCGTCTTGCGGCCCGTGGCGACGCCGCGTCAGGGCTGGGCCGAAGCGGCCCGGGAGCTGGCCAGGGAGCACGAGGCCCCGCTTCTGGGCGACGCACCCAATGCTTTTGACGCCGACGAGTGGACCTGGTGACCCGCTTCGACGTCTATCTGGTGTCCCTGGACCCGGCCCAGGGACGGGAGCTGACCAAGACGCGGCCGGGCGTCATCATCTCTCCGGACGAACTCAACGCCTACCTCGGCACGGTCATCGTGGCCCCCCTGACCTCCACCACGGGCCGCCACTACCCTTTCCGCCTGGATACGGTCTTCGAGAACCGGCCCGGCCAGATCGCCACGGAGCAGCTTCGGGCCGTGGACAAGTCGCGCCTGGTCAAAAAGCTCGGCCGGTTGCGCAAGAAGGACCAGGTACCGCTTTTGGCCCTGCTGCGCGAAATGTTTTCCTGACGCCCCGGCCGTTGACGCCGCCCGGGCCGCCCTGTTAAGGCGCACCCTCGCGCGAGCCCCTGGTTCGTTTATCGGCCCACGCCATGCCCGCACACCATGACTGCCACGCCAAAGCGCCTGTTCTCCTTCGACTTCGTGAGCCTGTGCCTGCTCATTTTCCTGTCCTACTGCAACATCTCGGTTTTCTATAGCCTCTACGTCTACCTCGACGCGCTGGGCATCCCCCATTCCTGGCGTGGCTTGCTGGTCGGCGCGTCATCCCTGGCCACCATGGCCGCCTATCTCTTTGCCAGCCCGTTTCTGACCACCAAAAACGCCACCCGGGCGGCGGTCCTGGGCATCCTGGTCCTGCTCGGCTGCGGCGCGGCCTATCTTGTCGCGGCCTCGGCCCCGGCCCTTCTGGCCGTGCGCCTGGCCAACGGCCTGGGCGTGGCCCTGGTGTCGGCTTCGGCCATGACGCTTCTCGTCGCGGTCATCCCGCCCGAGCGCAGCGGCCAGGCCTTTGGCCTTTATTCCGTGGCCATGCTTTTGCCCTATTCCCTGGTGCCGCCGGTCTTCGACTGGGTGTCGCCGGAGCGCCTGTCCTATCCGGCCGGATACGCGGCCATGGCCATGTGCCTGGCCCCGGCCCTGGTCGTAGTGGCCGTGCTGCGCCGAAACGCCCGTTGCCGGCCAAGCGGCCCCCAGGCCGGCCGGCCCAGCCTGGCCGCCATGGCCAAGAATGCCGCCAAGCGCCCCATCTCCCAGCTCCTGGCTGTCAACGCCATGTATTACCTGAGCTTTGCCTCGCTTTTTTTCCTGGCCAAGAGCCTTTTTTTATCCCGGGGCCTGTCCCATGTGGGCGTCTTTTTCTCCATCCAGACCGCCTGCATGATCCTGCTTCGGGTGTTCGCCAACCGGGTCTTTGACGTGGTGCCCAAAATCCATCTCATCCGGTTCTGCTATGCCGTGACCGCGGCCAGCTTCGTGACCCTGTTCCTGCTCCACGGCCAAGCCGTGGCCTATGTCACGGCGGTCATGCTGGGCATCGGCATGGGCGTGGGCTCGCCGTCCCTCAATGCGCTCATGTTCGAGCTCTCGCCGCCGCCATTCAAGGGCTTAAACGCCAACCTCATGATGCTTTCCCTGCAAGGGGGCAACTTCCTGGGTCCGGTTTTCGGCAGCGCGGCCGTGGGGTTGTGGGGATACGGAGGCTTTTTGCTGGTGGGCGCGGCGGCCTGCCTGGCCGGCATTGCCATGAGCCTGGGCCTGGGCCGGTGGCCGAGGGCCAACTGTCGCTAAATTGCGCCGGCCCGCGATATCTGCTATCCGATAGGCGCGTCAAGGAGGCGCGGCCATGCCCCACCCCCGCCGTATCCGGTCCGGCATCGCTCCCTGCATGGTTTGCCGTCCGGCCCTGGCCGGGCTGGTTTTGGCCTTGCTGGCCCTGGCCGCGACCAGCGCCTGGTGCGCCGACTTGAGCGCCCTTTACGCCTCGAAAAACCCGTCCGTGGTCACGGTGACCAGCAAAGGCCAGCCGGCCGGCACCGGCTTTTTCGTGACCGAACACCTCATCGCCACCTGCCTGCACGTCATCAAAGACGCCCCGGCCCTGGGCTTTTCCGAGCAGTACCGCGACGGCATCACGCCCATCGCCAAGGTGGCGGCCGTGGACGCGGACCACGACCTGGCCATCCTCTATTCCGACAAGCCCGGCCCGGCCCTGGACGTGGTCCCGCCCTACAGCCTGGTTCCGGGCAACGAGCTGGCCTCCATCGGCTCGCCCATGGGCTTTGAAAAAAGCATCTCCCAGGGCAATTTCAACAACCTGCGCCATGACGGCAAGACGGAATTCCTCCAGATTTCCGTGCCCGCCTCCCACGGCTCCAGCGGCTCGCCGCTTTTCAACAACAAGGGGCAAGTGGTGGGGGTCATGCAGCGCGTGATCAAGCCCCAGTACGGGCAAAACCTCAATTTCGCCATCTCCAGCAAGCACCTGCTGGCGCTTCTGGACGAGGCCAGGGCCAAGAACCCGGCCGACTACCTCTCTCCCCAGGAAAGCGCCAAACGCTCCTACGGCGCCACCCCGCGCAAGAACTTCGGCGCCTTTTACGCCTGGGTGGACATCCACGGCACCTACTGCTTCACCGTCACCCCGCCGCCCCAGGCCTCCCTGGGCCGCATGCTCACGGAAGAGGAGTTCCGGCAGGCCCCGGTCAGCTACATGGGGCCGGCTGCGGGCGGCAATCTCAAACACGTCCCGGTCCAGGGTTCGGCCGCGCCGTAGGCGCGCCCAGCCTTGCGCAATCCATCCCCCAAGGGAAGGCGCGGACAGCCGGCCTGTGGCACGCTGTTCGCAAAAGCCGTTGCCAAGGGGGTATCCGCCATGAAGAAGGAAATCGTCAGTCCCTATCCAAGCAAAAAGTGCTTTTTTTGCGGCAGCGACAACGCCCAGGGCCTGAACCTGTGCTTTTACCATGACGACGAATCGGGCGAGACGTCGACGGAATACGTGCCGGAAGCGCGATTCGCGGGGCAGGGCAACATCCTGCACGGGGCCATCCAGATGGGGCTTCTGGACGAAATCATGGGCTGGGCCAGCTTCGTGCACACCCGGGAGCTGGCCGTGACCTCCAAAATGGATTTCCGATTCCTGCGGCCGCTTTACATCTCCGGAGAGCCCGTGCGCGTCGCCTGCCGCGTCACCGAGCGCGTCGACCGCAAGGTCCACCTGCAGGCCGAGCTCGTCAACAGCGACCAGGCCGTCTGCACCAAGGCCATCGGCACCTACCACATCATCACGCGGCAGCAGTATGCGGCCCTGGTCCGAAGCTAGTTTTACATCTTCAAACAACACGGCCGGGTCTTTCAGAAAATCATTCCATCCTCCTTCCTGCGCATCGCACCGATCCGAAGACCACGGCCCCGGCCGCAAGCAGCGGGCAATCGCCCGCCTGTCCGGAGCCGTTGCCCGAAGCCGTCGGTCCAGCCCCTCCCGGCCAACGGCTTACACCGACCGGGCAGGCGAAAATAAAAATACCATGCCTCGGCATTTTCAGTTACGTGGAATTGGAATGAGGAAACAGGCAGGCCGCAGAGGAAAAGGCTCTTGCGGCCTCACGCCCAAAAAAATGGTGGCACCGTGGACGCATCCGCCAACTCGACGCTTCCTCCCGCATCCGATTCGCCCCAGCCGGGCCCATGGCCACCCCTTTCCGCCTTCCCCATCGTGGCCATTGGCGCGTCCGCCGGTGGGGTGGAGGCCATCCGGACCTTTTTCGAACACATGCCCCCGGACAGCGGGGCCGCCTTTGTCGTCATCCAGCACCTCCCCCCGGGCTACAAAAGCCTGATGCCCGAGATCCTCCAGGCATCCACAGCCATAAAGGTCCGGGAGGCCGAGGACGGGCTTCGGGTCGAGCCCAACACCATCTATTCCAACATCTCGGGCAAGGATCTGCTCATCCGGGACGGTGTGCTCCGGCTGGCGGAGTCGGACCGGCCGAGGGGCCGAAGGCTCTCCATCGACCGGTTTTTCCGGTCCCTGGCCGAGGACCGGCAGGGGCTCATCATCTGCATCCTCCTGTCCGGCACCGGCTCCGACGGCACCTTGAGCCTCCAGGAAGTCAAAGGCTCCGGCGGCATCACCATCGTCCAGGAGGGCGACGCCCGGTTCAACGACATGCCCCAGAACGCCATCAACAGCGGACAGGTCGATTTCATCCTTTTGGCCGACGAGATGCCGGCAAAAATTCTGGAGCTTATCGCCAACCGGGCCAGGCTTCCCCAAAAGGCCGACCTACCGCCCGAAGCGCCGGGTCCGGTCCCGAGTGCGCCCTTCCCCAATATCCTGTGGTGGATTGCCTTCAAGACCGGCCACGACTTCTCCCGGTACAAGCACGACGTCATCGCCCGGCGCATCGAACGGCGCATGGTCCTTTTGCGCTTGCAGGAGGCGCGGGAGTACGAGGAATACCTCAAGCGCAACGACACCGAGCTCAAAACCCTGCTGCGGGAACTGCTCATCGTGGCCACGCACTTCTTTCGGGATCCGTCCGCTTTCGAGGCCCTGGCCAAGTCGGCCATCCCCCAGATCGTGGCCGGAAAGTCCCAGTCCGACGCCATCCGCATCTGGGTGCCGGGCTGCTCCACCGGAGAGGAGGCCTACTCCATTGCCATGCTCCTGGCCGAGCACCTGAATGCGTCCTCAAGGATGCGCAAGGTGCGGATATTTGCCACGGACATCGACAAGGACAGCCTGGAATCCGCCCGGGCGGGCCTGTATCCCCAGGCCATCGAGGCCTACGTGACGCCGGAGCGCCTGCGGCGTCACTTCCGCAAGGAAGGCGACGCCTGCTACAGGGTGGTCAGCAGCCTCAAAAGCATGATTGTTTTTGCCCCGCACAATCTGATCAAGGACCCGCCCTTTTCCCATCTCGACCTCATCAGTTGCCGCAACGTGCTCCGCTACCTGGAAGCCGATCTCCAGAAAAAAGTGCTGCCGCTTTTCCACTACGCCCTCAACCCGAGAGGCTTCCTGTTCCTCGGTCCGTCCGAGTCCGTGGCCGCATACGCCGACCGGTTCGCTCCCATAAGCCGGACGTGGAAAATCTTCCGGCGCAAGGAGGACACGTTCACACATCTCATGAACGTGCCGCGGTTTGAAAAAGATCTTCGGCATGGCCGGGAGGGAACCACACCCGGCGAGCCCGAGGCGTACGTCAGGCAGGCGGAACGGCTCATCCTGCGGCAATTCGGCCCGGTCGGCGTGATCGTGGATGACCAGTGCGCGCCGCACCACTTCTTCGGTCCGGCAGACCGCTATTTCCGGATGCGCGCGGCCGAGTCCGCCCAAGGGGCGCTCCTGGTCGGGGGCGACCTCCGGCCGCACCTGATGGCCGCTGTCCGCGCGGCCATACAGGAGGGCCGCCAAGTCCGGCGCAACGACTTGACGCTTCGGATGGACGGCAGGACCCAGCGGCTCGACCTCGTGGTCACGCCCCTGTCCGAGGATGCAACGCTCGGCCGGCTGTTTCTGGTCCTGTTCGAGCAGGCAGGCTGGAAGGACGGCCGGGCGGCCAGGCAAAAGCCCTGCCGGCCGGCCGAGGGGCGGCGCATGCGGCCAGGCCGGAGGCGGCAGGCGCGACAGCCGAAGCCTGGCAGGCCCTGGGCTCGGTTCGCAGCACCAAAAGCCCCTGGCCCGCCTGGCCGGGGCGATACGGGAAAAACGCGGGCGTTGCAAAAAAGACGGGCATCCGGGCTTAGGCGGTCCCGACCAGGGCCTTTACGGCCGCGAAACAGGCGTCCAGGGTCTGGCTCTCGGCCACGTCCTGGCGCAAAAACGCGTTTATCGGGCCGATCATGTCAATGGCCCGGTCGATCTCCGCATTGGCCCCCCGGGCGTAGGCCCCGATGTTGACCATGTCTTCCACCCGGCGGTAGGTGGCCAAGAGCCGGATCAGCTCCCGGCCGGCCGTAAGCGCATCCTTGGGCGTTACGTCCGAACGCAGGCGGCTGACGCTTTTGAGCACGTCGATGGCCGGGAAATGCCCCTGGTCGGCCAGGTCCCGGGTGAGCACGATGTGCCCGTCCAGGATCGAGCGCACGGCGTCGGCAATGGGCTCGTTGAAGTCGTCGCCGTCGACCAGGACCGTGTAGATGCCCGTGATGCTGCCGTTTCGGTTGCGCCCGGCCCGTTCCAGAAGCTTGGGCAGGTGGGCGAAGACCGAGGGCGTGTAGCCCCGGGTGGTGGGCGGCTCGCCCGCGGCCAGGCCCACTTCCCGGCCGGCCATGGCAAAGCGGGTGACGGAATCCATCATCAGGATGACGTCCGCGCCCTGGTCGCGGAAAAATTCGGCCATGGCCGTGGCCGCGTAGGCCGCGCGCATGCGAATCAGCGGACTCTGGTCCGAGGTGGCCACCACCACCACGGACCGGGCCATGCCCTCGGGACCCAGGTCCTTTTCGATGAATTCCCGCAGCTCGCGGCCGCGCTCGCCCACCAGGCCGATGACGTTGACGTCGGCCTTGGTGTTGCGGGCGATCATGCCCATAAGCGTCGACTTCCCGACGCCCGAGCCGGCCATGATGCCCACGCGCTGGCCCTTGCCGAGGGTCAGCAGGCCGTTGATGGCCCGCACGCCCACGTCCATGGGGTCGCTGATGCGCGGGCGTTCCATGGGAGCCGGGCATTCCGCGAAAATGGGGTTGAACCTGGCCGGCGTCAGGGGCTCGCCGCCGTCGATGGGATTGCCGAAGGCGTCCACCACCCGGCCGAGATAGCGCCGGCCCACGGGAAAAAGCGGCGGCGCGCTGGAATTGCGAATGAGCGTGCCGGGCGCGATGCCGCGCAAATCGCCGTAGGGCATAAACAGGCAGGCCCCGTCCCGAAACCCCACCACCTCGGCCGGCACCTCGGCCACGCTGCCGCCGTCGCTCGACAGCAGATGGCACACCGACCCCACCGGGGCCTTGATGCCCCGGCCCTCGGCAATGAGCCCCACCACCTTGGACACCTTGCCGAAGGTGCGCACCGGGCGCAGGTTTTCGAGGTAGTCGATGGCGGCCTGGGCGTCAGGTAACATCCGGCTCTCCGGGCGCGGCCAGGCTGGCGAAAATCGTTTCCACCGCGGCGAACCGGCTGGCAATGCTGTTGTCCACCAGCCCCTCGCCGCACTCCAGGCTCAGGCTGCCGGGAATGAGCCCGGCGTCCACGCGCACCAGGCAGGCGGCCAGATCCGGCCGCTCCTGCTGGGACCGGCTCAACAGCTCGCGCACCAGGGGCTCGTCGTCGGGATGGACCATGACCGTCAAATTGGCCTTGGCCTCCATGAGGTCCAGGGATTCGTCGAGCAGGTTGACCAGGATTTCCTGGCGGCGGGCGTCGATGGAGGCTCCGATGGTGCGCTCCACGGCCAGGCGCAGCAGGGTGACGAAATCCTGACGTTGGGCGGCCCACAGTTTTTTGCGCTCCCCGGCCAGGGATTGCAGCATGGCGCCCAGGGACGTCGCCATCTGGGCCAGCTCGGCCTGGATCTGCTCCCCGGCCGCGGCCACGCCCGCGGCATAGCCCTCTTCCCGGGCCTTGGCCTTGAGCTGTTCGGCCTCGGCCATGGCCTGGGCCATGAGGGCCGACGCCTTGGCCGTGGCCTTGGCCCGCACCCGCTCCCAGAACTGGGCCTCGACTTCCTCGAAATGCATGGGCGAGCGGCGCGACTCCAGTTCCGAGACCGTGGTCTCGGCCGGTCCGGCCGTGCCCGGGCCGAGAATGACCCGGCCGGTGAGGACCCCGGCTTCCCCGCCGTCAGATAAAGACATCCCCGCCTCCGCGGCCCACGGCGATCTTGCCTTCGGCTTCCAGGCGCCGCACGGTCTTGACCACGTTTTGCTGGGCGCCCTCCACTTCGGCCAGGCGGATGGGGCCCATGATCTCCAGGTCTTCCTGGATCATGGTGGCGGCGCGCTCGGACAGGTTCTTGAAGAACTTCTCCTTGAGCTCGTCGGACGCGCCCTTTAAGGCCTGGGTCAGCTCCTCGTTGGACACTTCCTTGAGCAGTTCGCGGATGGCCCGGTCGTCCAGGCCCTTGATGTCCTCGAACACGAACATGAGGTTGCGGATGTCCTCGGCCATCTGGGCGGATTCCTCCTCGATCTCGGAGAGGACTTCCTCCTCGGTGGCCCGGTCCACGGCATTGAGGATTTCGGCCACGGCCGTGATGCCGCCGACCTTCTTGCCTTCCTTGCCGCCCATGGCGATGAGCTGGTTTTGCAGCACCTTGTCCACTTCCATGAGCATGTCCTCGGCCACGGACTCCAGCTTGGCCAGGCGCATGAGCACCTCGGCGCGCACGCCGGCGGGCAGGTTGGAGAGCAGCTCCGCGGCCTGGTCCGGATGCAGGTGGCCCAGGATCAGGGCCAGGGTCTGGGGATGCTCGTTGCGCAGGATCTGGGCCAGGATGCGCGGGGACACGTTGCCGAGCTCCTGGAAGGGCGTGGGGCCGGAATCGATCTCCAGGGACTCCAGAATGTACTTGGCCGTGTCCGAATCCAAGGTCTTGGCCAGCATGCGCTTGACCTGGTCCGGGCCGCCCGTGACCATGTCCTTGCCCACCTGCATGGAGTCGTTGAACTCCCGGACCACTTCCTCGACCTCTTCCTTGGGCACGGTCTCCATGTCCATCATGGCCTTGGAGATGCGGGCAATGTCGCGGCGGTCCAGGCGCTTGAACACCTCGCCGGTGAACTTCTCGCCAAGGGCCAGGCAGAGCACGGCGGTCTTCTGGGGTCCGGTCAGGGCGGGCATGGCGGGCTAGGCCTCCTGCTTGAGCCAGGTCTTGAGCAGGGTCATGGACTGCTCCACGTTTTCCTCGAACAGTTGCAGGGCCATGTTCTTGGCCAGCTCGAACTGCTTGCCGCCCTCGAGCATGAGCACGTCCTCGGCCAGCTCGGGTTCGGCCAGGGCCATGCGGGCCTCGCCCTCGGGCAGCCGCTCCAGGGTCTCGATCTCCTCTTCCGTGACCCGGGGGCGAATGAGCGCCATGACCACGGGCCGCACCACCAGGATGAGGAAGAGAAAGATCAGCAGGCCGTTCAAGAACGGCTTGCCCAGCCGCTGGGCGTATTCCAGCATGGTCTGGAGCAGGCTCGGCTCGCCCGAACCGTCCGGAGCGCCGAACTCGAAGCTCGAAACCTGAATTTCGTCGCCCCGTGAGGGGTCCAGGCCGGCGGCCCGGGCCACCACCTGCTTGATGCGCTCCAGTTCCTCGGCCTTGCGGGGCACGTACGCGTACGTGTTTTTCCCCTCGACCTTTTCATAGGTGCCGTCCACGATAACCGCGATGGACTGGCGCTTCAAGTCGCCCACCGGGGTGACGACGTTTTGCTCTTCCTTGTTGATCTCGTAATTGGTGGTGCTGTTTTGCCGGCTGGACTTCTGGGTGGATTCGGTGCCGGAATAGCCGCTGCCCTGGAAATTGGTGTTGGGCACGGCCGCGCCGCCGCCCCGGGGCGTGGTGGTGACGCCGTTGGCGTCAACCGCCGCCGTGCCCGAGGTGGATTCCTCGCTTTTCTGTTCGCTGCGCACCACCGTGACGTTGGGATCGTAGAGCTCCTTGCGGATGGTGCGCTGGCTGAAATCCAGGTCCACGTTGGCCTTGGCGATGGCCCGGCCCGGCCCCACGATGGGGGTCAAAAGCTGCTCGATGCGGTTTTCCAGGTTGCTTTCAAAGGTGTTCTTGAATTCGAACTGGGTGGTGCTCATGCCCTCCAGGCCGCCGTCGCCCCGGGGCTGGTACAGGGACTGGCCCGTGGTGTCGGTGATGGTGACGTGCTCGGGAGTCAGGCCCTCCACGGACATGGACACCAGGTTGACGATGCCCTGGAGCTGCTTGGCGTCAAGTTTCTGGCCGCGCTTGAGTGTGAGCACCACCGAGGCCGAGGCCTGCTTCTGCTCTTCGATAAAAAGGCTTTTTTGGGGCAGGACCAGGTGCACCCGGGCCTTTTCCACCTGGGGAAACTCGGAAATGGTGCGGGCCAGCTCGCCCTGCAGGGCCCGGGAGTAGTTGATGCGCTGCACGAAATCGGTCTGGCCCACCTTGAGGTCGTCGAAAATCTCGAAGCCCACGCCCTGGCCGTGCATCACGCCCTCGCCCGCCACCTTGAGGCGCTGCTCGTAGACCGACTCGGCCGGCACCAGGATGGTGGACCCGCCGTCGCGCAGCTCATAGGGCACCTTGGCGGCCTTGAGCAGCCCCACCACCCGGGAGGCGTCCTCGGGAGCCATCTTGGTGTACAGGACGCGGAAATCCGGCTGGTTGAGGAAGTAGACCATGACCAGAAAGGCCGCCACCATGGACACGGCCAGGCCGGCCAGGAGCACGCGTTGGGCCGCGGAGCGGTCGGCCCAGTACTTGATGAGCTTCTCGAAGTTCTGCTTGAGGAAGGCGGGCATGCGGTTTCTCCTGGAGCGGGGCGTTTAGGGACCGTCTTCGGGCTAGAACTGCATCTTGATGAGCTCGCGGTAGGCCTCCAGGACCTTGCCGCGCACGGCCGTGGTCATCTGCATGGCCACGCCGGCCTTTTGCAGGTTGATCATGAGTTCGTGCACGTTCTGGGTCTGGCCCGAGGCAAAGGATTCGACCATGTCCGCCTTCTGGGTCTGCATGTCATTGACCTTCTTGATCGAATCCGTGAGCGTCTGGCCGAAGCCCTCGGCAGGGGCGGCCGGCTTCTGGGCCAGGCCGGCGGAGACCTTGGCGTTGACGGTCCCGGCCTGGGCCATGGCGGACTTGTAGGCGGAAAGGGCTATGGGCGAGATGGCCATGACGATCCTCCGTTACTTCCCGATGTCCAGGGCCTGGTTGTACATGTTCTTGATGGTGCCGATGGAGGAGGACGAAGCCTCGTAGCTGCGCATGGCCGTGATCATGTTGGCCATCTCCTCCACCACGTTGATGTCCGGGTAGGCCACGTAGCCGTCGGGGTTGGCGTCGGGGTGGCCCGGCTCGTAGACCATGCGGGAGGGGCGGTTGTCGTTGACCACGCTGGTGACCTTGACCCCGGCCAGGTCCCGGTCCAGGGCCGACTGCATGGCCTTGGAAAAGGGCGAATCCACGGGCGTGGATTCCATGGCCACGGACTTGCGCACGTACGGGCCGCCGCCGTTTACCGTCCGGGTGGTCTTGATGTTGGCCAGGTTCATGGAAATGACGTTCATGAGGCTGCGCTGGGCGGACATGCCCGAGGAGCCGATGTCGAGGGCGGTAAAGAGGTCCATTACTTCGCTCCTTCGGTGATGACCCGCTGCAGGCCTTCGAAGTCTTTCTTGGCCAGGGTGGCCAGGGCGTTGTACATGAGCGTGTTCTTGGCCATGATGGACATTTCCTTTTCCATGTCCACGCTGTCCAGGCCGGCCACCACCTGGGGCTTCCAGCCCATTTCCAGGTTGCCCTCGAACCCGGCGGCATTGAATACGGCCGGCAGGTGGCCGGCGCTGGTACGCGTGACCTTGCCCCGTTCGTCGGCGCCGAGCGCCGCCTGCAGTTCCTTTTCGAAATCCAGCCGGCGGGCCTTGTAGGCGGGCACGTCCATGTTGGCCAGGTTGGACATGACGACATTCTGACGCTCCAGGTGCAGGTTCATGGCCTTCTGCAGGAGCCCCAACTTTTCCGAAAACAGTGTCTTCATGCCGTTTTGCCTCCGTTGGCGGGACCAGTGGCCGCGTGTCGGCCGTCGCGTTTCGATCCTCCTTCGGGCAAAAACCGTTCCAGCCCGGCCAGCCCTAACAGGGGCCAAAGGAATTTTTTTCCGGGCTCCGCCGTTTCACTTTCTAACAAAGCGAAGCAGCCGACCGGCAAGGCCCGGCCCGGCTTGCGCCCGGCCTCGGGCCTGTCCGGCTCTTTGGAGGGTGGCATATAGCTTGCAAAAGTGCTGGTGCCCGGCAGGACGCGCCGCCGGGTCCGGCTTGTGCCGCAAGACGCGAATACAACAGGCGTCGCCCCGGGCGATGCCACACCGGCGACGCGCCTGGCCGGAGCCCAGGCCGCCCGAACGGAGGGGATGTCATGAGTGGGCAGTTGGACTACGAAATCAACAAGGAACTCGGCGAATGCTACCTGTTCATGGGCGACCTGGACAAAGCCGAAGAATATTACGCCAAGGCCATCTCCAATAACGGCGTCCACGCCGAGCCCTACCTGGGCCTGGCCACCATCGCCGTGCAGCGCGGCGACCTGGACGGGGCCATGACCCTGTACCGCAAAGCCTCCAGCATCGAGGCCGACGACCGCTCCCTGTCCGGCATGGCCCTGATCGAGATGGAGCGCGGCGAAGCGCCCGAGGCCTTCACCCATTTCAAGGCCGCCCTGGCCCGCAACCCGGAAAACCTGGTGGCCCTGTTCGGCCTGGTGCGCCTGGCCCATGCCGAGGACCGGGTGGCGGAAGCCCTGCCCTACCTCAAGGACTACCTGGCCGTGGACCCCCTCAAGCACGAGGTGCGCTACACCCTGGCCGGCTGCCTGGTGTGCCTGGGCCGCCACGCCGAGGCCGGAGCCGAACTGGAAGCCATCCTGCTGGAGGACCCCCGCCACACCGCTGCCCAGGAACTGGCCGAGGAACTCAAGCGCATCGCCGCGTAAAGCGCGCGCTGCCGCCAAAATCTCCCCCTCCGGGACGTCCGGCCCTGCGTCAAGCAGGGCCGGACGCCGGTCTCTGGCGCCCCGGCCTTGCCAAGCCGGGGCGAATCTGGCACCTCGCCTGAAAAAGCGAGGACCAGCATGGAATTTTTGCCCATAAAACGGGCGCTTTTAAGCGTCACGGACAAGACCGGCCTGGCCGAACTGGCCCGGTTCCTGGTCGACGGCGGGGTCGAACTGGTGTCCACCGGCGGCACCCGCAACATGCTCCTGGACGCCGGCCTGGCCGTGACCTCCGTCAGCGACGTGACAGGGTTCCCGGAAATCCTGAATGGCCGCGTCAAAACCCTGCACCCGAGCGTCCACGGCGGCATCCTGGCCGACAAGGACAACCCCGAGCACCTGGCCACCCTGAAGGCGCACGGCATCGCCGCCTTCGACATGGTGGTGGTCAACCTCTATGCCTTTGACAAGGCCCTGGAAAAAGGCCTGCCCCTGCCGGAAATGGTGGAGCAGATCGACATCGGCGGCCCCACCCTGCTGCGGGCCTCGGCCAAGAATTTCGGGAGCATCCTGGTGGTCCCAAGCCCAGGCTTCTACGCCAAGGTCATGGACGCGCTGCGGGCCAACGACTTCAAAGCCCCCTTAAGTCTGCGCCAGGAAACCGCCGCCGCCACCTTCCGCCAGACCAGCACCTACGACGACGCCATCGCCACGTACCTGGCGCGGGCGTAAGGGGAAGGAGAAGACGCCTCCGGCGGCCGGGGAGGATCATCCCCCCCGGACCCCCTGGATATGGGGACAGGGGTATGGCGTACAAACTGCGTTTGTTTGTTGTCTGGAACGGATTCGGTGTGATAGGGTCGTGACCTTGCCAAAGGAGCCGTTATCGCAGCCAAGGTAGTCGGAAATACGGTCGGGCTCAAACCGAGCCAGGTAAAGGCCCTGGAACGCCTGGGCACCCGGCGCTATCCGTCCGTGGGCGGCTATACCTCGGACCAGGCCCGGGAACTGGCCGCCATTTCCTCGGGCATCGGCCGCCAGGTGGGCCTTTTGATCGACCGCAAGGGCCGGCCGGCCATGATCCTGGTGGGTACGCCCAAAGGCATCCTCATCCCGGAGCTCGACCGCTCCCGCCTGGGGGCCGGCCGGTTGCGGGGCCTGCGCCTGTTGCACACCCACCTGGCCGAAGAGCCCCTGTCCGAGGAAGACCTGACGGACATGCTCTTTTTGCGCCTGGACAGCGTGGCGGCGCTGACGGTCACGGACGAGGCCGCGCCGCGCACCCTCTACGTGGCCCATCTGCTGCCGCCTGGAGCCGGGACAGCGCCCTACGACGCCTGGCCGCCCCAGGCCTGGGACCGGGTGGACGCGGATTTCAACGCCCTGGCCACGGCCCTGGAAGACGAGCTGGCCCGGGAAGGCGAACGTCTGGCCGCGCCGGGCCAGGCGGCCGCGGGCCGGGACAAGGCCGTTTTGGTCAGCGTGTCCAACAGCCCCCGGGCCGCCCAGGAAGCCTCCCTGGACGAACTGGCCGCCCTGGCCGACACCGCCGGCCTGGATGCGGCCGAGCGGGTGGTGCAGCGGGTGGCGGCCATCAACCCCAAATTCATCCTGGGCAAGGGCAAGCTGGCCGAAATCGAAGTGGCGGCCCTGCGGGCCGGAGCGTCCATGCTGGTCTTCGACGGCGAGCTGTCCCCGTCCCAGATCCGCAACCTGGCCGAGGTCACTCAGTTGCGGGTCATCGACCGCACCCAGCTCATATTGGATATCTTTGCCCAGCACGCGGCCAGCCGGTCCGGCAAGCTCCAGGTTGAGATGGCCCAGCTCAAGTACCTCCAGCCGCGCCTGGTGCGCCAGGACCGGGCCATGTCCCGGCTCATGGGCGGCATCGGCGGCCGGGGACCGGGCGAAACCAAGCTGGAGATGGACCGGCGGCGCATCCGCGAGCGCATCGGCCGCATCAAGGACGAGCTGGGGGAGCTGCGCCAGCGCCGGGCCGCGGCCCGGGCCGGCCGGGCCCGGGCCGGGCTGCCCGTGGTGTCGCTGGTGGGCTACACCAATGCCGGCAAGTCCACGCTTCTTAACACCCTGACCGGCAGCCAGGTGAAGGCCGAGGACCGGCTGTTCGCCACCCTGGACCCCACCAGCCGGCGGCTGCGCTTCCCCAGCGAACGCGAGATCATCCTGACCGACACCGTGGGATTCATCCGGGAGCTGCCCAAGGAGCTCAAGGAGGCCTTCCGGGCCACCTTGGAGGAACTGGAGGCGGCCGATTTGCTCTTGACCGTGGCCGACGCCTCCCATCCCGAGGTAGAGGCGCAAGTGGCGGCGGTGGAGGACATTTTGCGGGAGATGTCCCTGGCGGAGATCCCCCGCCTGCTCGTGCTCAACAAGTGGGACGCCGTGCCCGAGGAAACCCGGGCCATCCTCCGAAACGTCTTTCCCCAGGCCATCCCGGCCTCGGCCGTGACCCGGGAGGGCCTGGACGACCTGACCCGGGCCGTGCTGGAGCGGGTGCGCCCCGGGCCGGGCGTGGCCGACACCGGGACCGCGCCGGCCGTATCCTGCCCGGTCCCTTTTCCGGCGCATCCGTAAAAAGCTTCCGCGAAAACCAAACGGCAGCGGATGTCACGCCACAACCCGCTGCATCCATTATGGGTTTCCAAAGGGCCAAGCCCTTTGGTCGCCGAAGGCATCCAAAACAACTCGTGTCATAACCGCCCCTTAAGCCATTTGGCCGGGGCGGAGCCTGTCGCGAAATCCTCGGCCTCCCGGTTTCGCCGCAAGTACGCGATGTGCCGGCCCACGGCGCTGTCCGCGTCCACGGCTTCGCCGTCCGTGGGCAGTCCCAGGAAGCGCCGGGCATTGTCCGAGGCCATGGGGCAAAAATCCGGCCCCAGTTCCCGGCGGAAAAGCTCCCAGTAGGCGGACTGGCTTTGGGCCAGGTTGATCATGTAGAAATCCGTGCCCCACAGGATCTGGGAGCGCCGCGTCTCAGTGCGAAGCTGTTGCAGCAACCAGTCGAAATAGCGCCCCCGCACGGCCGGCGGCCCCAGGGGGCCATCCTGGAAGGACACGTCCGCGAACACCCGGCCAGGGCAGGCGTCCATCATGTCCAGGATCATGTTTTTCCAGCGGTAACGCTCTTCCTCGGGCCTGGTGAAGATATCCTCGTCCCCGAAGTGGGCGAAATTGAGCCGTACGGCGTCGTATTTTTCCAAGAGCCCCTTCCAGTCCCCGGGGCAGCCATTGAGGTGGGCATAGCCCGGGGCGCAAAACCCGCCGCTGTTGCAATGCATGGTGATGGGCGCGCCCAGCTCCTGGCAGGCCTCGAAGACCGCGTCCATCATGGGGTCGGCGGCCGAATAGCCCAGGGACGGATAGAGCTTGACCCCCAGACAGGCCCCGTCGGTCAGGGCCTGGCGCATGATCTCCAGGGCCTGCGGTCCCCGCTTCGGATTGACGGCCACAAAGGGCAGCACCAGCCCGGGGTAGCGGCGGGCCTGGCGCACGGTCTGGTCGTACTGGACGGCAAAAAGCGCCTTGTCCTGCGGCGGGGCATCCTCGGCAACGACATCCAGCATCAGCGGCGTCACGATGGCGTCCTCGGCCTCCACGCCCGGCCTCTCCTTGATCAGGGCCATGTCCTGCATGAGCTCGTCCGTGACCGCATCCGCATGGTGCAGGCAGCCGAAGCGCAGAAACTCGAACGCCGAAAGGTCGCTCGTGCCCAGAGACTGCAAAAAGGCCAGCACCCGGGCCGGAAGGCTGTGGCCGTCGGGCTCGGCCATGCCCTGCTGGATGCAGTCCACGACCTTGGCGGCCCAGGCTTCGGACAGCCCATGGCGCTCCAGGCGCATCTTCAGGTTTCGTTTGGCTTCCTGGGTGAGAAACGTGTTGAACGTAAACACGTGGCAATGCGCGTTGACGATCATGGTTTCCTCCTGGCGGCTTGCGGGCGCGGGATGCTGCTGCTCCTCCTATAAGGAGGTACATGCCTGGCCCAGGAAGGCAAGCGGATATTTGCGCCGCTTCGGGAAGGACGCGCGCCTACAGATGTTGCTTCAGGAACTCCCGGATCAGCCGCCAGTACATGGGGCTGTCGCTGATGCTGCCGTGGGAGGCGTTTTCCACGGTCCGGACATCGTTGGGCCCGGCCCAGACCTCGGCCAGGCTCAGGGCGCGCCGGGGGGCGATGATCTCGTCCGCGCCGGCCACGAGCATGAGCGTGGGAGCCGTGATCTTGGCTGCGTCCGACGACACGTCAAAGGGATTTTTGAGCAAAAGCCGCACCGGCACATAGGGATGGGAATCGCTTCCCACCGCGGCCAGGGAATCGTAGGGCGTGACCAGCACCACCCCGGCCACCGGGCGGTGGGCGGCCACGTAGGCGGCCAGGCCGCAACCCAGGCTGCGGCCCATGACCGCGATTTTGCCGTTGTCCCCGAGTTTTTGGGCCAGGGCGTCGTACACGGCCAGGGCGTCGGCCTTGAGCAATGTCTCGGACGGACGGCCCCCGGAATTGCCGTAGCCCCGGTAATCCACGCCGGCCACGCTCCACTGGCGCAATTCATTGGGCGACCACAGGAAAAACCCGGTTTCCTCCTCGGCATTGCCGCAAAAGTACAGCACGGCCGAAGCCAGGCGGCCTTCTTTCCGGCGGGGCAGAAAATAGCCGCGCAGCACGGTGCCGTCGGCAACCGTGACGTCAAAGGGCTCCAGATCCCGGTAATACCGTTTGATCTCGGCCACCCGGGCCGGGTCCGCGGCCCGGCCGGGGAAGACCATGCCGTCCTGGCCGAGGTAGAGCATGGCCAGATAGCCGCAGTAGGCCAGCCCCAGGGCCAGGCCGATGATCAGGACCAGTTTCATGACGCCTCTCCAAGGGGTTTCGCCCTCCCTACCCGGAAACGTCCCGACCATAAAGGGCCATAAAGCCCTTGCCCAAGGCCGGCCGAAAAGGCAAAACCCGTTCCCCGACAGGAGGTTTTTTCCATGGCGCAATGGAGTGCCGTTTCCGGGCCGCCGTCCCGGGGCCTTGGCCCGGCCCTGGCCCTGGTCGCGCCCCTGGCCCTGGGCTATGTGCCCGTGGGCATGGCCTACGGCGTCCTGGCCGGCAAGGCCGGGCTTTGCGCCGTAAACGTCCTGGCCATGTCCGTGCTGGTGTATGCCGGCTCGGCCCAGCTCGTGGCCGTGGGCATGCTGGCCGCCGGCGCCTCGGGCCTGTCCGTGGTGGCCGCCACCCTGGCCGTGAATCTGCGCCACGTGCTTTTTTCCGCAGCCATGTCCCCGCTGCTCTCCGGCTGGAAGCGGCGGGAGCTGGCCGCCTTCGCCATGGAACTCACGGACGAGACCTTTGCCCTGCACGCCGCCCGCTTCGGCCGGGGCGACCGGGACAAGGGGCTGACCCTGACCGTGAACGTGCTGGCCCAGGCCGCCTGGGTCGGCGGCACGGCCCTGGGCGTGGTCCTGGGGGACGCGCTGGGCGACGGCCGGGCCATGGCCTTGGATTTCGCCCTGCCGGGCATGTTTCTGGCCCTTTTGGCCGGACAGCTCAAAAGCCGGTCCCACGCGGCCGCGGCCGTGACCGGAGCGGGACTGTCCCTGGCGGCCCAGGCCCTTGGGGCCTCGGGCTTCGGCACCCTGGCGGCCGGGCTGGCCGGAGCGGCCTTTGGCCTTGGAGTGGAACGATGGGTGACTGGGCGGCCTTCCTGACCATCTGCGGCATGGCCGCAGTGACCTATGCCACCCGGTCCGGGCCGCTGCTCTTTCTGGCCGGCCGGACCCTGCCGCCCATGGCCATCCGGTTCCTGGCCCACGTGCCGGCAGCGGTGCTGGCCGCCCTGGCCGCCCCGGCCTTGCTGCGGCCCCAGGGCGCTTTCGACGTCGGCCCGGGCAACCTGATCCTGTGGGCGGGCCTGGCCGCCTTTGCCCTGGCCATACGGACCAAGGGCTTTTTCGGGCCCGTGGTCCTGGGCATGGCCCTGGTGGCGGGAGCGCGGTTTTTTTTCGGGTCCTAATCGCCCGGTTTCCGCCAACTCTCCAAAGCTTCCCCCACTGCCTCCCAGGCGGCCGCCGCCTTGGCCCCAAGGTCCCGGGACGCGGCCGCGTCCTGGTCCCGGACGGCCTTTTCCCAGGCCACGGCCAGCTCGCGGCACTGGTACGCCCCCAAGGTGGCGGCCGCTCCCTTGAAGGTGTGCGCGGCTATGGCCGCCCGGCCAAATTCCGCGTTTGCAACGGCCTGCCTAGCCTCGGCCAGCCGCTGGCTCCCCTCGGCAAAGCTGGCCCGGCTGACGTCCCGGTACTGGGTCCAGGTGATTCCCATGCCTGCCCGGGCCGTGTCCGGGTCGAACAGGGCCGCCGGCTTGTCCGGGACAGGGCCGGGGACAGGCGCGTCCCGTCCCCGGCTCATGGCGTCCAGGGTGGCTTCCAAGGCCTTGTAGTTGACCGGCTTGGTCACGAATCCGTCCATGCCCGCCTCCAGGCACTGCTGGCGGACCTCTTCCACGGCATGGGCCGTGACGGCCACAATGGGAATGTCGGCATCCAGGACCGGCGCGCCGGGCTCGCCGCCGGCCCGGATGGTCCGGCTGGCGGTGATGCCGTCGATATCGGGCATCTCGATGTCCATGAGCACCACGTCAAAAGGCTGCCGGCCAAGGAGCTGGTAGGCGTCCCGGGCCGAGGAGGCCGCGGTCAGGTCGTGGCCCATGCGCCCCAGGTGCAGACGCGTCACGGCCGCGTTGAGCGCGTTGTCCTCCACCAGAAGGATGTGCAGGCGACGGCCCGAGGTCGGCGTTGTCCGACCCGAAGCCGGCTCGGGCGCGGGGGCCGCGACCTTGGCCGGATCGCCGGGCTGCAAAAAGACGGTAAAGGAAAAGATGCTTCCCCCGCCGGGATTGGGGCCGACTTCGATGTGCCCGCCCATGCGCTCCACGATTTCCTTGGAAATGGCCAGGCCCGTGCCGCCGAAGCGGCGGGCAATGGTGCCCGAGGCCTGCTGAAAGCTGCGGAAAAGCTCCGGCACCTGTTCCGGGGCAATGCCGATGCCCGTGTCCGCCACCCGGACCATGATCCCCAGGCTGCCGTCCTGCGGTCGTGACCGGTCCGGGGACACCTCCAGGGACACCAGGCCGGACTCGGTGAATTTCACGGCATTGCCGAGCACATTGAGCAGCACCTGGCGCAGGCGGCCGGGGTCGCCCCGCAGGACCTCGGGCACGGCCGGGTCCACGGCCGCCCGGAATTCCAGCCCCTTGCGGCGCGCCTGGACGGCAATGGTCCGGGTGGCGGCTTCCAGGAGTTCCCGGCTGTTGAAATCCGCATCCGCCAGCACCAGCTTGCCGGCCTCGATCTTGGAGAAATCCAGGATGTCGTCGACAATGCCGAGCAAATGCACGGCCGAATCCCGGACCATGCCCAGATGGCGGCGCTGCTCGGGCGTGGCCTGCCCGGACAGCAGGTCCTCGGTCAAGCCCATGATGGCATTGAGCGGCGTGCGGATTTCGTGGCTCATGACGGCCAGAAACACGCCCTTGGCCCGGGAGGCGTCCTCGGCGTCGGCCTTGGCCTGTTCCAGCCTGGCTTGCCGGTCCTTTTCCCGGGTGATGTCGTCAAAGGCCCAGACAACGCCCTGGGACATGTCGGCCGCATCCACGGCCTTGCCCCGAAGCCGTATCCAGACCATGGAACCGTCTCCACGGCGTATTTCCTGTTCATCGCTGACCGAGCCCTGGGCGGCCAGTTCGGTTTCGAGCGCTTCGGCCATGCTCTCGAAATCCAGGCGATGGGCGTGCAGGACCGAGGCCGATCGGCCCAGGAGGTCTTCCCGGGCATAGCCGAAAATGGCCGCGCCCCGGGTGTTGATCTCGGTCAGGACCCGGTCGTGGGTCATGACCAGGCCGATTTGCGTATTTTCCACCACCGCGTCGCGCTGGGCCAGGGCCTGGCGCAGGGAGGCCTCGGCCTGGCGGCGGTCGGTGATGTCCACATAGGAAAAGACCCGGCCCCAAAACGTCGCACCCTGCCGGATGGGGCCGCTGCGGCGCTCGAAAACCCGGCCGTCGGCCAGCTCCACGAGATCCGTGACCACGGCGTGCTCGTCCACGAGCAGGGCTTCGGCCCGCTTTGCCGCGGCCGCCGGGTCCCGCACGCGCCGGGCCAGATGCTCGTACCGCTCGGCATTGTCACGGATCCCGGTCCAGGTCTCGGGCAGCCCCCACAGGTCCAGAAAACGCCGGTTGCAGGCCATGAGGCTCTTGTCCTTGGCCACGCACAGCACGGCCTCGGCCGTGGATTCCAAAATGGCCCGGTACAGGACCAACAGCTCCTTGCGCTGGGCCTCCACCGACCGGCGGACCTCGATTTCCCGACGCAGCTTCTCGTTGGCCTCGGCCAGCTCCGCCGTGCGCGCCTCCACCCGCTCCTCCAGCAGGCGGCGCTCGGCCCGCAGCTCGGCCTGGCTGGCCGTCAGGGAGTCCGATGTTTCCTTCAGTCGCGCCGACATGGCGTTAAAGGCCGCCACCATGCGGCCCAGGGGCTCCTCGGCCGGCACCGGCACGGCCTGGCCCAGCCGCCCGGCCGCCACGGCCTCCAGGCCCTGGCGCAAGGCGTCCACGGGCCGAAGCACCATCCGGCCGAGCAGGAGGTTGAGCAAAAGGGTCATGAACCCGTACGCCCCGGCCAGGGTCAGGACCAGAAGCACCCAGACCAGGCGGGTCATGGTCTGGAGCAGGGCCAGGGAGTAGTCCAGGCGCAAAAAGCCCACTGCCCGGCCATCCGTGGCCCGCACCGGCTCGATGAGGGACACGGCCGACACGCCGCCGACCCGGATCGGCGTGACGCGGCGCGCCTCGGGCAAGGTTTCCCTCGAAACGACCAGATGCCCGGGCGGCTGGTTTTGGCCGGCGGCCGCCAGGCGCTCCCCGGCAGCCGTGTACAGGCCAATGCCCATGACGTCCGGCTCGCCGGCCAATCCTTGCAGAAGCGGGCCGGCATCGGAGCCGGCCTGTCCGGCTTCGAGCATGGCGGCCAACGGCGGCAGGCGCGGCGCTACAAGGGCGGCATACAGCACGCCGGTGCGGTCGACGATAGTGGTGGTGCGGAATTTCAGGAAAAGCGCGAGAACCGTGGCCAAAATGGCCATGGCCGCCAGGAACGCCACAAAAATCGCTCTGTTGATCTTGAGCCGCAGGGAGGGGCCGCGCATGAACCGATCCAGCCTGTCGTCACGCCGGCATGCGGCGCGTCGGGTGCGCCTGGGGGAACACGGGAGCGAGAGGCAACAGGCAGTTTAAATTTGTTGCTTTGTAAAAATCCCGGTGCAACCTGTCAAAGGCTTTCAATCCGAGGACAACACCCGGGAAGCTTTGTAATAGGTGGAGCGCCAGTACGGGGCCGCCAGGCTGTCCAGGCGCACCCGGCCGCCGGGCGAGGGACTGTGGATGAAGCCGCCCTGGCCGTCGAAAATGCCCACGTGCAGGTCCGAGGATTTGTAGGACGGCATGAAAAAGACCAGGTCGCCGGCCTTCAGGTCGCTGCGGGACACGGACCGGCCGACCCGGACCTGGTCGTCGGTGCGCCGGGGCAGGCGCAGGCCGTGGCGGGCATAGACCCATTTGACGAACCCCGAGCAATCGAATCCCCGGTCCGGGGATTCGCCGGCGGCGCGGTAGGGAACGCCGATCTGGGATTTGGCCGTGTCCACCACCGTGCCCCGGCCCGGGGCAACGGGATAGGGCTCCCGGCCTCCCCCGAAAAAGGCGCACCCGGACAGGGATACGGCGGCCAGAACCACCAGGGCGAAGCAGCGATACGACTTCATGCTCCCGGACCTCCCCAGGGTTGTCCGGGAATCATGCAACGGACGTGCCGCTTAAGCGGCCCGCCTCACGAAGGTCCACACGGACTTGAGCACGCTGGCCAGGCCCTTGCGCCGCCACATCTCGGCGATGATCGAAAAGCTCTGGGACGGCTCGAACAGGTATTTGAGGAGCTTTTTCCGGGCCACCCGCCGGGAGAACACGCCGTACCAGCGGTCGATGTCCGCAGCCGAAAGCTCCGGGTAGCTCACCACCGAGCCGCCCATGCCGTCGAAGCGGGCCAGGTCGGTGACGGCCAGATAGCCCTGCTCCCTGGCCCAGGCGTACATGGGCGTGCCCGGAAAGGGCACGGCCTTGGAAACCTGGGCCGTGTCCACATCGAGTTCCTCCATAAAGGCCATGGAGGCGCGGATGGTGGCTTCGGTTTCGCCGGGCAGGCCCAGGCAGAAGGTGGCATGGGTGCGGATGCCCAGTTCCCGGCACCAGGCCACCACCTGGCGGCACTTGTCCAGGTGCAGCGGCTTGCCGATGGCTTTCAAAATGCCCGGGTCGGCCGATTCCACGCCGAATTTCATGCCGATGCAACCGGCGTCGGCCATGGCGGCCAGGGTTTCGCGATCCACGAACATGGCGTCGCCCATGACCGTCCAGGGCACCTTGAGGCCGCGATGCTTGATCTCCTGGCAGATGCCGAGCACATGGGCCTTTTTGACCACAAAGCTCTGGTCGTCGAAATAGAACTGGCGCGCGCCGAAGCGGCGCACGCAGTCTTCCATCTCATCCACCACCTTTTCGGGGTCCCGCGCCCGGTAGCGGGGCGAGGCGTACATGATGTGGCGTTCCTGGCAGTAGACGCAGCCGCAGGGACAGCCCCGGGAGGAGATGAGGTTGATGCAAGGCGAATACAGGGTGAAATCCGGATAGATGGTGGCCGGAAAATCCTCGCGGTCCGGGAAAGGCAGGCTGTCCAGGTCGGCCAGCAGTTCCCGCCGGGGATTTATGATCACGTCCGGGCCCTGGCGAAAGACCAGCCCCTTGATGGCGGCGAAATCCTGCTCTCCGGCCAGCAGGGCCTCCACCACCTCCTTGACGGTCATTTCGTATTCGCCCTGGACCGCGAAATCGAGCCACGAGTTTTCGGCCAGAAGTTCGGCCGCGGCCACGGTGGCGTGGTTGCCGGCCACCAGGATGCGGCAACCGGTTTCCCGCTTGGCCACCTCCAGGAATTTCAGGTCATCGGCCAGGGACAGGGCCGCCAGCTCGGTGACGAGCAAGTCCGGAGCGCGCTTTTTGACTGCGGCCAGCATTTCCACGTCGGTCAAGTCCATGACCACGCCGTCCAGGCCCGAGCACGCAGCGGCCGTGTCGCGCTTGCACAGGGCCAGGGCATAGGCCAGCCAGAAGGGAAAGGGATAGTAGTCCACGGACTTGGAAAAGCCGATGGTCATGGGCCAGCGGGAGCCGGCCTTGATGAAATGGCGCACCGCGCCGTCGGGCTCGACCTTGACCCCGGCCAGGTTGGCGAAAAGAACATTCATGGAAGGCATGGTCTCCTTTGGCGGCGCGTGGCGTGCATGCGCCTGGCCGCGAGTCTGTATCTAACAAAACGCAACGTCAAATCAACACGTTGCCAGATCGAAAAACGTTGCAATCCGCAATCGGAACACGTAGAGACGATACGGTGGTAAAATTTCCATGTCTGGGAGGAGCCTCGTATGTACCACAAATCGTTTCGGTATTGTCTGACGGCTCTGGTCCTTGCGGCCATGCTCGGCGCGGCCGCCATTGCCCTGGCCCAACCCATGCAATATCGGCGGTTTCAAAATCCGCAAAACAGCCACATCTACGACATCATCCTCAGTCCCATGACCTGGCATGCGGCCCAAAGCTTCGCGGCCGGCAACGGCGGGCATCTGGCCACCATCGCCTCGCCCGAGGAAAACAGCTTCGTGTGCGGCATCGCCGCCCAGGCCAATATCGCCGAGTTCTGGATCGGCGCCACCAACGAGGGCGCGGGAGGGTATTGGCGATGGGTCACCGGGGAGACCCTGACGTACAACGCCTTTGCGCCGGGCCGGCCGGACAGCGTGGCCGACGACGACCGCTACATCGCCATGTTCACCAATGCGCCCTGCGCCTGGTATGACCTGCCCGAAGGCAGCCTGCCCTTTATCGTGGAATACGACCAGCAGCCCGCTGTTGCCGCGCCGCCCATGCCCCAGCCCGTTATACCGCCGGTGACGCCGCCGGCCGCCGCCATCGAAGCCCCGCCCCGCGGCAACTACTGCTGCGACTCGGCCGGAGCCCGGCGCTGCCAGCTCGGAACCTTGGAGCTCATCGGCACGGCCTGCGCCTGTCCCGCCATTGCCGGCGAAGGCCGCGTCTGCCCCTGACCCTTCTCCGCCCGCTCCG
This sequence comes from uncultured Desulfovibrionaceae bacterium, assembly GCA_964490985.1. Lineage (GTDB taxonomy): Bacteria > Desulfobacterota > Desulfovibrionia > Desulfovibrionales > Desulfovibrionaceae > Solidesulfovibrio. The sequence goes on along the minus strand of CAZBER010000023.1, from coordinate 26,964 downwards.
CCTGGCCGGCCGGTTCAAGCCCTCCAGGCGGAGCGGGGCAAGCCCTGGCACGCCTGCCCGACTATCAACGCAAATCGCGTATCCGGACTTCAATGTCCGGATCGTCCCGCAACAGCGCCGTCAGACGCTCGGGGTCCGTGTCGCCGTAATGGTAGGGGTACAGCACCTTGGGCCGAAACATGCGGGCTGCCTCGGCCACCATTTCCGGAGTCATGGTGTAGGGCAGGTTCATGGGCAAAAAGGCGATGTCGATGTTTTTGAGTTCCGCCATCTCCGGGATGTTCTCGGTGTCCCCGGCCACATAGACCCTGGTCTGGCCAAAGGTCAGCACATAGCCGTTGCCCCGGCCCTTGGGATGAAAAGGCTCGCCGGAATCGCGCTTGTGCACGAGATTGTAGGCCGGCACGGCGGCAATGGCGATGCCCGCAACCGTGGCGGACTGGCCGTTTTCGAGCGCCGTGCCCCGGCCGAGCTTTTCCCGGCCGGCCCTGGTCAAAATGATGGGCGTGTCCGGCCCGGCCACATGGAGCAGGGCCTCGGGATCCAGGTGGTCGGCATGTTCGTGGGTGAGAAGCACCAGGTCGGCCGGGGGCATGGCGGCGTAGTCGCCCACCTTGCCGTAGGGGTCCACGTAGACGACCTTGCCGCCAAAGTCGAAACGCAGGGAGCCGTGGCCGATAAACGTCAGGCGAAGCGTGCCCGAGGGCGTGGAGACCTCGTCGGTCGCCGGCTCCCTGGCCTCGGCCGCCCCGGCCAGGCCCAGCAGAACGGCCAGGGCCAACGTCATTTCCAGCAGCATGCGCGCCTCCTTTCGGCCCCGGCTCGAGGGGGCCGTCACTACGCCGGCCTAGCATCGCCCGAACGCTCCCGCAAGCCCGGCCTTGACCTTTTTCGGGTAAAGGCGTTTATTCGTTTACCATGTCGCTCCGGTTCCCGGGGCGCCCACGCCATGACGGAGGCACACCATGCCCGAACTCATCATCTGGGGACAGCGCGAGCTGTCCAGGCTGCGCGGCGACATGGACCGGCTTTTCAACGCCCTGTTCGACGACTTCGGCCTGCCGCGCCCCAATTGCGCCACGGATTTCGACATTTCCGAAGAGGACGACACCGTGGTCCTCTCCTGCTCCCTGCCGGGCTTTGCCCCGGAAAACGTCTCGGTCAACGTCACCGAGCAGGCCGTGGCCGTGCGCGCCACGCGGCGGGAAGACACCCCCCAAGGCAGCCAGACCGCTTCCTTGAGCCGGGAGATGACGCTTCCCTGGCGCGTCGATCCCGACGCGACCCAGGCCGTGCTCGCCGACGGCATCCTGACCATCCGGGCCAAGCGCCTGGGTCCGCGTCGCCGTCTGTCCCCGACCAAGGGCTGATTTCGGCCGATCACGTTTCGCAACGCCAGGACAAACGTCCTTTGGAGGCATCTTTCCCATGACAACAACCAATTCCTCCCATGCCCTGACCCCGGAGCAGTTGCACTGGCGCCTCGATCCTTCCTCCCTGCCCTTTGCCACCACCGCCGACCTGGCTCCCCTGGACGCCATCGTAGGCCAGGAACGCGGCATGGAAGCCCTGCGCTTCGGCATGGGCATGGGCAAGGCCGGCTACAACATCTTCGTCACCGGCGAACCCGGCCTGGGCCGCCTGACCGCGGTCACGGGCCTGCTCCACGAATACTCCAAGGAAGGCCCGATTCCCGACGACTTGTGCTACGTCAACAACTTCAAGCACCCCGAAGCCCCGGTGCTGCTGCGCTTTCCGGCCGGCCAGGGCGCGCGCTTCAAAAAGGACCTCCACGAATTCCTGGACAACCTCAAGCGCGAAGCGCCCCAGCTGTTCGAAAGCGAGGAATACATCACGCGCAAAAACTCCATCATGGAGGCCCACGAAAAGCAGGTCATGGAATTCTACAAGGCCGTGGAGGACAAGGTCAAAAACACCGGCCTGGTGGTGGTGCGCATGCAGATGGGGCCGTACTCCCGGCCGGACGTCCTGCCCCTGGTGGATGAAGAGCCCAAGCGCATGGTGGACCTGGAGACCATGGTGGAAAACGGCCGTTTTCCCCGGGAGGAATACGAGCGCCTGCGGACCAAGCGGGCCGAGGTCAAGGAGGAGGTGGACCACATCGTCCAGGAGGTGCGCGCCCTGCACAAGGAGGTGAACCGCAAGCTGGAAGAGGTGGACAAGCTCATGTTCCGGGCCATGGCCGAGGATCTCCTGGCCCCGGTCCGGGAGGCCCACCCCGAAGAGGCCGTGGCCAACCACCTGACGGCCATGCTGGATTTCATGATGGAGAACATCGAGGACTTGAAACTCCTTTCCGGCAAGCCCCAGCTGCCCCCGGGCATGCCCCCCATGCCCGGCATGATGACCCCGCCGCCCGAGGCCATCCTGCACCCCTACGCGGTCAACCTCCTGGTGGACAACACCGAGCTGACCGGCCCGCCGGTCATCATCGAGTCCTATCCCACCTACCGCAACCTGTTCGGCGGCATTGACCGCGTATCCGGTCCCTTTGGCGGCTGGAACACGGACTTTTCCAAGATCACGGCCGGCTCGTTCGTGCGGGCCAATGGCGGCTACCTGGTCATCAACCTCCTGGATGCGGTCATGGAGCCGGGAGTATGGCAGACGCTCAAGCGGTCGCTCAAGACCGAGCGCATCGAGATCCAGACCTATGACCCCTATTATTTCATCGCCGGCACGACCATCAAACCCGAGCCCATCGAGATGCGGGTCAAGGTGGTGGTGCTCGGCGATCCGTATCTGTACCAGCTGCTGCGCTACTACGATCCGGACGTGCAAAAGATCTTCAAGGTGCGCTCGGACTTTTCCCCGGTCATGGACAAGAACGAGGAGACCGTGAACCAGCTGGCCCGGTTCGTGGCCTCGGAGGTGGACAAGCAAAAACTCCTGCCCTTTGACGCCTCGGGCGTGGCGGCCGTGGTGGAGCGGGCCGTGCGCATGGCCGGCCGCCTGGAAAAGCTCAGCACCGCCTTTCCCCGCCTGTCCGACCTCTTGGGCGAGGCCGGCCACTTCGCCGCCCAGGAAGGGGCCCAGGCCGTCAATGCCGGCCACGTGCGCCAGGCCATCAAGGCCAGGGAATTTCGGGTCAACCAGACCGAGGAGCGCCTTCAGGAAATGATCGACCGGGGGAGCCTCTTCGTGGACGTGACCGGCGAGGTGGTGGGCCAGGTCAACGGCCTGGCCGTCTACGCCACGGGCGACCACGCCTTTGGCAAGCCCTCGCGCATCACGGCCGTGACCGCCATGGGCCGGGAAGGCATCATCAACATCGAGCGCGAGGCCGAACTGTCCGGTCCCACCCACAACAAGGGCATGTTCATCCTGGCCGGCTACCTGCGCCGCAAATACGCCCAGGACAAGCCGCTGACCCTGGCCGCATCCATTGCCTTCGAGCAGGCCTACGGTGGCGTGGACGGCGACTCGGCCTCCTCCACCGAGCTCTACGCCCTGCTCTCCAGCCTGTCCGGCGTGCCCATCCGCCAGGAAATCGCGGTCACGGGGTCGGTCAACCAGAAAGGCGAGGTCCAGCCCATCGGCGGGGTCAACGAAAAAATCGAGGGCTTTTTCCTGTGCTGCTCGCACAAGGGCCTGACCGGCACCCAGGGCGTCATGATTCCCGCGGCCAACATCCCGGACCTCATGCTCAAGGAGGAGGTGGTGGAGGCCGTGGCCCAGGGGAAATTCCACATCTACGCGGTCAAAACCATTGACGAGGGCATCGAGATCTTAACCGGCGCCCCGGCCGGGGAACGCGGACCGGACGGCAAGTATCCCCCGGACTGCATCAACGGCCTGGTGGACGACCGCTTGCGCAGCCTAGCCGAAGGGCTGCGCGAATTCGCCAAGGTCGGGGAAGAGGAAGAGGGAAAAAAATCAAAGCCCAAGCCGGCGGAACCCAACAAATAAAATTCACAAACGCATCTGGCGCGTCTTGCGCTTTCCTTAATCACGCCAACCGTCGGCGCGATCACGCATCGCGCCGACGGGCCAGATGGTAGCGCGTGGCCGGTCCCCTCCCTTCTTTCAAAACAATTCCGCGGTTTACCAGATCCTGAAGATCGTGCTGGGCCGTGCGCTGGGGCACGCCCTCGCCGGCGGCCTCCTGGTATTGCTGGCGGCTGAAGGATTCCCGGTCCATCAGGGCCCGCAAGGCCCGGCGCTGCCGGACATTGAGCGGCACGTCCACGGTAGGGGCCAAGACCATGGGCTCCGGGGCCGGCGTCTCGGCTGCTTCCTGGCCGGGTTCGTCCTCGAAATGGATGTCCTCGGCCAGGATCAGTTCCCGCTCGGCCAGGGCCGCGGCCCGGATGATGCAGTTTTTGAGCTCCCGCACATTGCCCGGCCACTCGTGGGCCAAAAGCTTGTCCAGGGCTCCCCGGGACAGGGACAGCTCGCCCTTGCCCATGCGCCGGGAAGCCAGCTTGAGGAAATGTCCGGCCAGAACCCCGATGTCCTCCTGGCGTTCCCGCAAGGTCGGCGTGGCCACGGTCAGGACCTGGAGGCGGTAGTAGAGGTCCTCCCGGAATTCTCCCGAGGCGGCCAGTTCCTTGAGGTTGACGTTGGTGGCGGCAATGACCCGGGCGTCAAAGGGGGTTTCCACGTCGCTGCCCAGCGGACTGACGCGCCGCACGGACAGGGCCCGAAGCAGGGCCTGCTGCACCCGGGGCGAGGCATTGGCGATTTCGTCCAGGAGCAAGGTGCCGCCGTTGGCGGCCAGAAAGGCCCCCTTGCGGTCGGTCTTGGCCTCGGAAAAGGCGCCCTTGACGTGCCCGAACAGGGCGTCCATGAGCAGGTTTTCATCGAGCGCCCCGCAATTGATGGAAATAAAGGGCATGGCCGCCCGGCGGCTCAGGCGGTGGATGGCCTCGGCCGTCAGTTCCTTGCCCGTGCCGGTTTCGCCCAGGATCAGCACGTCGGCGTCCGTGGCCGCGGTCTTGCGGATGCGGGACAGCAGGCGCTCCATGACCGGGCTTTCGCCGACCAGGTCTTCCAGGGCCTCCCCTTCGGCCCCCTCTCGGGAGGCCGGGGCGGCCAGGCGCACCTTTTCCCGGGCCCGCACCGAGCGCAGGCGTTCGTCCCGGGCCTTGATCTCCATCTCCTTGGACAAAAGAGCGGCAATGAGATTGTTCATGGCCCGCTTGAGGGTGGTGGTTTCGAGGTCGCTGTCGGGCAGCTCGATCTCGTGGAGCCGCCCTTCCAGGCGCATGTCCCGCACCTCTCCGGCCAGCCGCAGGATGGGCCTGGTAATGGCCCGGGCCAGCAGGAACAACAGTCCGGTCAGGACCAGGATGGCGCCCACGGTGGTCAGAAACAGGATGTTGAACTGGCCGAATTCCGCGGCCCGGGGCAGCAGGCTGCGGTCGATGTAGATGACCGCGCCCACAATGGACGGCCCCTCGTCCGGATCGCCCCGGAAGCGCACGGGCGCATAGCCGAGGAAATCCTCGCTGGAGGCCAGCTTGGACGGCCCGAAGTCGGGTTCGCCCCGTTCCACGCCGGCATTGCCCTTCTGGGTCTCGGAAATCATGCGCCAATAGGTTTCGTGCCGGGGCCCGGGCCGGAAGCCGTCGTCATACCCGGGCTTGCCGTGGTCCCCGGACAGGCCGGCCTTGGCGGTTTCCACGGACAAATCCCGGTTCGGCTCCTCCACATTTTCGGACTGGAACAGGATCCAGCCCCGGTCGTCCGTAAACAGGCTCAGGCGGTTTTCGGCGGCCCGGGCGAAACCCAGGATGGGCGAGCGGGACGAGTTGAACAGGGACAGGATGTTGCGCAGGTAGCGCCCGTCCACGGACAGCACCAGGTAGCCGGCCACGCCGCCGTTTTCGTCCGCGACCGGCGTGGTCAGGCGCATGAGGGACAGGTTGTGCTGCCTGGGGCCGCCGCTCCAGCCGGTCGGCGGATAATACACGTTCACCAGGTCGGACAGGACCACTTCCCCGGGCTTCAAGGAAACGGACTTGCGCGACACCACCAGGGGGCCGTTTTTTGCCTGCTGGGCCACGTCCAGGGACAGCTCCTCCACCGTGTCCCCGGCCTTGAGGAACACGAACCGGTTTTCGGCCCGGTCGCCGACATAGGCCGCCTCCACATACAGCTGGCCCCGGGCCGCGGCCGAGGCTTCCATGAACTGGCGCAGGCGTTCCCGGGTCATCTGGCCGTGGGCCAGGGCCAGGACATCCTGGCGGCACCGCTCCAGCAGGTTCTCGATCTCATGGGCCTGGGCCAGGGTCAGGGTGACGGAGCTGCGCCCCAGGGCTATGTCGATATAATTATTCGAAAAGACGTTCAGCAGCAGACCGGTGGCGGCCAGGATGGCAATCAGGGCGGGAATGAGAAAGACGAGGAGTTTCTTGCGGATGCTCCATTCGGCCAGGGGCTGGAATGAAGACGTCGAGGCGCGATTGGATCGACGAAACAGGTGCAGCATGAGGCAACTCCTGCGATCTCCGGGAGTCGGCGCAGACGTGTGCGGCCAAGCCCCGACTTCCCGACCCGAAAAGCCGGCGGGATTGGCGCGACTCTGTCTTCCCGGCGGTATTTATGCGCAAAAGACCCCTGGCACTGTCAAGCGCAATTTTTCACGAATTCATTTTTTTTAATATTTTCAGTGGCTCAATCGCGCAGGCACAGGCTTTGCTTTCTCTTGGCGCGTTACGTCGCCGCGAAAGGCGAAAAATCAACGAGAAAGGAGGAAGGACCATGCACATTCTGGCGGCGCTGGATCAATCCCTGTTCGCGACCACGGTGCTGGAGAGGGCCATTGAAATGGCCAAACAGCAAAACGCGACCCTGACCATCCTGACCGTGACCCAGGATTTCATCGACATCGATGAGTTCGTGGACACGCATGCGGTAATGGACAAGCTTTTGGCCCGATCCAAAAGCGCTGCCGAGAGTTATGCCGCCACGGCCAAGAGCCAGGGCGTCGCCGCCACCGTGGTGGTGGAACAGGGCGTCTCTCCGGCTGACCGCATCATTGACTACGCCGAGAACCAGAAGATCGACCTGATCGTCATGGGGCACCAGGGCGCCAAAGGCCTGGGCCGCTTTCTCATCGGCAGTGTCGCGGCCAAGGTGGTTTCCCATGCCCCGTGTTCCGTCCTGATCGTGCGCTAGAAAAGACAAGGAGGAGAAACCATGTTCGCAAAGGCAAAAACGCTCCTGACGGCCCTCATCACCCTGATGCTCCTGGCCCCTGGCGCGGTCCTGGCCGCCGGCGGCGGCGGCGCGCCCATCGTCATCGTGGCCGACACCCGCAAGCTCTCCGGCGTCATGGCCTGGTGGGCCAACCTCTATAACGAAAGCCATTTTTACTTCACCATCATGACCATCATCCTGATCCCGCTGATCGGCGTGATCTTCGGCACCCTGGCCGACATCGTGATGCATTTCGTAGGCATCGACCTCAAGTCCCGCGAGCTGGCGGAACATTAATCCAAACCCCGACAGGAAAAGGAGATCGACATGGACTGGCTGTATATCCTGATGCCTATCGCGGGCGTGAAAATTTTCTGGCCGGGCCTTATCATCCTGGGCATCGGCGTGGGCGTCATCGGCGGCTTCTTCGGCATGGGCGGCGCCTGGATGGTCACCCCGGGGCTCAACATCCTGGGTTTTCCCATGGCCTTCGCCATCGGCACGGACATCGCCCACATGGCCGGCAAATCGCTCATTTCCACCATGCGCCACGGCAAGTTCGGCAACGTGGACTACAAACTCGGCTTCATCATGCTCTTCGGCACCATCGCCGGCTTCGAGGTGGGCGCCCAGATGATCATGTGGCTTGAGCGCATCGGCTCCGTGGACAAGGTCGTGCGCTGGATCTACATGGTCCTCCTGGCCTTTATCGCCTGGATGATCTTTTACGACGTGGTCAAGCGCCGGGCCAAGGAACGCGCCGCCAAGGCCTCGGGCCAGGACGTGGACAAGCTGGCCACGGGCATCGAGTGGCACAAGACCCTGCACAAGATCAAGATCCCGCCCATGGTCCACCTCAACGTGGCCGGCATCTACTGTTCCGCCTGGCTGCCCATCGCGGTCAGCTTCTTCACCGGCTGGCTGGCCGGCATCCTGGGCATCGGCGGCGGGCTCATCCGCATGCCGTCCCTGATCTACCTCGTCGGCTGCCCGACCCACGTGGCCGTGGGCACGGACCTTTTTGAAGTCATGATCTCGGGCCTCTACGGCGCGGCCTCCTACACCTACAAGGGCCGCGTGGAACTGGTGGCCGCCATCATCATGCTGGTCGGCGCCTCCATCGGCGCCCAGGTCGGGGCCGTGGCCACCAAGTACATCAAGGGCTACGGCATCCGCATCGCCTTCGGCCTGGCCGTCATCGGCTGCGGCATCTCGGTGCTGCTCAAGCTTTTGCCCGTGTACATCCCCTCCATCAGCAAGGTCTGCGACATCATCGCCACCTACATGATCCTCGGCCTGGTCTCGGCCCTGGCCATTTACATCACCGTGAAGATGTTCCAGGGGGCCAAGCGCGAGCTGGAAATAAAGAAGGCCAAGGCCGCCGCCTAACTCGGGCAACGTGAACGCCAAGGAGAACGCAATGCATACCATGCTCAAGAAGATGCTGCTGGCCGCCCTCCCCGTGGTCTTCCTGGCCGGCTGCGTGGATTACGGCAAGGTGGACCAGGGCCGCGCCGTGGCCGTGGACAAGGAGAAAAAGACCGTCACCATCATCCGGGACAAGGTTGCCGACGCCCAGAAGCCGGATTATACGGTTCTGCCGGCCCTGACCTACCAGTTCCCGACCAACCCCGAGGAAATGGGGCCCGAGCCCAAGGCCGGCCTGCGCATGAAGCTTGACGCGGACAAGGGCCAGGTGGTGCTCTACGATCCCAAGAAGCAGAACTTCGACACCGTGGCCGTCCAGATCGTGGACAAGCAGGAAGGCATCGACCGGTCCCATCCGCTGGTCTTCGACTCCGCTGCCGGCAAGGCCAAGCCGTTCCCGGCCGTGGACAAGGACAAGAAGATCGTCACCATCTACTCGGCCCGCCAAAAGCTCCTGGTGTCCTTCAGCCCGCCCGAGGAATACCTGAGCCTGCCGGCCGCGGCCTGGGACGCGGGCGACGAGGTCCGGGTCTACTACAAGGACGAAGGCAAGGCCCTGCGGCTGATGAACGTGTCCAAGACCGACATCTTCAAGAAATAACCCCTCACCCCGCCAGCCGCCCCGGTTCGCGATCCGCGGCCGGGGCGGCCCTTGATGCCCCAAGGAGCGAGCCATGCACGACGCCACCGCCAAGCCCGAACTGACCACCCGCCAGCGCCTGGCCGTCATCGCCCTGGATGTGGCCCTGGTGGCCGAGGTGACCCTGTCGGTCTACCTGGCTTCCCGCGACCCCGACGCCTTCACCCCGGTCTTTCTGAAGTCCTTTTTCGCCATGTGTCTGCCCACCGTGGCGGCCGCCATCGTGGTCATCCGCCGCCTGGGCGGCCGGCGCGGCCAGGGAGCGGCGGCATGAGCGAGGCGCGCCTGGTCAGGCTGCGGACGATCCTGGGTTGGATCACCGCCGCCTGCTGCCTGTGCGCCGCGGCTGCCCTCATCGACGGCTTTGCGGCCAGCGCCAGGACCGGCCCCAATACCTACGCCGTTCTGGCCGGGGGAACCGAAAGCCTGTCCGGCCCCCTGCCGCCCGAGGCGTCCGACGCCTCGGTCATGACCGTGGTGGCGGACAACCCGGCCGTATCCATCGACGTGACCACGCAATTTTCCGGCTTCTGGCTCGGCGGGCGCATGTGGCGGGCCCAGGTGCGGGTGGCCCCGGAGGCCCCGGCCGGCCTGGCCACCGTGACCGTGCGCGGCCGCGACGACAAGTCCCCGGCCCCGGCCCAGACGTTTCTCCTGCACCTGTTTCCCGACCGGAAAAGCCTGCAGGCCGCCTCCCCGTCCCTGATCCGACGCGCGGCAGGCCTGCCTCCGTATGGCGCGGCGGCCGGCTTTTTCGTCCTGGCCCTGGCTGCGGGCGGAAGCGTCTACCTGGTCTCGCGCCGGTTGGAGGCGATCTGGAACAGCCAGGGCAAGGCCGTGGTGTACATGACGAAAAAGACCCCGGAAGGCCTGGTCATTTCCTTTGGCCTGGGTGCGGACCAGGGGCTGACCCTGGGCGCGCCCGTGACCGTGCAGGACGACACCGGCCTGACCGTGGCCCTGGGCACGGTGGTGCGCTGCTCCAAAACCGACGCCGCCGCCCTGGTGGCCGGCCAGGGCAAGGTGGAGCTGGGGCATCTGGTGCGCATCGCCCTCCCTGTCCTGGCCGCCTCCTGAAAAAAGCCCGTCAGCCCAGATTCTTGGCCACGTAATCCCAGTTGATAAGCTTATCCAGCACGTCCTTGACGTGATCCGGACGCCTGTTCTGGTAATCCAGGTAGTAGGCGTGCTCCCACACGTCGATGGTCCACAGGGGCTTTAAGCCATCCTGCAAGGGGTTGGCGGCGTTTCCGGTCTTGACCACCTTGAGCTTGCCCGCGCCGTCGGCCACGAGCCAGGCCCAGCCGCTGCCGAATTGGGTCACGGCCGCCTCGGTCAATTCCTTCTTGCAGTTTTCCAGGCTGCCGAAGGAGGTCTCGATGGCCTTGGCCAGCTTGCCCGTGGGCGCGCCGCCTCCGCCGCCTTTGAGTCCCGGCCAGTAGAAGGCGTGGTTCCAGGCCTGGGCCGCGTTGTTGAAAAGCCCTGTCAGTTTCGGGTCCTTGGCCGCCTCCAGAAAGACTTTTTCCAGGGGTTCCCCGGCCAGCTTGGTGTCGGCCACCAGCTTGTTGGCGTTTTCGAAGTAGGCCATGGTGTGCTTGCCGTAGTGAAAGCTCACGGTGCGGGCCGAAATGACCGGCTCCAGGGCGTTTTCGGGATACGGCAGGGGCGGGGCGGCAAAGGTGGCGGCCGCGCTCCCGCCCGGGCGAAGCAGGTCGCCGGCCAGGAACATGAGGCCCGCGCCGGCGGCCAGGCCCAGGAAACGGCGGCGGGAAAAAGACGACGCGTTCGATGACGGCATGGCGATTCCTCCTTGGCTCGAACCGCTTTTCCGAAAGGCGGCCCGAGGTGGTTGCGGCGGGCCGGAAAAGCCGACCCGCCGGGGAATATCGCCACTTTTGCCAGATTTCGCGGCAAAGGGGAACGGAAAAGGCGTTTTTTTAGATGTCCTCGCGGGGAGGCCCATGCCCCGGGGGTGGCGGCGGCAAATCCATGCCTTCCAAGTCCGGCGGCGGGGGCGGCGGACCGAATCCCGGCGGAGGCGGCCCCAAGCCCGGCGGCGGAGGCGGAGGCGGCGGGCCAAAGCGGTCCATGGCCTGGCGGCGCTCCCGCATCCGGGCCAGCGTGGCCTCGAACTTCTCGAGCTGCTCCGGGGTCAGGATCGGCTTCATGGCCTTGATGCCGTTTTCCACGATCTCGTGAATCCTGGGTTCCTGCTCGCGCCGGATTTCCCCGAGTTTTTTGGCCGTATCCTCCACGATGGGCCGGATCTTTTCACGCTGCTCCTCGGTGAGGCCCAGATCGTTGGTCATGCGGCGCATAGCCAGGTCCGTGAAATGGCGCGGATTGCCGTGCAAAAGGGCCAAAGCGCCGCGTTCGACCAAAAGGCGGGACCCGAAAATGCCCACCACCACGCCCGAGGCGAAAATCACCAGGCCCGCCAGAACCTTTTTCACCGTGGGAGTCATGCCGCCCCCCTTGCGCCGCGCCGAAAAACGCCTGGCCTGCTTCCGGAAAAAAATCGTGTCTGCATGCTTATGGTACGCATCGGCTTAAACGCCCAGGAGCGAGACCAGCACCTGGCCATTGGGATCATAGAACAAAAAGCGCCCTATTTCGTCTTCAAGGCCTGACCCGAAAGCCAGGGTCAAAAGCACGGTGGCCGCCGCCACAAGCCCGGCTCCGGCCGCCACGCGCCACAGGATGCCGTTGGCCGGGGCCTCGATCGGGGCCTTGATGTCGGCCAGAACCGCCCGGGCCAGGCCCGGGTCCAGGGGCGCGGGGTCGCGGTGGGCATGGGCCTTGCGCAGGACCGTTTCCAGGCGCTCGATGCGCCGCGATTCGTTTCCGTCCATGGGTGTCCTCCTTACGCGCCTATGACGTTGCCCAGCAATTCCCGAAGTTTCTTTCTGGCCCGAAAGGCCCGGACCTTGACGTTGGGCACGCTTATGCCGAGCAGGGATGCGGCCTCGGCCACGGAGCGCTCCTCCAGGTGGGTCAGCGTCACCACCATCCGGTCCGTGGGCGAGAGCCGGTCCATGGCCCAGGCCAAAAGCTCCCGGGCCTCCTGGCGCGAGGCCGCCTCCTCGGCCGCCTCGCTGGTGTCCAGGGCCGCCGCCTCGTCGGCAAAGGCCCGGCACTCCTCGGACAGCTCGCTCTCGTACCGCTCCCGCCGGCGGTACTCGGCCCGCCAGAAGTCGTGGCAGGTGCGGACCGCCACCTTGGCCAGCCAATGGCCGAAGGGGCTGTCCCCCCGGTAGCCGCCCAGGGAGCGGTAGGCCCGCACGAACGCCTCATGGGTCAGTTCGCTTACCCGGTCCCGGGGCGCGTGCCCGGAAACGATTCCGGACACGCGCCCCTGGTACTTGGTCACAAGCCTGGCATAGGCGTCCACGTCGCCTGCCCGGATATCCTTGAGGATTCGGGCATCCTCCATGTCCGCCACAGCCTCGGCCACACGTTTCCTACTTGCCCTGGCCGGCGTGGGCGTCGATCCACTCATTGACCAGCTCGCGGCCGGCATGGAGGCGCTCCTTGAAGTGCCCGGGCAGGGGTTCGGTCTGGTCCTCCCAGAGCTTGCGCTGTTCCGGCGTCAGCACGGCCTTGAGCTCGGCCACGACCTTGCCGCGCAGCACGGCCATTTCCTCGCCGGCCGCCGCCACCTTGCGGCTGGCCTGGCGCACGAGCTGTTCGTTGCCCGGATCGGAGCGCATGACTTCGCGCACGCCCTTGAAGGCCTCGCCCATGGCCTGGGCATTGGTTTCGAACTGGGCTCGATGGTTTTTGAGGATCACGGCCACGTCATGCTTCTGGGCATCGGTCAGCTTGAGCGACAGCACGGCCTTGAGCAGCCCTTCGGGCCCGTGCATATGCCCGCCCGGGCCAGGCCCTGCGGCCACGGCATAGGCCGAACCGACCAGAATCGCCAACGTCAACACGGCATACAGAATCTTCTTCATGGGGATAGTGACCTCCCGCTTGGATTGGGGCGGTTTTGCCCGCCCGTTTAGCGGCTAGGTCGAAGGCAAGCCGGGTGCGGTTACAACCGGTTCGGGGTTGATAAAATCATACGATAAGAACCAAGAACCATTAGATATTTATACTTTTCGATTACAAAGCTTGCAACTGGCGCTCCAGCTCTGGGAGCCATTTCTCCACAATATCCCATATGATATCTAAATCGATATAGTCGTAGTCATGCGCCAAGCGATTGCGCATGCCGACCATTTTGTACCAAGGTATCTGGGGATACCGATCCATGAACGCTTCGGACAAGCGCTTGGCAGCCTCGCCAATGATTTCGATGCGGCGAAAAACCGCGTCCTGGGTTTTGGGATCGGCCTCAAATTCCGCCTTGGTCATCCCCTGCGTATAGGTCCGGATGGCCATGATGCCATCCTTGATGTCATCCACGTAAACCAGGGGATCTTTCTTCATAAGATCCTGATCTGGCTGCGCGATACGTGTTCCCGAAGCCTGGGCTTCAAGTATTTCGGAGCCACCATCTCCACCTTGCGGCCCACGGCCCGCTCCAACTCCTCATACAAGTCGAGAAGTTGGAAAAATCCCATACCTTCGGGATATTCCACCAACAGGTCCAGATCGCTGGCCTCGGTATCCTCACCCCGTGCCGTGGAGCCGAAAATCGAGGCCGAGCGAATCCCGTACTTGCGCAGTATGGGCGCCAAAAGGCGGGCCAGTTCGGTTATGTTTCCCTGGCTCATGGAATGTTCATATAATCCGGCTATCCGAAACGGCAAGGCGATTCGGGCGGCCAGCCCGGAAACTCGGGCCAGCCGCCCGAAAACCTAGGCCACGGTCACGTCCGGGCACAGATACACGTCCTGGATGGCCTGCAGCAGCTTGACGCCCTCGTCCATGGGCCGCTGGAAGGCCTTGCGGCCGGAAATGAGCCCCATGCCGCCGGCCCGCTTGTTGATGACAGCGGTGGCCACCGCCTCGGCAAAATCCGCCTGGCCCGAAGCGCCGCCGGAATTGATCAGCCCGATGCGGCCCATGTAGCAGTTGACCACCTGGTAGCGCGCCAGATCGATGGGATGGTCCGTGGTCAGGTCGGAATAGACGCGCTTGTCGGTCTTGCCGAAGCCGATGGCCGTGTAGCCGCCGTTTACCGTGGCCTGCTTCTGCTTGACGATGTCCGCGCCGATGGTGACGGCCAGATGGTTGGCCTGGCCGGTCAGATCGGCGGCGGTGTGGTAGTCCACGCCGTCTTTGACAAAGGCGGGATTGCGCAGATAGGCCCACAGCACGCAGGCCATGCCCAGTTCGTGGGCGTGCTGGAAGGCCTCGGAAATCTCCCATATCTGGCGGCGGCTTTCGGGCGCGCCGAAATACACCGTGGCCCCCACGGCCACGGCCCCCATGTCGAAGGCCTGGTCCACGGAGGCGAACAGGGTCTGGTCGTGCTGGGCCGGCAGGGACAGCAGCTCGTTGTGGTTGATCTTGAGCAGGAAGGGAATCTTGTGGGCGTACTTGCGGGCCACGGACCCGAGCACGCCCAGGGTCGAGGCCACGGCGTTGCAACCGGCCTCCATGGCCAGCTTCACGATGTTTTCCGGATCGAAATAGACCGGATTGGGCGCGAACGAGGCCCCGGCCGCATGCTCGATGCCCTGGTCCACAGGCAGGATGGACAGGTAGCCCGTGCCGGCCAGGCGGCCATGGCCGAACAGGGCGGCCATGGAACGCATAACCGGCGTGGGGCGGTCGGTCTGGGCGAAAACCGTGTCCAGATAGTCCGGCCCGGGCAGGTGCAACTGCTCCTTGGGAACGGTCCGGCAGACGTGGGACAAAAGCGACTCGGCCTCGTTGCCGAGAAGCTCGGTAATCTTGTCGATCATGGCCGTCTCCTTCTTCCTTGGCTGATTGGAAAATGTCTTAGTTCAATTCCCGGCCCACCGACAACCGAAAATGCGCGTGGACGAGGCCCTGGCCGGCCGGCAGCGCGAAGAAGAGGACGGCATCAGGCCGGCTTGTCCGCCGGGGCCGTTTTCCCCTGCCGCCACCACCGGGCCAGGATCACCCCGGCCAGATTCTGCTCCAGGCTGAACAGGGCGGCCGGCAAGGCGGCGGCCGCCGTGAAATAGGTCTTGGCCAGGGCCACGCCCAAGCCGGAATTTTGCATGCCCACTTCCACGGCAATGGCAATGGCGTCGGCGCGGTCCCGGGTAAACATCCGGGCTCCGGCGTAGCCCAGGCCGAAGCCGCCCAGGTTGTGCAGGATCACGGCCGCGATCACCAGCCCGGGAAAGGCCAGGACCGTGTCGCGGTTGAGCCCCACCACGCAGGCAATGACCGCGGCAATGACCAGGATGGAAAAGGACGGGAAAAGGGCCAGCAGGGGCGTCAGGCGGCGGCGCAGCAGGCGGCGCACCACCAGGCCGTCGAGGACCGGAAAGGCCACGATCCAGAAGACCGAGCCGACCATGGCCGCGAAATCCACGTGCAACCGGGCCTTGCACAGGAAATAGACAATGGCCGGCGTGGCCAGGGGGGCCAGCACCGTGGTGGCCAGGGTCAGGACCACGGACAGGGCCAGGTTGCCGCCGGCCAGGTAGGTGATGACGTTGGAGGCCGTGCCGCCGGGACAGGCCCCGACCAGGATGACGCCCACGGCCGTTTCCGGCGGCAGGGAAAGAAGCGTGACCAGGGCCAGGGCCAGGCCGGGCATGACGGTGAACTGCAAGGCCGTGCCCAGGACCACCAACCGCCATTTGGGCACGAGGGCGGCGAAATCCTCGAAGGTCAGGGCCAGACCCATGCCGAACATGATCAGGCCCAGGGCCTGGGGAATGTACGGGGCCAGCCAGGTGAAAAGGCCGGGCGCGACCAGGGCCAGGGCCGAGCAGGCCAGGGCGACGGGCAGGAAGGACGCCTCGATAAACCGCGCGATATTTTGAAGCATGCAAGGGGGATAGCGCCCAGGCCAGGGCGGGTCAAGGCCGCTTTCCCCGGTTGGCCCAAAATGGCCTTGAACCCGCTCCCAAGGCGCGTACAAGGGTACGACCGGCCCCTCCCGGAGCGGGCTCGGCGAATCGATCCGCGAGGTTTTTGCCATGCCCGAAAAACACGGCCCTGCCCTGCGGGAAATGCCGGCCTGGAAGGCCTACCGGCTGCTCGAGGCCGGCCCCGTGGTGCTGGTGACCACGTCCCACCTGGGACGGCCCAACATCATGACCATGGGCTTTCACATGGTGGTGCAGCACGACCCGCCGCTTCTGGGCGCAATCATCGGCCCCTGGGACCACAGCTTCACGGCGCTTCGCGAAACCGGCCAGTGCGTCATCGCCATCCCCACCGTGGATCTGGCGGCCATGGTGGTGGAAATCGGCAATTGTTCGGGCCGGGACGTGGACAAGTTCGCCGCCTTCGGCCTCACTCCCCTGCCCGCCAAGGAGGTGGCCGCGCCCCTTGTGGCCGAGTGCCTGGCCAATATCGAGTGCCGGGTGGCGAACACCACCCTGGTGGAGGCCTATAGCCTGTTTATCCTGGAGGTTGTCCGGATATGGGTCGATGCGGCGCGCAAGGAGCGCCGCACGCTGCATCACAACGGCGACGGCACTTTCACCGTGGACGGCGAGACCATCAACCTGCAGGACCGGATGGTGCTGTGGAAGCAGTTCCAGGACTGAGTCCCGGACGGAAATTCGTCACGCAAAAGAGTCTTTCAGCCCAAGCCCAGAACAAAGGCCAGGGCGCGGTTCAGGCGCAACATGGTTTCGTCGTCGAGGCGCCCGATAACGCCGCCGATCTTATCCCTGGGAAGGGCGACAATGCGGTCCACCATGATTTGGCTTTCGCATTTGAGGCCATTGGCAGGACTAGGGGACACGGTGACCCGAAAAAGCGGCGAACGGACCAGCGTGGAACTCATGAGGGCGACCAGGAGGCTTGAATGGAGTTCGTTGAGCAAGTCCGTCTGCACGATCGCCGCCGGACGGGGCTTGCCGTAGCTGCCCGGGGCCACGACGACCACCACGTCTCCCCGCTTCATGTCCAGTCCGAAAAATCCGCCACGGCTTCCACAAAATTCAGGATTTCCCGGTCCTCGGGGCTCTGGCTCGCCAGCAGCGATTGCCGCCGGGCCTCCTCCCGGATGGACGGAGACGTCACGTCAGGCACCCAGATGGAAATGCGCCGCAGCCCCATGGCCCGCATGCGTTCCCGGCAAGCCCGCTTGCGGGCGCGTTGCACATTGACCGGCACCATTTTCACCGTCTTGCTTTGCCTTGTCTTATCCACGCGCATGCAATTCCCTTAGCAAGTTCGCCGTCATGCCACAAGCCACCCTTGCCTGCCTAACGCAGGTCAAAGGCCACCTTGATGCTGCCCGTGGTCCGTTTGTCAAAGGCCGTGCGAAAGGCCTGGGCATACTGCTCCAAACGAAAGGTATGGCTGAGCAGGCCCTGGGTGGGGTAGCGGCCCGAGGCCAAAAGCTCCACGGCCAGGGCATAGGTGCGCACGCGCCCGCCCGGGTTTCTCGGGTCCGGGGCCGTGGCGCAGCCCGAGGAGCCGGCAATGGTCAGCTCCCGAAACCACAGGCTGGAGATGTCGACCCCGTCGAGCCTGGCCCCGGCCCCGACCATGACGTATGTGCCGCCAGCGGCCAGGGCCACCAGGGCGTCGGCGAAGGTGCGGCTCGACCCAACGCAGTCGAAAACCAGGTCCGCGCCGCCCTCGATGTTGCCGCCGCCCAGGGTGGTGGGCACGAAGCGCGCCCCCAGGGCCTCGGCCAGTTCCTGCCGGGTCCTGGCCCGGATGATGGCGTCGGCCCCGCCGGCCGCGGCCAGCTCGACCTGGACCGGATGCCGGGCCGCAACCAGAATGCGGGCCCGGCTGCCCAAAGCGCGCAGGCTGCGCACCACGTGCTGGCCGAGGATGCCCGCGCCCACCACCAGCACCGTGGCCGCATCGGCCGGAAAATGTTCCAGCACGGGTTGCAGGGCCGAGGCCAGGGAATCGGTCAGCACGGCCTCCTCGTCGGAAAGATGGTCCGGAATGGGGATGATGCGCGAGGCATGGGCGGCGGTGCGCTCGGCCATGGCTCCCCCGGCCCGGTTGGTGAATCCCAGAAACGAGCCCGGCGGCAGGTCGCCGTCCAGGAAACGCTCGCAGCGGTTGTACCGGCCTTCCCGGCAGGACCGGCACAGGGGCAGCCCCCGGACCTCGCAGGGCAGCCCGGGCTCCACCACCACCCGGTGGCCCGGGGCAAGCCCTGCCTCGGGCCGGGCCTCGGCCACGGCAGCCACCATTTCGTGGCCCAGGATAAACGGCAACGAGGCATGGGGTTCGAGCAGCGGCGACTCCAGGCCCTTCAAAAGCCCCAGGTCCGAACCGCAGATGCCGCACAAACGCGGCGTCAGGGCAACCCAGCCCTTGGGCGGGTCAAAGGGAACCGTGGCCAGGCGCAAGGGGGCCAGGGCCGGAAAAAAGCGCCGGGGCGCCAGGCGCGAGGCGGCCGCACAGACCAGGTAACGGACGACGCTGCGGCGATAGACGAGGGCTTGCATAGGGTTCCCTTGGCTTCGATTGGCCGGGAGCAGCTTGAAATGATACCGGAAACGCGTATAACGACAGAACCGTTCCCGGCTGCGGCGCAGCCGCGTGAACGTGAGGGCCTTATACTACATGCGGCCCGTCCTCAAGGGCGCACCCCAAGGAGAGTCCCATGCTGATCAAGGATTGGATGACCAAGTCCCCGGTCACAGCCAAACCTGGCACCTCCATCATGAAGGCCGCCAAGCTGATGAAGGAAAACGGCATTCGTCGGCTGCCCGTGGTGGACGACGAAGGCAGGCTGGTCGGCATCGTCTCCGACCGGGACATCAAGGAAGCCTCGCCGTCCAAGGCCACCACCTTGGACATGCACGAGCTCTATTACCTGCTGTCCGAGATCAAGGTGGCCGACATCATGACCAAGACGGTCTATTCCGTCACCACGGACGACACCGTGGAAAAGGCCGCGGTCATCATGATGCGCAACCACGTGGGCGGCCTGCCCGTGGTGGACGAGGCCGGCAAGGTGCTCGGCGTCATCACCGACAGCGACATCTTCAAGGTGCTGGTCAGCATCACCGGCGTTTTGAGCGGCGGCCTGCAATTCGGCTTCGAGCTGCCCAACGAATCCGGCAGCCTCAAGACCGTGCTCGACGACCTCAAGGCCCACGACGTGCGGATCATGAGCATCCTGACCTCCTATGACGAGGTCACGTCGGGCATGCGCCACGTCTACATCCGGGTGCAACCCATGGACGACGAGCGGGCCAAGGCCGTGGTCGAACGCCTCAAGGCCAACCACAACCTGCTGTACTGGGCCCGGGACGACGTTTAGACGCCCATCTCCCAGACGCCGTCGCCACGGTCCGGTTGCAAATCCGGCCGGCGCGCGACGGCGTTTGGCTGGCGCGGTCCGGGCCATGCCGCTTGACGCCCCCCGGATCGTGCCTATTTCTTGTTCTGATTGTCGACCCACCCGATTCGGGTCGGGCGTTACGCAAGGAGTAAGGCATGGCTAAAGAGTTTTTCTGCCCGCACTGCGGCGCGAAGCTGGAATCCTGGATAGGCCCCCCCGAGTCCGGCTGGGGTGAAATACTGGTGTGCAACAGCAATGACTGCACCTTCTTTCGGAACTCCAACACGGATATCCACTACAAGGACGAAGACAACCACCTGGGTTGCCGCTACGCCGTGGACCCGGACAACGGATACAAGGCTTTCAACCTCCTGGCCTGGTACAAGTACTAGGCGACCGGGAGACGCCATTGCAGGGCCGGCCCCAGGGTCGGCTTTTTTTGTCGAGACGGAGTTTTTTTGATGGCTCAAGATCGTTTCTGCCCCCACTGCGGGGCCAAGCTGGAATCCTGGATCGGTCCCCCCGAGTCCGGCTGGGGCGAGATACTGGTATGCAACAGCAATGACTGCACCTTCTTCCGGACTTCCAACACGGACATCCTGCATCGGCGCGAGGGCAGCAAACTGGGCTGCCGCTATGCCGTGGACCCGGACAACGGATACAAGTCCTTCAACCTCCTGGCCTGGTACAAGTTCTAGGCTGGCGGGAAACAGAAGCAAACGCCGGCCCCCGGCCCCGGGGGCCGGCGTTTTTGTTTTCGAAAAAGGGAAAACGCGGCATCATTCGAAAAAGAATTAATGATTATAATGAATTATTTTTCATGCCCCGGCTTTTTTCCTTGCCTGTTCCGCCGGCTTTTCAGTATCCTAAAAAACCGAGGCAGGTTGCCCTTCCCTTCCCCGTTTCCCTGGAAAGCACGATGACGACACAAAACAAGCAGGCATCCGGCACGAGCCGCATCGCCATAACCCAGCGCCAGGGCGTGCTGTGGGTGCGCGTGAGCGCGGTGCTGCGCGCTCCCCTGTCCCTGGAGCTGGAAGCCGCGGTCCTGGAAGCCGCCAACGTCGGCCGGTATGCCGTGACCGTGCTGGACCTGGCCCAGGTTCCGGCCATGGACAGCAGCGGCGTGGGCGCCCTGGTGCGCCTCCAGACGGCCCTGGCCACCAAGGGCCGGCGGCTCATCCTGGCCAACGCCGTGCCCGAGGTGGCCAACGAGTTCAAGCTGCGCGACCTGAAGGGCTTTTTCCTGCTGACCTGGGACATCCACCCGGACATGGACGAGGACGAGCTGCTTTTGGCCAGCGAAGCTTAGGCCTTACCGAATCGGTTGACCACGGGGCGCGAATCGGTCAGACAATGGGACAGGCTCGGTTCCCGCCTGCCGCCAGGCAGGCGTTTTCCAACCCGGAAAAGGAGCATCCCATGAGCGACCCCAAGGATATTGCCGCCAAGATCACCGAACTCTATCCCGAAATCCGCCAGCACGACATCGGCATTTCCGTGGAAGAGGATCCGGCCACCGGAGAATGGTGCGTGGTCATGACCCACGGCAAGCACTCCCTGTCCACCCATGTGACGAAGCAGGACGCCGACGACTGCCTGTCGGGCAAGCAGTGCTACGAGCTGGGCGTGCAGATCGGCCGGTTCGTGGAAAGCTATTGTCTGGGCCAGGGCGAATGCCCGGTTCCGGCCGGCGAGCCTCGGACGGCTTAATACCTGCCCCTTCCCCCCATTAAGGGGGTCCGGGGGGCATCATGCCCCCCGGCGGGGTGCAGGGGCGGAGCCCCTGATTATTTCTTCAAAGCCGGGTGCTCCATGACGATCTCGCCGTCGGCGTAGCGGAACACCACATCGCGGGTATCCTCGGGCACGGCCAGCCAGGCCTCGCCGATGCCGATTTCCACATTGGCCCCCACCCGGCCGGGCACAATGACCCGGCAGGCGGAAAACCGCCGCAGGGCCGTGGCCTGGGACCAGTTTTTCAGCAACTGGGACTTGTGGACTTCCAGCCGGCGCAGGGCATGCTCCAAGCGGGGGCCGTATTCCTCGGCCCGAAACCCGCCCTTGCCCACCTCCAGGCGGCAGCTTTCGATCTCGGCCAGGTCCTCGCGCACCCGGTCCTTGAGGCGCTGGTCCATGTACAGGCGCTGGGGGTCGTAGCCCAAAAGGAGCCGCGTCTGGCTGCGTCCGCCGCCGCCGAGCTGCTCGCCCACATAGACCGCCTCCCCGCAGTAGGCCTCGCCGCCGGCCAGGCGACCCTTGACGGCCAGCTTTTCGCCGGCAAACAGGCGGCAGTGCATGCTCGACCCGTCCACCAGGATGTTCTGCTCGGCATGGAGCGCGGCGTTTTCACAGAACCTGGCCCGCAGGCTCTTGCCCGCCCGCACCACGGCCCGGCTGCCGCCCAGGATGCCGGCCTCGCACACCACATTGCCCATGCCTCGCACCCAGGCCGCCTCCACCGCGCCCCGCACGGTCACGTTGCGGCCCGTGACCGTGAAACCGGAACGGATCGCTCCGCCCACCATCACGTCGCCGATGGCCACGATGTTGCCGGTATGGAAATCGATGTCCCGGCCCACGGCCAGGGTTTCGCGCACGGTGATGCGGCCGTCGGCAAACGAGACATGGCCGTTGACCGCGGCCAGAAGCCGGGTGGGATTGGAGGCGTCGGGCCGGCAGCCGGCTCCGCTGGGAAAGGCCAGGTCCTCGGAGGTAAGCGCCCCGGGCTCGGCCGGATCGTCCGGGGACAGCTCCTCCCATTCGGCCAACAGCTGGCCGGCCACCACGTTCTGGGCATAGCCCAGGTCGTACTGATCCACGCTGCCGTCGCCGCGATCCTTGGGACGCAACCGACGGCGTTCGAAATCCGGATCGAAATGGAATTTCAGGACATACGACATGCATGCCAGCCGGGTTGCGGTGCTTTAGGGCGCGCGGCCCCTGGTTCGACTAGTATCGGCCCGTCGGCTTTTGCACAAGCCCATGCCCCCGGATTTCCGCGCCTTCCGGACGAGGCGGCCGATGCGCCGCGTGCAGCCATGCTCCAGATTGACGCCCTGGCACGAATATTTTAGCTATTCATACTTTTTTCATAATCCATGCGGCGCTCGCGCGGCCAAACCTCGAACCAGGCGATACTATGGAAACCCTACGCACTCTTCCGGGCGACGACGTCCGGCAAATCATGTGGCGCTTTGCCGACCGCTTCGATCTCCAGATGGCCGTGGCCGCCGCCCGCTCCGTGGCCCGGGGCCTGGTGGCCCGGCTGGTGGCCGACGGCGTGCGCCATTCCCACGAATGGACCCCGGAAAAGGCCCAGCTCCTGCAAGCCTTCGACGAATCCGGCATCACGGCCGTGTTCCTCGATCCCCATCAGGGCGGCTTCATCGAGGGCCCGAAAAACATGGCCCTGGCCCTGGTGGCTTTCGAGCTGTCCTGGGTGGACGCCGGCGCGGCCACCTGTTCCCTGGCCACCAACCTGGCCCTGTCCCCCATCCACGAGCGCGGCACCACCGAGCAACGCGACCACTACATGAGCCTGTGCGCCCCGGCCGAGGGCAAGACCCCCTGGCGCGGCGCGTTCGCCCTGACCGAGCCCTTGCCCTATGTGGGCGTGGATACGGGCGTACTGTGCGGCAAGGTGCGCATCGATTCCTGGGAGGACGGCCAGGAGCCCATGCTCCACGTGGACAAGCGCGGCCGGTTCATCACGGGCATGGATTTCGCCAATTTCGCCACCGCGGCCGTGGACACCGACGACCCCCGCATCAAATCCTCGTGCATGGTCATCCTGGAGGAGACCGACCCGGGCCTCTTCGACCGGGGCGCGCCCACGCTCAAGATGGTGCACCAGCTCTCCTCCACCCGGGACCCGGTCTTCAACATGAAGGTTCCGGCCAGCCGCATCATCGGCGGCTATACCGTCAAGGACGGGGCCATTGTGCCCAATTTCTCCCATTCCGAGATCATTGCCGCCGTGTTCCACCGCACCCGGGTGCCGGTGGCGCTCATGACCACGGCCAAGCTGCTCTCGGCCGTGGAGCCGGTCATCCGCTACCAGCGCTGCCGCTTCCGGGGCGGCGACGCCTGCGCCGAGTGCACGCCCAAGTTCGATCTGGGCTTGCAGCAGAAGCAGGACCCGCCCATTCGTCTGGCCGAGTTGTGGGCCGTGGGCGAGGCCGGCGCGTCGCTCGGGTTTGCCACCGCGCGGCTTTTCGACAACCTCGATCCCACGGAAAAGGCCAAGGACGCGGCCCTGGCCGAGCGGGGCGTTACCGGCATTCGCGCCCAGCTCACGGCCCTTAAAAAGGTCCAGCCCCAGTCCGTGGAATACGTGAACCTGCTGTTTGCCCCCGAAGCCGAACGCGACGCGGCCCGCTTCGCCGAACTCGACGCCGATCCGGTGGTCAAGTACCAGGCCCTGGAAGCCGAGGCCGGCGTGCTCTGCCCGGCCTGCAAGCTCTGGAACACGGGTTTCGGGGCCACCACCATGCGCGAGGCCGTCACGCTCATGGGCGGCTACGGCATCACCGAGGACTGCCCCGGGTTCCTGTTCCACAAGTGGAACGACTGCCAGCTCGAAGCCACCTACGAAGGCCCCGAGGCCGTGCAGCGCCGCCAGCTCGGCATCACCATGGCCAGCGACATCTTTCGGGTCTACCTGGACAATTACATTCGCGAGATGGAGCGCATCGGCCAAAGCCACCCCGAGACCGGGGCCGCCAGCGTGGCCGCGGGCCTGGCCCTCTGGCGTCACACCCTGGACTTCCTCCAGGCCGGCAAGGATGCCGAGGGCAAGAAGCTTTACCACAGCAACCGCCAGGCCGTGACCTTCCCCCTGGCCGATGCCCTGTGTCCGCTGTTGGCCAGCCGGCTGCAAATCCTGGACGTGCTGGAACTGGCCGCCAAGGGGCCGGAAAACCCGGTGGTGGCCGAGGGCCTGACCGGATATGTGTCCTTTTTCAGCGACCTGGCCCGCATCCAGGCCGCCCGGGCCGCCGGCGAGGCGGCGCGGGTGTGCGCCAACCTGGTGCACGGCTATGCCGCGGCCGAAGCCGACCTGGAGGCCTTCGCCAGGCTGCGTCTGGCCGTGGACAAGACCCTGCCCGGCCTGGGCGCTGCCCGGGAACGGGCCGGCAGCGCCATAAGCCAGGTGATGATCCCGGAAGCCCTGGATTATCCGATGTAGGCAACATGCGCGGGCTTGGCCCGCGCTTTCCCGCCGGAACCGGGTCCGGTTCCGGCGGGCCAAACATTTCGCGCCCCTTCCGTGCCTTGATACGGGGGCCAAACGATACAGCAACGTCAAACCGGTAAAAGTTTTTGGGGAGAGAGGGGTCCGGGGAGAGAACCCCTTTTTTCAAAAAGGGGTTCTCTCCCCGGCTCCTTGGAGGCGCATATGGTCGAGCGGCAAGTCATGGAAGCGGATATCGTTTGTGTCGGGTTCGGCCCGGCCATGGGCGGGTTTCTGACCACCCTGACCCGGGGACTTCTCCGGGAAGACGGCTCGCCGGTGGTGGAAAGCGCGGCCATGCCCGGCCTGCCGCCCCAGGTCATCTGCTACGAGCGCGCCGACGACATCGGCTTCGGCGTCTCGGGCGTGGTTTCCAAGGCCCGGGGCATCCGGGCCAGCTTCCCGGACTTCGACCCCAGCCAGGTGCCGCTTTGCACCAACATCACCGACGAAAAGGTCGTCTACCTGCTCGACCCCGTGGGCGCGAGCCGCAAGCCCTGGCTCCTTCGCCTCAAGGAAAAGGCCATCCGGGCCATGGGCGCAGCCCTGCCCTTCTACAAGGACCAGGCCGTGGAGCTGCCCTGGATTCCGCCGTTTCTGCAAAAGCACGGCGGCCTGACCTTTTCGCTCGGCCAGTTCAACCAGTGGGTGGGCAGCGAGATCATGGCCTCGGGCCTGGCCCAGGTCTGGCCGGCCACGCCCGTGGCCGCGCCCTTGATCGAAAACCGCAAGGTCGTGGGCGTGCGCCTGGCCGACCAGGGCGTGGACAAGAAAGGCAATCCCGAGGCCGCCTACATGCCGGGCCTGGACGTGCGCGCCCCGCTGACCGTCGTCGGCGACGGGCCGGTCGGTCCGGTGGGCCGGGCCATTGACCAGGCCCGGGGCCTGCCCCAAGGCCACCATCAGCGCGACTATGCCGTGGGCATGAAAATGGTGGTGGACCTGCCGAGCCACTGCCCCTGGCGCGAAGGCACGGTCATCCACACCCTCGGCTACCCCGAGCCCGAAATCTTCGGCTTCCTGTACGTGCTGCCCGAACGCGTGGCCGCCATGGGCATCTTCGTGCCCTCCTGGTTCGACAACCCGGTGCGCACGGCCTACCGCTACCTGCAGCACTGGATGCAGCACCCCTACCTCTGGCCGCACCTCAAAGGCGGCAAGCTGCGCTCCTGGGGGGCCAAAAGCCTCCAGGAATCCGGCCGAAACGGCGAGCCCTATCTCGTGGGCGACGGCTATGCCCGCATCGGCGAAGGTTCCGGCACCACCAACGTGCTGACCGGCTCGGGCGTGGACGAGGCCTGGACCACGGGCGCGCAACTGGCCGAGGCCGTGCTGGAGCTGCTCAAGCAGGGCAAGCCCTTTAGCGCCGAAAATCTCGAAGCGACCTACGTCAAACGCCGCCGCGCCTCCTGGGTGGACGCCGAGGCCAAGGCCGCCGCCCGCTCCCGGGAAGGATTTTCCGCCGGCTTCCTCCAGGGCCTTGTGGGCATGGGCCTGGCCGGGCTGACCAACGGAGCCCTGTGCTGGCCCGCCGATTCCAAGCCCGTCCACGCCCGCATCCCCAGTATCGAGGAATACTACCGCGGCCGCATCAGCCCGGAAGAGATCGAACGCATCCGCCGCGAAGCCACGGCCAAGGGCCTGGCCCTGCACGACGCCCTCATGAACAAGGTCGGCTGGCCGGAGATCGAATACGACGGCGAACTCCTCGTCTCCCACCAGGACGCGTTGCTGCTTGGCGGCAAGGTCCAGGCCGCGCCCGGCTACGCCGACCACGTCACCTTTGAGGACCCGGACACCTGCCGGGCCTGCCGGGAAAAAACCTGCATCGAAGCCTGCTCCGGCCAGGCCATCACCACCAATCCCGACGACGGCGTGCCCCTTTTCGACCGGGAAAAGTGCATCCACTGCGGCGCGTGTCTCTGGAACTGCTCCAAGCCGGGCAAGGCCGACCCGGAACGGACCAATGTCCAGTTCGCCGCCGGCGCCGGCGGCCTGCACTCGGCCGAGAATTAAGAGGCCGGGACGCGGCCGGGGCGCTGCCCCGGACCCCGCTGGGGCGCTGCCCCAGGCCCTGCCGGGACGCTGTCCCGGACCCTGCCAGGGCTCTGCCCTGGACCCGCCGGG
>CAZBER010000022.1:41190-55792 GCA_964490985.1 uncultured Desulfovibrionaceae bacterium | reverse complement strand
GGTTTCCAAAGGGCAAAGCCCTTTGGTCGCCGAAGGCTTCAAAAACGACTTTTTTGCAAAAGCCTCGTTGTCTCGTTTTAAAGGGGGTTTCCTCCCCCGGCGGCGGCCGCGATCTTTTCCGTTTGCTCCAGGACCTGGTCATGGTCGGCCAGGCCTTTGATGAACCGTTCGGGAATGCCGCCAAGGCCCCGCATGGCCCCGGCCAAGGCTCCGGTCAGGCTGGCCCGGGCCATGTTGTTGCCGCCGCCGTTGAGGGCCGAAAGCACCGAGAGTTCAAAATCGCCGTCAAAGCGGGCCGTGAAATAGTAGGCGGCCGGCAGCATGAACCCCTGGGTGCAGGCCAGGCCGAACAGGCGGCAGGCGGTCTGGGGCGGATCGATGCGGATGGCCGGATCCTTGGCTGCGGCCGCGCTCCAGCCCGGCTGGAGCACCGCGTCGGTGCACCCGACCATGGCGGCCTTGGGCGTCCGCTCGACTTCCGGGCCGATGGGCACGGCCAGTTCCTGGCCCGTCTCCTGGGCCTTGTCGCGAATCCACTGCGAAACATCCGTCAGGGAAAGGCCGTTTACAAGGCCATGCACGATCAGGCCAAAGGCCAGGGACTGGCCCATGATAAAGGGGTCACGGTGGGTGAGCCGGACATTTCGGGTGATGTCCCGCAGAGCCGCGGCAAAGTCATTGGCATGCAGGGCCGCCAGGATGGGCGTGCGGGTGCTGGCCTCGGCCGTGTCCGCGAAGCTGCCGGCGCGCTCCCAGTCGATGCCGAGCTTGCGGGCATGCCAGACGTCGCGCATGGCCTGGTCCGTATACCGGCCGCCCTGGGGCGTGCCGTCCAGGCTGGCCAGGAGCACGTCGACCTTGGCCGTGAAATCGTCTTCGTCATAGGCGCCGCGTGTGGCCACGGATTCGAGCAGGAGCCGATAGACCTGGCCGGTCTGGGAACTCTCGCCGGCCGTCAGCCCGGCATGGTAGCGGCCGGGCTTGGGCGCGCGGTAATCGCTGATCCAGTTGCCATGTTCCCGGCGCAGTTCGTCCAGATCATAGTACCAGTGCGGTCCCACGCCCAGGGCATCGCCGATCAGCGTTCCCACTATGGTTCCCTTGATCCGGTCTTCCAGTGTTGGCGTCATGGGTTTCTCCGATGCGCAAAAGCGCCGCCAGAGGCGTTACGATTTGGTCGTAAAAGCGGCCAGGTCATGGATGCCGAAAGCCTTCTCGATTCCGGCCACGGTTTCCACGGCCCGCTCGAAGGCCATAGGCCCGACCAGCTTCTTTTCTTCTTTTTCAAAGGTTTCGCCCATATCGTCGTATTGCTGGCGGGATAACACAGTCCGCAGGGCCAGAAAAACCACGGTGTCCTCCCAGGCCGCGTGCGGGCGGTACATGCGGATGAACTGGGCGGCCTTGTCGGCCACTTCCCGCTGCTTTCCCGAATCCTTGAAGGCATCGGGCGTGGCGCCCGCCACAATGGCCGCGGTCAGTTCCCGGCCGGCCTGGTGCTGCTGGATGAGGATATCCACGATATCCGGGAGCTTGTTGGCTTCCTTGAGCTTGGGGAAGACGTAGTTTTCCTCCATGATCTCGTGGTAGCCCTCGACAAACTGCTGCACGGCGCTAGCGGCTTGGCCCAGGGATTCCACGGGCAGGGATTCTCCGGCCCGGATGCGGCGGATGGCCTCTTCGTAGACCAGAAGAATGCGGTGCAACACGCCGTGCTCGCGCATGAGATCCTCATTGGGTCCCATGTCCTTATCCCCAATGGGTTCGGCCCAGACAAAGGAGGCCGGGACAGCGGCCGCGGTAGCCAAACCAAGGCCCGTGCCCATGGCCAGGGTCAAAAAGTGTCTGCGTCCGGTATGCATAGGGTTTTCCTCCATGGCTGGCGGGGTGCCGCGCAAGTCCGCGACAGGCCCGGAGTTGGCGAAAACCGGGACGCCCGGCGGGATTCCCGATTGCAGACCCTATAGCCCGATTAGGCCGGCCCTGACCATCCCTTTTCGGATGCTTCCGGGCGCACCAAAGAAAAAGGGCCAAAGGCATGGAAGCCCCTGGCCCCAAAAGGGTGGTTCAGGAGGCGTTACCCTTGCAAGTCCGTCTCGGGATAGACGGCTTCCACGGCCGCGCGAAAGGCGGCAAAGCGGCCTTCCCGGATGGCGGCCCGGGCGTCTTCCATGAGGCGCATGAAAAAGGTCAGGTTGTGCAGGGTGTTGAGGCGATAGGACAGCAATTCCTTGGCAATATAGAGGTGCCGCAGATAGGCTTTGGAAAACGTGCGGCAGGCGTAGCAGGGACAGGTTGGGTCAAGGGGCGAGTCGTCTTCGCGGTACTCGGCCCGCTTGATGTTGACCTTGCCCAGGGTGGTGAAAAGCGTACCGTTGCGGGCGTTTCTGGTCGGCAGCACACAGTCGAACATGTCAATGCCCGCGGCCATGCCGGCCAGCAGATCGCGCGGCGCGCCCACGCCCATGAGGTAGCGGGGCTTGTCCTCGGGCAAAAGCGGGGTGGCGGCATCGAGGATGTCGTACATCTCGGGCCGGCTCTCGCCCACGGACAGGCCGCCCAGGGCGTAGCCGTCAAAGCCGATGTCCATGATTTCGGCCGCGCTTTGCGCCCGCAGGTCCTGAAAAAAGCCGCCCTGGACAATGCCGAACAGGAGCTGGCCGCCTTTGCCGGCCGGATGGGCCGTGCGGCAGCGTCTGGCCCAGCGGGTGGTCAGGCTCAGGGATTTTTCCGTATAGGCCCGGTCCGCGCCGTAGGGCACGCATTCATCCAGCACCATCATGATGTCCGAGCCCAGGTTTTGCTGGATGGACATGACCTTTTCCGGGGAAAACAAATGGCGCGACCCGTCGATATGGGAAGCAAAGGTCACGCCTTCCTCGGAAATCCGGCGCAACCCGGACAGGCTGAACACCTGGAACCCCCCGGAGTCCGTGAGGATGGGGCCGTCCCAGCCCATGAAGCGGTGCAGTCCCCCGAGCCTGGCCACTAGGTCGTCGCCCGGGCGCAGATACAGATGGTAGGTGTTGCCCAGGATGATCTGGGCTCTGATGTCGTGGAGATCGACCGGGGACAGGCTTTTGACCGTGCCCTGGGTGCCCACGGGCATGAAAATCGGGGTTTCGACCAGACCGTGGGCCGTGGCCAAAGTCCCGGTGCGGGCGCGGCCGTCGCACGGGCCAAGGGTGAAGGTGCCGGGGGCTTGCATAGAAAAACCAATGGCTAAAATGGGCTGGCAAAGCCGAAGGTGCGGGCCAGCCATTCCATGTACGACTTGGCCCCGGCGCTGGCCTGGGCGCCTTTGAAGGCTTCCCGGGCCAGGCTTTCGGCTTCGGTGAGCATGCCGGCCATGCACAGGATGTACACCCGGGCCGGGGCCAGGTTGCTCGGGTAGCCCATGTCCTGGGCCTTTTTGAGCTTGGCCTCGGCCAGGAGGTAGTTGCGCTCGGCCAGGGCCTTGACCCCGAGCTGGAACTCGGTCTCGGCCGTGGGCGTCATGCCGGCCGCCAAGAGGTTGGCCACGATGCGCTGCCGGTCCACGTCGGATTTCATGAGCCAAAGCGGCAACACGTGCAGGTTGGTGGCCGAAAGCACGTAATTGACGGCCGGCAGCGGTGGCGGGGGCGGGATCATGTTGTTTAAAAACGTGTTGATGAGCTGCTGGGTCTCGAACCAGGGCAGGCTGGCTTGCCTGACCTCGGGCGGGAGCAGCAATGCGGGCTCGGCCGCGTCCGTGAAACGGTCCCGCGAGGCCAGGGCGTCCAGGAGCTTGTTGTGCAGGGCCACATTGCGCTGCTGCGTCTCCGGGCTTTCGGGATAGCCGGACAGGCGCTTGGGATGGTTGTCGGTCAGGGGCTTGGCGTCGTCCAGGTAATCGGCCAGGGCCTTGCCGTCGAGCATGAAAAGCGCGCCCAGCTGGCCCGGCTCCTCCACGGCAATGTCGCGAAGGCCGGCCCCGGTCACAGGGTCGTCCCACAGGCGCGAAAAATCCGCCCCAGGCTTGGGTCCCTTGGGATTTTTGACGCCCACCATCATCCAGTTGAAGTTATCGCCCGTCCACAGCGAGGCATGGTCGAACACATCGCAAAAGGCCTTCAAAATGGCCTTGGCGTCGGTTTCGGAGAGCTCGAAGACCGGCAGCCAGTAGGTGACCATGCCGCCGTCGTTTAAGCGCTCGCGCATGAGCTCGAAGTATTCCCGGGAATAGAGGTTGACCACGCCGGCCATCATGGGCGGCGGCGGCTCGGCCGTGATGATGTCGAACTTCTTGGCCGTGGCCAAAAGGTAGAACCGGCCGTCCTCCACATGGGCGGTCACGCGCGGGTCGTCCAGGGGGTTTTGGCCCGGATTGGGATAGACGATGCGGCTGCCGCGCAGCACGTCCCGGGAGATGTCCACGATGTCGATGGAGGACAGGCGCTTGTCCTCCACCAGGGCCGAGGCCGTGGATCCGGTGCCGAAGCAAATCAGCAGGGCGGATTTGGGATTTGGCAGCACGGCTTCGGGAAAATAGGCGAAAAGCTTCATGTACCGCCTGGCTCCCCGGTCCGTGGAGGACATGGAATAGCCGTCCGTGACCAAGCGGTAGTAGTAGGGCTGGCCCAGGTAGTCCTTGCGCAGGTATTGCAGGGTGCCGGTGACGCCTTCCACGGTTTTGGCCATCACCTCGCCGTCCTTGAGGAAATCGGCGCAGGCCCGGTTCAGGTAGCCCTGCATGGCCCCGAAGGGGAAAAGGGCCAGAAAGGCGACAAAGGCCACGGCGGTAATTTGCAGGAACCGGCTGGCCCGAAGGCTCGGCCAGGGCGCGGCCTTGCCGGCGCACAGCAGCGCCGGCAGGGCATAGAGGGCGCACAGGATAAAGAGGCTGGCTTCCATGCCCACGGTCGGCAAAAGCCCAAAGCCGGCCACCAGCGGCCCGATCATGGCCCCCAGGGTGTTGGCCATGGTGACCAGGCCGGCCGAGCGGGCCCGGTCGCCCACTTCGCGGTGGATGGCCTCGCCCAGGGCCGTAAAGAGCAGGCCCGAGGCCAGGGCGGCCGGAAACATGAGGGCCAGGGACAAGACCGTCACATAGCGCCAGTCCACGGTCTGATAGACGCTTATGGAAACGCCGGAAGCGGATTTGAACAGGACATAGGAAGCCAGAGCCGCCGCTCCGGTCGCCAGGGCCAGGGGCGCGGCCAGCCGGCGGCCGTCGGCCTCGCGCCGCAGCCACCAGCCGGCCAAAAGCCCGCCCAGGCCGATGCCGGCCAGGATCACGGCCAGCATGACGGCAAAGGCCAGGCTGGTGGAGCGCACAAAGAGCTGCAAAAAGCGGGTCCAGACCACTTCCAGGGCCAAAAACACGCCGCCGGCCGCAAATCCGGCGGCCAAAAGCCGCTTGGCCCGGCCGGTCAAGGGTTTGCGTTCGTTTCGGGGCGCGCTTGCGGCGCTGGCCGGCTCCTCGCGAAACCGCGGAGAGATACACAGCGCGCCCACGGCCGCCGCCACATTGAGTCCGGCGGCGAAAAGCCCGGTGCCGGAAAGCCCGAGCGGCGCGATGAGCACGGTTTCGCCCAAAAGCGCCCCTACGCAGGCGCCCAGGGTGTTGACGCCGTAAAGCCCGCCCAGGATCTTGCCGAATTCGCCCGGCCGCCGGGTCAGGGCCTTGACCAAAAGAGGCAGGGTCACGCCCATGGCCGTGGCCGGCAGCAAAAAGAGCAGAAAGGAAAAGCCGAAGCGCAGGATATTGAGCAAAAGCGGCTTGTCCAGGGCCGGCTGGAGCACGGCGCCGAGCCAGACCGAGAGCAGGGGAAAGCACAGGACCAAAAGCGCGCCCCAGGCCCCGACCAGAAGTTCCATCAGGGCGTAGAAGCGCACCGGATCGGTGACGTCGCGGCCAAAGCGGGAAATGAGGCCGTTGCCCAGGGCCAATCCGCCCATGAAGCTCGAGAGGACCACGGCGCTGGCGTAGACGCTCACGCCAAAGACCAGGCCGGCCAGATGGAGCCACAAGGTCTCGAACAGCAGGGCCGATGCGCCGGATACCAGGAAAACGGCGGCCAGGACCAAACGGTCGCGCCTGAAGGCGGCGGGAATTGCGGCTGGCATGTCGGGCCTCGGAGCAAAGCGCCGCGCCCGCATGGCGGTCGGGTCAGTCGGGGCGGGCTTTGGGAAGTTAGCTGGTCACACGCCCCTCTTGGGGCAGATGTCGTTTAAAACGCACCCAGGACACAGGGGCTTTCGGGCCTTGCAGACGTTGCGGCCGTGCAGGACCAGGAGGTGGTTGATTTCGCCCCAGGCCTGGCGCGGAAAAAGGGGTATCAAATCCCGCTCGATGATGACCGGATTGTCCGAATCCGTCAGTCCCAGGCGAAAGGACAGACGCCGGACATGGGTGTCTACGGCAATGCCCTCGTGGACGCCCAGGGCGTTGGACAAGACGATGTTGGCGGTTTTGCGGGCCACGCCCGGCAGGGCGGTCAGGGCTTCCATGGAAGCAGGTATGGTTCCGCCATGGCGGGCCATGAGCATTTTGGCCGAAGCCACCAGATTCTTGGCTTTTTGCCGGAAAAAACCCGTGGATCGCACCACTGCTTCCACGTCGCCGACCGCTGCCTCGGCCAGGGCGGCGGGATCGGGCCAGCGGCGGAAAAATTCCGGGGTCACCAGGTTGACCCGCTGGTCGGTGCATTGGGCGGCCAGCACCGTGGCCACCAGGAGTTCGTAGGCCGAGGTGTGGTTGAGGGCTGGCCGGACCTCGGGATACAGGCGGCTCAGCCTGGCCAGGATTTCGTGGGCGCGCCGGGCCGTATCCATCAGCCGGTCTCCCGGCCGGACACGGCCCGGCGGCCGAATGCGTGTTCCCCGCTCACAACCATGGGGGCCTTAGGGAATGAACACGACCGCTGAAATGGTGGTGGTCCACATGCCCGAGGCGCCGGTGGTGACGCAGGGCATGGAAGCGGAATCAATGATCTTGCCGCTCATGAGGTAGATCTGGCGGCGTTCGTCGTAGGCTGTCTCGGGATCGAAATCGATGCCCAACGTGGTGGCCAGCATGGTGGAGGCCAGGTCCTCGGCAAAGTCGCCGATTTCCTGCTGCTCGGAACCAAAGGCCGTATGTTCGGAGATATAGCCGTAGTTGGACTTGTCGGCCGGGAAGGCCATGCCCACGGCAGAGCCCACCAGGCGGTTTTTCTCGTCGGTCGCGTTTCTGGCCATGACACAGAAGGTGATCTGGCCGGGATTCAGCAGCTTGACGCCCTCGTCCAAGGTGATCAGCTGGCAATGGGGCGGGTAGATGCTCGACACATAGACCAGATTGAGCTTCTCGATCCCGGCCTCGCGCAGAGCCAGCTCGAACGACTGAAGCTTGTTCTTGTGGCGGCCGACACCCTTGGTGAAAAAGGCCTTGGTGGGGACGAAAGAGCCTGGAAACATGGGCGGTCCTCTTTATGCATCAGGTTTGCCGCGAAAGCGGGGGAATCCTCATAAGGGTTTTTTATCGAGAAGTATAGGCCCTTTTTCGCCGGTCCGCCTCAGGCCGTCGCTGATCTCCGCCTCCGAGCCCTTGAGCTGGACAGTGACCCGGAAAACTTCACGATCGCCGGACTTGGCCGATCGCACGGAAGCCGTGATTCCCTTTTGGGAAAGCTTCTTGGCCAGGGTTTCGGCCTGATCCTTGGCCGGGAACGACGCCACCTGGTAGGTGGCCTGGTAGCGGCCGGATTCCTTTTTCTCGAACGGCGACTTGGGATCGACCTTGGGTTTGGCCGCTTCCTCGGCGCCCGGCCTGGCCGGGGCGGCCGGGGCCTTGGCCGGGGGGGCGGCGGCCGGGACCCGGGCGTCGGGAAGATCATGCCCTTTCAGGTCGTGTCCCTTCACGTCATGCCCCTTGGGAGCCTGGGCCTTGGGGGGATCGGCCGGGGACTTTTGGCCGGCGGGCTTCTGGGTGGATTCGGCCACCACCTCGCCGCCCTTGGCCTGGAGGTCCTCCATGAAGCCCAACTCCTCGGGCTTGAGGACCTTGGGCGGCTCGGCGGCGGGCTCCTCGGGCAGCCGGGCTTCGGTGGTGGGCATGATCTTGGCCAGCTCCGGCACGGCGGCTTCCGGGCGGTAGCCCCGGCCCACCAGAATGCCGAGGATAAACACCCAGCACATGCCGAGCACCACCACAATGCCGACGGAGATGACGCCGGACATGGTTATCTCGAAGGAGAACTTGCGGGGGCCGTTTTTATCGCGAGACACGTCGAATCTGTTCAAAAGCTTCATGGGACAAGAAATCCTGGGGTTCCGGGTTCGAGTATACTTCCCGAACGTTACAGGCTGTCAAGCGATCACATTTTGTCCGGCGCGGACACGCCCAAAAGCGCCAGGCCGTTTTTGACCACCACGGCCACGGCTTCGAGCAGCCGCAGCCGGGCGGCCGTGACGGCGTCGTCGCCGGCGGCCAGAACCGGATTGACGGTGTAGTAGCGGTGCAGTTTTCCGGCCAGCTCCCGCAGGTAAAAGCTCACCAGGTGCGGCGAAAAGGTCCGGGCCGCCGCAGCCACAGTGTCCGGATACTGCTCCAGGAGCTTGAGCAGCTCCAGGTCTTCCGGGGTGTCCAGCCGGGCCAGGAGCTCGGGCGTGGCCGCGGCCGGGATCACGCCCCGCTCGGCCGCCTTGGACAACAGCGAGCAGACCCGGGCGTGGGCGTACTGCACGTAATAGACCGGGTTTTCCATGGACTTCTCCTTGACCGCGTCCAGGTCGAAGTCCAGGTGGCTGTCGGATTTGCGCGACAGGAACATGAAGCGGGCCGCGTCGGCCCCGACCTCGGCCACCACGTCGGCCAGGGTCTCGAACTTCCCGGCCCGGGTGGACATGGCGATCTGCTCGCCGCCTTTGAGCAGGTTGACCAGTTGGACCAGGATGACCTTGAGGTCGGCCTCGGGGTCCCTGCCCAGGGCCGCCACGCAGGCCTTCATGCGCGGCACGTAGCCGTGGTGGTCCGCGCCCCAGATGTCCACGACCACGTCGAAGCCCCGGCGGAACTTGTCGGCGTGGTAGGCGATGTCCGAGGCGAAGTAGGTGAGTTCGCCCCCGGATTTGACCAGCACCCGGTCCTTGTCGTCGCCCAGGCTGGTGGTGGCGAACCAGAAGGCTCTGTCCTTGTCATAGGCCAGACCCCGCTCCCGCAACTCGTCAAAGGTCCGCTGCACGGCCCCGGCGGCCAGGAGCGTGGATTCCGGGAACCACACGTCATGGTGGACCCGAAAATCCTCCAGGTCCTTTCGGATGCCGGCCAGAATCCGCTTTTCGCCGTGCAGCCGGCAGATGTCCGTGGCGTCCTCCTCGGGCAGGTCCAAAAGCCGCCGGCCTTCCCGGTCAATCAGCTCCTGGGCCAGGTCCTTGACGTAATCGCCCCGATAGTAGTCCTCGGGCTCGGTGACGGGCTGGCCCAGCAGTTCCCGGTAGCGGTAGAGGATGGACAGGCCGAGGATACGCATCTGGCGGCCGGCATCATTAATATAATATTCGGTTCCCACGGTGAAACCGGCCGCGCGCAGCACCCGGGCCAGGCTGTCGCCCACGGCCGCGCCCCGGCCATGGCCGATGTGCAGCGGTCCGGTGGGGTTGGCCGAGACGAATTCCACCTGGATTTTGGTGCCGGCCCCGATATCGAGAATGCCGTAGGCATCGCCTGCCCGCAGCACGTCCAGTACGCTTTCCTGCCAAAAGGCCGGGGAAAACGTGACGTTTAAAAAGCCGGGTCCGGCCACGGTCACGTCGGCCAGGCCGGCGTCAGCGGCCAAAAGGGCCTGGCGCAGGCGTTCGGCCAGCTCCCGGGGCGGCATCTTGGCTTGCTTGGCGGCCACCATGGCCACGTTGGTGGCCAGGTCGCCGAAGGACTTGGCGCAATGGGTGTCGATAACGGCCTTGGCCGGCCAGGCAAGTCCCAGGTCGCCGAGCGCGCCTTCCAGAAGCCGGCGCAGATGATCCGTGGCCCGCATGCCTAGCCCTCCAAAACGGCCGCGCCAGCCGGATCGGCAATGCAATGTCCGGCAAAGGGCGCGCCCATGTCCTTGAGATTGGCGGCCAGAAGCTTGGTCAAAACACCCTTGGGGCCAAGCTCCACAAAGGTGCGGGCCCCGTCGCGCCACAGCGCGGCCATGGTGCCGATCCAGCGCACCTGGGAGGTCATCTGGCGGGCCATGAGGTCAAGAGCTTTGGCCGGGTCGGGCTCGGGCTCGCCCGTGACGTTGCAATAGACCGGAGCCACGGACGGAGCGTGCAGGCCCAGGCGGCGCAGGACCTTTTCCAGCTCGGCGGCCGGGGCGGCCATCAGAGGGCTGTGAAAGGCCCCGCTGACAGCCAGGGGCACGGCCCGGCCCTTGCGTTCCTTGACCAGGGCGGCAGCGGCTTCAACGGCTCCGGCCTGGCCGGAGATGACGTACTGGCCCGGGGAATTGTAGTTGGCAATGCGCAGGATCTGGCCCGTGGCGTCGGCCGCCGTGCGGACCACGTCCTCGATGTCTTCCAGGGAGAGCTTGAGCACGGCGGCCATCTTGCCGTCGCCGCCGGCCTCGGCCATGAGCCGGCCGCGCAGGCTGGTCAGTTCGAACACGGCCGGCACCTCGAGCATGCCCGAGGCGGCCAGGGCCGCGTATTCGCCGAGGCTGTGCCCGGCTAGGCCCACAAGGCCGGTCAGTTTCGACCGCAGATGAAACCACAGGCCAAGCGTCACGGCGGTCATGGCCGGCTGCAGGGCGCGGGTGTCGGCCATGGCCGCCTCGTCGCCCTCCCAGTAGATTTCCCGCAAGGCGAGGCCCGAGGCCTTCTCGGCCATTTTCCACAGTTCGGCCGCCTCGCCCGAGGTCTCGGCCAGGGCCCGGCCCATGCCCTTTTCCTGGGATCCCTGGCCGGGAAACAGCACGGCCAGGCGGTTTTGGGTTGCGCTCACGTTCGCCTCTCCTTACAGCTTTTCACGTCTTTTCGGCCGCGATTGGTAGAGCAACGGGCGCAAATGTGCAATGGTCAATTTCGATGGAGACACCCCCATGACGCCATCCTCCCCTGGGCCGGACGCGGCCGCCGTGGCCCGGGCCGCGGCCGGGCTCGGCCGGGTCCTGTCGGATGCCCAGGCCGGGATTCTGGCCGGATACCTGAACCTGCTTTTGCGCTGGCGCGGCAAGGCGAACCTGGTGGGGCCAGGGGATTGGGAGACGATCTTGGCCACCCTGGTGGCCGATTCCTGGCATGTGGCCGATTTCCTGGCCAGCCCCGCGGCAGCGGCCGTGTTGCCGTCGGCCGGCGCTCCCCTGGTCTGCCTGGATTTCGGGGCCGGGGCGGGCCTGCCGGGCGTGCCGCTGCGGGCCTTCTGGGACCGGGGGGCCTATGTGCTGCTCGAAGCCCGGACCAAGCGGGCGGCCTTTTTGCGCGAGGCCGCGGCCCGGCTGCCCCTGCCGGGCCTGTCCGTGGCCGAGGGCCGGGTGGAGGCCACGGTGCCAGCCATCCTGGCCCATAAGCCCGAGGTCTTTGTCCTGTGCCTGAGCCGGGCCTTTGCCCCCTGGCCCCGGTTTCTGGAAATCTGCCGCGACCTGGTCCGGCGGCCCATGGCGGTTTTGACCATGACCGGCGAGGCCCCGGCCCCCCAGGCCGTGCCGTCTGGATTCGTGCTGGCGACCGGGGCGTCTTACGGTTCGGGCGGTTCGGGCGGCGCGTCGGGCCGGACGCGTTACGTGTCGCTTTTCGCGCCCGAGAGCATTTCCATGTAGGAGTCCTTGAAAATGAGCCGCGTGGCCGTGGCGTCGGCCAGGTCGGCCAGGTCCATGAGGGTTTCCAGGAAATCCAGGATCGCTCCCTTGTCCGCCTCGGAACCGTGCTCGAAGTCAAAGGCCAGATCCCCGGACTCAAGGTAGGTGCGAACCTTTTCCAGGTAGGCTGCGTCAAGAAGGGGCAGGGGCATGGAGTACTCCGGGTTAGTGGTGGTAGGGCGCGCCCGCGTTTATGGCCGCTGCCCGGTAAAGCTGTTCGTAAAGGACTACCCGGGCCAGCTCATGGGGTAGGGTGCCTGGCCCCAGGCCCAGGGTCATGTCCGCCCGGGCCATGACTTCCGGGGAAAGGCCGTAAGCGCCGCCCACCACGAAACAGGGGGTGCGGCCCGGGTCTTCCAGAAGCGCCCGCAGCCTGGCCGCCAGTTCCCGGGAGGGCAGGGAGCGCCCGCGCTCATCCAGGGCCACCAGGAAATCCCGGGCCGTGACCTTGGCCAGGATGGCCCGGCCTTCCTCGGCCTTGCGCCGGGTCGGGTCCGCGGACTTGCCGTCCCGGACCAGGACTTCCTCGGCCGGAACAGAGCGCCGCAGCGCCTCCAGGTAATGGGCGGCGGCGTCGCGGAACCAAGGGGCCTTGAGTTGGCCCACGGCAATGAGGCGCACGGGTTTCATGGGGATACCGAACCGCTTGGCGGCGTTGGCCGGGGTGTAGCGGAGCGCCTCGGTTGTTGTCAAAGCGGCCGGCATGGATTAGGCCCTTGGAGGCATAACGGGAGCTTACCATCCGGGAGAGGCATGCCGTCCATCAAAGCACCCATCCTGGCGCATTGGCGCCTGGCATTGTCCTTGGCCGTGGCCCTGGTCCTGACTGGCGGAGCCGCGACCGCGCTTTGGGCCCAGGAGCTGCTGTTAAGCAATCTGGTGCTCAATAATTTCGAGGGCAAAATCCGGGTGCGTTTCGGCGTGGAGCCCAAGGGCGTGGATCGCATCCGCCAGGCCCTGGACGCCGGAGAGCGGCTGACCCTGCGTTGCCGGGCCCGGCTTTCGCTCAAGCGCGACTATCTCTGGAACCAGGACCTCAGCAGCGGCAGTTGGGAAAGCAATCTGCAACGCCTGCGCGGCGGCGACTTCGTGGCCACCCTGCCCGGCCAGGGGTCCATGGCCGACAAGGACCTGGCGGCCTTGTTTCACAAGGCCTGGAACGAAATCCTCCTGGACATCGGCCCCTGGGACCGCCTGGAGCGCGGCCAGACCTATGTCCTGAGCCTGGAATTGTCCCTGGTCCGGCTGGACGTTTCTCCGTGGCTCAAAAAAGGGCTCTTTTTCTGGTCCTTTGACGCCGCGCCCACGGTTTCCTATCAGTTGGATTTCACGTACTGAACAAATTTGGTCATTGGTTGCCATGGCCTTGGTTTTTTGCATAGTATCGCCGATAGGTACGCCTTTCTTGCCAAGGAGGTCCCCATGCGTGTGGTGATCACTGGCGGTTCGGGGTTTATCGGCCGGGCCTTGACGCGATCCCTGGCCCAGGACGGCCACAAGGTCGTGATATTGACCCGCCAGGCGGCGGGCAAGCAACAACCAGCCGGGGTGGAGCTCGTCGCCTGGGACGGCCGCACCGGCCGGGGATGGGCCGAACAGCTCCAGGAGGCCGACGCCCTGGTCAATCTGGCCGGCGAGAACCTGGGCTCGGGCTATTGGACCGAGGCGCGCAAGCGCCGCATCCTGGAGAGCCGGTTGCGGGCCGGCGAAGCCTGCCTGGATGCCCTGAACCGGGTGTCGCGGCGGCCGGCCGTGTTTGTCCAGGCTTCGGCCGTGGGTTTTTACGGCGACCGGGGCGACGCATCCCTGGACGAGACCGCCGCCCCGGGCAAGGGGTTTCTGGCCGATGTGGCCAGGCAATGGGAAGCTTCCACCCAGGTTGCGGAAGCCCTGGGCCTGCGGCGGGTCGTGGTGCGCTCGGCCATTGTCTTCGGACACGGCGGGGCTTTGGAAAAGATGCTCCCGGCGTTTCGATCCGGCCTCGGCGGCGCCTTGGGCTCGGGCCGGCAATATTTCCCCTGGATCCACCTGGACGACGAGGTCGGGGCCATCCGGTTTTTGATGGATCACCCCGAGGCCTCGGGCCCCTACAATCTGGCTGCCCCCCAGGCCGTGCGCCAGGAGGATTTGGCCAAGGCCCTGGGCCAGGTGCTGCACCGGCCCACGATCTTGCGGGCTCCGGCCGGCCTTTTGCGCCTGGCCTTGGGCGAGATGGCCCGGGAAATGTTTTTGAGCAGCGCCCTGGTCGTGCCGCGCCGGCTGCTCGAAATGGGGTATGTCTTTCGTTTTCCGACCCTGGCCGCTGCCTTGGAAGACCTTTTGGGCGGGGGGAGTTCCGGGCATGCTTGAGGTTACGGAAACGGCGAGGTCCGCAAGCCGCGTCCTGATCGTGGAGGACGAGGCCGTGGTGGCCCTGGACGTGCGCCACCGGCTGGCCAAGCTGGGCTATGCCACATTGGGCGTGGCCGCCACGGGCGAGCAGGCCCTGGAGATGGCCGCGCACTTGGCCCCGGACCTCATCCTCATGGACATCATGCTGGCCGGGGCCATGGACGGCGTGGAAGCGGCCGCCGCCATCCGGCAGCGCTTCGACATCCCCATTGTCTACCTCACCGCCCACACCGATCGGGAAACCCTGCAGCGGGCCGGCGCCACCGGGCCCCATGGCTATGTCATAAAGCCCTTTGAAAACCGCGAGCTGCACACGGCCGTTGAAATCGCCCTGTACAAGTCCCGGATGGAACGCCGGCTGGTCGAAAACGAGCGATGGATGGCCACGACGCTCAAAAGCCTGGGCGAGGGCCTGCTGACCACGGACC
>CAZBER010000022.1:0-41180 GCA_964490985.1 uncultured Desulfovibrionaceae bacterium | reverse complement strand
TGCGGTTTGTCAATCCCGTGGCCGAGACCCTGCTTGGCTTGTCCCTGGAGCAGGCCAGGGGTCAGGTCCTGGAGGCAATTTACCGCCTGCGCCCGCACCCTCTGGCCGTCCCGGGGGAAGCGGACCGGGGGTTGGCCATGTTGTGCCGGGCGGACGGCCGCTCAATTCCCGTGGAAGAGACCCGGTCGCCGATTCTCGACGACCGGGGGGGACGGCTGGGCACGGCGGTGGTCTTTCGCGACGTCAGTCAGCGCCAACGGGCCGAGGAGGCCCTCAGCCAGTCCCTGGCCAAGCTGCGCCATACCCTGGATGAGACCGTCAATGCCCTGACCGTGACTTCGGAAAAGCGCGATCCCTTCACCGCCGGCCACCAGGAGCGCGTCTCCAGGCTGGCCGTGGCCATTGCCGCGGAGCTGGGCCTGCCCGAGGAGGCCCGGGAAGGCGTGCGCGTGGCCGGGCTCGTCCACGACATCGGCAAGATCCATGTGCCTTCCGAAATCCTGGCCAAGCCCGAAGCCCTCTCGGACATGGAAATGGGCATTGTCAAACACCACTGCGAGGTGGGCCGGGAAATCCTCCAGAACATCCCGTTTCCCTGGCCCGTAGCCCGCATGGTGCTGGAACACCACGAGCGCCTGGACGGCTCGGGGTATCCGGCCGGGCTGGTCGGCAACGCCGCGCTTGTGGAATCGCGGATACTGGCCGTGGCCGACGTGGTGGAGGCCATGAACGCCCACCGGCCCTATCGGGCCGCGCTCGGGCTGGCCAGGGCCTTGGAGGAGCTGCGCACCTTTCGCGGCGCGCTCTACGATCCCGACGTGGTGGATGCCTGCCTGCGCCTGTTTCAGACAAGCGCCTTTGCCTTTTAGGTCTCCTTGATCCAGATCAGGCTGGCCTGGCGGCCGCCGGACCGGTCCCGGCGATGGGAAAAGAACTGGGGCAGGCTCTTGGTGCACAAATCCAGGCTGAAAATCCGGTCCTTGTCCAACCCAGCCGCCATAAGCTGGTCTCGGGTCAGCCGCCACAGGTCCATGGTGCGGCTGCGGTGGTCGAAATAGGGGCGAAAACGCTCCCCGAATTCGGCCTCGAACTGGACGAACTCCGAGGCCCACGGCCCCAGGCTCGGCCCGCGCACGGCGTAGAGTTCCTCCGGGGCCAGGCCGTAGCGCACGCAAAAGGTGCGCACGCCCCGGCCGCAGAAATCCGCCACGCTTCCCCGCCAACCCACGTGCAACGCGGCCACGAACTGGCCCGACTCA
Source organism: uncultured Desulfovibrionaceae bacterium (assembly GCA_964490985.1). Classification (GTDB taxonomy): domain Bacteria; phylum Desulfobacterota; class Desulfovibrionia; order Desulfovibrionales; family Desulfovibrionaceae; genus Solidesulfovibrio. The sequence continues at coordinate 39,921 of CAZBER010000022.1, read as the reverse complement.
TGGGCCAGGAGCACGGGCTGGCAATCGGCCGTCTTGATGGCCAAAGCCCGGCCGGGCCGGCTTTCGGCCATGCCGTCGCCCACTTCCAGGCTCGGCCGCGTCAGGGTGTCGTATTCGGGCTCGAAAACCATGTGCGTGCCGTGCTCCTGGACCAGGGACTGCCAGGCCGAAAAGCCCAAGGCATCCCGCAAAAACGTCCGAGCCGCAACGACTGTGGCCGGATCGGCGGCGTCCTTGAAGGTGATGCTGGCCGCCATCGCAGCCTGGCCGCCCGGCTCCAGGGCTCCGGTGCCAAAGGCGCAGCCGATGCCCGGCAGGTTGGGGAAGGCAAACGGAATAAATATCATAGGGTAAACCGGAAGGTTTGGCGTTCCGTGACCACGGCGTCCACCGGCCTGTCCCAGGCCTCGACCGGCAGGCGCGCCACCACCTGAAAGGCAAAGCACAAGCCCACGACATACGCCCCGGTGGCCATGGGCAGGGCCAGCAGCCGGTCGTAATAGCCGCCGCCAAAGCCCAGGCGCGCGCCCTGGGCATCAAAGGCCAGGCCCGGGACCAGAATCAGGTCCGGGGCAAAGGCCTCGGGCCGCAGGCACAGCTCCTGGCGCGGCTCCAGGATGCCGAAGCGGCCGGGCCTGGCGTCGGCCAGGCTGGAAATGCAGCCGATATCCAAAAGACCGGCCTGGCCGTCCCGGCAGCGGGGCAGCAGGAGCCGGCGCTCCGCCTCCAACACCTCGGCGGCCAGGGCCGTGGTGTCCACCTCGTTTCGCACCGGCAGATAGGCCAGCACTTCCCGGGCCGTTTGCCACTGGGGCAGGTCCCGCACGCGTTGGGTCACAACAGCGCTGGAGGCGGCCACGAAATCCCGGGCCAGGGCCTGGCGCTTGGCCAGCATCTCCTGGCGTAGCGCCCCCTTGTCGACATCGGGCGTCCGCTTCGGTTGCAATGTTTCCATAACCGCAGCATAGTAGCAAAGCGTGTCCGCCAAGGAAAGGGCGGGAAACGGACGCGCGCGGGCGACCCGGCCCAGGGAGCGGACATGGCCACGGCGACATACTGGATCGGCATCGGCGACATCCACGACGACATCGCGGTCCTGGAGCGCATCCCGGACCTGGCCGGCGCATCCGGCGTCATCATCAGCGGCGATTTGACCATCCGGGGCGGGGCCGCCCAGGCCAAGCGGGTCATCGAGGCCGTGCGCCGGTTCAATCCCATGATCCTGGCCCAGATCGGCAACATGGACCGGGCCGAGGTGGACGCCTACCTGGCCGGGGAGGGGATCAACATCCACGCCTCGGGCCGGATGACCCCCGAGGGCGTGGGTATCTTCGGCGTGGGCTGGTCCACGCCGACCCCGTTCGGCACGCCCAGCGAAGCTGGCGAGGACCACATCGCCGCCTGGCTGGAGAAAGCCCATGCCGCGGTTGCCGGGAGCCGGCGGCTGCTTCTGGTTTCCCATACCCCGCCCCTGGATACGGCCACGGACGTGGTGGGGCGGCAAACCCACGTGGGCAGCCGGGCGGTGCGGGAATTTATCGAGCGGGTCCAGCCGGACGTGTGCCTGACCGGGCACATTCACGAGGCCCGGGCCGAGGACGCCATTGGCCGCACCCGGATCGTCAATCCCGGAGCCCTGGCTGCCGGCGGCTATGTCCGCATCGAGCTTGGCCCGGATGCCCTGACAGCCTCGCTGCGTTCCGTGTGACACCATCTGTCCGAAATCTACCTGAGCGCCGGGGTGGACTCCGCTTTTGCCGCTCCGGAGGATGTCGGCGTGGCCAGTTGCCTGGCCGAGCCCTTGCCGACGCCTCTGACGCCATGACCACGAACCGAATCGACCGGCCGGGCATGGGGATGGAAGCAGGAGAGACGCTTGCCCAAAGGGCTGCGGAGAGCATAGAAATCCTATGATATTGATGAGTTGGAATGTAAATGGCCTGCGGGCCGCGGTCCAGAAAGGCTTTTGGCAGTGGTTGGATACCTGCGGCGCGGATGTGGCCGGCATCCAGGAATCCAAGCTCCAGCCCGGCCATGAGGCGGATTTCGGCGGTACGGACCGCTACAAGGTGGTCTGGTCGAGCGCCACCAAGAAAAAGGGCTATTCCGGCGTGGGCTGCTTTTACCGCATCGAGCCCCGCAGCATCGTCACGGAACTGCCCGATCCGGTCTTTGGCGGGGAAGGGCGGCTTATCCAGATGGAATTTAACGACTTCTATTTTCTCAACGTCTATTTCCCCAATGGCGGCATGGGGCCCGAGCGCCTGGCCTACAAGCTCGATTATTACGCCGTCTTCCTCGACCACGTCCAAACCCTGCGCCAACAAAAGCCCATTGTGGTCTGCGGGGACTTCAACACCGCCCACACGGCCCTGGACCTCAAGAACGCCAAGTCCAACGAGAAAAATTCCGGGTTCCTGCCCGAGGAGCGGGCCTGGCTCGACGCCTTTGTCGCCGCCGGCCATGTGGATACGTTCCGCATGTTTACCAAGGAGGGCGGCCACTACACCTGGTGGGACTACCGGTTCAAGGCCCGGGATCGCAACGTGGGCTGGCGCATCGATTACTTCTTCGTCTCCGAGGAATTGACGCCCAAGGTCAAGCGGGCCTGGATCGACAATACGGTCCTGGGGTCGGACCACTGTCCGGTAGGGCTGGAGATCGACTGCGCCTGAAAGCGCAGACGCGGCTGTTTACTGCCCGGCCGCACGCCACAGGGCCAGGTTCATCCATTCCACCGGGGCATAGTCGTCGGTCAGCACCAGGACGTCGCTGCCAAAAGGATCGGCCAGCCGGGTGGCCAAAAACCATTTGGCCTCGGGGTCGTCCGGCGCATCGAACGCCTTGGCCTCGGGCCTGGCCACGAGCATGACGTTTTGGGCCGAATCTTCCTGGCCGCGGCGTCCCAGGGGATAGACCTCCACACTGGGAAAGGCCGTGGCAAAGGTGGCGGCCAGGCTGCGGACAAAGCGCCCGTTTTCCCCGCCCACAATGGCGATGGTGTTGACGATGACCGCACCATCTGGGGCCAGCAGAGCCTCAAGGCGTTTGACCGCTTCCCGGGTGATCACATGGAAGGGGGCCGTATAGTCCGTGCCGAAGACGTCCAGGTAGATGAGGTCATAGGGCCCGGCGGCCCGGTTGCAAAAGACCCGGGCGTCCTCGTGGAAGATGGCCAGGTCGGGATGGGGGGTCAGGCCGAAATGGCGCTGGGCCAGGGCCGTGATGCCGGGGTCCAGCTCCACCACGTCGAGGGACACGCCCGGCCGGTTGGCCAGCACGTGCCTGGGAAAGGAGTAAGCGCCCCCGCCCAGGACCAGCACCCGCCTGGCCTTGGGAACCATGGCAAAGCCCAGTTTGAAAAACCGGGCGTACTCCAGGGGCAGGGCGTCGGGATCGTCGACGTCCATGGCCGACTGGACGCGCATGGGGCCGGTGGTCATGACCCGTATGGTCCGGCCGGTTGTTGGGTTCAGGCCCTGGTAGACCAGCACCCGGCCATAGGCCGTATCCACGTCGTATACGCCGGCCGCCTCCAGGGCGGCGTTGTTGGCGGCAAGCCCCGCTGCGCCCAGGGCCAGCAGCATGAGCGCGGCCGCCTTGGCCTTGGCGTCGGCCCGGGACGTGACCAGGGAGGCCGCCACCAGGACCATTGCCACCACCAGCAGGATGGCCGTGGAGCCCAGAGCCGCGATCAGGAAAAATCCGGCCGCGAATGTGCCCACGATGCTGCCCAGGGTGGACAGGGCATACAGGCGGCCGGCCGTGGTTCCGGCCGTGGCCGGGTCCGTGAGTTTGAGGCGCACGGCAAAGGGAGCCACCATGCCGAGCAAGCCCGCGGCCGGGGCGAAAAGGAGCAGGGTGGCCGCGATGACGGCCAGGCGCGGCCCGGCCGAGCGGGTGGCCAGAAATTCCAGCAAGGGCGCCTTGGTCAGGGCCGTGGCTCCGGTCAGCAGGGCGGCCAGCAGGATGATTACGGCCAGGGTCCGGGCCGTGGGCCGTCGGTCCGCCAGACGGCCGCCCTGCCAGTAGCCCACGGACAGGCTGGCCAGGATCACGCCGATAAGGCCGGTCCACACGACAATGGAGGTCCCCAGAAACGGGGCCAGGATGCGCGCCCCCACGATCTCCAGGACCATGACCGCCGCGCCGCAGACGAAAACCACGATTTCGAGCATGCCAGGCTCCGCACTTGGGCTAGTCGAATGGGAAAAGACCCAGACGATCCACTATACCCGGCTCTTGAGCCGTCCGTAAAGGCCAGGGACGCGGAATGTTTTTGACCGTGGGCGGCGTTATGGTGTAAGCGCCTCTGACATATTTTTCACGACAGGGAGGACCCTCGATGAAACGGTTTTTCGCGGCCACGGTGGTGGCGGCATTTGTGGCGATGACGTGCCTTGGGGCCATGGCCTCTTCCGATGGCCCGAAAGTGACCGCTGACGAGGCCCTGACCCGGCTCAAGGAAGGCAACACCCGCTTTGTGGGCGGCGCGTCCGTGGCCCCGCACCAGGATGCCGCCCGCCGCCAGGAAACCACGGCCCATGGCCAGCATCCCTTTGCCACGATCCTTGGCTGTGCGGATTCCCGGGTCCCGGCGGAACTCGTTTTCGACCAGGGCGTGGGCGACCTGTTCATGGTGCGCGTGGCCGGCAACGTGGCCGCCACCGACGAAATCGGAACCATCGAGTACGGGGCCGAGCATCTGGGCGTACCCCTGGTTGTGGTCCTTGGCCATACCAACTGCGGCGCGGTTACGGCCGTGGTCAAAAACGAGCCGGTCACCGAAAACATCGGCAAGCTGGTGACTCCCATCGTGCCGGCGGTCAAGGGCGTGAAGGAGCGGTTCGCCACGTCCGACGTGGGCGAGATCATCGCCAAATCCATCGAAGCCAATGTCTGGCAGGCCATTGCCGACATGTACGCCAAAAGCCCTCTGCTGAAAAAAATGGCGGCCCAGGGCAAGCTGCGGGTCGTGGGCGCCCTGTACCACACCGATTCCGGCGAGGTGCAGTGGCTCGGGGAACATCCCCATCAGGACATGCTGCTCGGCAGATAACATCCGTTTTTCCGTCGCCACGGGCGGCCCCGCCAGGGGCCGCTTTTTTTTGGCCCTTGGCCGCGGAACCTGATACGACTCGCCTCGTGCGCGAATACGTCCTTTTCGTCTTCCTCCTGGTCTATGTGGGCATGATCCTGGGCCGGCTGCCGGGCCTGGCCCTGGATCGCACCGGCGCGGCCCTGCTCGGGGCCATTTTGCTCGTGGTCGGCGGCAGCCTGTCCGCATCCGAGGCCCTAAGCGCCGTGGACGTGCCCACCCTGGCCTTGCTGTTCGGGCTCATGATCGTTTCGGCCCAGTTGAATCTGGGCGGTTTCTACACGGCCGCCACCCGCCGGCTGGCCATCTCGGCCGCCTCGCCGGCCGGGCTTCTGGCCCGGGTCATGGCTGTCTCGGCCCTGCTCTCGGCTGTCTTGGCCAATGACATCGTGTGCCTGGCCATGACGCCCATGCTGGTGGAAAGCACCCTGGCCAGGGGCTTAAACCCCTTGCCTTACCTGATCGGCCTGGCCCTGGCCGCCAACATCGGCTCGGCCGCCACGCTCATCGGCAATCCCCAGAACATGCTGATCGGCCAGGTGGCGCGCCTGTCCTTTTCCGGCTACCTGGCCGAGGCCTGGCCGTGCGTCCTGGTCAGTCTGGCCCTGGCCTGGGGGCTGGTCATCCTGGGCTATCGGGGCCGATTCGGCGGGCCTGTCCGGCACTTGCGCCTGACTGCCCAGCCGTTTAACCCCTGGCAGTCCGGCAAGGGGCTGGCTGCCTTGGCTGTGTGCGTGGCCGCCTTTTTGTGGGGCGGCGTGCCCCGGGAAAACGCGGCCCTGGCCTGCGCCGGTTTTTTGCTTCTCAGCCGCCGCATGGCTTCCCGGGAAACCCTGGCCCTGGTGGATTGGCAGTTGCTGCTGCTTTTCCTCGGGCTTTTCGTGGTCAACCGCGAGGTTGAGGCGGCTGGGCTGTTGCGCGGCCTGTATGGGGCCTTGGAAGCGGTGGACATCAACCTGGCCCGCCCGGCCTGGCTGTATGCGGTCACGGCGGCCCTTTCCAACGTGGTCTCCAACGTGCCGGCCGTGATGCTGCTGCTCCCGGGCCATGCCTCGCCCCAGCAGAGCACGCTTTTGGCCGTGTCCAGCACCCTGGCCGGAAATCTTTTGCTGCCCGGCAGTCTGGCCAACCTCATCGTGGCCGGCCAGGCCGAACGCTTGGGCGTGCGCCTGGGCTTTCTCGAACACGCCCGGGTGGGACTGCCCGTGACCATCGCCACCCTGGCCGTGTCCGGCTGGTGGCTGATGGGGCGATAGGCGACGTACGCCAACAAGGAACGCGCCCATGGAACTGGTGCAACAGGCCTTGGCTTCGGGATTTTTCCGGCAGCAAGACTCCGCTGTCATCATCCATGACCTGGACCGGCTGGAAGAGCAACTGCGGGCGGTGCAGACCGCCTTTCCCCCGAAAACGCTTCATGCCGTGGCCGTCAAGGCCAATCCCCTGCCGCCGGTTCTGGCCTTTCTGGCTGGCCTGGGGGCCGGGGCCGAGGCCGCGTCCCTGCCCGAGTTGCACCTGGCCCTGGCTGCCGGCCTCCCGACCGAACGCCTGGTGTTCGATTCCCCGGCCAAGACCATGGAGGAGCTGCGCTTTGCCGTGGCAAAGGGCGTCCATGTCAATGCCGACAACCTGGACGAGGTGGCCCGGTTGGCCGCCATTGTTGCCGAGACCGGCGCCTCATTCTCGGCCGGGCTTCGGGTCAATCCGCAAGTGGGCCTGGGCCGCATCGCGGCCACCAGCGTGGCCGGGTCCTTTTCGAAGTTCGGCGTGCCGTTGGAGCGGGCCGAGGCCATCAAGGCCGCCTTTGCCGCCCATCCGTGGCTTTCGGGCCTGCATGTCCATGTGGGCTCCCAGGGCTGTCCCCTGGATCTGCTCGTGGCCGGGGTGGGGGCTGTTTACGATCTGGCCCGGGCCATCAACCGGGACCTCGGCCCGGGCCGGGTGCGCCTGTTCGATCTGGGCGGCGGGCTGCCGGCCGCCTACCGCGACGAGGACCGGCCGCCCACGCCGCAGCAGTACGCGGCCGCCTTGAAGCTGCGCTGTCCGGAACTCTTTTCCGGGGCCTACCGGCTGGTGACGGAATTTGGCCGATTCCTGCATGCGCCGTGCGGGCTGGCGGCCAGCCGGGTGGAATACGTCAAGGTCCAGCCGGGCCACAAAACGGCCGTCATCCACCTGGGCGCAGACCTTTTCGTGCGGGAATGCTATAACCGGAAGTCCTGGTTTCACCGGGTGGCGCTTCTGGACGGGCAGGGGAGGCCGAAATCCGGACCGACCGCGATCTGGCATCTGGCCGGGCCGCTGTGCTTTTCCGGGGATTTTCCCGTGTGGCGGACCCGGCTGCCTTGGATCAAACCCGGAGACATCGTGGTCATCCGGGATGTGGGGGCCTATACCCTGTCCATGTGGTCACGGTACAACAGCCGGCAGATGCCCCGGGTGCTCGGCGTCCGGGAGGGGCAATGGTCGGTGGTTCGGGAGCGCGAGGAGGCGCGGGACGTGGTGCGTTTTTGGCTCGGGAGCGGATGCCCGTAGCCGTCCGTCAGTTGGAGGCCATAGGCTCCATCATATCGCGGCCCAGCAGGAAATCCACTTCCTCCCGGGTCAGAATCTCTCCGTCTGTCTGGCCGGAGTCCGGCTTTTGCCGCCGGCCGGCGTTCTCCAGGGCTTCCAGGGTTTTTTCGCGCAGGGATTCCGGGGAAAGGGGCAGCAGGCAAATGCCGTCAATGGCGCCGCGTATGACCGCATTCAAAATAGGGTCCGGACAAGGGTCGCGGGCCAGGGCCAAAATGGCGATGCCCGGGCAGGCTTCGTCCAGCTCGGCTGCGAAGTTTTCGCCGGCCTCGGCATCGTCGAAGGTTTCGCAAAAAGCCACCTGGCAGGGGCCCTGGCGGGCGATCAGGCGCAGGGCCGCCTCGGGGCTCGGCGCGGCGAGCACGGCATAGTGCCCGGAAAGGGCCCCGGTCATGGACGCCAGGCCCATGGGATCGGGGCAGACGATAAGCACGCGTGTAGACAGCAGAGGTCTCCTCCCCGGCCGGATCGCGCGGCGCGTACGGGGTTCCGGTTTGGCGCGGGCAGTGTCGGCACGGGTCGCCTGCGGCGCGACCGGGCCGGACGCGGCATGCAGTGCCCGCCAGCACTATCGAAGCAAGAAGTGGTCCACCCGTATCATTTCGGGCTCTTCGACCGGACCGGCCCGAGGGGTGGCAATTCTTGCCGGCGTGCGCGCGTCGCGCACCCTCGGTGTGCTGTCGCCGGATGTTGGGAGGAGTAGCGCAGGATTCTTGTTGTTTCTTAAAAAGTTCATGGACGTTTTTTAACAAACGCCCATCTGTCAGCGACAGTGGCCCTCGGCCGAATAGCTTTTGAAGGAGTCGCAGTCCCCGAGATCGCACGCTTTTTTGTAGTCGGCGCAAGCCCGGTCCTGGTTACCCAGTCGTTCGTGGGCCAGGCCCCGGTTGGCAAAAAACGTGGCGTCCGTGGCTTTCATGGCAATGGCCCGGTCGTAATCGGCCAGGGCTTCCTTGGGCTTGCCCATGTTGCTGAGCACATTGGCCCGGTTGTTGCGCAGATCCGGATCGGCCGGATCGGCGGCCACGGCCTCGTCGAGCATGGTCAGGGCGGTTTTGAGGTCGCCGCTGGACGCGGACTTGCGGGCCAGGGCGGCCAGGGAGGCGGCGGTTTGGGCATCCCGCTGGGCCGGCTGGGGCGTCTGGGCCGCCGGCTTGGCCGCAGGCTGCGGCTGCGAAGGCGCAGCCGCTTGCGGCGAGGCCTCGGGGCGCGCGGCCGGGGCCGGCTTGGCCGTCGCCTGGGGCTGGGAAGCGCTTGGCGGCTGCTGTTTTTGCCACACCCCGCCGCGCGGTTCCGGAGTGGGCTGGCGCACGGGCGCGGGAACGGCCAGGGTTTGCGAATCGTTTTTGGCCGGAGTCACTTCGACCTTGGCCGCGGCCTGGCCGGCCTGATCCTGGCCCTGGCTGGCCTCCTGCTGCATCTGCGGCTCGGCCTGGCGCATTTTCTCCAGGCGGCGCTGGAGGATTTCTTCCTGGGTCATGGCCCTGGCCGGCAAAACAGTGGCCAGGGCCAGGGAAGCCACTGCCAATAACCGAAAAAAGCGCATCATGCCGCTATCCTTCAAAGCAGGCGAGGTCGTTTACGGCCGCGCCGGAATGTTGAGCACCTGGCCGTCGCGCAACGTATCCGGAGACATGTTGTTATTGGCCCGCACGATATCTTCCACGGTAATCCCGAACTTGTGGGCGATTTTCGTCAGATTGTCGCCCCGCAGCACGGTGTATTGCGTTGCCTCGCCGCCAGGGGCGCCGCTGGGGGTGGCGGCTTCGGGTTTGGCTTTTTGCTCCTTCTTGCCCTTTTCCATTTTGGCCTTGGTCCGGGCATCGGTTCCGGGAGCGGGAATCTCGATGACTTCCTCACCCCTGAACGGCACGGCCGGCTGGTTGGTTTCGCCGGGTTTGGTGACAGGGGCGGGTGGGGCCTTGGGCGCGGCGGGCAGGGGAGCCGGGGGAGATTTTTCCGCAACAGCCGGGGCGGCAACGCTGTTCTTTAAAAAGAGGGCATATTCGCTTTCGGACAAAAGGCCGTCGCCGTCCTTGTCCGCGTTTCGAAACGTGTCCGACGTGGCCTCGGGAAAAACGAACAGCAGCTCTTCGTAGGAAATCTTGCCGCTTTTATCATGGTCCACATTGCGAAAGGAGTCCTTGTCCCCTCCCGAGCAGGCGCTGACTCCTGCGAGTAAGGCGAGCGCCAAAAATAGGATAATAGGCCGCATAGGCTCCTCATTTCAGGAAGTGGCGGCAACGGTTTTGGCCGCCTATCGAAGCCGGCGCTTACCATGGGGCCAGAGGTCAAGTCACGTGAAAAAAAGTTGAGGCAACGGGACCCTGCGTGCTGCGTCCCGGCCAAGGCAGAGGCTGGCGTGTCCGGATTCCCGGAGGCCGCGAAGCCTGCGGCCAGCGCGCTGACATTGAAAGCGACAAAAAAAGCGGTTAGGAAAGGCGTTCCCGCACGCTTGCATTTGCGCACGGAAGCGTTTCGTCACCGGTGTGGCGCCCGGACTTCAAATCCGGTGTGCGGTCGCGAGGCCGCAGGTAGGTTCGACTCCTATACGCTTCCGCCATCCTTGTTTTCCATCTGCCCCTCTTGGGCAAGGATCAAGCGCTTGACGTCTGACTTTTGCGGGAGGCAGTCCGTGAAACGCGCATCCATGCCGGCCCGGTCCTTTTGCCTGGCCGTCGTCCTTTGCCTCTGCCTGGCCTGGGGCAATGCCTGGGCCGTACCGGTCGGCCATGTCTTTGACGGCGACACCTTTGCCCTGGCCGACGGCCGGCGGGTGCGCCTGGTCGGCATCGACGCACCGGAACTGGCCCATGGCGGCAATGAAGCCCAGTATTTCGCCAACGAAGCCAAGGCAGCCCTGGTTCGCCTGGTTGGCGGCGCGGACGTGCGGCTTGCCCCGGCCGGGCAGGGCGAAGACCGGTTCGGCCGGATCCTGGCCGAGGTCTTTTTGCCGGACGGCCGTTCGGTCAATGAAATGCTCTTGGCCCAAGGCGCGGCCTACTTTTTTTGGCACCGCGACCTGTCGCCGGAACTGTCCGCCCGTTTTCTGGCCGCCCAGCGCCAGGCCATGGCCGCAGGCAGGGGCTTTTGGCCCCGCATCGCGGCCCTGCCGGCCCCGGGGCGTCCCTATGTGGGCAATACCGCTTCACGCCGTTTTCATGATCCCCGCTGTCCGGATGCGGCTCGCGTTTCCCCCAGGCATCGCGTTTTTTTGACAACAATGTCCCAGGCGTTGGGTGAAGGTTATGCCCCGGCCAGGGACTGTTCCCCTTGGCCTGCAGCCCGTTAGGAAACAAAGAAGCTGCGGCGCGGCGTTGACAGGCCCGTACCGTACGGTTATGCCTGCCCCTATGTTGGAGAAGTAGCCGCGCATGAATCCACTCCTCCCCCTTTTTTCCCCATTGCCCCAGGGCCGTTTGTACGGCCTTTTTTTCATGGTCACGGTCTGTTAAAAACGAGGTGATCGGTTTTGGCCTCTGTTCCTCCTGACAAGGTGTTTTACGACTACAGAGTCCACCGGGACCCAGAGGCCTGCATCCAATGCAAGGTCTGCATCAAGCAATGCCCGTACGGCGTCCACTACTTCGATGAAAAACTGCAGAAGGTGCGCCACAACGAGTACAAGTGCACCTGCTGTCAGCGTTGTGTGGCCATGTGCCCCACCCAGGCCTTGCTCATCCATGAAAAGCCGGCCCAGTTCAAGGCCAATGCCTTGTGGCGCTCGGTGCACATCAAAAACATCTACAAGCAGGCGGCCTCGGGCGGCGTGCTGCTGACAGGCATGGGCTCGCCGGCGGACATCCCGGTCTATTGGGACAACCTGCTCCTGGACGCCAGCCAGGTCACCAACCCCTCCATCGATCCCCTGCGCGAGCCCATGGAGCTGCGCACGGTCATCGGCTCCAAGCCCGACCGGCTGGAATTCGCCGAGACCCCGGAGGGACCGGTGCTCAAGACCCCCCTTGGCCCGCAACTTATCCTGGATATGCCCATCATGTTCGGGGCCATGTCCTTCGGGGCCATCAACTACAACGTGCAGCTCGCCCTGGCCCGGGCGGCCACGGCTTCGGGAACCCTGTTCAACACCGGCGAGGGCGGGTTGCACGAGTCGTTTTACGAGTTCGGCCCCCATGCCATTGTCCAGGTGGCCTCGGGCCGGTTCGGCGTGCACCGGGACTATCTCAACGCCGGCCGGGCCGTGGAGATCAAGATCGGCCAGGGGGCCAAGCCCGGCATCGGCGGCCATCTGCCGGGCGAAAAAATCACCGGGGAAGTCTCCCGCACGCGCATGATACCGCTCGGGGCCGACGCCATTTCGCCTGCCCCGCACCATGACATCTATTCCATCGAGGACCTGCTCCAGCTCATTTACGCCCTCAAGGAGGCCACGGGCTACCGGCTGCCCGTGGGGGTCAAGATCGCCGCCGTGCACAACGTGGCCGCCATTGCCTCGGGCGTGGTCCGGGCCGGGGCGGATTTCGTCACCATCGACGGCATGCGCGGCGGCACGGGCGCGGCTCCGGCCATGATCCGCGACAACGTGGGCCTGCCCATCGAACTGGCCCTGGCCGTAGTGGACCAGCGCCTTCGCGACGAGGGCATCCGCAACCAGGCCTCGATCCTGGCCTCGGGCGGCATCCGCTGCAGCGCCGACGTGGTCAAGGCCATCGCCCTGGGAGCCGACGCGGTCTATATCGGCACGGCCGCGCTCCTGGCCGTGGGGTGCACCCTGTGCGCCAAATGCTACCTGGGCAAATGCCCCTGGGGCATCACCACCAATGATCCGGAACTGGCCAAGCGCCAGAATCCGGAGCAGGCCGCCGCCCGACTGACCAACCTGCTGCGGGCCTGGTCCCACGAAATCCAGGAGATGCTCGGCGGCATGGGGCTCAATGCCATCGAGAGCTTGCGCGGCAACCGCGACAAGTTGCGGGCCGTGGGGCTGGGGCAGATGGAATGCGACACCCTGGGCGTCAAGGCCGCCGGCAGATGACCGGCGGTTTTGGCCCGCACAGCACCAAGGACATGCCATGAGAGCGCCCCGCAGGTATTACGATTTTCAAAAAGACATCGCCGGATGCGGCATCTTTGGCCTGATCCACAGGAAACGGCAGCGCATAAACGGCTCCATGCCCATCCAGGCCATGTGCGCCATGCACGACCGGGGCAACGGCCTGGGCGGGGGATTTGCCGCCTACGGCATCTATCCCGATTTCGCCGATTGCTATGCCTTCCACCTCATGGCCGAAACCCAGCAGGCCATGGACGCGGCCGAATCCATCCTCAAGGACCATTGCGACATCCGCGAATCCCAGCCCATTCCCACCCGCAAGGTCTTGGCCGTCAAGGACCCGCCCCTGGTGTGGCGCTATTTCGTGTCCGCCAAAAAGGGCCGGCCCGGCGGGACGCCTGTGGACGAAAAAGACGCCATGGTCAACCTGGTCATGCGCATCAACCACCGTACCGGAGCCTTTGTTTTTTCCAGCGGCAAGAACATGGGGGCCTTCAAGGGCGTGGGCTTTCCCGAGGACATTGCCGACTTTTTCAAGCTCGACGAATACAGCGCCTACATCTGGACCGGGCACAACCGGTTCCCCACCAATACCCCGGGCTGGTGGGGCGGAGCCCATCCCTTTACCTTGCTCGACTGGTCCATTGTGCACAACGGCGAGATTTCCTCCTACGGCATCAACATGCGCTACCTCATGGAGCACCATTACGAATGCACGCTCATGACCGACACCGAGGTGGTGGCCTATCTCCTGGATTTGCTCATCCGCAAGCACGGCCTGTCCAAGCGCCTGGCCTGCCGGGTATTCGCCCCGCCGTTCTGGGACGAGGTGGACCGCATGCCCGAGGCCCAGCGCCAGGCCTTCACGGCCCTGCGCGCGGTTTACGGGTCCGCCATGTTAAATGGCCCCTTTGCCATCCTGGTCTCGGACGGAACCTCGCTTATGGGCTTAAACGACCGCGTCAAGCTGCGGCCCCTGGTGGTGGCCGAGGCCGGAGATGTGGTGTTCATGTCCAGCGAGGAGAGTTCCATCCGCGACGTGAAACGCGATCTGGACACGGTGTGGGCCCCCAAGGCCGGCGAACCCGTTATCGTGGAACTTGAGGCGTAAAATCCATGCCACAGACCATGCGCATCGACGCCGAGGGCGTCTATTACCGGGACCTCAATGCCCGCGTCCGCCAGGCCGTGGCCGACGGCTACACCGATTTCGACATCATAAACGTCCGGGGGCAGCGCTATATCGCCACGGCCCTGGAGGGCGACCTGTCCGTTCGCCTGTTCGGCGTGCCAGGCCAGGACCTGGCCGCGTTCATGCGCGGCCCCAGGCTTCGGGTGGAAGGCAATGCCCAGGACGGCGTGGGCAATACCATGGACGCCGGCCTGGTGGCGATACGCGGCCTGGCCGGAGACGTTTTGGGTTATGCCATGCGCGGCGGAGCCATTTACGTGCGCGGCGACGTGGGGTATCGGGTAGGGATTCATATGAAGGCCTACGGCGACAAGCTCCCGGTCATTGTCATCGGCGGCAAGGCCGGGGATTTTCTGGGAGAATACATGGCCGGCGGCGTCATTGTCCTTCTGGGCCTGTTTTCGGCCAAGCCCGACGCTCCCATTGCCGGCCGCAGCCTGGGCACGGGCATGCATGGCGGGGTTATTTACGTACGGGGCGAGGTCCCGGCAACGCAACTGGGTCCCGGACTGTCCGTTGAACCCCTTGATGCGGCCGATGCGCAGGCCGTCAAAACCGTTGTGGAAGCCTTTGCCACGGAATTCAATCTTGACGCGGCTGAAATTTTAGCACATCCATTCAGCCGCGTAAGGCCCTTGACCCACCGCCCTTACGGGGACTTGTACGTCCCGGCCTGAGGCGGCGAGGGCAAAACACTACCTGGAGGCAGCATGTTTTTTCCGAGCCTGGCGCATGCCATGGGCGCCGCCCCGACCGGCGGCGATGGTGGGGCGAGTAACCCCATTACCGCCTTTTTGCCCCTGATCTTGATGTTCGCCATCTTTTATTTTCTGCTCATCCGTCCCCAGCAGAAAAAAGCCAAGCAGCACCGCGAATTTCTGGCCAACCTCAAGCGCGGGGACTATATCCTGACCGGCGGCGGCATCTACGGCCGCATCATGGAAGTCCACGGCGACCGCCTGACGGTGGAGATCGCCAAGGACCTCAATATCGAAATCAACCGCAACTATGTTTCCGCCCAGGGCGAGACCGCAGCCAAGGTCGAGCCCAAGGCCAAAGACAAGTCCAAGGACGCGGAATAACCCCCTCGGGCGGCAATCGGCCCGATTGACGGCGAAGGGCTGCCCGCGCGGCAGTCCCTTCGTTTTGTCGTTGCTCCCAACTGGGGATGCCTCAAGGAGAGTCTTGCCCATGTCTGGAAATCTGCGCTGGCGGTTGGCCATCATTGCCTTGGTGGCCTTTTTGGGCTGCATCTACATGTTGCCGTCCGTGGGGACGGTCAAACAGTCCTGGCTCGGCAAGTTTTTGCCCGACGACGTCATCAACCTGGGCCTGGACCTCAAGGGCGGCATTCACCTCACTCTGGGCGTGGATGTGGACAAGGCCCTGGCCAACTCCCTGGCCCAGATGGGCCGCGACGTCCGCGACCAGGCCAAGGAAGAGGGCATCACCATCCTGCGGCCGACCAGCACCAATGACGGCAAGCGCCTGGAATTCGTCCTGGCCACCCCGGACAAGCGCCAGGCTCTGGACGATCTGCTCTCCCGGCATTTCCAGGTGCTCAAGGTCGACGGCGTGGACAGCGCCCCCGAGGACAAGCTCCTGTACCGGCTGTCCTTCACCCAGCGTTACAAGGATGACCAGGCCCGCATGACCGTGGACCAGGCGGTCAAGACCATCCGCAACCGCATCGACGAGTTCGGCGTGACCGAGCCCGACATCCGCAAGCAGTCCGACAACCGCATCCAGGTCCAGCTGCCCGGCCTTCAGGACCCGGAGCGGGCCATCAAGCTCATCGGCAAGACCGCCCACCTGGAATTCAAGGTCGTTGACGACAACGCCGACCTGGACAAGGCCCAGAAGGGCATTTTGCCGCCGGGCGAAGAGCTTTCCGTCATCCGCCACCGCAATCCCGACGGGTCCTACCTGGATCGCCCCATTGTGCTGCGCTCGGATGCGGTCATGACCGGCGAATACATTGCCGACGCCCGGGCCAGCTTTGACAACAACAACCAGGCCTACGTGGGCCTTTCGTTTACCCCCAGCGGCGCCCGGCAGTTCGAACGGGTCACGGGCGAAAACGTGAAAAAGCGCCTGGCCATTGTGCTGGACGGCAAGGTCTATTCCGCCCCGGTCATCCAGGAGAAGATCAGCGGCGGCCGGGCCAGCATCACCGGCCGGTTCTCCACCGAGGAGGCCCGGGACCTGGCCATTGTGCTGCGGGCCGGCGCCTTGCCCGCGCCCGTCAACATCCTGGAACAGCGCAGCGTCGGGCCGTCCCTGGGCCAGGAATCCATTCAAAAGGGCGTATATTCGGCCGTGATCGGCGGCCTCCTGGTGGTGGCCTTCACCATCGTGTACTACGGCTTTGCCGGCTTTGTGGCCGACCTGGCCCTGATCTTCAACCTGGTCCTGATCATGGCCGGCCTGGCCGGGTTCGGAGCCACCCTGACCTTGCCGGGCATTGCCGGCATCATCCTGACCATCGGCATGGCCGTGGACGCCAACGTCATCATCTTCGAGCGAATACGCGAGGAACTGCGCCTGGGGCTGATGCCCCGGGCCGCCGTGAATGTGGGGTACAGCCGGGCCACGCTGACCATCCTCGACGCCAACGTGACCACGATCATCGCGGCTGCGGTCCTGTACCAGTTCGGCACCGGCCCCATCCGGGGCTTTGCCGTGACGCTCATCCTCGGCATCGTGGCCTCCATGTTTACGGCCATCTTCTTTACCCGATTCATCTTCGACATCTGGCTCGGCAGGCGGCCCGCGGACGCGCCCCTTCGCATCTGAGGCAAAGGCCCCCACCCCGGGGGCCTTTGTTTTTTGGCCCTGTATTCCCGGTTTGACCGAGCCGCCGGACGGCCGTAGAGTAGGGGCTCGCATGAGCATGAGATCTTTTCCGTCGACACGATCCGTGGTGCGCCGTCTCCTGTGCCTGCTGGCCCTGGTGTTTGCGGGGGCCGCACCTGGCTTGTCCCTGGGGGGAGACCGGCCCTTTTCCATCGAAGACATGCTGCGGGTGGCCATGGTGGAAGATGTGCGCCTGTCCGCGGACGGCGCGCGTGCGGCCTTTACCGTGACCCGGGCCTTTCTGGGCGACGACGGCGGGGAAATGCGCACCCGCATCCATCTGGCCGACAGGGCCAAAGGCACCTCCAAGCCTGTCACTCCGGAAGGGGAAAATTGCGAGAAGCCGCGCTTTTCCCCGGACGGCGCGCACTTGGCCTGCCGGGCCGATGGCGATGAGGTGGTGGATGTGGCCGTGCTCAACCTGTCCACGGGCCAGTTTAAGCATGTGACCCATGGCCGGGGCGAGGTGGCGGACCTGGAATGGTCGCCGGACGGCAAGACTCTGGCCGTGACCATGGCCGTGGCTTCCAAGGCCAAGGAAAACCGCATCGAGGCGGCTGCCAGCGACGTGGAGATCATGGATCAGGGCGGTGGCGCGGCCGGGCTTTTTCTGCTTTCCCTGGGCGCATCCGCTTCACCCAAGCCTTTGGTCACGGACCGCGAAGTGGGCGATTTTTCCTGGTCTCCGGACGGGACGCGCATCGCCTTCGAGACCACGGCCCCGGATACGCCGAGCCGGGGCCGGCGGCGGCAGACCACGGCCGGCGAATCCCGGCCCGAGGATGCGGCGCATACCGACATTGCCGTGGTCGATGTCCGGACCAAGGCCGTTCGCCTGGTGGCGTCCACGCCGGACGCGGAGACGACCCCGCGTTTTTCCCCGGACGGCCGCTGGCTGGCCTATGTGGCCACTGAAGCACCGGGATTTTATTTCAATACCGCCCGGATCATGGTGGTTCCGACTCAGGGCGGACAGGCCCGGGCTCTGGCCGCCACCCCGGACGCCCGGCCGGAGCTCCTGGGCTGGTCGGCTCCGGGGGATGCCGTGTATGTCCGGGAAGCCAAGGGGACCGGGGCCGTGATCCTGGCCGTGCCCCTGGATGGCGGCCCGGTTCGGGAGGTCTCCCGGACGTCCCACGTGGTGTCGCATGCCACCTTGTCGCCTTCTCGCGACGCTTTCGGCCTGGTGCTGGAGGATTGCGACCTGCCGGCCGAGGCCTGGGTGACGCCGGTGGACCCGTTTGCGCCCCGGCAACTCTCCTCGGTCAACCGGGAATTTCTGGGCTTTCGCCTGCCCAAGACCGAAGTGGTGCGCTGGGAGGCCCCGGACGGCGCATCCGTCGAGGGTCTCTACACCCATCCCGTAAACCCGACCGGTTCGCCTCCGCCGCTTCTGGTGGAACTGCACGGCGGGCCGGCCCTGGTGGCCGACCGCCAGTTCCTGGGTGCCCTCAACTACTATCCCCTGGCTGTCTTCGCCGAGCGCGGCTATGCGATTTTTCGGCCCAATACCCGGGGCTCGGACGGCTATGGCCCGGATTTTCGCATGGCCAATCTCAAGGATTGGGGCGGCCGGGATTTCGCGGACCTGCAAAGCGGCATCGACGCCCTGGCGGCCCGGAGCCTGGCCGATCCCAAGCGCCTGGGCGTCATGGGCTGGCGCTATGGCGGCTATCTCGCGGCCTGGACCATCGGCCACACGGACCGGTTCAAGGCCGCCTCGGTGGGGGCGGGCATCACCGATCTGGTGAGCCAGGCCGGCAGCATGGACCTGCCGGATTTCATTCCGCTCTATTTCGGGGGCGAAGCCTACGAGCGCTTTGGCCTGCTCTTTGACCATTCGCCCCTCAAGTATGCCGGCTCCATCAAGACGCCGACGCTTTTCCAGCACGGCGTGGAGGACGAACGGGTGCCGTTTACCCAGTCCATGGAGCTCTATACCGCGCTGACGCGCCTGGGCGTGCCCACGAAGCTGGCGGCCTATCCGCGAAGCGGCCACGACGTGACCGAACCCTTGCTCATCCGCGACCTCATGGCCCGAAACCTCGACTGGTTCGCGCGCTATCTGCCGGTGGACGGGTCTGGCGGATAATGGCTGCCGGCCGGCTCTTGGGGCCCCTGGCCCTGGCCGCCTGCCTGCTTGTTGGGGCCGGTCCGGTCCTGGCCCAAGGCATGGGGGAGCCGCCAGCGCCGTCCCCCAGCCAGCCGGTCGACGAACCCGGCGGCCGCACTGAGCTCCGCCTGGTTTTCCGCTCCCTGGGCTACCGGGACGTAAACGAACCCAAGACCTTCAACCCGGCTGCGGCCTTTGTGCCCGATCGCGGCGGCTGGACCCGGGACTGGTCGGAAACCCGGGTCTATGCCAGCCTGTCCTACCGCTTGCTGGAGACAGACCATTTCGTCCTGGCGCCGGGCTTTCACCTGGGCACCTCCCTGGCCCGGTTCACGGCCCGAAACCCGGGCATCGGCTACTACGAGTCCTGGGAAACCCGGCCGGCCCTGCTGTGGGGGCCGTCGGTCCGGCTGACCCTGCGCCAGAGGCCGGGGCAGGGCGGCTTTGTGCGCCTGGGCTACGAACTCTTTCGGGCCAGCGCCGGCGAGGCTGCCGAGGACGTCTCCAGCGCCTCGGGCACGGCCACGCCGCCGTCCCAGCGGGACGCCTTTTTCTCCTGGACCAGCCACGAGGCCACGGCCGAGCTTGGCTATGACTGGGGCCGGGTGACGGCCTCGGCCGGCCTTACGGTTACCGCCTTTCGCCTGGACAAGCGCCTGACCCACCATATTCCGGCTGCCGGAGCCACGGGCCAGGCCCTGGCCGCCATCCTGGCCCTGGACGCCGTGCCGAGCCGATACGGCTACGAACCCAAAAGCCTTGTCTCTCCCTACCTGTCCCTGGCTGTCCGTCCCTGGCGGCGTTTGGCCCTGGAAGCGGCTCTGCGGCCGTCGGCCCAGCCCGACGTGACTCTGGCCGCGCGGTTTTTCTTTTGACTATTCTTCGTTAACGGCTCTTTTTCCAGAGATTGTATTTGCGGTCGTTGGCTTTGAGTGCTACGATTTTTAAAGACATGTCATTGATTGCTGCTGTTCCGGGAAAGGCGCGCATGCCGGGAAGACACGAGAGGGAGGATTTTATGGGACGCATTCGTGGCATCATTCCGATTCTGGCCGCGGCCATGGCCTTGTGGGCCGCCCCGGCCCTGGCCCATTTCGGCATGGTCATTCCGTCGGCCGACGTGGTGACGGACAAGGACAAGGCCAAGGTGGGGCTGACCATTTCCTTTTCCCACCCCATGGAAGAAAACGGCATGGACATGGCCAAGCCCAAACAGTTCGGGGTGAAGGAGGGGGACCGGAAAACCGATCTGCTGGGAACGCTCAAGCCCGTCAAGGTCCTGGATCATGCGGCCTGGGCCGGCGAATATACGTTCAAGCGGCCGGGCGTGGGGATTTTTTATGTGGTGCCTGAGCCGTATTTCGAGCCGGCCGAGGACAAGTTCATCGAGCACATCACCAAGGTGGCGGTGCCGGCCTTTGGCGAGGAAGACGGCTGGGACGAGCCTGTGGGCCTGCCTGCCGAGATCGTGCCCCTGACCCGGCCCTTTGGCAATTACGCCGGCAACGTTTTTCAGGGGCAGCTTCTGGTGGACGGCAAGCCCGTGGCCGGAGCCCGGGTGGAAGTGGAATACTACAACAAGGACAAGGCCTATACCGCCCCCAACGAATATATGAACACCCAGGTGGTCAAGACCGACGCCAACGGCGTATTCACCTATGCCGTGCCGTTTGCCGGCTGGTGGGGCTTTGCCGCCCTGACCGACGCGCCGGGCACCCTGGAAAAGGACGGCGCGGCCAAAAAAGTGGAGCGTGGGGCTGTGCTGTGGGCCAAATTCGTTGAACCCAAGGGCAAGAAAAAGTAGGTTCTTGAGTCCGTTGTCGCGGGGGGCCTAGGCCCCCCGTCAGGAAGGCCTGCATGCATATTTCCGAAGGGGTGCTGTCCGCGCCCGTGTTGGCCGGCGGCTGGGTTTTGACCGCCGGCGGCTTGGCCGTGGGCTTGAGGCGCCTGGATTACGATCGGCTCATGACCGTGGCCATCCTGGCCGCCGCTTTTTTCGTGGCCTCGCTCATTCACGTGCCCATTGGGCCGACGAGCGTCCACCTGATATTAAACGGCCTGCTCGGCGCCATCCTGGGCTTTGCCGCCTTTCCGGCCATCTGCATCGCGCTTTTGCTGCAGGCCGTGCTGTTTCAGTTCGGCGGCCTGACCGTGCTTGGCGTCAATACCCTGGATATGGCCCTGCCGGCCGTGCTGTGCTTTCTGGCCTTCCGGCCCCTCCTGCGCCGTCCGGGCGCCACACGGGCCGTGGGAGCCTTTTGCTGCGGCTTTTTGTCGGTCTTCCTGGCCGCCTGCCTGACTGCCGCGGCCCTGGCCCTTTCCGGCGAGGCCTTTACCGCCACAGCCAAGATTTTGCTGCTCGCCCATGTTCCCATCATGATCATCGAGGGCGTGCTGACCGCCATGGCCGTGGGCTTTCTGGCCAAGGTCCGGCCGGAAATGCTGGAGATTCGTCTGGCGGGATGACCGCTCGGGAGCTCGTATGCGCAGATCGTTCGCGTTTCGCGCCGTGCTGATGGCGGCGCTCCTGTGGTGTGGAGCGGTGCGGCCGGCAGCGGCCCACCGGGTCAATATCTTCGCCTATGTCGAGGGCGATACGGTCCATGTGGAATGCAGCTTCAGCAAGTCCGACCGGGTCCATTTCGGCGACATCCAGGTCAAAAACGCGGCCACGGGCAAGGTGCTGCTCTCCGGTAAGACCGACGACCAGGGCTATTACGCGTTTAGGATTCCCCAGGAGGCCCGGGCGGCCAAGGCTGACCTGCAAATTCTGCTCAAGGCCGGGGAAGGGCATCAAAACGACTGGATCGTCAAGGCGGACGAATACCTTGCCGCTGCCCCGGCTGCCGCGGCCGAACCCGTGCCCGCTCCGGTGACTGCCGCGGCCGCCCCTGCGCCAACGACAGTCCCGGCCGCTGCGCCGCCCCTGGATGCGGCCACGCTCCAGGCCGTGGTGGAAGCGGCCGTGGAAAAAAAGATCGCGCCCATCCGCAAGATATTGCTCGATGAGAAGGAAAAGGGGCCGGGTCTGACCGAAATCGGGGGCGGTATCGGCTATCTGGTGGGCATTGCGGGACTTCTCGCCTATGCCCGCTCCCGCAAGGGACAGGGTGGGGCATGATTGACGAGCCCCTGGCCAGGGGGACATCCTGGGTTCACAGGCTGGACCCGCGTTGCAAGCTCCTGGCCTGCCTGGCCTTGTCCCTGGCCGCCGTCCTGGCGGCCACGCCCGCCCCGCCCCTGGCCGTGCTGGGAGCCGGGCTCGGGCTTGCGGCCTTGTCCCGCCCCCCGCTGCGCGTCGTGGCCGGGCGCTTTGGCGCGGTCAACGCCTTTGTGGTCTTTTTGTGGCTGGTCCTGCCCCTGACTGCCCCGGGAACGCCGGTGTGGCGGCTGTGGTCCCTGGCCGTCACCCAGGAAGGCCTGCATCTGGCCCTGCTCATTACCTTCAAGACCAATGCCGTCTTTTTTTGCATCCTGGCCCTGGTGTCCACCACGCCGGCCCCGGCCCTGGGCCGGGCCATGACCGCCCTGGGCGTGCCGGACAAGTTTTCCTTTCTGTTTCTTTTTACCTACCGCTACCTGCACGTCATTGCCGCAGAATACGCGCGCCTGGTGACCGCGGCCCGGCTGCGCGGCTTTGCCCCGGCCACGGACCGCCGCACCTACCGGACCTATGCCGCCCTGGTGGCCATGGTCCTGGTCAAAAGCTACGACCGCTCCCAGCGGGTCTATCAGGCCATGCTGCTGCGGGGATTTACCGGCACGTTTCCCTGCCTGGACCGTTTGGCGGCCGGCCCCGGAGACATGGTTTTTCTGGCTGCCACGGTCCTGTGGGCAGCGGCGGCGGCCGGCCTGGATTTTTACCTGGGGAGGGGACATGTCTGAGTCGCTGCTGGCGCTATCCTCCATCGGCTTCACCTATCTCGGGGCGGACCGGCCCATACTCTCGGGCGTGGATTTCGCCTTCGGCCCTGGGGAGCGCATCGGGCTTTTCGGACCGAACGGCTCGGGCAAGACCACGCTCTTGCACGTCATGATGGGGCTTTTGCGCCCGGATACCGGTGAGGTGCGCTTCAAGGGACGGGTGGTGACCACGGAAAAGGAATTCCGGGCCGTGCGCCAGAGCATCGGGCTTTTGCTCCAAAACGCCGACGATCAGATCATCTACCCCACGGTGCTCGACGACGTGGCCTTCGGGCCGCTCAATCGCGGACTTTCCCAGGCCGCGGCCCGGAATTTGGCCGAACAGACCCTGGACATGCTCGGGCTGGCCGGCTTCGGCGACCGCCTGGCCCACAAGCTTTCGGGCGGGGAAAAGAAGCTGGTGTCTCTGGCCGGCGTGCTGGCCATGGAACCCGAGGCCCTGCTTTTGGACGAGCCCACCAACGGCCTGGACCCCGAGACCCGGGACCGCATCGTGGACATCCTGGCCCGGCTGGGCAAGCCCCTCATCGTCATTTCCCACGATTGGGACTTCCTGGCCCAGGTGACCGAGACCTACTACAGCATCGAGAAAGGCCGGCTGCTCCGCGACCCGGATTTCATCCTGCACCGTCACGTCCACGGCCATCCCCTGGGTGATGTCGGCCACCACCACCATGACCATGATCGTGGCGCTCACGGCTTGGCGGCGTCGTGCGCTGGGGAGGAAGGGCGGGAAGGCGGAAAGATGCCGCCGGCTCCCTGACCGACTGGTGGGTGGCGGGCGCGTAACCGCAGTGTAGGGCCGGGAGGGGGCGCAACCGGGAATAGGAGTGACAGCTTACCCGGTCAACTTCCCTGATTTGGACCATATTCAGGACCATTTTCCCTACTTTTCTTCCTTCCAGCTTCGCTTTACGCCATTTCTGGGCAGCGAGGATGCCGCAATGTCAGGAAGCATGGTTTCCTGGAGGGAACTTGGCCTCTTGCCATTTGACCGCCGCAACGCCTTGGGTCATAAGCTTGGCCATGATGTTCGTGAATTGCGCCGGAGCGTTGCTTCCGGATGTGTTGCAGGCGCAGGCTCCGTGTGTGGCCGCGGTTTCGGGCGGCGTGGACAGTCTGGTTTTGGCCGTGGTGGCCGGTCGGGTGCTGGGAAGCAGGGTGGTTGTGGCCCATGCCGTGGGTCCGGCCGTGCCCCCGGACGACACCCGGCGCGTCCGGGAGACGGCAGCGGCCGAGGGCTGGGACTTGCGGCTGGTGACGGCCGGCGAAATGGACGACCCCGACTATGTGCGCAATCCGGCCGACCGCTGTTTTTATTGTAAAAGCCGGCTGTACGGCGTGCTGCGCCAACTGGCCGAGGCGGCGTTTCCCGGGGAAGCGGCGGCAGTGCTTTCCGGGGCCAACATTGATGACTTGTCCGATTACCGGCCGGGCATGGAAGCGGCCAAGCGCTTTGGCGTGCGCCATCCCATGATCGAGGCCGGCATGGCCAAGGCGGACGTGCGGGCCGTGGCCCGGGAGTTGGGCCTGCCGTTTGCCGAGATTCCCGCCTCGCCCTGCCTGTCGAGCCGCATCTTCACCGGCACGCCGGTTACGGCCGAACGCTTGGCCGCCGTGGCCATGGCCGAGGGCTGGCTGCGCCGGGAGGCGCATCTCTCTGTGGTGCGCTGCCGGATTTGCGGCGACGCCATGCGGGTGGAGCTCGATCCGGCCGTCCTGGCCGATGCGGCCGCCATGGCCGTCGTCAAACCGATTGTGGCAAGCATGCGCCGGGAAATCCTGGCGCGTTATGCCTGTGTGGCCGACGTGGTCCTCGATCCCGAGGGCTACAAGCGCGGCCGGGCTTTTGTGAGAGACGCAGACGTATGAATGTGTTGTTCGACCATTGCCGCCGGGAGCGCATCGGGCTTCCGGAGACGGTGTTTTGCCAGGGAAAGCCTCTGGAAACCCTGGCCCGGCTGATCCGGGAGCAGGCCGGGCCCGAGGCCACGCCGCTTCTGTTCACGCGGCTTTCGCCCGAAGATTTCGCGGCCCTGCCCGAGGACGCGCGGGCGCTGGTGGATTACCACGCGCTTTCGCGCACCGCGTTCGGCGGTGTCTTGCCGCCGTGTTCCCGGGGCCGGGTGGCCGTGGTCTCGGCCGGCACCTGCGACGGCCCGGTGGCCTGGGAGGCGGGGCGCACCCTGGAATACCTGGGCATCGCCCACACCATGTACGAGGACAGCGGGGTGGCCGGGTTGTGGCGGCTGGCCACGCGCCTGGACGACATCAACAGCCATGACGTGGTCATTATCGTGGCCGGCATGGACGCGGCCCTGTCCACGGTGCTGGGGGGGCTTACCGCCAAGCCTGTGGTGGGGGTGCCCACTTCCGTGGGCTATGGCGCGGCCGAGGCCGGCCGGGCGGCCCTGGCCGCCATGCTGTCGAGCTGCGCCCCGGGGCTTTGCGTGCAAAACATCGACAACGGCTACGGCGCGGCCTGCGCCGCGGCCCGCATCGTGGGATTGCTCAACCATGGCTGATCGCATCCTGGTCCTGCGCGCCCCTTCGGGCATAAGCGGCGACATGCTGGTTTCCGGGCTGGCCGGACTGGCTGGGCTTGACGCCGCCGGGTTTGCCGAAGCCCTTTCGAGCATCGGCCTGCCCGAACTGGAAGGCGCGGCCCGGGTGGTTCCCCGAAGTGTGGACGGCATCAGCGGCATCGGCCTGGAAGTGACCCTGCCCCATGCCCACGAACACCGACATCTTTCGGACATTCTGGCCATTATCGCGGCCGGCCGCATGGCCGAGCCGGCCAAGGAACTGGCGGCGCGCGCTTTTCATCTCCTGGCCGAGGCCGAGGCGGCCGTGCATGGCAGCAGTCCCGACCAGGTTCATTTCCATGAAGTCGGGGCATTGGACAGCATTCTGGACGTCTGCCTGGCCTGCGAGCTCTTTGTGCGCCTGGCGCCGGCGCGGTTTGTCTGTTCGCCCATGCCGGTGTGCGACGGGACCGTGCGTTGCGCCCATGGCTTGCTGGCCACCCCGGCTCCGGCCGTGCTGCATCTTTTGCAGGACGTGCCGGTCTACGGCATCGACAGTTCGGGCGAGACCGTAACGCCCACGGCTGCTGCCTTACTGCGGGCTTTGGGCGCGAGCTTTGGCGGCTGGCCGGCCCTGGTTCTTCTCCGCCATGTCCGGGCTTACGGCGGCCGGGTGCTGCCGGGCGTGCCCAACGGGGCGCTTTTTGCCTTTGGCCGGGCCTGCGATGCGGCCGAGGCCGGGCGTCACGAGCAGGGGCCGGCCTGGAACGCGAGGACTGGAGACGCTTCATGAAACCGTTGCGCCGCTTGGGCATCATGGCAGTGGCGGCGGCCCTGGCCTTGCCGGGCTGCGCCGGCACCAAGGCACCCCAGACCGCTCCGGACAGCCACACGGCCGACGTCTCCGCGCCGCCGTCGCCAGAGGCCGAGGTCAAGCCCGCTCCCGTGACCGAGGCTCCGGCCGCTGCCGCGCCGCCCCTGGTCATATCCCCTGAAGTCCTGGCCGATGCCCATAGCCGGCGGCCCGCGTCCCCGGACGAACAGACCAAGGAAACCCTGGGCACCAAGTCGGCCCAATTGGCCGCCGTGGCGCCGCCCCGCGCCGAGCCGGCCAAAAAATCGCCCGAGTCCCAGGCTCCCGCGCCCCAGGTCGGCTCTCCGTCGCGCTCCATTGCTGTGGTGGGGGATTCCCTGGCCGTGGGCGTGGGCATGACCATGGAGCAGAACCTCAAAAAATACGAGGGCCTGGGCTGCCAGCCTTTGGGCAAGGTTTCCACTGGCCTTATTTCCAAGAAGTTTTTTGACTGGGAAAAACGGCTCACCGAACTGGTAGCCACGGAAAAACCCATGGCTGTGGTGGTTGTCATGGGCGGCAACGACGCCAACAATCCCATAGCCGGCAAGGCCGCCGGCACGCCGGAGTGGAGCGAGGCCTATGGGGCCAAGGCCGAAAGCTTCCTGAGGATCGCTTCCAATGCCGGGGTCAAGGTGTTGTGGGTGGGACTGCCGGTCATGCGCGAACCGGCCTATGCCGCCCGGGTCCGGGCCGTCAATGCCGCGGCCAAGGAGGCCTGCGCCAAGGTCGGGGGCTGCGCCTACATGGAAGCCGGGGATATTTTTGCCGACGCCTCGGGCCATTACGTCCAGGAAAAGGACATCGGCGGCAAGACCGTGCCGCTTCGGGCCAGGGACGGCGTGCACATGACCATGGCCGGCTATGATCTGCTGTGCCGGCAGGTGCTGGAAAAGCTGGGCAAGACCGTGGAATTGTCGCCGGGCAAGAAATAAGCTCTTTTCATGGAAGGACGCCGATACGGCGGCCGAAATCGTTGCAGGAGGTTTGCCATGTCCCGTACCATCGGTTTCCTGGGTCTCGGCATTATGGGCGCGGCCATGTCCCGCAATCTCATGAAAGCGGGTCATGACGTCATGGTCTGGAACCGTTCGGCCGACGCGGCCAAGCCTCTGGCCGAGGCCGGGGCCGAGGTGGCGGCCACCCCGGCCGAGGCTGCGGCCTTTGGCGAGATCAACCTGGTCATGCTGACCGGCCCCGAGGCCTGCGACGCCGTGCTGTTTGGTCCGTCCGGCGCGGCCGAAAGCCTTAAATCCGGCAAGGTCGTGGTCAACATGAGCACCATTTCTCCGGCCTATGCCCGGCAGGCGGCGGACCGGGTGCGCCAGACCGGTGCGGATTACGTGGACGCCCCGGTCTCGGGCTCGAAAAAGCCGGCCGAGGAGGGCACCCTGGTGATTCTGGCCGGCGGCCGGGAGGAGACCATTGCTCTGGTTGAGCCGGTGCTTTTGGCCATAGGCAAGAAGGTGGCCCGTTGCGGCGAGGCCGGCATGGGCTCCACCATGAAGATCACCGTGAACCTGCTGTTGGGCGTCATGGCCGCCGGACTGGCCGAGACCGTCTCCCTGGGCCAGGCCTTGGGGATTTCACGGGAGGCCCTGCTGGATGTGGTCATGGCCGGCCCCATGGCCAATGACCTCTTTCGCCTCAAGGACCCCATGTTCCGGGCCGACGAGTACCCGCCCCAGTTTCCGGCCAAGCACATGGCCAAAGATCTGAAATTCGCCGTGGACGCGGCCTATGACGCCGGCGCGACTGCCCCGAGCCTGTTCACCATTGCCCAGCTCTACCGCAAAGCCGTAGCCATGGGGCACGGAGATGCGGATTTTGCGGCCGTGATCAAGGCGCTGCGCTAGGCTTTCCCTTGGCCCGGGGATGGATTATCTTTTTAAGAGTGCATTTGGTTGGAGGAGCGTTATGACCGCCATTGTCATCTCGGGCGTCAAGGAATGCGAACTGCCCCAGCAGTGGGCGGAGATGGTCAAGGCGCAAGGGCCAGCCAAGACGTTTCGAGTTATTATCGAGCCGGAGCAGGATCAGGAACTGGAGGAAAGTTTCTTTTCTCTTGCCCAGGCTATGCGTGGAATGGAAGACGAACCAGGTCCCCACTATGAACTTGCGGATTGCAAGGAGCAATGGAGGTAATGCGCGGCGGGCAGATTGTTCTCTTCCGTTTTCCACAGACTGATTTGGAACGCGGGAAATTGCGCCCGGCGCTTTTGCTCGGGAAATTTCCAGGCCAATTCAATGATTGGCTGCTCTGCATGATATCTTCCCAACTCCATCACGAGGTCAATGGCTTCGACGAGGTGGTCCGTATTGGTGATGACGATTTCGAGCATACGGGACTCAAGGTCGAAAGCCTGATTCGGGTAGGCCGCCTGGCTGTTGTTGATGCCTCCATTTTCGTGGGCTCGATAGGGGAGATAGCCTCCCTGCGGCTTGAACGAATCAAACAGTCTCTTTGTGCCTGGTTGCGGCGATGAGGCAACGGCATTGCGGAAGATAAAATAAAAATGCTACCTGTCTTATCGTCTTGCCGCCGTATCTCGGTCTTTCCTTTTCGACTTGCTGGTACCGATGCACGCCTGAGCCTTGGGCATAATGTGCCCCCTTTTCGGCGAACGGCACGGATTCCTCGGTAAACGGACTTTGTGATCGAAGCCGATAAGATTATTGGTTTCCGGTTGCCATTCACCGAAAATTTCTAGTAGGTCCATCCCATCATGCGGCATGATCCGCCTGGAATCGACGCACAATCCCAAACGCGGGGGTAGCCATGACCACAGCCGAGAACATCGAAAGCCTCATGCACGAACAACGTCATTTCGCACCGCCAGCCGAAGGCCGCGAGAATGCCCATGTCAAAAGCATCGAGGAGTATAACGCCATCTACAAGCGTTCCATCGAGGACCCGGATGGCTATTGGGGCGAGCGGGCCAGCGAGCTGCTCACCTGGTTTAGGCCCTGGGACACGGTGCTGGACTGGGATTTCAACAAGCCCGAGATCAAGTGGTTCGCCGGCGGCAAACTCAATGCCGCCTACAACTGCCTGGACCGGCACCTCACCGACGGCCGGCGCAACAAGGCCGCGATCATCTGGCAGGGTGAGGACGACCGGGACGTGCGGACCTACACCTATCAGATGCTTCACGACGAGGTCTGCCGCTTTGCCAATGTGCTCAGGAAAATGGGCGTGAAAAAGGGCGACCGCGTCAGCCTCTATCTGCCCATGGTGCCGGAGCTGGCCATTGCCATGCTGGCCTGCGCCCGCATCGGCGCGCCCCACAGCATTGTGTTCGCCGGTTTTTCCGCCCACAGCCTGCGCGACCGCGTCAATGACTGCGAATCCAAGCTCCTGGTGTGCAGCGATGCGGTCATCCGCTCGGGCAAGACCATACCGCTCAAGCCCAATGCCGACGAGGCCATGAAGGAATGCCCGAGCCTGGAGAAGTGCATTGTGCTGCGCCATGCCGGCAATGACGTGGAGATGCTGCCGGGCCGCGACGTCTGGTGGCACGACGTCATCGCCGACCACGATGTGCAGGGGTGCTGCGAGCCCGAGCCCATGGACGCCGAGGACGTGCTTTTCATCCTCTACACCTCCGGGTCCACGGGCAAGCCCAAGGGCGTCTACCATACCACGGGCGGCTACCTGACCTATGCCGCCCACACCAGCCAGCTCGTCTTCGACCTGCACGACGACGACATCCACTGGTGCACGGCGGACATCGGCTGGATCACCGGCCATTCCTACATCGTCTACGGTCCGCTGGCCCTTGGGGCCACGTCGCTCATGTTCGAGAGCGTGCCCACCTATCCTTCACCGGACCGGTTCTGGCAGATTTGCGAGAAATTCAAGGTCAATATCTTTTATACCGCGCCCACGGTCATCCGTTCCCTCATGCGCTGCGGCCCGGCCTGGACCCAAAAGCACGACCTGTCGTCCCTGCGCATCCTGGGCTCGGTGGGCGAGCCCATCAACCCCGAGGCCTGGATGTGGTACCATGAGCACATCGGCAAGGGGAAACTGCCCATTGTGGACACCTGGTGGCAGACCGAGACCGGCGGGCTCATGATCTCGCCCTTGCCCTACGCCACCACGCTCAAGCCCGGCTCGGCCACCTTACCCCTGCCCGGCATCGACACTGTCATCGTGGACAACGAGAACAAGGAAGTCGGCCCGGACCAGGGCGGTTTCCTGGTCATCCGCAAGCCTTGGCCCGGCATGCTGCGGGGCGTGTGGGGCAATCCCGAGCGCTTCAAGCAGCAGTATTTCTCCGGTTTCAAGGGCTGCTACGAATCCGGCGACGGTGCCCGGCGCGACGCGGACGGGTATTTCTGGATCATGGGCCGGGTGGACGACGTGATAAACGTCTCGGGCCATCGCATGGGCACGGCCGAGATCGAATCCGCCCTGGTGTCGCATCCCACCGTGGCCGAGGCGGCGGTGGTGGGCATGCCCCATGAGGTCAAGGGCCAGAGCATTTACGCCTATGTGACGCTCAAGGCCGGCTATGAGGAGAACGAGGACCTGCTCAAGGCGCTCAAGCTGCATGTACGCAAGGAAATCGGCCCCATTGCCGCGCCCGAGGTGATCCAGTTCGCCCCGGGCCTGCCCAAGACCCGAAGCGGCAAGATCATGCGCCGGATTCTGCGCAAGATCGCCTCGGACGAAGTGGAGAGCCTGGGCGACACCTCGACCCTGGCCGACCCGAGCGTGGTGACCGAGCTGATCGACGGCAAGAAGAAGCTTTTTGCCAAGTAGGTCAGGCGAGGTCCGAAAGAAATGGCAACGCCGGCCCGGGATGGCTCCTGGGCCGGCGTCTTGCTTTTTACGGAAAGAGCGTCTGCGTCGGATGAAGGCTTATGGATGCGGTTGCTTTCTGCATGCCGAAAAGTCTAAAAGCAAACCATGATGACCGACGCATTACGGGAATTGACCCGCATCATCACGCCGATTCTTAAACGGCACGGCATCTGCCATGCTGCGGTATTTGGATCGACAGCCCGAGGCGAAGCCGGGCCGCAAAGCGATCTCGACTTGCTGGTGGATTTTCCCGATGGGGCGACGCTGTTTTCCCTGGCCGCCCTCAAGCTGGAACTCGAAGACGCCATCGGCAAGCCCGTGGACTTGGTCAATTCCGGCGCGTTGCACCCCCTCATTCGGGACGCCGTCCTGGCTGAGCAGCAAGTCATTCTATGACAAAAATGCCGGACCTCTATCTCGGACACATGCTGGATGCCATCACCGCCATGGAACGGCATACGGCTGGCATGAGTTTTCACGATTTTGAGCGGGATGAAAAAACCCTGGACGCTGTGTACCGGCGATTGGAGATACTCGGGGAAGCGGCCAAACGACTTTCACTTAAATTTCCTGAAGTCATTACTGAACACCCGGAAATTCCTTGGCGTGAAATCGTAGCTCTTAGAAACCTTCTTATTCATGACTATGATGCAATTATTGCTAAGATAGTATGGGATACCATCCAAAAGGATATTCCACTTCTTAAAGAAGCACTGCAACGAATCATCAGTCAACAACGAAATACGCTATAGATAATCGAATCGAGGAAGTAAATTTTCTTCGACTGTTTCCAACATATTATCTTGTCAGCTCTTGCCAAAAACCCGCCAACAAGCCACATGAAGGCATGAATGCCAATGCCCCTGCGCCTGGACCGGCGCATGCCTCGCTGCTGTCGCGCCTGTGGCGCGAGCCGTTGGTTCATTTTCTGCTGATCGGACTGGCCCTTTTCCTGGTCTACGGTGTGCGTCGGCCCGCGCCGGCCGCTTCCGAGGCCAAGCAGCAGACCATTGAAATCTCCGACGACGACCTGCGCCAATTGGCCGGCCTGTGGGAGGCCCAGTGGCAACGGCCGCCCACGCCCGAGGAACTGCGCAAGTTGGTGGACGATCAGGTGCGTGAGGAAATCTACTTTCGCCAGGCCCTGGCCGAAGGCCTGGACAAGGAGGATATCCTGGTGCGCCGGCGGCTGGTGGACCGCATGATCTTTCTCAGCGAAACCGAAAAAAAGGCCCCTGATCCCACGCCCGAAGCCCTGCGCGCCTGGTTCGACGCCAATCCCGAACTGTTCGCCGTGCCTAAGGACCTCACGTTTCGCCAGGTGTTTTTCTCCAACCAGACCCGCCCCAACCGGGCCAAGGAAGACGCCATCCTGGCCCGGGACAGCCTGCGCGGCAAGGCGGCCGATGCCCCGGAAATCGCCGCCATGGGCGATCCTTCCGACTTTGCCCCGGCCTATCAGGCCATGCCGCCGCAGCAGGCGGCCGCCATATTCGGCCAAACCTTTGCCGACGGCCTCCTGGGCCTGCCCTCCGGCTCCTGGCAAGGGCCCCTGGAATCGCCCACCGGCTGGCATCTGGTCTATGTGGAAGCCATCACCCCTGGTCCGGTGCCGCCTTTTGAGCTTATCGTGGCCGATGTCCGGGAGCGCTGGCGGGCCGTGCAGCGCGAAGCGGCCCGGGAAAAAGCCTTTGCCGCCATGCAGGCGCGCTATCGCATCATCCTGCCCCGGTCCCTGGACCAAAAAGAAGCAGCGCCACTTCCGGCGTCCGCCCAGGCAACCCCATGAAATCGGTCCGCTGGCTTTGGCTCCTGCTCCTGGCCGCCCTGGTCCTGTGGCCCGTGCCCGCCGCGGCCCACGAGACGCGGCCGGCCTATCTGGAGCTTCGGGAGACGGCTCCCAACCGCTTTGACGTCCTGTGGCGCACGCCCTTGTACGAAGGCCTGCGCCTGCCCTTTGACCTGCGCTTTCCGCCTGGCGTGCGCGACCTGACCCAGCCTATGCTGGTGGATTTGCCGGACTGGCACCTGGAAACCTGGCGCGTGGAGGTGGAGGGCGGCCTGACCGGCAAGCAGCTCACCTTCCGGGGCCATGATTCCACCACCTCGGGCGTACTCGTGCGCGCCGTGCTTTTGGACGGCACCGACTGGAGCGCCATGGTGCCGCCGTCGCGGGATTCCCTGATCATCGAGGTCACGGCCGGGCTTTTGACCATCGCTTCCGGCTATCTGCTCCTTGGCATCCAGCACATTGGCTTTGGCCTGGACCATTTGCTCTTTATCCTGGGGCTGTTGTGCATTGTGTCCGATCGCTGGATGCTGCTCAAAACCGTCACCGCCTTTACCGTGGCCCACAGCATCACCCTGGCCGCGGCCACCCTGGGCTGGGTGGCGGTCCCGGTGGAGCCGGTCAATGCCGCCGTGGCCCTGAGCATTCTTTTTCTGGGTCCGGAAATCGTGCGGTCCTGGCGCGGGGAGTCGAGCCTGACCATCCGCAAGCCCTGGCTGGTGGCCTTTTTGTTCGGGCTTCTGCACGGTTTCGGCTTTGCCGGGGCGCTTTCCGGGGCCGGCCTGCCGCACCGGTCCCTGCTTATGGCCCTGGTCAGCTTCAACCTGGGCGTGGAGATCGGGCAGGTGGCTTTCGTGCTCCTGGTCATTGTGCTGGAGCAGTCGTTTAAGCGCCTGGAAATCCGCTGGCCGCGCTGGGTGGAACTGCTGCCCGGATATGTGGTAGGATCCCTGGGCGCGTATTGGACCATCCAGCGCACCATGATCCTTTGGTGGAGTTAGCCATGGGAAAAGCCTCTTGCCGCGTCGGCGCGGCGCTTGCGACCGGGCTGGCCGCCCTGTGGCCGAGTTTGGCCCAGGCTCATATGGTCAATGCCGATGTGGGCGATTTTTATGCCGGCATGCTGCATCCGCTGACCTCGGCGGAACACCTGCTGCCGGTCCTGGCCCTGGCCGTTCTGGCCAGCCAGTGCGGCAAAAAGGCCGGCCGGCTGGCCCTTCTCCTTTTTCCCGCAAGCCTCATGGTCGGCGTCCTGGCCGGCGCGCGCGCCCCCTCGGCGTTTTGGGCCTATTACGCCAACGTGCTGGGGCTTGTGGTTCTGGGCGGGCTCCTGGTGATCGCGCCCCGGGTCAAGCCGGCCCTGGTCGCCCTGGCGGCCGCGGGCCTGGGCCTGATCCTTGGCTGGCGCAGCGGCGGGGACTGGGCCGCCTCCACCGTGGGATTTCAGTTCGTACCAGGCCTGGCCCTGACCGGGTTTGTGATTGTGGCGGTCATTGCCGCCTGGGTCCGGCCGGCGGCAAGCGGGGCAGGGCGCGGGCTGCGCCTGGCGGCCGGTTGGCTGTTCGTGGCGGCCGGACTGGCCCTGGGCGGCCAGGCCTTTCTCCACAGCGGCGAGGCATCCCTGCGCGTGGCCGGGCTGCCCACCGAGGAAAGCCTCACGGCCCTGGCCGCAATCCCGAAGCTCAGCCCGCCCATGGTCCTGGGGGCGCTTGTGGCGGCCATGGCCTGGGGCGCGGGCCATGCCCTGACCCCGGGCCACGGCAAGGCCTTGGTCGGAGCCTATCTGGTGGGTTCCCGGGGCACGCCCTGGCATGCCCTGTATCTGGGCCTGACCGTCACCGTCACCCATACCCTGGGCGTCTTCCTTCTGGGGCTGGTGGCCTGGCTCGCCGCCGACCGGGTGAGCCACGAGCGGTTTTACCCCTGGCTGGGCCTGGCTTCGGGCCTGGCCGTGCTCATCCTGGGAGGCGTCCTGTGCCTGCGCCGCCTGCGGGCCTTCTGGCATGCCCGGGACGGCCACCACCATGACCACGACCATGCCCACGGCGGCGACCATCACCATCACGAACACAGCCACGGCGGACACGGCCATTCGCATCTGCCCCCGGGCGCGCACGGAGAGGCCGTTACCTGGCGTTCCCTGCTGCTTCTGGGGGTTTCCGGCGGCATGCTGCCGTGCCCCTCGGCCCTGGTGCTGCTTCTGGCCGCCATTTCCTTTGGCCGCATCGGCTTTGGCCTGCTTCTGGTGACGGCCTTCAGCCTGGGCCTGGCCGTTGTGCTCACCATGGTGGGGTTGCTCTTCATGAAGGGCGGCCGGATGCTGGAAAGAGCCCCGAGATGGGCGGTTCTCGGCCGCTTTTTGCCGGCCGGCAGCGCCTTTGTCATTTTCCTGCTCGGCGCGGGCATCACCTGGGAAGCGCTGGCAAAGCTGATCGGCAACTAACCCGGCTGTTTTGTTGCTTTCGACCCGGGCTTTTTGAAGCCGAACTTGGCCAGAATGGCTTGTCCCGGTTCGCCGGTCAAAAAGGCGACGAACTCCCGAGCCGCTTCTTTGTGGCTGGAACCGGCCAGGATTGCCACCGGGTACACGATGGGCGTATGCCCGCCCATGGGCATCACCGCCTTGACCCGTTCCCGGCCCAACCGGGCATCCGTGGCATAGACGAACGCCGCATCCACCTCGCCCAGGGCCACGTAATCCAAAGCCTGTTTCACCGAGAGTCCGTACACCATCTTGGGCGCAAGCGTCTCCCACAAGCCGAGGCTGGTCAGGGCTTCCTTGGTGTAGCTGCCGGCCGGCACGGCGTCGGGCTCGCCCAGGGCCACCCGGCCCACCTGGGGACTGGTCAGGTCGGCGGGGCAGGTCACCAGGGTGGAATCCGCCGGCACGGCCAGCATCAGGTCATTGGCCGTGAAATCGACGCGGCTGGCGGGATCGATAAGGCCGTGTTTCTCCGCCCGGTCCATGGTCTCCTGGTCGGCCGGGGCAAAGACGTCCACCGGCGCGCCGGCTTCGATCTGCTGGAGCAGCTGTCCGGAAGCGGCAAAATTGACGTAGACGCGCTGGCCCGGGTGGGCGGCTTCGAAGGCGTCCTTGATTTCGGTCATGGCCCCGGTCAGGCTGGCTGCTCCGGAAACGACGATTTCTTCGGCCCAAAGCGGATTGGCGAAGAGCCAAAGGAAGGCGGTCATGAGCATTGTCCGCAAGCCTGCCGCAAGCATGGAATCTCCCTGAATTTTAGGCAATGCGCACAATGCCGGCCAAACCTTGGGCTGGGTGGGGAGGGGAGGCCGCGGACGGGGCATGGCTGGCCGGTGGACCATGGGGCTTGGGACAGGCCTGGTCCGGTCGGCTTTGTCCGAGCCGGCCGGAGCGGGTCCGCTTTTCCTCGTACATGCGGGCGTCGGCCCGGCCCAGCAGGTCGTCCAGGCAGCGGGCGCAGTCCACGTCGAGACAGGCCATGCCCACGCTGAGCGACAGGGTATAGGGGCGGCGGTTGGCGGCATTGAAGGCCTCCACCCCTTGCAGCAGGCGTTCCTTGGGTCCCATGGTCTCGAAATGCGTTTCCTGAAGGCCGAACACCGCGAATTCATCGCCGCCCAGGCGGGCCAGCACGTCGGCGTCGCGAAACGTTCCCCGCAGGATGTCCGCCGTGTCGCGCAGCATCCGGTCGCCTTCGCGGTGTCCCAGGTTGTCGTTGACGCCCTTCATGCCGTCCAGGTCCGCGTAGAGCAGAAACGCCCCCTGGGCCAGGCGCTTGGCGGATTTGAACATCTGCTCGGCCAGGGTCAGGAAACCGCGTCGATTGAAAAGGCCGGTCAACTCGTCATTCAGGGCCGCACCGGCCAGCTTCCGGTACAAGTGGTGGCGCTCGATGGCGTGGTGGATGGCCCGAAACAGGGTCTTGCCGTCAAAGGCGCCCTTGACGATGAAGTCCTGCGCGCCCTCGCGCACGGCCATGGTGGAGATTTCCCGGTCGTCCAGGCCCGAGAGCACGATGATGGGAATGTCCGGAATCCGGGCCCGAAGGCTCGTGAAGGTGGAAAGTCCGGTGGAATCCGGCAGGTTGAGGTCCAAAAGCACCACATCCGCGCCTTGGCCAGCCAGGGCCTCGACGCCCTCGCTCAAAAGCGGGGCATGATGCAGGGCAAAGGCGTGATCCGATTCGTCTTCCAGATAGGCGCTGACCAGTTCGGCGTCGCCGTAGTCGTCTTCGATCAACACGATACGCATGCCCATGGCGCGTTTGCTCCCTAACCGGTCCGCGTCGGCAGCTTGACCATGGTCAGCCAGAAGTCTTCGACGCTTTTGACCACATGCAGGAAATCATCCAGCCCCAGCGGTTTTTTCAGATAGCAGTTGGCCCCCAGGTCATAGCTGGACACGATGTCGGTTTCCGCGTCCGACGTGGTCAGCACCACCACGGGAATGGCGCGAAGGGCCTTGTCGCTCTTGATCTCCTCCAGGACTTCCCGACCGTCCTTGCGCGGCATGTTGAGGTCGAGCAGAATAATGTCTGGCCGTTTCATGGCAGCGTATTTCCCTTGCCCGCGCAAAAAGCGCATGCCTTCCTCGCCGTCGAGGACATGGTCGATGGACAGGCTGATTTTGGCGTCGCGCAGGGCCTCGCGGATCAGCTCCACGTCGCCGGCGTCGTCCTCCATGAGCAGGATATGCACGGGTTGGGGATTCATGCGGCGTTTTCCTCGATGTCGGGCAGGGTAAAATGAAAGGTGGAACCCTGACCCGCTTCGGATTCCACCCAGATGCGGCCGCCGTGGCGCTCCACGATGCGCTTGCAAAACGACAGGCCAATGCCCACGCCAGGGTATTCCTTGGCCGTGTGCAGGCGCTGGAACATGCGAAAGATCCGCTCATGATGCTGGACCGCGATGCCCAGGCCATTGTCGGCCACGCGGATCTCCCAGGCGTTCTCCAGGCGCGCGGCCGATACGGTCACCACGGGCGCGGCTTGGTTGCGGTATTTGAGGGCATTGCCCACCAGATTCTGGAAAAGCTGCGTGATCTGGGCCGCATCGGCCGTCACCACGGGCAGGGCGTCCCGGCGCACCGTGGCTCCGGTCTCTTCCAGGGCCATCTGGAGATTGTCCAGGGCCATGTCCAAGGCTTCGCCCACCGCCATCCGGGCAAAGGCCTTGCCGTGGGTGCCCAGGCGGGAATAGGTGAGCAGGTGGTTGATGAGTTGGCTCATGCGCCTGGCCCCGTCCACCATGTAGTTGATGTAGCGCTGGCCGGTCTCGTCGAACTGGCCGGCGTAGCGCTTGACCAAGAGGTCCGAGAAGCTGGTGATCTTGCGCAGGGGTTCCTGCAGGTCGTGGGAAGCCACGTAGGCGAACTGTTCCAGGTCGCGATTGGAGTTTTGCAATTCCTGGGTTTTCTGGACCAGTCCGCGCTGGCGTTCTTCCAGGCCTTCGGCCATGCGGTTGAAGGCCTGGGCCAGGCGGTCGAGTTCGACGGTGCGCGTTTTTTCGTGCAGGCGAACGGCCAGTTCGCCCCGGCCAATGGCTTCGGCGGCCTCCACCAGGCCCAGGATCGGTTCGTGCAGCAGGCGCGTGCCCATAAGCCAGGCCACGCCCAGGCCCACCAAGCCCACCAGGACCAGCCAGGCCATCTGAGCGCGCAGCATTGCCTGGGCCTTGGCATAGGCGATTTCCCGGGGAATGCCCACGTAAACCACGGGGGAGTCCGACAGGCCCGAAAAAAGCCGGGCAAAGCCGACCAGGCGGGCGATGCCGCCCAGGCCCGGCACCTCGGCGCTGCCGTCCCGACGGCCCAGGATCATGCTGGCCAGGGGCGTGTTTGAAATGTTTTGGCCCACCTTCCCGTCGGAGTCGGGAAAGCTGGCCAGGAGTGTTCCGGCAGCGCTGACGACCCCGACCAGACTTCCGGGCGGTGGCGGCGCGTCCTGGAGATAGCGGCTCAAGGGGTCCAGGGTGAGGCAGGCCGCCACAATGGCCTTGATGCCCCCGTCCCATCCCCGGGCCGGGCAGGCGATGACCATGGTGGGGCGGCCGGCCGGGTTCATGGCCAGGTTGCCGGCCCAAAAGCGGCCCGTGCGCACTGTTTCCCGGAACCAATCCCGCTCGGCATAGCTGGCCTGGCCCAGGGGCGTGCGCTCGGCCGGGAAAAAGTCTCCGGCCGCGGCCACGGCTTCGGTCAAATGTTCGCCCGTGGCCGAGACAACCAGAATATTGGCCACGGCGCCGCCGGATTGCTGCATGAGTTGCGCAAAAAGCTGGGCGCAGCCCTGGGGGTCCAGGACCCGCACCACGGTGGTGGCGGCCAGGGTCTCGACAAGCTGGCGGCCCGAGGCCAGCAGTTCCTGTTGGGCGCCGGCCAGGGCCAGGGCCATCTGGCTGGCGCCGGCCTTGGCCTCGTCCTTGGCGTTTTGGCGTTGGGCCAGGCCGTGGAAGAGCGCCAGGCCCAGGGCCGGAACCACGGCCAGAAGGACCAGGCCCATGAGTCTGGCGCGCAAGCTGGCGAAGCGCAAGAAAGACGGTGGAAACAGCGCGTGGGGCATGAGGCTCGCTGTATTGGCCGCGTCGACCGTCACGGCTCCTTTCGCCGCAACGCGGGTTGAGTCGAAAACGACGAAGCTGCGCCAATGGATCAGGCGAAGCCTCGTCTTTCGTAACGTTTCGTTGTCTTTCAAACGCGCTTGTTACGTTACGGTATTTCTCTTGTAAAGAGAATAACACAACAGTCACGTGGAGAATGTTTTGCGTGATACTGAGAAATATCCGAGTGTAGAGAGTGCCTGTTCGTGGCTTGTGGAGGACTTGTCGCTGGAGCTTTATAGAAGTCACGCATTTGTTGTTTTCGTGTCTGTTGAAAGGATACCTGATGCAGCCG
The DNA here is from genome assembly GCA_964490985.1 of uncultured Desulfovibrionaceae bacterium. Taxonomy (GTDB): domain Bacteria; phylum Desulfobacterota; class Desulfovibrionia; order Desulfovibrionales; family Desulfovibrionaceae; genus Solidesulfovibrio. The sequence continues at coordinate 299 of CAZBER010000022.1, read as the reverse complement.
CTCCCGGCCCAAGCGGCGCGCAAATGCCGGTTGCCTTTCCCGTTCGGACCGGTCTATGGAAAGGCCACTTCCCGCGCGCCACGGCCGGCCGCCTTCCCGCCGGCCGGACGCCATGCGAGGTTCCATGCGCCAGGACGATGCCCCCAAGTCCCTTTCTTCCCTCGAGGCCATCCGCAAGTATTGCCTGGCCGCCTGCATGGGCGGGCAGCGGAGTCTGGTCGCCGGCTGCCTGGACCGGGACTGCCCGTTTCATCCCCTGCGCATGAAGGAAATTCCCGGGGGCTTCGGCGTGCGGGTGG
>CAZBER010000021.1:23473-56568 GCA_964490985.1 uncultured Desulfovibrionaceae bacterium | reverse complement strand
CCGGCGACGCACGCCGCAAAGCCGGCGAGCACGCCGGCCCGATTCCGGCCCCACGGTGGCCAGCGCCTGCGGCGCATATAAGAGAAAAGAGTTGGGTCTGGCGGAAGGGTGTGATCCGCTTCTGGATACTTCTGTTTAGGGGGCGCTTTCAGGCCGGGCAGGCTTTGATGCCCGGCCTGAAAGCGCCCCCTAAACAGGAGGCCGGGAGGGGGTGACCCCCTCCCGGCCGCCGGAGGCATCTTCCTCTTATCTCTTTTATTTTATATCTTTACAAGTTCATAACGCGGGGAGCCGAGGCCCACGGCTTCGCCGTGGGTGAAGGTGAGTTCGCCTTTGGTCCATTTCCACAGGGCCTGGAATTTGTTTTCCCCGGGTTCGTGGCCGAATTCCAGTTTGCAGTCCGGGCAGCCGGCCTGTTCGTTGACCAGGTCCAGGCAGGCCTTGTCCAGGGCTATGGGGTCGGTGGAGGCCAGGAAGCCGATGTCCGGCACGATGGGGCTGTCGCTCCAGGGCACGCAGTCGCAGTCCGGGGTCACGTTGACCAGGAAGTTGATGAAGGCGGTCCGCTGTTCCTTGCCGGCCACCGCGCCCCGGGCGTATTCCACCATGCGCTCCATGAAGGGTCCGATCTCGGTGTGCCAGTCGATGCCCATGGCCTTTTTGGGGCACACGGTCAGGCATTCGCCGCAGCCGATGCAGATGCTTTTTTCGATCAGCGCCTTTTTGTCGGCCATGGAAATGGCCTCGGCCGGGCAGACCTTCACGCACTCGCCGCAGCCGATGCATTTTTTGGGGTCCACCTGGAAGCGCACGCAGTGCTGGTCCTGCTTGCCGGCCCGGGGGGCGCAGCCCATGGCCAGGTTTTTGACGGCCCCGCCGAATCCGGCCAGTTCGTGGCCCTTGAAGTGGGAGAGCACCACCAGGCTGCCGGCCCGGACGATGTCCCCGGCGATTTTGACCGTGGAGAAGTGTTTGCCCTGGCTGGGCACCTCCACCACATTGGTGCTGTCCAGGCCGTCGGCGATGAGCACGGGCGCGCCCAGCACTGCGTAGTCGAAGCCGTGTTCCACGGCCGTGAGCAGGTGGTCCACGGCGTTGTGGCGGCTGCCGGAATAGAGCGTATTGGTGTCGGTGACGAACGGCTTGCCGCCGCAGGCCTTGATGCGCTCCACCACGGTCCGCACGTAGGTGGGGCTGACGTGGGTGTCGCAGCCGCGTTCGCCGAAATGCACCTTCACGGCCGTCAGGTCGCCCTTGGTGATGCGTTGGGCGAATCCGGCCGCCTCGAAGAGTTTTTTGATCTTGGCCGTGCGGTTTTTGTTGGCGGCCCGGGCGCGCAGGTCGGCGAAATAGACCTTGGCCGGGGATTGGCTGGCATCCTGGTTCATGGAGTACGTCCTTTTGTGCCTTGCAGGATTGTCCCCTCGAAGGGAGGGGATTGCTCAAAGAAACGATGCGGCGCGCGCATGGTCCGCATCCTTTCGCTTCATACAGGCCTGGGCCAATGATGGCTATGCCTGTTTCTCCGGAATTCAGGCGTCTTTCTCTGGAACCGGCTCCGGAACCGGCTCCGGAACTGGCTGCGGGGAGGGGCGTTCCAGGGCCGCGACCTTGGCGGACAGCGCTTCCAGCCGGACGCTTATGTGCTCCAGGTGGTTTTCCACCAGCCGTTCCAGGGCCGGGGCCGAGCGCAGGTGCAGGTCGGTCTGGGGAAAGGCGATCTCGATGCCGGCTTCCCGGAACAGCCGGTCGATTTCGCTTCGGATGGCGGAAAGGGCGTTGACGGCTCCGTCCACGTCGGCCAGCCACACCCGCAGCCGGAAATCCAGGGAGCTCGGGCCGAAGTCCCAGTGCAGGACGCTGGGGGCCGGATTGGCCAGCACCGCCGGGCTGGCGGCGGCCGCGGCCAGCAAAAGTTCGCGCACCTTGGCCGTATCCGAGCCGTAGGCCACGCCCACGCACACATCCCGGCGCACGCTCGGGTCCTTGTGGCTCCAGTTGACGATCTTGCCCGAGACCAGCTCGGAATTGGGCACGAACACCGTGGCGTTTTCCAGGGTCAGGACCTCGGTGTTGCGGATGTTGACTTCCTTGACCACGCCCCAGGCGTCGCCGAGCTGGATGGTGTCGCCGGCCCGGATGGAGCGGCCGAAAAGCAGGATCAGGCCGCTGACGAAGTTGTTGACCATGGTTTGCAGGCCAAAGCCGATGCCCACGGACAGGCCGCCGGCCACCACGGCCACGCTGGTCAGGGACAGGCCCAGCACCCACAGGACGAAAAGGCTGTAGAGCCCCCACCAGACATAGGTGTTGAGGGTGAGCAGCGAGGCCTTGGCCCCGCGCTCCACGGCCTTGCGGCGGCGGGTGATGTCCGCGATGCACAGGGCGGACACGGACATGGCGGCCCGGGCCGCATACAAGCCGCCGACCAGGGCGGCGATCTTTTTGAGGCTGATGCCCACGGACTCGATGCGGGTCTCGGTGGTGAGCAGTTCCCAGAACACGTTTTCGCCGCCGAACTGGGTGGAAAGCAGCCACAGGAAGAGGATCAGGTAGGCCAGAAAGAAAAACGGGAATCCGGCCCCGGCCAGGAGGCCCCTGATCAGGGGCAGCCGTTCGTGGCCGCTGGCCGCCTCCCTGCGGCCGAGGTGGCGCAGGGTGGCGTCCGCGCCGCGCAGGGCCAGGGCGATGTAGAACATGGTCGAGGCGCACAGCACGGCGGTCTGGGGCAGGCCGCACAGGGACAGCAGGGCCAGGCCCGGCAGCAGGAGGGACAGGGTGCGGGTGACGCCCCGGTCCAGGTGCTGGCTTGGGGGAGTGTTCCTGGTCTTGCGGTGGAAGGTGACGGCGTGGGCGACCAGGAGGACGGCCATGGCCGGCCCCATGAGCACTTCCGGAATGCGCATGGCCTCCATGAGCAGGCCCAGGGCGAAAAGCCGCCACATGGGCCACAGGATGGGCGGCCGCGTTTCCCCGGAGGGGCGGACGCGGTGCGCCCGGGACAGGCGGACCAGGGTCGCGGTCAGCAGGATTTCGCCGATCGAACTCAGGGCCGTGTGGAAGAAAAACGGAGTGATCTGGGCCAGGACCAGGAAAAAAACGCCTCCGGCCAGGCAGGCCGCGGCCGGGATCAGGGGCCGGACGGCGGTGGACGGCAGGAGCCTGCGCCGGCGGGCCAGGAGCAGGGCCGCTGCCGCCGCGCCGGCCGTCAACACGGCCGCAATGCCGCCGACGGCCCCTCCTTTCAGGAGCAGGGTCCGGTTGCGCGGGGTGGCGAGCAGTTCCAGGCCCAGGCCGCCCATGAGCCGCCACTCCCGCACCTCCTCCTGGACCGCCAAAAGGTAGTTCGGGGAAAAGGGCGTGGGAAACCTGTGGGAATAATAGGCCTTCCAGGCCTGGGCCAGGCCGTCCTGCAACTGGCGCACGGCGTTTCTGGTTTGGGTCGCCAGGTCGCGAAGAGGCTTGGTTTCCGAGGCGATCTCGTCGCGCAGGCCGGACAGGCGTTGCAGCAATTGGTCCAGGGCCTCCTGGGAAGGGGCAAGGTCCTGGCGGAAGCGCTCGGGCACTTCCTGGCTCAGGATTTCGGCCAACCGTTCCTTGTAGGTCTCCAGGGCGGCGACGTTTTGTTCCAGGCTGGCCCAGGCCTGTTCCGGCCGCTGGGCCAGCTGTTCCGCCTCGAAGCGCAGGAGGGTGAGTCCGGCGATGACGTCGCGGATTTCCCACGGGTCCCCGGCCGTGGCCTGCCACAAGGCCATGCGCGCCCGCTCGCGCAGGAGGTGTTCCACTTCCTCGGCCCGGCGGGCGGTTTCTGCGGCATGCCGGGCCTTGAAGGCCTCCAGTTCATCGAGCAGGCGCTGGTTTTGCTGGCGCAGGGCGTCGAGGATCAGGTCCCAGTCGTCGTTGTCCGCGGCCCGGGCCTGGGCCGCGGGCAGGGCCAAAATCACGAGCAGGGCCAGGCAGATGGCCGGCAGGGCGGACCAGGGGCGGGCGCGGCAAAGCGTCATGCCCGGTGGATACGGCCTTGGGCAACGGCTGTCCATGGCCTGGCCGGACCGAAACCGGGAAAAAGCCGAGGCAGGCGAGGGGGAGGCGTTTTTCCGGTTATCCTTGCGGCTTGCGGGCCGCGCCCACGGCCCATTTCACCTGGCGGCAGATGCCCATGAGCAGGTTGAACTCCTGGCGTTTGAGCCCCACCCGGTCGATGAAGCGCCGTACCGGCAGCATCCAGTAGTCGGGATTGTCGGGCTTGAGGAAATCGATGGCCAGAAGCGTCTCCCGCAGGGCCGTAAACAGGGATTCGCGCTCGGCATGGGTGGCGGCCCGGGACGGGACCGGGCCGGCCTGCTGCCGGTCAAGGCCCTGGGAAGCCTTGAATATCTCGTAACAGACCAGGAGCACGGCCTGGGCCAGGTTGAGGGAGGTGGCTGCGTCGGCGGTGGGGATGGTGATCAGCCGGCCGCAGAGCTGGGTTTCCTGGTTGGTCAGGCCCGCGTCCTCGGGGCCGAAGACCAGGGCCACGCCCCCGCCGGCCGAGAGGGTGTCGCAAATGGTCGGGGCGGCCTGCTCCGGGGGAATCACGCCCTTGCGCCAGCCGCCCAGGCGGGCCGTGGTGCCGTAGACCGCCTCGGCCCCGGCCAGGGCCTGGGCCAGGGTGTCCGCGATCTCCAGTTTGTCGAGCACGAGTCCGCCCTTGCTGGTGGCCATGGGCCTGGCCCGGTCCAGGTCGAAATGGTGCGGGTCGACCAGCACCAGCCGGGAAACGCCCATGTTGGCGCAGGCCCGGGCCGCTGCGCCCACGTTTTCGGAGAACTTGGGCCGGAAAAGGACTACGGTCAGGTTGTCGAGCATAACGATGCGGAGGTCTTACGTATCGCAGCGGTTATGGGGTGGGCAAGGCAGGGACCGCGCCTTTCCTGGCCGCCGGAGGCGGCTCTAGACCCCCTCCCGCAGCCATTCGCCGAAGTCCGAGAGCTCGCCGGTCCAGCCCTGGCTCAGGCGCGCGGCCAGGAACTGGGCGTAGAGGGCGTCGAAGAAGCCGGCGCATTTTTCGATGAGGTAGAGCTTTTCCAGGATCTTGGCGTCCGGGTCTTCGCCTTCCTCGGAGCGGGTCTCCATTTTGGGGGTGCGCAGCGCGTTTAAGGTGAAGTCGTCGGCCTTGACCATGACGGTCCAGGTTTCGCCGTCCTGTTCGAAGCGAATGAGCGCCCGATCCACGCGCTTGCCGCTTTTGAGGCCCAGGCGCGCCTCGGCGAACTGGGCATGGGGGCCGGAGACCACGGCCGTTTCGGCGTCGTCGCCCTCGCCGCCGCGCACCGAGATTTTCTGCTCCAGGTACACGTTGACTTCGGCCCCGTCCGGGAGTTTGAACAGCCAGCCGCTTTTTTCGCTTTTAAACCAGAGCCAGGTCAGGAAGTCCTGGCCGAGCACCGGATTTTTGGCTTCCGCCATGGTGGGGTCCATACACGCGTCTCCTCGGGCATCTCCCCATACGGGACACCCGTCTTTTCTGACTCCCCCGGGTGGGGTGGTCCAGGAGGGGCCCAGCCCCTCCTGGCCGCCGGAGGCATCCTTACGACCGCCCTAACCCGCGAAATGGCTGGGTTCGAGCTGTTCGATGGCCAGGGACCGGTCGGCGCCGACGATGCGTTCGGCCAGGTAGGCCGGGGTTTGGGGTTCCAGGTGCAGGTCGAAGGTCATGGTGAAGAGGTCTTCGAACAGCGTCTGGACCTTGCCGTTGGTGGAGCACAGCCAGATGACGTGGTCCAGCGTGTTCCACACGGCCTCGAACACGGCCGGGATGGGCAGGGCCCGGGCCATGAGCGAGAGTTTGACCCGTTCGGCGATTTCCTTTTTGCGGTCCTTGGACAGAAACGCCTTGCCCGTGTCCTTCATGACTTCCTTTTCGGCGTCCAGGGCCAGGCGCAGGTGTTTTTTGAACACGGCCGGGGACACGCGGCGGGTGTCCAGGCGCAGGGAAAAGGCCAGGTAGTGGCCTTTTTCCGGGGGCGCGCCGCGCCAGGCCGTGTCCAGGTAGTCTTCCAGGGCCACCCAGCCGAAGGAGCGTTCGTCGGCGGAGTGGTCGATGTCGGCGAAGGCGAATTTTTTCAGGCGGTCCGGGGCTTCGCGAAGGATCTGGTCCGAGATCTCCCCCACGATGCGGTATCGGGTGAATCCGCCGCTGGCGGCGAGCAGTCCCAAGGCGTCCTCCTTTGCCCGCCGGACTTCCGGCGGCTTTGGGGTGTGGCTTGGCCGGGCTTCTAGACCAAAACCGGGCGACGCGCCAGGGGAGGGGGCTGGCCTTCCCGGCTTTCGGATTTGTCACAACACTCGTGAATTCGCGCCAATAGCTGACAAAATGGTGCGAACGCCGCTCTTTCCGTCTGTTCGGGGCTGGCCGGCCAGCCAATCCTTGATGTAACCTTACCGCTCCCGAAAACGACATGGGACAAGCGACGCTGCGAACGTTCCGGTAGAGCCGGAAGCAAAAGGGGTTTTTCACTATGGCCCAGACGTCCGGCCCCGGTTCCCGGAGGCCGTTTCGCATGACCTGGATTTTGGCTCTGGCCCTGGCGGCCGGCGGCCTTTTTTGGTGGCTGCACGCGCCTTCGGGCTGCGCCCAGGAAAAAGCCCCGCCGCCCGGGCCGCGCCCGGTGGCCGTGACCACGGTGGCGGCCCGCCTGGGCGACGCGCCCGTGACCCTGACCGGGCTCGGCACGGTCACGCCCCTGCGCACGGTCACGGTCAGAAGCCGGGTGGACGGCGAACTCCAGGAAGTCCATTTCAAGGAAGGGCAGATGGTCAAGGAGGGCGAGCTGCTGGTCCAGATCGATCCCCGGCCCTTTGAGGCCCAGTTGCAGCAGTACCAGGGCCAGTACGCCCGGGACAAGGCGCTGCTGGAAAACGCCCGTCTGGACCTCAATCGCTACAAGGACCTGGTGCGCAAGGACGTGCTGGCCGGCCAGACCCTGGACACCCAGCAGTCCCTGGTGCGCCAGTACGAGGGCGCGGTCAAGACCGACCAGGCCCAGATGGAGACGGCCAAGCTCCAGATCGAGTACAGCCGCATCACCGCGCCCATTTCCGGCCGGGTGGGCTTGCGCCAGGTGGACCCGGGCAACATCGTCCATGCCTCGGACACGACCGGACTGCTCGTCATCACCCAGGTCTCGCCCATAAGCGTCATCTTCACCCTGCCCGAGGACAACCTGCCGGCCGTGCGGGAAAAGCTGCGGGCCGGCCAGAAGCTTGCGGTCACGGCCTATGACCGGGCCATGAGCCGGAAGCTGGCTGAGGGCACGCTGTTGACCACGGACAACCAGATCGACGTGTCCACGGGCACGGTGCGGCTGCGGGCCTCCTTCGACAACAAGGAGGACACGCTTTTCCCCAACCAGTTCGTCAATGCCGTGCTGCTCTTGGACGAGCAGAAGGGCGTGGTCCTGGCGCCGACCACGGCGATCATGCGCGGCCCCAAGGGCGCGTTCGTGTTCGTGGTGGCCGACGGCCACACCGCCCAGTCCCGGCTTGTGGAAACCGGCCTGATCGTGGGCTCGGACACGGTGGTGACCAAAGGCCTGGCCGCGGGCGAGGCCGTGGTGGTGGAAGGGGCGGACCGGCTGCGGGACGGGGCCCCGGTCACGGTGGCAACCCCCGGCGGCGCAAACGCCAAGCAGAACCCATGAACCTGTCGCGCATTTTCATCCTGCGGCCGGTGGCCACGAGCCTGCTCATGGTGGCCGTGATCCTGGCCGGGGCCGTGGCCTATTTCCAGTTGCCGGTTTCGGCTCTGCCCCAGGTGGATTATCCCACCATCCAGGTGCGCACCCTGTATCCCGGGGCCAGCCCGGACGTCATGGCCTCCTCGGTCACCGCCCCCCTGGAGCGGCAGTTCGGCCAGATGCCGGGCCTGTCCCAGATGACCTCGGCCAGCTCCAGCGGCTCCTCGGTCATCACCTTGCAGTTCGCCCTGGACTTGAGCCTGGACGTGGCCGAGCAGGAGGTCCAGGCGGCCATCAACACGGCCTTCACCCTGCTGCCCGAGGACCTGCCCACCCCGCCGGTCTACAGCAAGGTCAACCCGGCCGACGCGCCCATCCTGTCCCTGGCCCTGACCTCGGACACCATGCCCCTGACCAAGGTGCAGGACCTGGCCGACACCCGGCTGGCCCAGAAGATTTCCCAGCTTTCCGGCGTGGGCCTGGTGAGCGTTTCCGGCGGCCAGCGCCCGGCCGTGCGCGTGGACGCCAACCCGGCCGCCCTGGCCGCCTACGGCCTGACCATGGAGGACGTGCGCACGGCCATTGCCGCGGCCAACGTCAACCAGGCCAAGGGCGGCTTCGACGGGCCGCGCCAGTCATCCATCATCGGGGCCAATGACCAGTTGCTCACCAGCGCCGAATACAAGCCCTTGATCGTGGCCTACCGCAACGGCGCGCCCGTGCGCCTCTCCGACGTGGCCACGGTGTCCGACGGGGCCGAGGACGTGCGCCAGGCCGCCTGGGTCGGGGACAAGCCGGCCATCATCCTCGGCATCCAGCGCCAGCCCGGGGCCAATGTCATTGCCGTGGTGGACCGCATCAAAGCCGTGCTGCCCCAGCTTCGGGCCTCGCTGCCGGCGGCGGTCCATGTTTCGGTCCTGTCCGACCGCACCGAGACCATCCGGGCCTCCATCACGGACGTGCAGATCGAGCTGGCTTTGGCCGTGATCCTGGTGGTGGCGGTCATTTTCGTGTTCCTGCGCGACCTGCCGGCCACGCTCATTCCCAGCGTGGCCGTGCCCCTGTCCCTGGTGGGCACGTTCGGGGCCATGTATCTGCTGGGCTACAGCCTCAACAACCTCACCCTCATGGCGCTCACCATCTCCACCGGCTTCGTGGTGGACGACGCCATCGTCATGATCGAAAACGTGGCCCGCCACGTGGAAGACGGCGCGCCGCCCCTGGAAGCGGCCCTGGCCGGGTCCAAGCAGATCGGGTTCACCATCTTGTCGCTGACCGTGTCCCTGGTGGCCGTGCTCATTCCTTTGCTTTTCATGGGCGACGTGGTGGGGCGGCTTTTCCGGGAATTCGCCGTGACCCTGGGCGTGACCATCCTCATCTCCGCGGCCGTGTCCCTGACGCTGACCCCCATGATGTGCGCCAGGCTCCTGGGCCGGGTGCCTCCGGGCCGGGAAGGGCGGTTTTTCCGGGCCACCCAGAACCTCTTTGACCGGGTGATCGCCGCCTACGGCCGGACCCTGCAGGTGGTGCTGCGCCACCAGACCGCCACCCTGCTCGTGGCCGTGGTCACGGTGGTGGCCACCGTGGCCCTGTACGTCATCGTGCCCAAGGGCTTTTTTCCGGTCCAGGACACGGGCATGCTCACCGGCATCACCGAAGCGCCCCAGACCATTTCCTTTGCGGCCATGTCCGAGCGCCAGCAGGCCCTGGTGGCGGCCCTGGCCGGGGACCCGGACGTGGCCGGCATTTCCTCCTTTGTCGGCATCGACGGCACCAACGCCACCCTCAATGCCGGCCGGCTGCAGATCAGCCTGACGCCCAAGGACAAGCGGGACGCGGATGCGGCGGCCGTGGCCCGGCGGATCGAGGATCGGGCGGCCTCGGTCACGGGCATCAGGGTATTGCTGCAGCCCGTGCAGGACCTGACCGTGGATGCCCGAACCGGCCGGGCCCAGTACCAATACACCCTGGAAACCCCCAGCTCCGCCGAACTGGCCCACTGGACGCCGCTTTTCGTGGCCGCCCTGCGCCAGCGGCCCGAGCTGCGAAACGTGGCCTCGGACCTGCAGGAAGGCGGGCTTCGGCTCAACCTGGACATCGACCGGGTGGCCGCCGCGCGCTACGGCATAACGCCGCGCATCGTGGACGACATTCTCTACGACGCCTTTGGCCAGCGCCAGGTGTCCACCATGTTTACGGAGCTCAGCCAATACCGGGTGGTGCTCGGCATGGAGCCGGGCCTGGCCCTGGGGCCCGAGGCTTTGGACAAGATCTATCTGCCGGGGGCCACCGGCGACCGGGTGCCCCTGTCCGCCGTGACCAAGGCCACGGTGGGCTCCGGTCCCCTGGTCATCAACCGCCAGGCCCAGTTTCCGGTGGCCACCATCTCGTTTAACGTGGCTCCGGGCATGGCCCTGGGCGACGCGGTGCAGGCCGTGGACGCGGCCCGGGCCGGCCTGAACCTGCCCGAAAGCTTCCAGACGCAGTTCCAGGGCGCGGCCCGGGCCTTCATGGATTCCCTGCGCAACGAGCCCCTGCTGATTCTGGCCGCCCTGGTCACGGTCTACATCGTGCTCGGGGTCATGTACGAAAGCTTCATCCACCCGGTGACCATCCTGTCCACCCTGCCGTCGGCCGGAGTGGGGGCCGTGCTGGCGCTCATGCTCTTTCGCGTGGAGCTGGGCGTCATGGCCGTTATCGGCATCATTCTGCTCATCGGCATCGTCAAGAAAAACGGCATCATGATGGTGGACTTCGCCCTGGATGCCGAACGCCATCAGGGCAAGTCGCCCGAGGAGGCCATCTACCAGGCCTGTCTGCTGCGCTTCCGGCCCATCATGATGACCACCTTTGCCGCACTTCTGGGCGCGCTGCCCCTGGCCCTGGGCACGGGCGTGGGTTCGGAGCTGCGCCGGCCCCTGGGCGTGACCATTGTGGGCGGGCTCATCCTCAGCCAGGTCCTGACGCTTTATACCACCCCGGTCATCTACCTCTTCTTCGACCGCCTGGCCCATCGCCGGAACCGCGACCGCGGCATGGGAGAGGCCCGGCCATGAGCATCTCCGAGGTCTGCATCCGCCGGCCCGTGGGCACCACGCTGTTGACCCTGGCCGTGATCCTGGCCGGAGCCATCGCCTTCCGGCTGCTGCCGGTCTCGCCCCTGCCCCAGGTGGATTTTCCCACCATCTCGGTCCAGGCCCAGTTGCCCGGAGCCGAGCCCATGACCATGGCCACCTCCGTGGCCGCGCCCCTGGAGCGCCAGTTCGGCCGCATCGCCGGGGTGACGGAGATGACCTCCACCAGCTCCCGGGGCTCGACCGGCATCACCCTGCAGTTCGACCTGTCCCGCAACATCGATGGCGCGGCCCGGGACGTGCAGGCGGCCATCAACGCGGCCCGGGGCTACCTGCCCCCGACCCTGCGCCAGAATCCTTCCTACCGCAAAATAAACCCGGCCGACGCCCCGATCCTGGTCCTGGCCATTACCTCGGACACGGTGCCGCGCTCGCGCCTCTACGACGTGGCCAGCAACGTGCTGCAACAGAAGCTGTCCCAGGTGGCGGGCGTGGGCCAGGTGTTCGTGGGCGGCGGAGCCCTGCCGGCCGTGCGCGTGGACGTCAATCCCGCCGCCCTGGCCGCCTATGGCTTAAGCCTCGAAAACGTGCGCGGGTTTATCACCGACACCACGGTCAACCGGCCCAAGGGCCGCGTCGAATCCGGAGATGTGGGCTACGAACTGGACACCAACGACCAGCTCTACCAGGCCTGGCAGTATAAGCCCCTGGTCCTGTCCTACAGAAACGGCGCGGCCGTGCGGCTCTCGGACGTGGCCCAGGTGACGGATTCGGTGGAGGACGTGCGTACGGCCGGCTTGGTCGGCGGCAAGCCCGCGGTCATGATCATCGTCTTTCGCCAGCCCGGGGCCAACATCATCGAGACCGTGGACAACGTCCGGGAGCTTTTGCCGCAAGTCGCCGCCTCCCTGCCCGGCGATGCGCACCTTTCCGTGGAAGTGGACCGCACCCCGCCCATCCGGGCCTCCCTGGCCGATGTGGAATGGACGCTCGTGGTCTCCTGTCTGCTGGTCATCCTGGTGGTGTTCGTGTTCCTGCGAAGCCCCCGGGCCACGCTGATTCCGGCCGTGGCCGTGGTGGTCTCCCTGGTGGGCACCTTCGCGGTCATGTATCTGCTGGGGTATTCCCTGGACAACCTGTCGCTCATGGCCCTGACCATTGCCACGGGATTCGTGGTGGACGACGCCATCGTGGTCCTGGAAAACATCACCCGGCACATGGAAAAGGGGCTTTCCCCCCTGGAGGCGGCCATTGTCGGCGCCCGGGAAGTGTCGTTTACCGTGGTGTCCATGAGCATCTCCCTGGTGGCGGTCTTCATTCCCATTTTGCTCATGGGCGGCATGGTGGGGCGGCTTTTCCGGGAATTCGCCATGGTGCTTTCCTCCGCCATCATGGTGTCCCTGGCCCTGTCGCTGACGGCCACGCCCATGATGTGCGCGGTGCTGCTGCGCCCCAGCCCGTCCCACGGCGCGGCGTTTGCGGCCGGGGAGCGGGCCTTTGCGGCCGTGCTGCGGCTCTACGAAAAAACCCTGGGCTTTGCCCTGTCCCACCCCCGCCTCATGCTGGCCGCCACCGTGGCGGCCCTGGCCGGAAGCGTGTGGCTCTATGTCGTCATTCCCAAGGGCTTTTTCCCGGAACAGGACACCGGCCGGATCATGGGCTTTATCCAGGCCGCCCAGGACATCTCCTTTCAGGCCATGGAGAAAAAGCTCACCGCCGTGGTGGATGTGCTGCGGGCCGATCCGGAAGTGGAAAGCGTGACCGGATTTACCGGCGGCGGAGGCGGGCCGGGCGGCGGCGGGGCCAATACCGCCCGCATGTTCGTGTCCTTGAAGCCCTATAACCAGCGCGGCCCGTTGCAGGTGACGCTGGCGCGCCTGCGGGGCAAGCTGGCCGCCGTGCCCGGCGCGCCCACGTTTCTGCAGCCGGCCCAGGAGCTGCGCCTGGGCGGGCGCTCGGGCAATGCGCTCTACCAGTACACCCTGCTCAGCGACAACTTCGACGACCTGGTGGCCTGGGTGCCGCGCCTGCAGGCCAAGATGCGCACCCTGCCCCAGCTCGTGGACGTCAGCAGCGACCAGCAGGACAAGGGGCTCATGACCTCCCTGGAAATCGACCGAAGCACGGCCTCGCGCCTGGGCGTCTCCACCGAGGCCGTGGACAACGCCCTGTACGCCGCCTTTGGCCAAAGCCTGGTCGGCGTCTCCTATACCGCCCTCAACCAGTACCACGTGGTGCTGGAGGTGGAGCCCCGGGTCTGGCAGGGGCCCGAGGGCCTGCGGGAAATCTATGTCCCGGGCGCGGACGGCCGCCAGGTCCCCCTGTCCGCCTTCGTCAAGGTGGGCTCCCGGCCCACGGCCCTGTCCGTCAACCACCAGGGCCAGTTTCCGGCCGTGACCCTCTCGTTTAACCTGCCCCCGGGCGTGGCCCTGTCCCAGGCCGTGTCCGCCATCGAGGCCGCGTCCCGGGAAATCGGCATGCCCCAGGACATCCGGGGCTCGTTTGCGGGCACGGCCCAGGCCTTTCAGGCCTCCCTGCAAAGCCAGCCGCTGCTCCTTCTGGCCGCCCTGGTCACGGTCTATATCGTGCTCGGCATCCTCTACGAGAGCACCATCCACCCCCTGACCATCCTGTCCACCCTGCCGTCGGCCGGGCTCGGGGCCGTGGCCGCCTTGATGGCTTTTCGCATGGACCTGTCCATCATCGCCATTATCGGCATCATTCTGCTTATCGGCATCGTCAAGAAAAACGGCATCATGCTGGTGGATTTCGCCCTGGCCGCCGAGCGAACCGAAGGCAAAAGGCCCAGGGACGCCATCTACGAGGCTTGCCTGCTGCGTTTTCGGCCCATCATGATGACCACCTTTGCCGCCCTTCTGGGCGCGCTGCCCCTGGCCCTGAGCGTTGGGGCCGGCTCGGAGCTGCGCCGGCCGCTGGGCATCGCCATAGCCGGCGGCCTGGTGGTCAGCCAGGCCATGACGCTCTATACCACCCCGGTCATCTATCTCTATCTGGACCGGCTGCGCTGGCGCTTCACGCGCCATCCCGATCGCCTGGGCGGCGGAAAAACGGCAGCCTAGGCCGGGCCATCGGAAAAACGATATGCGGGAAAGGGATTTCCCCGAAAAAAACCGGTCAATGCTTGCTTGGTGGAGCGCTCCGGGTGTATTGTAGGGGCCTGTGCTTTGCACAGGATGGCGCGGTGCGGTTTGACCGTGACCAGGCAACAGGAACGCTCATGACCGCACAAAATCTTACGATGCCCGGAGGCGACGCTGCAGAGGATGGCAATGCCGATCTGGCCCAGCGCCTGGCCGAGGCGCGCCGCGAACTGGCCGCCAGCCAGGGGCGGTGCCGCCTGCTGACCCGGTTTTCCCCGGTCGGCATCCTGGTGTTCGACGCCTCGGGCCAAGTGTTCGAAGCCAATCCCCGGGCTCGGGACATGCTCGGCCTGGTCGCCGATCCTTTGGTTGGCCTGGGCCTGGCCGACATCCTGCATCCCGAAGACCTGGATTGGCAGCCGCTGCTCGACCTGCCGCCCCTTTCCCGGTCGATCCAGGCCGTCAGCCGGCCCTGGCGGCTGCGTTGCGCCGACGGGGAATGGCTGGAGGTGGAGGCCCTGGTCAGCCGTCTCGATGGCCCCGATGCAGGGCAGGACCGACGGTTCCAGGCCGTTTTCGAGGATGTGGGCGACGCCAAATCGCTTCTTGCCGCCTTGGTGGAGGCCAAGGAGGCGGCCGAGGAAGCCGACCGGGCCAAGTCCGAGTTCCTGGCCAACATGAGCCACGAGGTCCGCACCCCCTTGAACGGGGTGCTCGGCATGCTGCAACTGCTCCTGTCCACGGAACTGGACCGCGAGCAGTCCGATTACGCCGCCACGGCCCTGGAGGCGGGCCGGGGACTTTTGGGCGTCATCAACCGCATCCTGGACTACTCCCGCACGGCGGACGGCCAGGACGAGGACGACGTGGAGGCGTTTTCCCCCCTGGCCGTGCTGCAAGAGGTCCGCGCCGCCTTCGCCGCCAAGGCGGCCCAGTCCGGCCTTTTCCTGGAAATTGCGGCGGATGCGCGCTGCGCGCGAAACGTGTGCGGCAATCCGGTCCGGCTGCGCCGGCTGGTGTCCAACCTGGTGTCCAATGCCGTCAAATTCACCCGGCAGGGCGGGGTGACCATCCACGGCGCGGTTTTGGACCGGCCGGGCGCGCCGCATGAACCTGGCCCGGCCGGCCTGATCCTGCGCGTGGAGGTGGTGGACACGGGCATCGGCATCCCGGCCGAGCAGGTCGGCCGGATTTTCGAACCCTTCACCCAGGTGGACGGGTCGGTTACGCGCCGGTACCAGGGCACGGGCCTGGGGCTGGCCATTGTCAAGCGCCTGGTCATGCTCATGGGCGGTGTGGTGCGCCTCAAAAGCGATGCCAAGGGCGGCGCGGCCGTGGGTTTCGACATCCCGGTCTTGCCTGTAAAAGGCGCTGATCCGCTCCCTGCTTCGGCCCTGGCCGCGTCCCGGACGCCTCCCAGGCGTTTGCGCGTCCTGGTGGTCGAGGACGAGCCGGTCAATGGGCTTACGGCCACGCGGCTGCTCTCCAAGCTCGGCCATGCCTCGGTCTGCGTGGCCAATGGCCAGGAAGCCCTGGAAATGCTGTCCCGGGAGCCGTTCGACGTCGTGCTCATGGACCTGCGCATGCCGGTCATGGACGGCCTCACGGCCACCCGGCATATCCGGGCCATGTCCGGTCCGGTATCCCGCCTGCCCGTGGTGGCCCTGACCGCCCATGCCCTGCCCGGGGACCGCGAAACGTGCCTGGCCGCGGGCATGACCGCCTATCTGCCCAAGCCCGTGGACGCCAAGTCCCTGGAAGCCCTGCTGACCTCCATTGCCCGGACGGCCGGGATGGAGGAAGGTGCGGCCTAAAGGCGCGTCAGCGTCAGTTCGTGCTTGTTGTGAAACAGGTGCCGCAGCCCGACGCCGGGGATGGCCCGAAACTTTTCCAGCACGGCGAAATCCGTTTCGCCCTGAAGCTTCACGGTCAGGACGAACCGCTTGCACGCTCCCAACTCGAGCCAGCGCGCAAACCATTCGTACAGCCGGTCCGGATAGCAGATCACGTCGGAAAAAAGCCAGTCCACGGCCCCGGCCTGGCGGGGGTCCAGGGCAAAGGCGCTGCCCAGGCAGGTTTCCACCAACGGGTGCCGGGCCACTGACGGGGCCAGGGGCGCCTTGTCGATGCAGTAGACCCGGGCGCCAAGCCCAGCCAGGACCCAGGCCCAGCCGCCGGGGCTGCCGCCCATGTCCAGGCACAGCTCCCCTGGCCCGGGATGCGCGCCCAGCCGCGTGAACAGTTCCCACAGCTTGAGATAGGCCCGGCTCGGCGGGCCGGCCTTGTCCTCGATGAAGCGGTATTCCCCGCCCGGCACGGGCTCGCTTGTCTGCGGCGAGGCCAGCAGCAGGTTTTCCTCCCACAGCGTGAAGGCCCCCAGGGGGGCATCCGGCAGCGGCTGGCCGAAGACCAGCGGCCGGGCCGCCACCTTGGGCAGCTTTTCCAGGACCAGGGCCGCCCGGCGGAAATGGCCGGTGGGCACCAGGGCCCAGTTGCGCTGGATGGCCTTGAGGGTCTTGGCCCCCTGGCCGATGGAGTCCATGGGGAGAAACTGCGGGGCGGTCCAGACGTTGGCGGCAAAGGCGGCCGGCCGGGCCGGTCCGTCGGCCACCACCAGGGGATCGCGCACGGCCGTGACCGTGTCGCCCAATTCCCGAACGAGCTCGGGCAAAAGCCCGGCTGCGGCGTGGTAGACGGCAAAGGACATGGCGGGAGTTCAGGCTTTGGGGCGCACGAATTCCACGCCGAGCAGGCTCACGTCGTCGCGGGGCGGCGCGCCGGCGCAAAAATCGGCGGCCGAGCAGCGCACGGCCGCCAGCAGCTCGCCGATGGGCAGGGCGGCGTTTTGGCCCAGCACCTCCAGAAAGCGCTCCTCGCCGTAGAATTCCTTGTCCGGGGACAGGCTGTCGGCCAGACCGTCGCTGACCGTCACCAGCTTGTCTCCCGGCGCAAGGACCATTTCGCCGGCCGGGAACGGCTGGAATCCTTCCAGGCCGATGATGGTTCCACGCTTCGGCAGGGGCGTGATGTCCCCGGCCGGGGTGAGGTGCAGGGGCGGCGGATGGCCGGCGTTGCTGTAGCGGGCGCGGCCTGTGCGCAAATCCAGGGCCATGTAGAAGATGGTGAAAAACTTCGAAAACTTGAAATAGGGAAATTCCTCGTCCAGCCGGCTGAGCACCACTTCCGGGGGCACCACGTCGATGCGGCCGCTGGAGCGGTCGACCAGGGTGGAGCGCTGGTAGTGCATGAAGTTGTAGACCGAAAGGGCCACCAGGGACGAGGCCACGCCATGGCCCGAGACGTCGAGCATGTACAGGCCCACGTGGTCGGGCCCCAGGGGAAAGACGTTGAAGATGTCGCCGCCGATGTTTTCGCAGGGCGTGAACTCCCAGGCGAACTTGAGGGAGTCGGACATGGAGAAGCGCCGGGGCAGCAGGCTCTGCTGAATCTCGGCGGCCGCGTCCAGGTCCTTTTGATGGCGGCTTTGCTTGCGCAGCAAATCCTCTTTCTGCTTCTCGAACAGGGTCACGTCCTCGATGTTGCAGATGAGGTCGCCGCCGGGCATGGTGGAGAAATGCATCTGGCAGGCGCGCATCTGGCCGTTTCTGTCGGCAAAGCGGTGCAGCCGCCGCCAGACGTGGCCCGGGGCCGGCCGGGCGTTGAAAATGTCGGACAGGTCGCGCCGGACCGCGGGATCGGGAAAGACCGTGTCCAGCCAGCGGTCGGTGGTGGTGTAGGTGTCCAGCGGCAGGCCGAAGATGCGCTCCATGCCCGGGGAGACGAACAGGAACCGGCCGTCGCGGCCGGCCACGGCAATGCCGTCGTGGGAATATTCCAGGATGGCGGCAATGAACTCCTTTTCGCGCTTGAGCTCCCGTTCCCGGCTCAGGCGCTGGTCCCTGGCCCGCTTGAGCCGCAGGGCCGAGTCCACCCGGGCCAGAAGCTCGGGCCGCCGGGGCGGTTTCTGGATGTAGTCCATGGCTCCGGCGGCAAAGGCCTCGGACAGGCTTTCGTCGCCGTCGCTGACCGTGATCATGATGACCGGGATGTCGGCCAGGTGCGGCTCGGCCTTGAGGCGGCGCGTGCCGGCCAGTCCGCCCATGCCCGGCATGATCAGGTCCATGAGGACGAGGTCGGCCCCGGCCTGGCCGCTTGCGGCCGGAAGCAGGGCGGCCAGCAGGCTTTCCGCCGCATCGAAGCAGATGATGTCGCGATAGCCGGCCCCGCGCAGGAGGGCCTCCAGGTAGGTGCGAAAGCTTACGGAATCGTCGACAATGCAGATGCGCATGCGCTTCGTCATCCGGCCTGGCCCCCTGGCTGGCAAGAAATGGCGAAGTATTCGCAAAGACGCAGCATTTCAAGAAGTTTTTTGATAGGCGGCGAAAGGTTTTGCAGGCCGAACTGCTTGCCTTGCTCCAGGCAGAGCCGTTTGAGGCCGATGAGGAAACCCACGCCCGAGCTGTCCATGAACGTCACCTGGGTCAGGTCCACGATGCAGCACGGCTTGGAAGATACGCTGATCCGGCGTTCGACGGCGGCCTTGAACTCCGTCACCACCTCCATGATGATTTCGCCCGAGAGGTTGAGGATCAGAGCCTGATCCGTTTCGTTGACCGCGAAGCGTCGCATGGGCTGGACTCCAGGGTGATGGGCCAAGCAAAAACCGAGCCGCGGTCAGGCTACCAAGCTTTGGAGAAAAATCCAATGTGCGGCCAGGCAGGTCTTCAAAAGTAATTAAAATAATAATTATACTGAGTTGAGTGTTCTGTTCGGCTATATCGCACTTCTTTTTATTTGCAGCCAACCAAACGTTTTCAGGCCCGGCCGCCTGGCGCGGCCATGTCCCGGGTCAGCCGGCCCAGGGTGGCCACGGCCGCTTCCATGGCCGGGGACCAGGCATTGCCGTAGCTTAGGCGCAGGAAATGGCTGAACTGGTCCCGGCTGGAAAAGATGCTGCCCGGGGCCACGCCGATGCCCCGGGCCTTGGCCTCGTAAAAAAGGTCGATGGAGTCCACGGTCTCGGGCAACTGCACCCACAGCACCGTGCCGCCGCCGGGATGGGTCACGCGCACGCCTTCCGGGAAATGGCGCAGGATGCGCTCCTCCATGATGCGGGCCTGGCGCTCCAGGATGGCCCGGACCTTGCGCAGGTGGCGGTCGAAGCCGCCCTGGGCCAGGTATCTTGCCACGGCCATCTGGGTGGGGGTGGCGCAGCAGACATTGGTGGTGGCCTTGATCTCGAAGGCCCGGGTGGCGAGCCGGCCGGGCAGCAGGTAGCCCACCCGGAAGCCCGGGGCCAGGGTCTTGGAAAACGAGGTGCAGTGCAGCACCAGCCCGGCCCGGTCATAGGTCTTGAGGCAGCGCGGCCGGCGGTCCTGGAAGTGCAGGTCTCCGTACACGTCGTCCTCGATGACCGGCACGCCCCGGCTGGCCAGGATGGAGACGATCTCGGACTTGGCCTCGTCCGGGATGAGCGCCCCGTCCGGGTTGTTGAAATTGGGCGTGAGGATGACGGCCCGCACGTCGTAGCGGTCCAGGGCCGCGGCCACGTCGGCCGGCCGCACGCCGCCGGCGGCATGGGATGGCAGCTCCACGGCCCGCAGGCCGAAATTCTCCAGCAGTTGCAGGAAACAGTAGTAGGAGGGCGCGGCAATGGCCACGTTGTCGCCCGGCCGGGTAATGGAGCGCAGGGCGATGTACAGGGCTTCCAGGGCTCCGGACGTGACCATGATGTCTTCGGGCCGCACCGCGATGTCGGCCTGGGCCAGCCGCCAGGCGATCTGGCGGCGCAGGTCCAGGTTGCCCAAAACGCCCTCATAGGCGGCCGTGCGCTCGCCGCTTTCGGCCGCCACCTTGGCCAGAAGCCGGGCCAGGGGCTTGACCGGCAAAAAGGCTTCGTCCGTGCGGGCCACGCCCAGCGGCACGATGTCGCTGCGGCCCATGCCGTCCAGGACCTCGCGAATGAGCGCGCCCCGGTTGACGGCCGTGGGCGGCGGAGCCGCGGCCGTGGCCGGCCGCGGCGCGGGCGGGCGCGACGCCAGGCGGCGCACGAAAAACCCGGATTTGGGCCGGGCCTCCACCACGCCGCGCCGTTCCAGTTCCATATAGGCCTGGTTGACCGTGGATACGCTGACCGACAGCCGGGCCGCCAGGGCGCGAAGCGACGGGATGCGCTCCCCGGGCTTGAGGCCTCCGGCTTCGATCAGGGACAGGATGTGCTTTTCCACGCCAACGTAGCGGAAAACCCCTTCGGCAACGCCCGGCCCGTCCATGCTGTCCCCCTTTTGCCCTGTCTGTTATGCCTGTTTTTTTGGGAACCTGTATCTGTCCTGGTAACAGTGTTTTTGGTTTAAGAAAAGCGCCGAGGCCGGGGAAAGCCGGCTGTTTTGCAAACACGTTTCCCAGGAGGATAGCATGTTCGCGGATCGCATCAAGGAGAACCGAGAGCTGGCCGGGGCGCGGCCGGGAATTGGCGACGCATGGCTGGCCCGGCTGCGGGACCGGCGCTTTTTCCGGGGCCTGGCCGCGGCTGCCGACCGGCTGCTTGCGCCCGGCCGCAGTCTGTATTTCCGCCTGGGCCAGGGCAAGTTCCTGTCCATGACCGGGCTGCGCTTCTGCCGGGTGACGTGCGCCCGGGGCGCGGTGTGGGTGACCGCGGAAGGGGACGGCCGGGACCGGGTGCTTACGCCCGGGCAAAGCGTGACCCTGGTTACGGGCGGCAAGGTGGTCATCACCGGCCGGGGCGACGCTTCGGAGGTCAAGGTCCGCTGGGATTGAGCCATGGCGGGGTCACGAGCCGCGGTTGCGGGCCGGGCGTATTGCCGGCAGGGGGGGATCCTGGTAACGCCTCGGGAAACCTCAGGAGACCCTTATGGATGCCTTTTGCCCCCAGGCCCCCATCGATACGAACATCCCGGTGCTCGGGCCGGCCAAGATTCCCTCGCCCCTGCCGTACTGCCGCTTCGCGGCCGATACGCCCCGGGCGCGCATGGAGCTGGACGCCAGCGATTTCGGGAGCGGCGAAGGGGCGTGCTTTGCCGACTTCGAACTGGCCGGGCCGCGCCAGCGCATTTATTTCGACTCCTCCAAGGTCAAGGTGGCCATCGTCACCTGCGGCGGACTGTGCCCGGGCCTAAACGACGTCATCCGGGCCATTGTCATGGAGGCCCACCACAACTACCGCGTGGCCGGCGTGCTCGGCATCCGCTTCGGCCTGCAGGGGTTCATCGAATCCTACGGCCACGCCCCGGTGGAGCTCACCCCGGACAACGTGTCCGACATCCACCAGTTCGGGGGCACGGTGCTGGGGTCGAGCCGGGGGCCGCAGCGGCCCGAGGACATTGCCGACGCCCTGGAGCGGCTCAATGTCTCCATCCTGTTCGTCATCGGCGGCGACGGCACCATGAAGGCGGCCCGGCGCATCCAGGAGGAGATCAGCCGACGCGGCTCGAAGATCAGCATCATCGGCGTGCCCAAGACCATTGACAACGACATCAACCTGGTGCCCCAGTCGTTCGGTTTCGCCACGGCCGTGGGCAAGGCCACCGAGGCCATCCGCTGCGCCCACACCGAGGCCATCGGCGCCCTAAACGGCGTGGGCCTGGTCAAGGTCATGGGCCGGGAATCCGGGTTCATCGCCGCCCAGGCCACCCTGGCCCTCAAGGAGGTCAACTACGTCCTGGTGCCGGAATACCCCTTCAGCCTCATCGGCCCCCACGGACTTTTGCCGTCCCTGGCCGATCGGCTTGCCCGCCGCAAGCATGCGGTCATCGTGGTGGCCGAGGGCGCGGGCCAGCACCTTCTGCCCGAAACCGGAGCCATGGACGCCTCGGGCAACCCGGTCCTGGGCGATATCTGCCAGTTTCTTTCCGGCGAGATCGAGCGCTATTTCCAGGAACGCGACATTCCTTTGACGCTCAAGTTCATCGACCCGAGCTACATCATCCGGTCCGTGCCGGCCAATGCCGACGACCGGATCTACTGCGGCTTTCTGGGTCAAAACGCGGTGCACGCGGCCATGGCCGGCAAGACCGGCATGGTGGTGTCCGAACTCTACGGCCGCTACGTGCACCTGCCTTTGGACCTGGTGACGCTTCGGCGCAAAAAGCTCAACATCACGTCGGATTACTGGCGGGCAGTGCTGGAATCCACGGGCCAGCACGGGGTAACCCCCTTCACCGAGGACCCGGCGGTCTTCTGCCCGGTTTAGGGGGGTATCCTTTGAAGGACTTGCGCCATCTCTTTGCGACGACCAGGTTCGCAAATGGCGCTGACTTGGCGGCAGTATCGAAGCTTGTGGGTACTCGACGGTGAAGTTGAGATCGTCTCAGATTTACCCGTCTTCTCCCCAGGCCTTTGCGCTCCGAGCAATCTTCTTGCGTATGTTTTTCCATTCTCCGTCCACATTGAACATGGACTCAGGCAAGGCGGACAACATTTTCCCGTAGAGGCTCCAGGACACGGTGAAGGTCAGTTCGTCGGGTTTCATGTATTTTCTGGCCGAAGGATCGAACCCTCCGATGACAGCTTTTTCTTGTCCCTGTTGCTGGTAGTACACAGGCCAGGCGAGCATGTTGCTGCAACCCGCGCCAAAGGGGGAGACCACGCATTCTATGTCGCCTGTGGTGAAAACCGCTTGGATGAAGAGGCCGGTCAAGACCTCGGGCCGGGCGAAGAAGATGACGAACTCCGGCTCCCTGTCATTGGTGAAGAGGGACAACGGCTTGAAGATACAGTATTTTGCCGGAGCCTTGCGGGGATTAATCTTGACGAGGAAGTTTTTCATGCTCTCGGGGTTGGGCATGAACCGCTCGCCATGCAGGGGGGTGCCGCTAAAGCCCGTGCTCACGTAATGCTCGATGAAGGTGAGGTAGGGTTGCATCATGGAGCAATAATACGCGCCCCCGACGCACCCATATTCTTCCGCGGAAATGAAGGCTGCGCAGTGTGCCTTACGGGCCAGCCAGATGTTGCGCATGACGCAGGAGAACGTCTTAAAGACTTCCTGCATATCCAATTTGCCCTGCTCCTCCAACTCGCGCGACATAGGCGCCCCTACCTTTGGGCCGTAGGCCTTTTCCGGTTTCGCGTCATCGTAATAGACACCGAACGGTTCTTCGGCCGAACCGAGAAGCCCCAGAAATGTATTGGTTTCATCAAGAATGGACTGCATGGTCATGCGCTTTCTCTCCAATGGTTGTTTGCCGAACGGTATTCACCGCGTATGCCTCGTACGTACCGGTCGATGCCGGTCCTCACAAATGATCCGCCGTGAGGACCGCCTGCTGCAAGTCGGAGTGCGGTCCGGGCAGTCTGCCGGAACCGTTCCTCCAGGGCTCCTGGCTGCTTCCGGCGTCTCGTCGACGTTGGCCACGCCGACTTGTGCGTTGCATTTCGCAGTATCTTTTTCTACCATCCCTAAAAATAAAATAAACAGCTTAAATAGAAAACTCTGATCCAAAAATGGGCATAATAGTGCAAGACTTTCTGAATGACGCTCCGCTCCTGGTAGAAGTGGCTCGGCAGAAAAGTTTCACGAATGCTGCTGAAATATTGGGAATAAGCGCCTCGACGCTCTCCAGGCGCATCAAATCGCTGGAAGATCGGCTGGGGGTGCTTCTCTTTTACCGGGACACCCGCAATGTCGAGTTGACCGACACCGGCTCGGTTTTGGTGGAGCGTTGCGAGTTTATTCTCAGTGAAGCGCAAAAGGCCCATGACTTCGTAGTGATGAATATGCAGAGGCCTTCTGGGTTGGTTCGCATCTCCATGTTCCGGGATATGTACGAGAGGCACATGAGAGAGGCGTTGGTCGCTTTCGCCAGCCGCTGGCCTGACATCCGGATGAACCTGACGTTCGTGGAGCACCCGGTAGACATGCGTACCGATCCCTACGACGTGGCCTTTCTCATCGGACCTTCCATCGCCCCGCCGCTTGTGGCCAGAAAATTGTTGACCGTAGAGCCGTTTCTTTACGCGTCTCCGGAACTCTTCAAGCGTCATCCCCTGCCTGTGGAGCCGAATGACCTGCACCAGCTCCCCTGCATCGTCCTCGAACGTTTCGGGCCTCGCTGGCCCATGCACAACGGCAAGCAGCAGGTAATCGTCGAAATACAGCCCAAATACACCTTCAGCTCCGTGGAGATGTGCTATGATTTTGTCTTGGCCGGACGTGGCATCGCTCTGCTTCGGGGGGTGGAGGCTGAGCCGGATGAAAAGGCGGGACGCCTGGTGAGAGTGCTCCCGGAATGGAGCGGGGGCTTTGAGCACGACGTCTATCTGGTGACAGCTGCCGGGCAGCTTCCCCAGAGGATCCGCTTATTTGTGGATCACATACAGGCGCTCTACGCCTCTTTCTAATTGCGGTGTGAAGCCAGCTTTTCCGTTCTTTAAGCTGGCGTTATCCGTTACTTGGCCGTTCGATGCGCATGATGCAGTCCAGGAGGCTCGCATGCCTCTGGAACCCCGTACGGGTGAGCCGGGCTTAGGGCGAAAAGTCCTGAAACCTTGCCTGATCCTCCGGAGTCGCGGCCAGGAGGATGCGTTTTTTCCGGAAAGCCGCCACAAGGGGCTGGCAGTCGAGCCTTCGACAGGCTGACTCGGAGGCATCACGCATGACTCAAGAACGCGACGCGCCCAGGCAAAGCCGCATGGTGGCCTTGCTCGAAGCTCTGGCCACCACGAACGAGGGATTTTCTCCGACCCGTCTCGACGGCGTGCAGGTCATCCGAAGCACCCGGCCCCAGCCGCGCCGGCCCGTGGTGTACAGCCCGAGCATCGTCATCGTGGCCCAGGGCCGCAAGGTGGGCTACCTGGGCGACTGCGTCCATGTGTACGATCCGGACAACTACCTGGTGCTGTCGGTGCTGATGCCCTTTGAGTGCGAGGTGGCCCAGGCCAGCCCCCAGGCGCCGTTTCTGGCCCTGTCGGTGGCGGTGGACACGGCGGTTCTGGGCGAGCTCGTGGTGGAGCTGGGCCAGGCGGACCGTTCCGCGCCCCAGGCCTTGGCCGTGAGCGGAGCGGCCTCCAGCCGGCTGCCCCCGGCCCTTGGCGAGGCGGCGTTGCGTCTTTTGGAATGCCTGCGGGAGCCGGAAGACAGCCGCATCCTAGGCCGCCAGATCGTGCGGGAAATCCTGTACCGCGTCCTTCGCGGCGAGCAGGGCGCGGCGCTTCGGGCCGCGGCCGGAGTGACCGGCCCGTTTGGCCGCATTGCCCAGGCCCTGCGGCGCATCCATACCGACTACGACCAGCCCCTGGACGTGGAAACCCTGGCCCGGGCGGCCAACATGAGCGTTTCGGTGTTCCACCAGCACTTCAAGACCGTCACCGCCACCTCCCCCATCCAGTACCTCAAAAGCATCCGCCTGCACAAAGCCCGCCTGCTCATGGCCCGGGAAGGGCACAACGCCAAGAGCGCGGCCGGCCAGGTGGGCTATTCGAGCCCGTCCCAGTTCAGTCGCGAATTCAAGCGGTTTTTCGGGGTCAGTCCGGTGGAAGAGGCGGCCCGGGTGCGCGACAACGGCTTCCCCAAATAAAGCCGTCCGTCAGGCCGCCGCGCACGGTCCATGCCCCCATCATTTCGATCCTTCAGGCTTTTTCGTGGGGAGATTGACGCAAGAGGAGCAAGCGCCGATCATCTGTTCGACCTTTTCCAGCGCCTCCTTGAGTGCGTTTCGCGCAATCGGTCCGAGCGCCAGGCGAATCGCGTGCGGCACAGCAGCGGCCTCGCGTTCTCTTGCGCCCAACGCCGACACCCCTGGCCCCGCGACGGAGAGCCGAGCCAACGGGCGCTTGGGCCGGCTCTCTGCCTGTCGCCCTGTGGACGGGAGAAGGACGAATACCTATATGTTGACTGTCAATCCGGGAGCGAGGAGGTATCTGGACAATGGCAAGCGGTTGGGCAGGTGACGGCGCTGTTCAGGACCAAATAGCGCATTCCATTGACGATGAAGTCTCGCGAGTCCGTGCTTTGCTGCCAAAAGGAGAGAGCCTGTCGGAATGTGAGGAATGCGGAGAAGAAATTCCTCCTGCCCGCAGAAAAGCCCTTCCTGGCGTCCGTCGTTGTGTCTCCTGCCAAGAGGAGCATGACAAAGAGCTGGCCATCAGGAATCCCTACAACCGCAAAGGAAACAAGGACAGCCAATTGCGTTGAGTTCTCCGCTCTCCGTTCATGGGGACACAAATTTCCGTTTGGTGCGGTGCCCCTACTCCCTCTCTCGACCTTACAGCATTTCAAGCATCCGCAGGGCGTATTCGAGCAGCTCTTTCAGGGGCCGTTCGGGCAGGGCGGCGTGGGCGCAGGCCAGGTAGAGGGGTTCGCGCTCGGCCAGGGTGGCCACGATTTCCTCCCGAAGCCCCATGTCCGTGAGCTTGGGCCGCTGGGCCTCGTTGACGTCGGCCAAAAGCCGCTCGGCCAGGCGGTCGGGCTCGGCTTGCAGGTACAGGACCAGCCCCTTGGCCAGGATGTCCCGGTTCTGGGGCAAAAGCACCACCCCCCCGCCCGTGGCCACCACCTGGCCGGGCGTTTGGGCCGCCTCGGCCAGAATTTCCGCCTCGGCCCGCCGGAAGGCGTCCCAGCCCTCCCGCGTAACCAGCTCGGCAATGGCTTCGCCCCGCGCCGCCACAAAGGCCGCGTCCAGGTCCACGAAGGGGCGGCCCAGGCGCTCGGCCAAAAGTTTGCCCAGGCTGGTCTTGCCCGAGGCCCGGGGGCCGATGAGATAGATGTTGGCGTCGTCGCGAAGGGGCATGGCGGCTCCAAAATGAAAAGGGTGGGTTGGCGGCATGGCGGCCGCCGCGCCACGGGCATAGCCCGAGGGGGCGCGGCTTGTCGAGGCGAGGAGTTTGTAACCGACAGGCGCTGCGGGGCGACTGGCAAGGAAGCGCGTCCGCAGGGCGCGCCAAGGAGGGGGCTCGATGGGCAACGAAGCGCCTGGGGCGGCTGGGGCTTTCCCGTCTTGACGGGCGGGCGGCCTTGCGTGACATGGAAACACGGGGCGAATGCCAAGACGCCGATCTGGCCCGGGCCGCGGCCCGGGGCGACCAGCGGGCCTTTGCCGTGCTGGTGGCCCGGCACAAGGCCGGGGTCATCCGCCTGGCCTCCCGGTTTTGCCGGGACCCTGGCGGCGTGGAGGACCTGGCCCAGGAAATTTTCGTCAAGGCGTACCTGAACCTGGGAAGCCTGCGCAACGGGGCCGTGTTCAAGGGCTGGCTGCACCGGATTGCGGCCAACACCTGCATCGACTGGATGCGGCGGCGCAAGGCCGAGGCCTGTGTCGTGGGCGGGCTGGAGGAAACCCTGCCCGACGAGCGCGACCTGGCCCGGGCCGAGGCCCGGGAGGCCCGGTGCCGGCTGGAGGCGGCCATGACCGTGCTTGGGCCCAAGGACCGGTTGCTGATGGTTCTCTTGGCCCTGGAGGAAAAAAGCGTGGAAGAGGTGGCGGCCGCAACCGGCCTCTCCCGCGTCAACGTCAAGGTGCGCGCCTTTCGGGCGCGCCGCAAGCTCAGGGCGTTTCTGGAGAAAGATCATGGATGATCGGTGCAGGGACCTGGATGTCCTCCTGGCGGCGGCCAGGCGCGATGTGCCGGACACCGCTGCCGTGGAAGAGGGTTTCGAGGGCCGCCTCATGGTCCATCTGGCGGGAGTGCAGCCCAGGCGCGCCTTTTGGGAGGCGCTTGGCGAAGCCTCCTGGCGTCTGGTCCCGATTTTCGCCTCGGCCCTGCTGCTGGCCGGCGTGGGCCTGGCCCTGGTGCGCAGCAGCCTTCCGGCCTGGCCGTTTTGCTGCACCGCGCAGTCCATGGCGCTTTACGCGACCTATCTGGGGAACTGACATGGGCAGGGCCAAGGGAATTTTCGGCGTGGTCCTGGTTTTTGCACTGGGTCTGGCCACGGGCTGGCTCGGGGCCTCCATACGGGCCGAATACCGGCTCCAGGCCCTGGAGCGCGGCGGGCCGGACGCCTTTCGCCGGCACATGGACGAGGAGCTGATACGCGCCCTGGATTTGACCGAGGAGCAGAAGCGGGCCTTCCTGGCCGCCCGGGAAGAGGCCCATCAGGAGATGCTGGTGGTCATCGGCCGCAGCCGGCCCCAGGCAGAGGCCATTCTCCGCCGGGCGGACGCGAAAATCCGCCCCCTGCTCTCGCCGCGCCAACTGGCGGTCTACGACCGCATCGAGCAGGAGCGCCGCCAACACCTGCCCGAGCGCCCGCCCGGAACGGACAACTGATGCAAGTCGTTTTTGAAGCCTTCGGCGACCAAAGGGCTGCGCCCTTTGGAAACCTGTAATGGGGTCAGTTGGTTCTTGCGAAAGCCTCATTCGTTTCGAAGCGCCGGCCAAGCCTTGCGACCCAGGAGCCGAAAGATGCCGGCCAGGCCGAAGACCAGGGTGAGGCCGGTGGCCACGGCCACCACGGCCAGGGCCGGGCCGGCAAAGAAGCGGAATGGCAGCTCCAGGTAGCGGATCACGAAGATCGCGGCCAGGATCGAACCCAGAACCAGGGCCATGCCCCCGGCCAAAGTCCCCACCAGGGCGTTTTCCAGCACCAGCACGGTCAGGATGTCCCGCCTCGTCGCGCCGCAGACCTTGTAGATCACGGTCTCGTAGGCCTTTCGCCGCATGCCCGCGGCCATGGTCTGCACCAGCACCAGAATGCCCGTGCCCAGGGCGGCCCCGGCCGCGGCCGAGACCGCTGCCGCCACCTTGTCGGCCACGGCCAGGACATCGGCCAGGGCGTCGCCGATGCCGATGGCCGTGATGTTGGGAAACCGGTCGGTCACGGCCTTGAACACGGCCTCGGCCGGATTCCCGGGCCCGGCCTTGTCGGTGTAGGCCGTGGCCAGGTAGGTCAGGGGCAGGCCGTTTAAGGACCCGGGCGAGAGCACGAACACGTAGTTGATGCCGAGCGTGAGCCAGTTGATCTGGCGCAGGCTGGCCACGGTGACCGTGATTTCCCGGCCCAGGACATTGAGCGTCACCGTGTCCCCGAGTTTGAGCCCCAGCCCCTTGGCAATGGCCGCGTCCACCGAGGCCAGGGGCGGACCGTTATAGTCCGACGGCCACCAGGACCCGGCCACCAGGCGCGTGCCCTCGGGCATGGCGGCGGCATAGGTCAGGCCCCGGTCGCCGCGAACCGCCCACTGGGCGTCCTCCTCCACGGCCACGTCCTCGGCGGGCACGCCCTTGATGCGCACCACGCGGCCGCGCACCGTGGGCGAGGTCTCCACTCGGGTCACGCCGGGCACGGCCCGGGTGGCGGCCAGAAAGTCGTCAAGCTGCCCCGGCTGGATGTCCACGAAAAAAAAGTCCGGCGCGGCGCGCGGAATGTCCTGGCGAAAGGCTTCGGAGAAATTGGCGTTGACCAGGGCCATGGCGCACAGGGCGGTCAGCCCCAGGCCCAGGGAGGCCAGCACCGCCCCCACCTGGTTGCCCGGCCGGCCAAGGCCCCGCAGGGCCAGGGGCCACAGGCCCGGGCGCTGGGTGGGGGCCAGGCGCACCAGGCGCACGGCCAGGCGGGCAAAGAGCCAGAAGACCAGGGCGGCCCCGGCCACGGACCCGGCAAAGCCGAGGCCCAGCTTCCGGTCCGGCGTGGTGAATACGGCCAGGGCCATCAGGGCGGCGAAGCAGATGGCCGCGGGCAGCAGGGCGGCCAGGGAGGTTCGGGGGCGGCCCGGGTCGGCATAGCCCCGAAACAGCACCAGCGGCGACACCCGGCCGGCGAAAGCCAGGTGCGGCAGGGAAAAGGCCAGGGCCGTGAGCACGCCGAACGCCCCGGCCAGGGCCAGGGGGCCGGGATAGGGGCCCGGGGCCAGGCGCACGGGAATGAGGCCCGAAAGCAGCGGCGACAGCACGGCCGGGGCAGCCGCGCCCACGGCCAGGCCGACCAGGATGCCGCCAGCGGCCAGGAGCATGACGGCCGTGAGATAGGTGGTGGTAATCAGCCGGCGCGGCGCGCCCAGGCATTTCATGGCCGCAATGGCGGCCGTGCGCTCGGCCAGGTAGCCGGATACGGCCTGGGACACGCCGATGCCGCCCAAAAGCAGGGCGGCCAGGCCTACCAGGCCGAGTATTGCGGTCAGGCGGTCCATGAAGCGCGACAGGCCCGGCTGGGCTCCGGAAGCGTCCCGCACGCGCCAGCCGGCCTGGGGAAAGGCGGCGCGCAGGTCCTTGGCCAGGGCCGCCGCATCCCCGCCGGGCGGCAGCTTGACCCGGTAGAGGTGGCGGGTGAGGCTGCCCGGGGCCAAAAGGCCGGAGTCGGCCACGGCCGGCAGGGACACCAGCAGGCGCGGCCCCAGGGCCGCAAGGCTCCCGGCGGCATCGGGCTCCCGGACAAGGACCGCGCGCACGGCAAAAGCCACGTCAGCCACCTGGATGACGTCGCCGACCGTGGCATGAAGGCGGCTCAGCAGTTCCGGCGCGGCCACGGCCCCGGGCAGGCCGTCCCGGCTGGCCAGGGCCTCGGCCAGAGGCAGGGGCGGATCGAGGGCCACGGTCCCGTACAGGGGATAGGCCTGATCCACGGCGGCCAGGGCGGCCAAGGTCCGGCCGCCGCCGGTTGCGCCCCGGACCATGACCCGCATGGAGACCACATGGGACACTTGGCCGCCGCGGCCAAGGGCGGCCAGTTCTTCGGCCCCGGCCGGACGCTGGGGCAGGGACGCCTCCACGTCGCCGCCGAGCAGGGCCGCCGCGTCCGCGGCCAGGCCGGCCGCATAGGCGGCGGCAAAGCTCTTGACTCCGGCCACGGCGGCCACGCCCAGGGCCAGGCAGGCCAGAAAAACGCCGAATCCCCGCAACCCTGCCCGCAGCTCCCGCCGGGCCAGCCGGGCGGCCAGAAGCAATTCCCCGACACTGTTCATGATCGCGACTCCATGGGGAGCCTGATACTGAAAAAGGGTCGGACGGTCCATGATTCCACGGCAGGACATGAGGTTGGCATTGCAAGCGCTTCCGAAATGGGACAGAAATCAATCTCGCCGTGACAGACTGCGCCCGTGCCCGAGAGAGACCGGTTGTTCGGGAGGGAACGCGTTTTGGGGCAAGCAAAGCCAGATGGGGAGGCCTGCGGTGAAGAACATGAAGCTTGGGGTAAAAATCAGCATCGGTTTCGGGCTGTTGATCGCAATCGCCTGTGTGCTCGGCGCCATGGCCGTGCTGAGCATGCGCGGGGTGGAGGGCCAGTCCACGCGCCTGGCCCAGGAGTTTGTTCCCGAGGTGGCCATTGCCAACAATGTGGAGCGAAAAGCCCTGCAGACCATGATGGAAATGCGCAGCTACGGCTATTCCGAAGACAAAAAGCAGTACGAGGCCGGCCTTCGGGATCTCGGCGAACTCAAGCGCGCCCTGGCCGAGGCCAAGGCCCATGCGGACAAGTACCCCAGCCTGGTCAAGCTGCGGGAAGACGTGGCCACGGCGCAGACCAAGACCGCGGAATATGAACGACTCATCCAGGAGACCGCCGGCCGCCTGGAGGCCATTGCCGGGGTGCGCCGCATCCTGGACGCGGCCGCGACCGAATTCGTGAAAAACTGCGACGAGTACCTCTCCAGCCAGCAAAAAAGGCTGCACGAGGAAATCGTCAAGGGCCTGCCGGCAGACGCCCTGCGGGACCGGGTGGAAAAGATCGAGAACGCCTCCCATGTCATCGGCGCGGTCACGGCCATCCGGATCAACAACTACCGGGGGCAACTGTACCGGGATTCCCGGTACATCGAGGACGCCATAAAGGATTTTGGCGGCCTGGAGCAGACCGTGGAGGCCATCCGGGCCAAGACGCGGGAGGAAGGCAACCTGCGGGAATTGGCGGCCATCCGGGACGCCTCGCAGAAATACCGCCAAGCCCTGCTGGATTTCTTGGATAATTTCAAGGCCATCCAGGATCTCAACGCCAAGCGGATGGCTGCGGCCGACGCCGTGCAGCAGGCTGCCCAGGATACGGCCATGGCCGGCATGAGCCATACCCAGGATATCGCCAATGGAGCCGTGTCCAGCCTGTCCACCGCGTCCGGGATCATGGTCGGCGGCCTGGCCGTGGCCCTGCTGCTGGGAATCGTCATTGCCGTGGTCCTGACCCGGGCCATCACCAAGCCCATCGGCAAGGGCGTGGCCTTTGCCCGGGCCATGGCCGAGGGCGATTTCACCCGGCTTTTGGACATCGACCAGAAGGATGAGATGGGCATTTTGGCCGGAGCCCTCAACGAGATGGTGGGCAAGCTGCGGGACGTGGTGGCCGAGGTCCAGTCCGCCTCGGAAAACGTGGCTTCCGGCTCGGAGGAGCTTTCCGCCTCGGCCCAGAGCATGTCCCAGGGGGCCACGGAGCAGGCGGCCAGCGTCGAGGAAATTTCCTCGTCCATGGAGCAGATGAGCGCCAACATCAAACAGAACGCGGAAAACGCCCAGCAGACCCAGGCCATTGCCGTAAAAGCCGCCCAGGACGCCCGGGAAGGCGGCGAGGCCGTGGTTTCGGCCGTGGCGGCCATGAAAAACATCGCCGAAAAGATTTCCATTATCGAGGAGATCGCCCGGCAGACCAACCTGTTGGCCTTAAACGCCGCCATCGAGGCGGCCCGGGCCGGGGAACACGGCAAGGGGTTTGCCGTGGTGGCCGCCGAGGTCCGGAAACT
This sequence comes from uncultured Desulfovibrionaceae bacterium, assembly GCA_964490985.1. Lineage (GTDB taxonomy): Bacteria > Desulfobacterota > Desulfovibrionia > Desulfovibrionales > Desulfovibrionaceae > Solidesulfovibrio. The sequence goes on along the minus strand of CAZBER010000021.1, from coordinate 24,058 downwards.
GGCCGAGCGCAGCGGCGCGGCCGCGGCCGAAATCTCCGAGCTGTCCGGCTCCAGCGTCCAGGTGGCCGAACGGGCCGGCTCCATGCTCACCAAGATGGTGCCGGACATCCAGAAAACCGCCGACCTGGTGCAGGAGATCGCCGCGGCCAGCCGGGAGCAGAATTCCGGAGCCGACCAGATCAACCGGGCCATTCAGCAGCTCGACCAGGTGGTGCAGCAAAACGCCTCGGCTTCCGAGGAAATGGCTTCCACCTCGGAAGAACTTTCCAGCCAGGCCGAACAGCTCCAGAGCACCATGGCCTTTTTCCGGGTCGACGGCGAAGGCCGGACCCGGCGGGCCAAGGCCTTGCCCGGCGGCCCCAGGCGCGCTTCCTCGCCGGCGGCCCGGCCGACCCCGGCCAAATCCGGCGTGGGCATCGATCTGGGGGCCGACAAGGACGAGGATTTCGAACGGTTCTAGCCTGTCGTTTCGAACGAACCAAACGACAACAGGGCTGGACAGCGCTGTCCGGCCCTGTTGTCGTTTTCAGGGAAATCGTGACTTAGGGCATGAGCAGCTTGGAGATGATGGCGATGACCTGGCCG
>CAZBER010000021.1:5518-23463 GCA_964490985.1 uncultured Desulfovibrionaceae bacterium | reverse complement strand
CAGCTCCATCGCCCTCTTGCCTAAGGTCTTCTGCCAGCCCTCTGCCCCCGGCCGACCCGCCGGTTGATCCACCGGCCGACCCGCCGCTCGATCCACCGCTTGACCCGCCGCTTGAACCACCAGTCGATCCGCCGCTCGAACCACCAGTGGAGCCACCGCTCGACCCACCAGTGGAGCCACCGCTCGACCCACCGGTTGAACCGCCAGTCGATCCACCGCTTGATCCTCCACTTGATCCGCCAGTCGATCCGCCGCTTGAACCGCCGCTTGAGCCGCCGCTTGAGCCGCCGCTCGAACCGCCAGTGGAGCCGCCGCTCGAACCACCCGATCCGCCGGTGGAGCCGCCGGCCGAGGCCAGGTTCAGGTAGCGGGCCATGGCCGAGTTGACTTCCTGGCCGTCGGCCAGGATGGGGAAGCACAGGCTCCCGAAGCAGGCCGGCGCGCTGGCCAGGTAGAGGCTGGCCGGCACGGCGTCGGCGGACACCGAGACCAGGGTGGCGTCGGATTTGACGTTGCCGGCCATGATCGTGCCGGTGATGCCCGAGGCAACGCTGAGGGGGCCATTTTTCTGGATCACGTTGCCGAGGATCACCTGATTGTTGGAGTGATCCATGATCTCGATGCCTTCCTGCTGCACCACGTTGCGCAAAAACACGTTGTTCGGCCCGGCCGGTCCCCAATAGTCGGTGGAGTCGATCTCCTGGACGATGTTGCCCTCGAACAGGTTGCGGAAAGGATAGTGGCCGTGGACGGAGATGTCGCAGGGCGTCCAGTCGGTGTCTTCGCACTTGGTATGGATGGAATAGTTGTAGCCGTAGACGTTGCCGTTGGCCCCCTGGCTGACGATCATGGCGTGGCGCAGGGTGTCGAAGGCGTTGTTCTGGATCAGGCAGTCCGAGACGTGCCGGCCCAGGCTCACACCGTAGCCCCGGCCGCCGTCGCCGTAGTCGTGGGAATACTTGAAGGTGGAGTCCGTCACCTCGATGGAGGCCGAGGATTCGGCATAGATGTGGGAGCCCACGGTCCAGGTGCTCGACACCCGGCGCACCCAGCAGTTCAGGGCGTACTTGAAATGGATGATGTCCCCGCCGTCCGAACCACCGCTGTCTTCCCGGTTCAGGCCCAGGTCCTCGATGCCCACGTCGTGGCCCATATAATAGACGCGGGCGCGGGCGGTCAGGCTGGTCTTGAAGTCGATGCGCAGCGGCCTATCCAGGGTCAGGGTGGAACCGGACTTGGCCGTGACCTTGACGAACTGTCCCACCACGCTCTGGGCCCAATCCTGGTTCCATTCCGGATCCGTATACATGACGGACCCGTCGTTTTGCTGCTCGATCTCCACCATGTCGCCCACGCTAAAGCTCGAAGCGCTGGAAACCGTGATGGTGGCGGCGCCGGCCGCGACATTCTGGGACAGGTTCACCCAGGACTTGGAGTTGTAGGTGGTGAAGTCGATGCACGGGTCCGAGGAGCCGTTCAAGTTGAAGGTCAGCTTGGATTTGTCGCTGCCCTCGCCGCGCAGCACCGTGCCGCTGGTCAGCTCCAGCATTTTCGTGATGCGGTAGGTGCCCGCGGGAATGGACAGCACGCCCGGGTGGGACATGGCGCTTAAGGCGTTCTGGAAGGCCTTGGTGTCGTCCGTGGCGCCGTCGCCCTTGGCGCCGTAGTCGCGCACGGACACGGTCTGGGCCGGAGCAGGCGGGGCGGAGCGCAACCCGGCCTTGTCCCAGCTGGCAATGGGATCGCTGAAGGCGGCCTGGGCCTGGCCCGGAGCCAGGGCCGTGCAGAGAATGAGCGCGGCCAGGGGCAGAAAACACGTGGCGAGGATATTTTTGTGCATAACAGATCGGGTGCCGACCCTTGCGGTGGCGGGTTTGTCGCGCCTGGGCGCGGGGATCGTGATCCTGGTTGGGTTTACGGGCTTGTCTGCACGGGATGTGCCGATGTGGAAAAAAGTCTTGCTAAAATTCACAACAGAGTGGTATGTTAAAAGATTATTCCCAGGCCCGTGGGGAAAAAATTGCCGACACGAGCCCGTTTTTTCCACTGATTGTGGAAAATCCATGTTTTGTGGGTCGGCGACTACCATGCCCATGGGCAACGCGCAACCCTATACTCCCGGGCTCCCGGCCCAGGTCCCGGCCGGTTTGCAAGCCTGGAAATATCCATGACAAGAATGTAACTTTTTATTTTTACTGCATTTGTCGGAATGACGGGCATAAACGGACAAACGGAGAAACAGCCCGGGTCCGCCCGGCTTCGGACGCAAGAAACGAAAAATCACGCGTGGCCATCAGGCCTGTGGAAAATCAAAACGCGTGAACCGTTATCCCGGCTTTTGCCGCCATGATGGGGAAAAGATGTGGAAAAATGGAAATGCCTGCCGCCCCTGGCCGGGATGCCCAAGAGGCTTTGATCGGAGGGGGTATTCCCGGGACCATGGATTCCCGGACAGCCAGGGGAGACTTCAGGCCAGCGGCAGGCGGTTCTTGCCGGCCAACGCCCGGCGGTCGTCGCGGCCCGTCCGCCGGTTCCCATCGGCCGGCCGGAGCGGCGAACAACCGCTATCCTGCGCCTGCCGGCCTGACTGCTGTGATTCCGGACGTTGCAACGCCCTGAACCCCTTACGGGTTTCCAAAGGGCAACGCCCTTTGGTCGCCGAAGGCTTCACAAACGGCTCTTTTGGCAAAAGCCTCTGCCGCTCTCTTGCGTGGAATTATTCCCCGCCGCCGCGCAAGGCTTCGATGGGGTCCAGGGCGGCGGCCTTGCGGGCCGGGCGCAGGCCGAAGAGCAGGGCAATGGCCAGGGCCGCGACCAGGGACAGGACGAAAATCTTCGGAGACAGGCGCAGCTCCAAAAGCCCCAGCCGGGACAGGGATTCGCCCAGGCCCACGCCCAGGGCAATGCCGGCCAGGGCGCCGGCCAGGGTCAGGTACACGGCCTCGGACAAAAACTGCACGGCAATGGCCGTGGAGGTCGCGCCCACGGCCTTGCGCAGGCCGATTTCCGCGCGCCGCTCGCTGACGCTCAAAAACATGAGGTTGGCCAGGACAAAGCCGCCGACCAGGATGGCCACCCCGGCGGTGACGCCCAGAAAGGCCACCAGTCCGCCGGTAAAGGCGGTGAGGAACTTGAGGATTTCGCTGGCCGAGAGCACGGTGAAGTCGTCCGGCGCATGCGGCGGAATGGAATGGAGGTGGCGCAGGAGCGAACGCAGGTTGGCCTTGTGGGATTCCATGAGCGAAGGATCGTAAAACTTGACCCGCAGGCCCCGGAAGTATTTGCGGTCCAGGTTGAAGCGCTGGGTCAGGGTGGAGATGGGCATGATGATGCGGTCGTCCACGGTGATGTCGGACTGGCCGCCGGACAGGCCCCGGTAGGCCAGCCGGCCCACGATCTGGACCGGCAGATTTTTGACGAAAATGATCCTGCCGATGGGCGAGGCGTCCCCGAACAGCTCCTTGGCCGGGGCGTCGCCAATAAGCGCCACCTTGGCCCCGTGCTCCACGTCCTCGGCCAACAGGTCCCGGCCCTCGGCCAGGGGCCAGTTCCAGGCCTGGGTGTAATTTTCCGTGGCCCCCACCACAATGGGCAATTCGTGGTTCTTGTTGCCGTATCTGAGGGTGACGCCCTGCACGGACCGCATGGGCAGCACGGCATAGGCCCCGGGCAGGGACCGGGCAATGGTCCGGACGTCATTCCACGTCAAAGTATTGACACGTTGGCCCACGGGACGGTTCTCGATGTCCCCGCCAATGACCAGCACGGCGTCCGGGCCGAAGAAGTCCACGATCTCCACGGCCTTTCGCCGGGCTCCGTCCACCGAGGCCACGATGACCGTGAGTGCGGCCATGCCCATGGCCACGGCGGCCACCACAAAGAGGCTGCGCAGCTTGTGGGCCCACAGGGCCAGCACGGCCATGCGCTGGATGCGCACGATCAGGCGCGGCGTGTTTCTAATCGTTTGCCACACGGCCATCGCGCACGAGGATCTGGCGGCGGGCATAGGCGGCCGTGGCTTCGTCGTGGGTGACCACGACCACGGTCTTGCCGGCTTCCCGGTTGATGTCGGCCAAAAGGCCCATGATTTCGGCGCTGGTGGCGGAATCGAGCTGGCCCGTGGGTTCGTCGGCCAAGATCAGGTCCGGGTTGTTGATAAGGGCCCGGGCCAGGGCCACGCGCTGCTGCTGGCCGCCGGAGAGCTGGGACGGCTTGTGCCCGGCCTGGGCCGCCAGCCCGACCTTGGCCAGAAGCTCCTCGGCCCGGCGACGCAGGACGTGCTGGGGCGTGGGGCTGTAGAGGCCGGGCAGGAGCACGTTGTCCAGGGTCGTGGCATAGGGCACGAGGTAGAAGCTTTGGAACACGAAGCCGATGGCCCGGTTGCGCAGGGCCGAGCGGTCGTCGTCGGACAGGCCCCCGGTGTCGCGGCCACCCAGCGCATACGAGCCGGACGTGGGCCGGTCGAGCAGGCCCAGGATGTGCAGCAGCGTGGATTTGCCCGAGCCCGAGGGGCCCATGACGGCCGCGAATTCCCCGGCCTCGATGGCCAGGCTCACGTCGCGAAGCACCGTATGGGTGACGCCGGCCATGACATAGGACCGGGACACGTCCCGCAGGACGACCAGGGGCTCCTGGCTCATCGGGCCGCGCCCGGCCGGGCCGGTTTGGGGGCGGCCGCGGGCGGCGCGGCCAGGCCCGGCAGCACGATCTGGGTGGCCACCACCTCGCCCTGGGACAGGCCCTCCAGGACCTCGGTCTCGTTTAAGCCTTCGAGCCCGAACCGGGGCTGGATTTCCCGGGCCATGCCGTCCGGGGACACCGCGAACACCACCTGCCTGTCGCCGATCCATTTGAGCGCGGCATTGGGAATGATCAGCACGCCTTTTTTGTCCTGGACCACGATCTGGCACTGGGTGGTCATCTCGGGCCGAAGCCGCCTGGATTCGCCCGGGTCCAGGCGCACCAGGGCCTGGTAGTAGACGATGTTGTCGCGGATTTCCGGCTGGGGATAGATCTGGTCCACCTGGCCCTTGAAAATGGTGTTCGGGTAGGCGTCCACGCGAAATTCCACGGCCATGCCGGGCCGCACCTGGCCGACGTCGGTTTCGTCCACGTAAATCCACATCTCCAGGCGGGTGGGGTCGAGGACGGTGATGAGGTTGGCCACTTGCAGGCCGGCCACCACGGTTTCGCCTTCCTGGGAGGTGACCAGGGCCACCACGCCGTCAATGGGGCTGACGATGCGGGTGTAGGAAATCTTGGTCTTGATGGAGTCGATGACCGCCTTGGCCTCTTCCACGGCCTTTTGGGCCTTGATGCGCTCCTTGTCGAACTCGGTTTGCAGGCGCACCAGGGAGGCCTGCCGGGCCAGGACGTCGTTTTGCCCGACCAGGGAATCGCGGCGGGCGGCGTCCAGGACGTCGCGGGCAATGAGCTCCTTTTGGAAGAGCTCGTCCTGGCGCTTCAGGTTGGAGGCGGCATACTCGTTTTTGGCCTGGGCCAGGCGCATCTCGGCCTCGGCCTCGGCAATGCGCTTGGGGTAGACGGCCTCGACCTGGGTCAGGTCGGCGTCGGCCCGGGCCAGCTTGGCCTCGGCCTCGTCGAGCTGGGCGCGCAGCTCCCGGTCGTCGATGACCGCGATGAGCTGATCCTTTTTGACCTCGTCGCCGACCTTGACGTTCATTTCCTTGATGGTGCCCGTGGCCCGGGCTCCGATCTTGACAATGGCCCCGACCTGGGCCTTGACGATGCCCGTGGCCTCCAGGACCTTGCGCACGTCGCCGATGCTGGCCGTGGCCGTGGCCAGGACCCTGGGGGGCTCGACTTTTTTATGGGTGGCTTTGTAGGCGAAAAGGCCGCCGCCACACAGGACGGCGACCAGAAATATCCATTTGAGCGTTCGCATGCATGTATCCGGTTGCTGCTTTTGGCGTCTATACCCGAAGACAGGGAGGGGGGCAAACAGGGTTTATCGGCGCGGCCGGGGACCGGCCGCCCATCATCGATCAGGGCGCAGGAAATCCAGGAACGGCCGCTTCTTGGGCGGCCCGCCCACAGGCACCCTATTTTTTTCGAGCGTGCATTCCACCATGGAAAAGGCGTCCGTGGCGTTGTCGGCGCAGCCGATGTAAAACTTCACACGGTACTGATTTTGTTTGTATTCCAGGAAGTATTCCAGGATGGTCCGGCCGTCCTGGGCCTTGGCCGTCTGGTCGGGCCGGCCGTACTTGGCCGTAAATTCCCCCACGGCCTTTGGCACGTCGCAGGTTTCCAGGAGCTTTTCCGAGGCGCTTAAGGAAAAGTCGTTTTTGTAGATGCAACTGTGTTCCAGGATGTTTTTGCCGCCGGGGTTGCTCGGCAGGGACAGGTTGTTTTGCTTGGAGAGCAGCTCGCCCAGGGCCTCGTTGACGCGATAGGTCTGGGCCGGGGCCGGGCTTGCGGCCAGGATGGCCAGGGCAACCAGAACCGGGGCCAGGATAAGAAGCAGGCGGGAAGTCATGGCTGCCTCCAGATCGCGCGGCCGGTGGCGGGCGGGTCCCCGACCGGAGCCAGGCGAGGAATGCGGACGAGCATGCGCGCTTCTGGCGCGGGATTTCCCTTAGAGTCAAGACCTAAGGTGGCGGCTGAACGCCATAAAGTCAATCGTCCGGGATTTCCTGCCCGGCAAGGTCGCGGGATTCGTGGAGAATGCGGGCGATGTGGAGAGGCGCGTTTCGGACCGAAATACGATGAAATGCCGGGGATGCTTGACCAGGGGCGTACGCTGGCCTGGGAGCGTGCGGCTGTGCCTGAGGTGGTACGTGCAAACGCCCGGGCCGAGCTCGGGGCGCTGCCGGATGTAAGGCCCGCCTGGGGTGGCGGCAAGGTAGCGGAGCCCGGCCTTGATGACTTCCAGATAGGGCGCGCCTTCGAAGTTTTGCTCCGTCCAGTTCAGGATTTCGGCCAGGTCGAGCTCGGCCAGGATGGAGAAGCGCCAGGCGGCCACTACGGCCGCCGCGTCCCGGCCGCTGGAGCGTGTTTTTTCCGCAGCCGGGCGAAATAGGCGTCAAGCCCGTCATCGGCCACGTCCGTGTACTGGCCGCGCTCGATGGCGGCAAAGCCGGCCTCGACTTCCTGGCGCAGCCGGGCCAGGCGCAGCTCGTCCTCGGCTTCCTGCCGTTCCAGGAGGGCCAGGCCGGCCCGGACGATCTCGCTGGCGTTCTTGTACCGGCCGGCCTCGATGCGCTCGGCGATAAATTGATCGAAGTGCTCGGTGAGGTTGATATTTCGTGTCGGCATGAAGCGACCTCCAGGGCCTTTGCCGCAGCCTAGGCGGGATTGGCAATTTTTGTCAATGCCAGGCCTTGGAACAATCGCGGCATGAGGATTTCCGGGCAGTCCGCCCCCGCCGCCTACCCGTTTTGCATGTCCGCAATCCACCCATGCACCGGCTCTTCGATGATCCGGCGTATCTCCTCCAGGCGCTCGGGGGTTTCGGCCTCGAAGCGCAGCACCAGCACGGGCTGGGTATTGGAGGCGCGAAGCAGGCCCCAGCCGTCGGGAAAAGTCAGGCGCACGCCGTCCACGTCGATCATCTCGTAGCGGTCCCGGAAGTAGTCCCGGGCCTTTTCCACCACCGCAAACTTGATGGCGTCCGGGCAGTCCATGCGGATTTCCGGGGTGTTGACCGTTTTCGGCCAGTCGGCCAGGGCCTTGGAGAGGGGGACGTCCGAGCCGGCCACGATCTCGGCCAGACGAAGCGCGGCGTAAATGCCGTCGTCAAACCCGTAGTAGCGGTCCGCGAAAAACATGTGCCCGCTCATCTCCCCGGCCAGGATGGCCCCGGTCTCCCGCATGCGGGACTTGATCAGGGAATGGCCGGTGGCGGCCATGAGCGGCTGGCCGCCGTGGGCGGCGATGTCCTTGTACAGCAGATGGCTGCACTTGACCTCGCCGATGATCGTTTCCCCGGGATGGCTGGCCAGCACGGCCCGGGCGTAAAGGGCCAGAACCTGGTCGCCGTACATGAGCCGGCCGGTCTCGTCGACCACGCCCAGCCGGTCCGCGTCGCCGTCCAGGCCTATGCCGAAATCGGCCTTTTCGGCCACTACGCGGCGGCTTAGGTCGGCCACGTTCTCCAGAACCACGGGGTCGGGGTGGTGGTTGGGAAAGCGGCCGTCAGGCTCGCAGTAAAGCGGAATGACCGTGGCCCCGGCCTGGCGCAGGGCTTCGGCGCAAATGAGTCCGCCGGCCCCGTTGCCGCCGTCCACCACCACGGTCACGGGCCGGGACAGCACGATCTGGTCCACCAGGTGTTCCACGTAGGAGGGCTTCATGTCGTGCTCGCACACCAGGCCCGCACCGGACACAAAGGCCTCCTCGGCCATGAGGCGGTGGATTTCCCGCAGGGCTCCGGTATGAATGGTGGTCTCGCCGCACCAGATCTTAAATCCGTTGAATTCCGGCGGATTGTGGCTGGCCGTGACCATGACCCCGGCTTTGCGGCCCAGGGCCTTGACCGCGTAGTAGAAAACCGGGGTAGGGACCATGCCCAGGCACACCACGTCCAGGCCCGAGGAGGCCAGACCGGCGGCCAGGCGGGCCTGGTATTCGGGCGAGGACAGCCGGCAGTCGTGGCCCACCACGGCCTGGGCATGGCCCTGGCCGGCAAAATACGCGCCGCAGGCCCGGCCGAGGCGCTCCACCCACTCGGGGTCGAAATCCACGTCCACAATGCCCCGGATATCGTAAGCCCGAAAAACCCCGGGCGCCACTGGCTTCATGCATCCTCCTCGAAAAACGGGCCAGGCGGCGCGTCATGCCTCAGGGGGGCCTTCCCTTGACCTTCCCCCGCATCTCTCCTATGCCGCCAAGCATGAACTGGGATTGGGACAAGCTCTCAGAGCAAAAACGCCGCCAGCAAGGGCCCTTGCCGCCCGACCCCGGCCGCGTGGGCGAGGAATTGGGCAAGCGGTTGTCGCGACTCAAAGGGCGGCTGCCCGGCGGCCCCAAAATCGTGATCCTGATTCTGGTGGTTTTTTGGATCGCCAGCGGGATCTACATCGTGGAACCGGACGAAGCCGGCATTGTGCAGCGCTTCGGCGCCTACGTCGCCTCCACGGGACCGGGGCCGCATTACCACTTACCGTTTCCCATCGAGACCGTAAAGACCCCGAAAGTCACCCAGGTCCGGCGGGTGGAAGTGGGCTTCCGTTCGGCCCACGCCCGGGACGGATCGGCCCTGCAGTACAAGCCCATGCCCGAGGAGTCGCTCATGCTCACGGGCGACGAGAACATCGTGGACGTGCAGTTCATCGTCCAATACCAGATCAGCGATCCGGTCCATTACCTCTTTGCCATCGACCGGCCCGACGAGACGGTCAAAAGCGCGGCCGAGGCGGCCATGCGCGAGGTCATCGGCGACGCCAAGATCGATTCCGTGCTGACCTCGGGCAAGGTCCAGGTCCAGGACGGCACCAAGACGCTGCTGCAGTCCATGCTGCACCGCTACAACTGCGGCATCGAGGTGGTGGCCGTGCAGCTCCAGAACGTGCATCCGCCCAAGGAAGTGGTGGAGGCCTTCAAGGACGTGGCCAGCGCCCGGGAAGACAAGATCCGGTTCGTCAACGAGGCCGAGGCCTACGCCAACGACATCCTGCCCAAGGCCCGGGGCCGGGCCGCGGCCATCGCCAACGAGGCGCAGGCCTACAAGGAGCAGGTCATCCGGCGGGCCAAGGGCGGCGCGGACCGCTTCACGGCCCTGCGCCTGGAATACGACAAGGCCAGGGACGTGACCCGGCAGCGCCTGTACATCGAGGCCATGGAATCCATACTGTCCAATCCCCAACTGGAAAAGCTGTTCATGAGCGAGGAAGCGGCCCGGCAGGCCGTGCCCTACCTGCCCCTGGAGGCGGTGCGGCCCGCCCCGGCGGCCCCGGCCGAGCCCCCGGTCGCTCCCCGGCAGCCGGCCAAGGCCAAGGGAGGCAACCCGTGAGAACCTCCATCCTGGTGCTGGCCGTGGTGGTCTTTGTCGTGGCCTTGGCCGCTTCCCAGACCGTGTTCATGGTGGACCAGACCGAAACGGCCATTGTGCTCCAGCTCGGCAAGCCCATGGGCGGCACCCTGGGGCCGGGAATCCACGTCAAGCTCCCGTTTGTCCAGAACGCGGAGTTCTTTGACGCCAGAATCCTGGAACACGACGCCAAGGCGGCCGAGATTCTGACCTTGGACAAGAAGAACATGGTGGTGGACAACTACACCAAGTGGCGCATCACCGATCCGCTGCGCTTCTACCAGACCCTGCGCACGGTGCAGCGGGCCCAGGCCCGCCTGGACGACATCGTCTACGCCGAAATGCGGGTGGCCCTGGGCCAGTACACCCTGCAAAACGTGGTGTCGGGCAAGCGCGGGGACATCATGGGCGAGGTGACGAAAAAGTCCAACGAGCTGCTTCGCCCCTACGGTCTGGAAGTGGTGGACGTGCGCATCAAGCGCACGGACCTGCCGCCGGAAAACGCCCAGGCCATCTACAACCGCATGCGGGCCGAGCGCGAGCGCCAGGCCAAGCTTTACCGCTCCGAAGGCCAGGAAGAAATGGAGAAGATCAAGTCCGGAGCGGACAAGGACCGGGCCGTGATTCTGGCCGAGGCCGAACGCCAGGCCCAGATCGTGCGGGGGCAGGGCGACGCTGCGGCCGCTGCGGCCTGGGCCGAGGCCGTAAGCCCGTCCCCGGACTTTTTCGCCTTTACCCGGAGCCTGGAGGCCTACCAGAAGGCCACGTCCCAAAACACCCGCATTTTCCTGACCCCGGACAGTCCCTTTCTCAAATACCTGCGCTGACGGCGCACGGTTCACCAAACGTGCGGCGCTGCGGAGCCGGACAGAGGCGGGGCAAACCGTCTCTGTCCGGCCGACACGCCTTTCGGTTACGTCCCCAATATGGCAATCCGATAAAATCTTGTCGGATTTAATGGCCCCAAAGCGGGTTTTCTTAAATTTTATCATTTATATCAAAGTATTATTTGATATCGGACCCTGCTTGCAAAAGCATGGGAATGTGCTACCTCCCGAGCAACCCAAATGACTCCGAACGAGATGCAGGCCCGCCGGCCCAAGGCGTGGAATGTCCTCGGCCGGCCCTGGTACGGCGGGAAAATCGTCCAGGGAGTAAGTGCGGATGTCTTACACGTTGCGACTTCTGTTTTTTGCGGCGCTTTTTACGGTCTTGTGCGTCAAGGGCGGGGAACTGTGCTCCGCCGGAGGCGCGAATTTTCTGCCCGGCGTGTTCGGTGAAGGCGGGCGCCAGGCTTCGGCCGTGGCTCCCGAGCCCCTGCGCCCCCGGGAAGAGGAATTTCGGGGGGTCAGCCCCCTGCCCCTGCCGGTTATGAGCGCCCGGCTGCTGCCGCCCAAGCGGGTGGTGGACAAGCACCCGAATTGATTGGAAGCATTCGCGCCGATTCGTGGCGCGAGGCCAACGGTGGTTTGCCGCTTGGGCCGTCACTGCGGCCCAAGCCGGAATCCGGTTTCTTTGCGGCATGTTTCGAAGAAGACCCGGACCCCGGCCGTGGCCGGGGTGACGCAGAAAAAGAGCGCAAACTCATACCATAGCGCCCTTTGCTCTGCGGTTCCTGCCTCGGACAGTCCCTTTCGCTTCCGCTTTTCAGACCTGTTGGGTGAGGCCCGGCGCTCTTGACAAGGCTTGCGCATTTGGCGGAAGGTGCAAAGCCTTTCCGGAAGGAAAGGGCGTCCGGCATGCCGGCCGATTCCCGCCTTCCGCCATTCCCGCAGCAACCCAGAGGGGGAGACGATGGTTCTGGAGCTGATCAAGCCCGGCACGAACATCAATTTCCTGAAATACCGCAAGCTGGCCTACCTGCTTTCCGGGGCGATCATTCTGGCCGGTCTGGTGTCTCTGGCCGTCAAGGGCGGTCCGCGCTTTGGCGTGGATTTTGCCGGCGGCCTGTCCATCCAGGTGCGTTTCGCCAAGAACATGGACGTGGCCGCCATTGCCAAGGCCGTGGACGAGGTGGGCCTGCAAAACGTGGTGGTTCAGCGCTACGGCCAGGAAGACAACAACGAATATCTGATCCGGGCCACGGACCATGACATCCCCCAGGAGACGGTGCGGGCCGGAGTGGAAGGAGCCCTGGCCAAAAACCTTCCGGATTCCGGCTTTTCCCTGCAACGCCTGGAGATGGTGGGACCCAAGGTCGGCGCGGACCTGCGCGGCAAGGCCCTGGAGGCCATCTTCTACTCCGTGCTGCTGATCGCCATCTACATCTCCGGCCGGTTCGAACAGCGCTGGATGGCGGCCGGGGTCATGGCCGCGGCCCTGTCCGGCGGCATCTACGTGCTCAAGCTCATCGGCCTTCCCACAAGCTGGCTCATTGTGGCCGCCATGTGCATCACCATGGGGCTTTGCTACGTCATGCGGCTCAAGTTCGCCCTGGGCGCGGTGGTGGCCGACCTCCACGACATCCTGCTCATGATCGGCATCTTTTCGCTTTTGAACAAGGAATTCGACCTGACCATCGTGGCCGCCCTGCTCACCATCCTGGGCTATTCGTTAAACGACACCATCATCGTTTACGACCGCATCCGGGAGCACCTGCGCGGCACGGCCAAGGCCGAGCCCCTGGACCGGCTCATCAACCGCAGCATCAACGAGACGCTTTCGCGCACCATCCTGACCGCCAGCACCACCCTGATCACGGTGATCTGCCTCTATTTCTTCGGCGGTCAGGTCATCCACGACTTCGCCCTGGCCATGCTCATCGGCATCCTGGCCGGCACCTATTCCTCGATCTTCATCGCCAGCCCCATCCTCCTGGACCTGGGCTCGGGCCTCAAGCCCCGCCCCGGCAAGTCTGACGACACGTCCGGCAACAAGATCACGTCGGCCAAGAGCATGGCCAAGGTCTGATCAGCCGGACGCCGCCACCGCAAGCTACGGGCCGTCCTCCCTGAGGGCGGCCTTTTTTTGGGCCGTGGCCCGGCCGCCAGGTCCGGGCCTTCTCCGGTTTCCGATCTGACGAGGCTTTTGCAAAAAGCAGATATTACATGAAAGCGCACCGGACGTTATATTGCAACGCCCTGAACCCCTTATGGGTTTCCAAAGGGCAACGCCCTTTGGTCGCCGAAGGCGTCAAAAACGACTCTTTTTGCAAGAACCTCTCTAGAATTACGGGCGGCGTTGGTCCTGGCTGGCGCGGCGGCTGCGATCGGCCTCGTACTGGCGCAGGGCCTGTTCATCGCGCACGTATTCCTGGTAGGCCGCTTCCTTGGCCACCCGGTACCGCTCGGCGGCAACGGCGTTGCCGTCCTGGCGGGCTTCGGCCTCGGCATCCTGCAGTCGCAGGAAGGCGTTTTGGCTGGTCTTGACCTTTTCCGCCAGGGCCTCCCCCTGGGACGGGGTCAGCCAGGGATTCTGGCGCGGCGAACAGCCGAGGCCGGGGCCAAGAAGGAAGAGGGCCAGACAGCAGGTCAGGGAGAACCGGACGAGAGGAGCACGGTGCATGGCGTTGCCTGTGGGTTGTCGGCCCGCGCCGTGGAACGCGGAATAGGCAAAGCTAGAGCCGAATGTTGATGATGGCCCCCAAGGGCACCTCCACCATGCCGGCCGGGACCGGCTCCAGGCGCCCGGCCGGGGCGGCGTCCACATGCCCGGCCAGGGGGATTTCGACATGTCCGGCCGGACTGACCGAGACCTCGCCCGCCGGCGATATGCAGACATGCCCCGGGGGCAAAGCTTCGAAACGGCCCGGAGGCAGGGCCTCGACATGGCCTGGAGGAGAGGCTTCGACGTGCCCGGCCGGCGTGATGGCATCCGACATGCGCATCCTCCCGATGGAGGCCACCTGGGCCGTATGGGCGCTTTGGCCGAGACGCCCCATGGCGTCTTGGCCGTTTCACCCCTACACGCACTGTGCCCCACTTTTTCCGGTTAGGCAATGTGAGAAAAAAGCAAGGCTGAGCCGGCCAAAACCGTATCGGTTTCGGCCGGGGCGTCATTTCATGGCATTGGAGCCGGCGTCAGGCGGCCCGGGCCAGGCGGCGAGGGCGCAGGAGCCGGTCCGCGGCCAGGCCGGCCACGTAGAGGACTCCGCGCAGCACCCAGGGATAGGGCGGGGCGTCGGTTGCGGGCGCGCGCTCTTCCAGGGGCGGGATGTCGCCGTGGCGGCGGCCGGTCAGGCGGTGGTAGAGCAGACGGCCTTCGGCGCTGTCCGCGTCCAGGGACAGGGCCTTGTCCACGGCGCGCCGGGCCAGGTCGGGCCGGCGCAGGAAATGGTAGGCCTTGGCCAGGCCCAGGGCGATGTCCGGGTTGTCGGGGGCCAGTTCCCGGGCGTGGCGGTACAGGGTCGCGGCGGCGGTGTAGTGCCGGTCGCGCAACAGCTCGTTGCCCAGGGCCAGGAAGGGATTGAAGCGGGTGTCATCCCCGGCCAGAAGCTCCACAAAACGGTCCCGCAGTTCGGCAAAACGCCTGGCCCGGGCGCAGGCCGAGGCGGCCTGCTTCAGGAAATGCCGGTACCTGTTCAGGCTGCCCTTGGCTTTCCAGGCCCGGGCCAGGCCGAGGTAGGCCTCCACGAACAGGGAACTCACCGCCAAGGCCCGGTGAAAGGCGGCAATGGCCCGATCATAGTCTGCGGCGGCCAGGGCGACCATGCCTTCCTCGAAAAGCCGGGGCGCGGCGTCGGGCGCGTCGGCCAGGGCGGCATAGCCGCTGGCCGCGGCCGCATCCCGGCCCTGGGCCTGGGCCGCTTCGGCCCGGGCCAGGGCGGCGCGTTTGGTCGCGCCAAAGGCGGCCAGGCGCGCGGCCATGGACAGGTGGCGCTGGAACGTGTCCTGGGAATAGGGGCGGATGCAGTAGCCGGCCACGCCCAGTTTCACAGCCCGCAGCACGTCGGCCCGGGTGCTGGCCACGGCGGCCATGATGACCGGAATCCCGGCCAGGGCCGGATCGGCCCGAAGGGCCGAGACAAAGGCCTGGCCGTCCATGTCGGCAAGCGCGGCGTCGCACACGACGAGCTGGGCGCGTTCGCGCCGCAGGCTGGCCAGGGCCTCGGTCCCGGATGCCGTGGTCCGCAGGCTGGAGACCCGGCAGCGCTTGAGGAAATCGCGGTCGATTTTGGCATGGCCTTCGTTGGCGCTGACAATCAGGGCCGAGGCGAACGGGGCGGCGGGCTGGCGCGGCATGGTCATGGCCTTTCCTCGGGTTTGGGACCGTTTGGGGCTGGGCGGCCGGGGTCGCTTGCAAGCCGTATCGACCGGGAACGGAAAAGCTTTAGCCGCAAAGCGGGACAGAGGGGAGGGCCGGCGGCCGGCGGCGGGATATTGGCGTTGACCGTTCTTCGGATGTTTTTTATTCAGGCGACAATGGAAATCCCTTTTGCACGGAGGATACCCATAGCCATGGGAAATACCGAGAGCGCCTTGGGCTTTTCGAAAAAAGCGGCCCTGGCCCTGTGCCTGCTGGCACTCGGCCTCAGCCTGGTCGTTGGGGTGTGTCCCGCCAACGCGGCGTCCGGCAGCGGCCCCCTGGCCGATGCCGCCTTTTCCTTCGACACTGTGGTGGGCATGGCCCGGGAACTGGCCACCCAGCCGTATCAGCCGCCGTCCCCCATTGCGGGACCGTTGCGCGACATCGATTTCGACGCCTGGCGCAAAATCCGTTTCAAGACCGACCATGCCTTGTGGCGCAACGAAAAACTGCCCTTCGAACTCCAGTTTTTCCCGCCGGGATTCCTCTACGACCGCACCGTGGGGATCAATATCGTGGAGGGCGGCAAGGCCGCGCCCCTGATCCTGTCCAAGGCCATGTTCGACTTCAGCCAGGTGGCCCAGCTCGGGGAGCAGATTCCCGACGCCATGGGCACGGTGGGCTTTCGGGTCCACAGCGCCATCAACACCCCGTCCTATCTGGATGAATTCCTGGTGTTTCTCGGCGCGTCCTATTTGCGGGCCGTGGCCCGCAACCAGAATTACGGCCTGTCGGCCCGGGGCCTGGCCATCGACACGGCTCTGCCCGAGGGGGAAAAGTTTCCCTGGTTCCGGGAGTTCTGGATTCAAAAGCCGGGCAAGGCCGACAAGTCGATCCGCATTTACGCCCTCCTGGACGGCGAGGAGGCGACCGGGGCCTATGCCTTCACGGCCACTCCGGGCAAGGAGACCGTGATCGACGTGCAGTCCCGGCTTTTTTTGCGCAAGCCCGTGGCCAAGCTCGGCATTGCCCCCATGACCAGCATGTTTTTGTATGGCGAGAATGCCGGGGCCTTGTCCTACCGGGACTGGCGGCCCGAGGTCCACGATTCCGACGGGCTGCTCATCCATTTCCGCAGCGGCGAATGGCTGTGGCGGCCGGCCCGCAATCCCCAACTGCTCCAGGTCAACGGTTTCGAGGCCGAGGAAGCCCCGGCCTTCGGGCTCATGCAGCGGGACCGGGAGTTCGCCGACTATCAGGACCTGGAAAGCCGCTACGAGACCCGGCCGAGCCTGTGGGTCGAACCCCAGGGAGGCTGGGGGCCGGGCCGGGTGGAGATGGTGCTCATCCCTTCGGACAAGGAAATTCACGACAACCTGGTGGCCTTCTGGACGCCCCAGGCCCCGCCCGATCCGGCCAAGATGCTGCAGTTCGACTATCGCATGCGCTGGCTTCGCGACAACAGCAGCGTGCAACCCCCGGTCATGGTCACCGCCACCCGCACCTCCCGACCCGACGACAAAAGCCGCCTGTTCGTCCTGGACTTCGAGGGCGCGGCCCTCAAAAAGCTCCCCGAGGACGCCGGGGTGCAGGCCGTTGTCACCACCGGCCCCGGGGCCAAGGTCGTGGACCAGCAGGCCTACAAAAACAGCGTCACCGGCGGCTGGCGGGTGGCCTTCAAGGTGGAGGTGGAAACCGGGGCGGCCCTGGAGAAAATCCTGCCCGAAAAAGGAAAGGCCATCGAGCTGCGGACCTTTTTGAAACTGCCCGGCGGCGGCGTCAGCGAGACGTGGAGCTATGCCATCCTCCCCGAAGCCTGAGGCGGCTCCTGGGCGAGAGCCACAACAGGCGGCCGTGCGCGACGGGCTGGGCCGGCGGATCGTGGCCTATTTGCGGCGGGTGTCCTTGCCCGAGACGCAACGCCTGGAGATGGCCGTCGAAATCCTGACGTCCGTAACGGACGGAAAGGAACCTGACGCCAGCCAGGCGAACCGGGCGGGCATGGAGGCGCTTTTCGGGCGACTCGGCACGCCGGCCCCGACCCGGGAGGCCCCGGCCGTGCCCCCCATCCGGCGCACGCCCATTGCCCCGCAGTCCATGGGACCGGGGCTGTGGCGCAGGCTGCTTCGGGCCGTGGGCCTGGCCCGACCCCGGTCAGGGGAAAAACGCCCGCCGCCCAACGCCCGGGTCGATGCGGGATCCTGGGTCCGGACGGGCCGGCGACGGCGGGCCGCTCTGGCCTTCCTGGTCCTGGCGCCCTCGGCCCTGGCGGCCCTGCGCATGGCCCCGCTTTTGCCCCACAAGGGGACAACCCCGCTGGAAGTTGTCCTGGTGGCGGTTTTCACCGTGCTCTTTGCCTGGGTTTCCATCGGCTTCTGGACGGCCATGGCCGGTTTCGCCGTCCTGCTTCGCCGCTACGACCGCTTTGCCGTCACGGCCGACATCCCGACCCAGGCCCCGGCCGACATCCCGGCCCCAGCCACGGCCGATCGGGCCAGGACAGCCATCGTCTACCCGGTGTACGGCGAGGACATGGACCGGGTGTGCGCCGGCATCGAGGCCGTGTACCGGTCCCTGGACGCCCAGGGCGCGCTGGCGGATTTCGATTTTTTCATCCTGAGCGACACCCGGGACCCCGAGGCCTGGGCCGAGGAAGAGGCCGCCTGGGACGGGCTGCGCCGCAGGCTTTCCGCCGCAGACAGGCTTTTCTATCGCCGCCGCCGGATCAACACCAAGAAAAAAAGCGGCAACATCATCGACTTTTGTCGCC
>CAZBER010000021.1:0-5508 GCA_964490985.1 uncultured Desulfovibrionaceae bacterium | reverse complement strand
GAGCTACGTACGCCTACATGCTGGTCATGGACGCCGACAGCATCATGAGCGGCGAGGCCATTGTCCGCCTGGCAGCCATCATGGAGGCCAGGCCTTCCATCGGCATTTTGCAGACCGTGCCCGGCGGCATCGGCCGGGACTCGTTTCTGGCCCGGGTGCAGCAGCTGGCCAGCCGGCTCTACGGCCCCATGCTGGGGGCGGGGCTTCATTTCTGGCTGCTGGGGGACGCCCAGTTCTGGGGACACAATGCGCTCATTCGGCTGGAGCCGTTCATGCGCCACTGCGCCCTGCCCCGGCTGCCGGGGAGGCCCCCCTTGGGCGGGGAGATCATCAGCCACGATTTCGTGGAGTCCGGCCTCATGCGCCGGGCGGGCTACGGCGTCTGGCTGGCCTACGACCTGGCCGGAAGCCACGAAGAACTGCCGCCGAACCTCCTGGCCGAACTGGTTCGCGAACGGCGCTGGTGCAAGGGCAATCTCCAGCACCTGAAGCTCATTTTTTCCCGACGCTTCATCCCGGCCCACCGGTTTCTCTTCCTGGTCGGGGTCATGGCCTATGGTTCGGCCCTGCTGTGGCTGCTGTTTCTGATCCTGTCCTCGGCCGAGGCCGTGATCGAGGCCGTGACGCCGCCGATCTATTTCTCCCCGGCCCGATCCCTCTTTCCGGCCTGGCCGGTCTGGGAGCCGTGGTGGGCTTTGAGCCTCCTGTTGACCACGGGCGTGCTGCTTTTTTTCCCCAAGGTCTGCGCCGTGGCCCTGGTGCTTGTAAAAGGCCGGCGCAAGCTTTTCGGCGGATTCTGGCGGCTACTCGCCGGCGTGGGCCTGGAGGTCCTGACCTCGTCCCTGCTGGCCCCCATCCGCATGCAGTTTCACAGCAAATTCGTGCTCTTTACCCTGCTTGGCAGCGAGACCGGCTGGGAAACCCAGGAGCGGGAAGGCAAGGCCACGTCCTGGCGTCAGGCCGTCCGGTTCCATCTGGGCGGGACGCTTCTGGCCGCGGTCTGGGGAAGCGTGCTTTTTGTCTTCAACCGGCCGTTTTTCTGGTGGGTCAGCCCCATCTTCATTCCCCTTTTCCTGTCGATCCCCCTGTCCGTGGTCACGAGCCTGCCGGCTCTCGGCCGAGGCCTGCGACGCCTGGGGCTTCTGGCCGTGCCCGAGGAGATCGACCCGCCTCCGGAACTGGTGGAGACGCAGCGGTTCTTTGGGGCCAACCGGGAGCGCGACCGGCCCCTGGACATCCCCAAGGGGCAAGGCGTGGCCCTGGCCGTGGTGGATCCGGCCGCCTGCGGCCGGCGGCTTGGGCTTTCGTGTCCGACCCGGCGGCACGGCCCGAAGGCTGCGGCCGCGCGCCAGGCTCTGGTGGAAAAGGCCCTGGCCGTTGGGCCGGCGGGCTTGAGTCGGGCGGAGAAGACCAGGCTCCTGACGGACGGCCAGGCCCTGGCCGCCGTGCACCGGCGGGTGTGGCTTTTGCCCGAGGCGGACCTGCGCCGTTTGTGGCTGGCCCGGCTGTGCTGACGCAAAAGGCCCGCCGACACATGTGTCGGCGGGCCTTTTGCGTCCCTTAAAAAATACGACAGTATTTTTTAAGAAAAAATAACCATTTTTTCGAGGGCACGGCACTAGCCCAGGGCGGCCACCTTCTTGATCAGGCGCACGAGCTGGTTGGTGAAGCCGGCCTCGTTGTCGTACCAGGCCAGGACCTTGGCCATGGTGCCGTCCAGGACCTGGGTGGCCTTGGCGTCCACCACGCCGCCGTGGGTGTCGCCGGTGTAGTCGATGGACACCAGCGGCTCCTCGGAAAAGCCCAGGCTGTCCCCGGAGGCCGCCTTGAGGACCGCCAGCAGCCCGGCGGTGTCCGTGGGCTTTTCCAGCTCGCAGGTGAGGTCCACCACCGAGACATTGGGCGTGGGCACCCGGATGGCCATGCCGTCCAGGCGTCCGGCCAGGGCCGGGATGACCCTGGTCACGGCCCGGGCCGCGCCCGTGGTGGTGGGAATCATGGACAGGGCGCAGGCCCGGCCGCGCCGCCAGTCCTTGTGCGAGCCGTCCAGGATGCGCTGGCTCATGGTGTAGGAATGGATGGTGGTCATGAGCCCGTGCTTGAGCCCGAAATTGTCGTGAACGGCCTTGGCGATGGGGGCCAGGCAGTTGGTGGTGCAGGAGGCGTTGGAGATGATGCGGTGCTCGGGCTTGAGCTCATGGTCGTTGACGCCCATGACAATGGTGACGTCCTCGTTTTTCCCAGGGGCGCTGATGATGACCTTGTAAGCGCCGCAGGCGTGGTGCTTCTCGCAGGACTCCCGGTCCACGAACTTGCCCGTGGTCTCCACCACGAACTTGCAGCCGCACTCGTCCCAGCGCCATTCTCCGCCGGCATGGCGGGTGATCAGGACCTGGCGGTCGTTGACGAGCAGGCCGGCGTCATTGGGAACCACGGTGCCGGCGAATCGGCCATGCACGGAATCGTATTTGAGCAGATGGGCAAGCTGGGCATTGTCGGCCCGGGCGTTGATGGCCGTCAGCTCGATGTCCGGGTCGCCGGCCACCAGCCGGGTCAGGTATCGTCCGATACGGCCGAATCCGTTAATGCCGATCTTCACCGCCATGTCCCTGTCCTCCTGGGAAAAAGTGCTGGTCTGAAATTCGGGCTGGACTGCAATGCGGCCCGCGCGGCGTCGGCGCGCGCTTTCCGACTGCCGCGAACGCGACGAATTATAGGCAGAGTGCCGCTTTTGTGTCAATGAAACGTCTTTTTTCTCCGCTAGTTCCGAAAGCCGTTCAGTATGGTGGCCAGCACCGGCCGGCGGACGAACCACGGTCCGAGCCGGGCGGCCACGGCCAGTATCGTCAAGGCGATATCGACCCGGGCCAGGGGGATAAGGGGCCAGGAGGTATAAAACCGGAAGGCCAGGGTGGCCGTGGGCGTGGCGTTGACCGGGAACGGCCCCAAAAGCGGCCAGAAGAGCACTTCCGCATGGACCCAGTCGCACAGCAGGTGCAGGCCCCAGAAAAAGGCGATGCAGGCCGGCAGCCTTGCGCTCAGTCCGGCCCGGACGCAGCCGAACCAGAGCAGGGCCACGAACATCGCCGAACCGATGAGGCTGTGGGCCAGGCCGTGGCCGGGAAGCCCGAAAACAAGCTTGAGCGCCTTGTCGATCCAGTCCGGCCCGAAAGCGGCGGCAAGGCAAAACCACGGCGAAAACCGCCGCAGCCAGAACTGCTGGCATAACGAACCCGCAGCAGCGTGGCCAAATACCATAGGGGTTCCTTATTTGGGCAAAAGCCAGGCGTCGTCGATGGCGAACAGGGGAAAGGCGGGCTGGGGCTCGGGATGGCCCCGCAGCATGGCGTCGTAGCAGGCCCGCTCCTGGCCCATGGCCCGGTTGTCGGTCAGGCGGATGACGTTGCCCGAGGAAACCTCGTCGTCCCCGCCCTCCTGATGCTCCAGGAGCAGGTCCACGCCGTGGTCCTTGTCCGCGCCGAACACCCAGCGCAGGCCCTGGTACTTGCCGGTTTTGGGACCGGCCAGGACCTGGGGCTTGCCGTAACGGGCCGTCAGGGCCTTGGCCAGCTTGTCGTACAGGGCCATGGAGCCGTCCTGGTACTTGAGGCGCACGCGCTCGACGCGGCCGGACGTGGCGCAGCCGCCCAGTACCACATAGCCGGCGGCAAAGCCCTTGGTGGGCTTGAGATTGGCCCGGGTCAGCCAGGGCCGATCCCACAGCGGGGCCACCCGGGACAGGTCCAGGCGTTCGCGCAGGCTCTCGGAATCCGCGCCCAGGGCAATGCCGGCGATCTCGGAAGGAGGAGCGGGCTTTTCGGCCCGGGCCGGGGCGGTCCAGGCCAGGGTCAGGGCAAGGCACAGGAGAACCGGGACGAGTCGCGTCATGTCAGGCTCCTTGATGCGGCAGGCCGCGAAATTTGCGACCACAAAGCCCGGCAAGGGGGGGGATGTCAAGGGCCGCCGTGCCTGCCTGTGTCGTTATCCTTGACGTAACGGATAACGGTGCAATATTGGGGTGGACATATGATCGTGAGCTTTGGGGACAAGCGAACCCGCGAATTTGCCGAGGGAAAACGGATCAAAGCGTTCGCGGGATTCGAGCACAGGGCGGAAATGAAGCTCGACCAGCTCGACGCGGCTACGGGGCTGCCCGACCTGGCCTTGCCGGGCAACCGCCTCGAAGCGCTCAAGGGAGACCGCCAGGGCCAATACAGCATCCGCATCAACGACCAGTGGCGGATTTGCTTTGAATGGCCAAAGGGAAGCCCGGGACCGGTCCGGGTGGAAATCGTCGATTATCACGCATGAGGTGATCCATGGGACGCAGACCCATTCATCCCGGCGAGCATCTCGCCGAACAGCTTGAGGCGTTGCACATGAGTGCGGCCGACTTGGCCCGTCGGCTCAAGGTGCCCACCAACCGCATCACGGAAATCCTGAAAGGGCAACGGGCGGTGACGGGCGACACGGCCTTGCGATTGGGGCATTTCTTTGGAACCAGCCCGGAATTCTGGCTGAACCTGCAAAAGCTTTACGAATTGCGGTTGGCCGAGGAGAAATCCGGGGACGCCATCAAGGACCTGCCCACCCTGGCCATGTTACAAGCGGACTCTGGCGGCAATACGTCGTTGTACCCGGCATGAAGGGCGCGTGCCTGCGTTCCCGGATTTTCCGGCTTCGCCCGCCAAAGGCCGACGCCAGCCGCCCCTTGCCGGAAGCCTCGCCATGGCGTAGAGGAAGGCCCATCCTTTCCCGGGCGCTTCGGCCCGCCAGCTTTCCCGAAGGAGAATGCCATGTCCAAAAAGGCTTTGCTGCTCACTATCCTGTTTGTCCTCGTGGTCTTCAAGGCCCCGGCCCTGCCGGCCCAGGCCGGCGCGAGCTTCGCCCGGACCTGGACCAACTATTCCGAAAAAGAAAAGACGTCCTTCATCTTCGGCTTGGCCACGGCCGTGCGGATCATGTGCACGGACATCAGCACCATGCAAAAGGACGCCAAGCCCCAGGCCATTGAAACCAACTTCCGGGACTGCTTCAATTCCTATGCCGGCATCGAGCCGGAACGCATCATCGCGGCCATGAACGAGCTCTATAACGATCCCAAAAACGCCATGATCCCCATCGACGGAGCCTACAAGATTTCGCTCATGAAAGTGCGCGGCGACAAGGTGGACGACATCATTGTCCAGGCCCGCAAATACGGCGAAGGACTGCGCAAGGAACTGGAACAGCAACGCCAGCAGAAGGGCGGGCAATAAGATAAGAAGAGAAGATCGGGGCGCTGCCCCGAACCCCGCCGGGAGGGGGTCACCCCCTCCCGGACCCTCCTGATTAGGGGGCGATTTCAGGCCGGGCATCAAAGCCTGCCCGGCCTGAAATCGCCCCCTAAACAGAAGTATCCAGAAGCGCGTCACACCCTTCCGACAGACTCCGCCAATTTTTCTTATGTGCGCCGAAGGCGCTGGCGCTCGTGGGGCCGGAAATGGAGATCGGAAGAGCACACGTCTG
>CAZBER010000020.1:0-57186 GCA_964490985.1 uncultured Desulfovibrionaceae bacterium | reverse complement strand
CGGGACGGACGGGCAGGCGCCATGTCGCCGTAAACCCCGAAAACCGTGCCCATGCTAGGCCCGGAGACCGTTGAACCCACAGCGGAGCCACAGGTCCGGCCCTTCCGTTTCGCGTCCAGCCGGACCTGGTCCGGCCCTGCCCATGCTCTCGAAGTACCGGGAACCGCTGTCCATCCCCGGGCAAAGCCACAAAAAAGCCCCTGTCAGACAGGGGCCTGAATGGTGAATGGATATATTGGGCTAGAAGAAGCCGAATACCAGTCGCGCCAGATTGAAGGCCGTGACAGTGCCACCATTGATTTCAGCCTGCGTGCCCACGGGGAGCAATGAAGGGTTGGTGGTGGCCGGGAAACCGAAGTCGACATTGGAACCAACCGTAGCTTGGGCATTCCACGTGTCGGCCACGGTCTGCGCCCGGCTTTGCGCCATAGCGCTGCCCGAACCCAGCAGTAACGCGCCGGCGAGCAGCGCCGCCATCATAAGTGGGAGAAACGTCTTTTTCATATTTTTCTCCTCCGGATTCTTTGCCCGGAACACCAGCATTCCGGGTATGAAACAATATATGGCTTTTGAAAAAAAAATCAAGAAACCACAGCGCCTCGTTGCGGACGGGCGGAAATGGCCAGGACCGGCCCGTGGAGCCGCCAATCCGTCAATCCCGGCCGCGGGCGTCAGCCAAACCTTGCCTGATTCGCGGCTTGCCAGGGCTTGGAAGATTTTTCCCGGCCCGGACGCCATGCCGCCATGGCCGCTGCCATGCCCTCCCGTTCCCCATGCGTCGTAACATGGCGTAACGCCCCGTGCTGCCGGGCAACGCGACAACGGCTCGGCCCAGGCCCGATGGGCCGCCGCTGCGTCAGCGACCGCGGAAGCCAGGATGCCGTATTGCCGCGATGCTCCTTGTTTCAGGTGCAAGCGTGGCCACACGTTCTTTTTGAGCATCGTGCCAGTCGCCTGCGAATTTCTGCATTCGTGACAGCAAGACGCTTTTTCCTGATAGTATTGACCAAAAAACTGCCGAGCCCTTACCATGCAATCTGTCGTGCAACCTTTAGCAAGGAGTTTTGCATGCAGGTCAGCGCTCGAAATCTCATTTCCGGCAAGATCAAATCCATCACCACCGGCATGGTCAACAGCGAAGTCGTCATTGAAATCGCGCCTGGCGTGGAAATCGTTTCCGTCATCACCAAACATTCCGTCGAAGCCATGGGGCTGAAGGAAGGAGACAGCGTAAAGGCCATGATCAAGGCCAGCAGCGTGCTTCTGGCCACCGACTGATCCGCCGTCTGTTGCATTACGGCAGCCGCCTGGACTGTCTGCAGTCCAGGCGGCTGCCGCCACGTGCCCCTGCCGGCTTCTTGCCGCCGCCTCCGGCGCGAAAACAGTCTTGCCTCCCGGAGGCTCGATGCATTCCGTGCCCCGAATCGGCCTTGCCGGCGACAGGGTCGGTTCCCCGGGTGGGCACAGGCCTCTTTCGGTCCGGATTCCCAGGGGATTTCGCCCTTTCTAAAATCCGCCCGAACCGCTATAGGGATTGCCCATGGGCGTTTCCGGCCGGATGTGCCGTTGCTTGCGCCTCATAACCAGTCG
This sequence comes from uncultured Desulfovibrionaceae bacterium, assembly GCA_964490985.1. Classification (GTDB taxonomy): domain Bacteria; phylum Desulfobacterota; class Desulfovibrionia; order Desulfovibrionales; family Desulfovibrionaceae; genus Solidesulfovibrio. The sequence continues at coordinate 55,596 of CAZBER010000020.1, read as the reverse complement.
GCACGAAAGGGGATGTCGTCCATGAGTGATGAAAAACGCCGGCGTAGCCGGGTGCGCGCCCACTTCGACGCCTCTATTTATTTCGATGGGGAAAAGATTCCGGCCGTCACGCGAAACATCAGCATGAAGGGCGCGCTTTTTGGCCCTGAACCGCGCCTGGCCGAGGGGCGGGACTGCACCGTGGTGTTCGATCTGGCCAAGGACATCAAGGTCCGACTCAAGGGCAGGATCGTGCGTGTCAGCGACGAGGGCACGGCCGTGGATTTCGAGAGCATGGATGAGAGCGCCTTTTTTCATCTGCGCAACATGGTTCGGTACTCCGCCCAGGATGCCGACAAGATCGACCGGGAATTGCAAACCCCTGCGTTTGATATTTCCGGGGAAGGAGCAGACGATTGATCGGTAGTGCGTTTTGCCAAAAGCCCCTGTTGCGCATGGTCCGGGTCCTGGTCCTGGCCGGGGGGCTTGGCGGCTGGGCATGGGCCGCGGCCTTTGCCGGCGGCCTGGACCAGGCCAAGGCCGGGCTCTCCGCCCTGGAGGCGGCCGAATATCAAAAGGCCATAACCCACCTCACCCAGGCCATTGATTCCAATGAGCTGCCCGAAGGGCAAGCCTATCTTTTTTTTGCCGCCAGAGGGTATGCCAAGGCGGCTGAAGGCGATTTCAAGGCGGCCATCGACGATTACACCGTATCCCTGACCAAAAATCCAAACTACGCTGCGGCGGCCTACAATCGCGGCAACGCCAACTTTTCCCTGCACCATTACGATCAGGCCATCAGCGATTATTCCAGGGTCCTGGAAAGCGACGTCACGGACGCCAAGGCCCTCAACAACCGGGGCGCAGCCTGGTTCAAGAAGGGCAACCTGCAAAGCGCCCTGGCCAACTACACCATGGCCATTGCCGTCAACCCCGATGATCCCGACTTTTTTCTCAACCGGGGCAAGGTCTATGAGGCCATGGGCGAGGCCGACAAGGCCCGGGACGATTTCCTGCAGGTCAAAAAGCTCGATCCCTCGGCCAAAACGCCCCTGGACTAAAAATCGCCTGTCGGTCTTCTTGGACTTGACGGCTCCCCCGGCCTGTGTTCTCTTCACATGGTGGAAAATCTCTATCCAGCGAGGTGAACTATGCGGATGAAGGCTACAATTCTGCTGGCAGGCGCGATTTTGTTCGGCGCGTCCTTTCTCGTGGCGTCTCAGGCGGTTGCCGGACAGGGTGACGCCATGGTCGTGGCCCAGGGCGGCCAGCAGATGGGCGGACAGCAGCCGGGCATGATGCAGCCCGGCATGCAAGGCCAACCCGGGATGCAAGGCCAGCCCGGGATGCAACCCGGCGGCCAGGGGAACGTGGGCAACAACCCCTGCGTGCAGAGCTATCAGCAATGCGTCATGATGTGCGCCGGAGTGGGCACCTGCGTCAACAACTGCAACATCGGCTACTCCACCTGCATGCAGCAGCGCGGCGGCGCTCCGGGCGGCGGGGCTCCGGGCGGCATGCCGCCGAAAAAACCGTAACAGCGTTTTTCCGCAAGAAAAAAGGGCCGCGCGAGCGGCCCTTTTGCATGTACCCTTCTGGTTTTATTCTGTTTTAATCCACCCGATAATGGCAACCCTGGGAGCGGCGGTTCTGCATGGCGGCGATGGTAATGGTATAGGCCGCCTGGCAACCATGGAACAGGTCCACAATGGCCTTGCTGAGCGGCGTTTCCCGGTAGAAATCGTGGATGTGCTTGTTGAGCTCCCGCAGGTCCTCGAAGGCCCGCTTGAGGCGCGAGCTGGAGCGGTTGATGCCCACGTAGTTCCACATGGTGTTGCGGATGGTGGCCCAGTCCTGGGCTATGAGCGCCGGGTCCTCGTTGCGGTTGGAGCCGGGGCTGACCCAGTCCGGGATGCTGTCCAGGAGCCGGCGGCCAAGCGTGGCCTTGTGGCCGGCCCGCTTGCCGATGTCGTGGCCCACGCTGTAGCCCCACAGCAAACATTCCAGAAGCGAAGTGCTGGCCAGGCGGTTGGCGCCGTGGATTCCGGTGCAGGCGCATTCCCCGGCGGCGTAGAGCCGCTCCAGGGTGGTGCGGCCGGCATTGTCCGTCAGGACGCCGCCGCAGAAGTAATGGGCCGCCGGCACCACCGGAATGGGCTGCTTGGTGATGTCGATGCCAAGCCGCAGGCACCCCTTGTAGACCGTGGGAAAATGTTCCTCCAGGTTTTTGACGTAATTGGCCACGTCCAGATAGACGCAATCCTGGTCGGTCTTGAGCATTTCGGCCAGAATGGCCCGGGTGACGATGTCGCGCGGCGCCAGGTCGGCCCGGGGGTCGTAGCGCTGCATGAAGGGCTCGCCCTGGGCACTGACCAGGCGCGCGCCCTCGCCCCGCAGGGCCTCGGTGATCAACAGCCGGCGCTCGGCCCGTTGCAGCAAGGTGGTGGGGTGAAACTGCACGTACTCCACGTTCATGACCTTGGCAAAGGCCCGGGAGGCCATGGCCAGGGCCGAACCGATGGAAGAGCGGGTGTTGGAGGTGTGCAGGAAAAGCCGGCCCACGCCGCCCGTGGCCAGGACCGTGAAATCGGCCAGAATGGTTTCCACCTGCCCGGACATTTCATTGAGGACGTAGGCGCCCAGGCACTGGTTGAGGAGCTGGTACTTGAATTCCAGCAGCGTGGCATGGTGGTGGGAGGTGAGCAGGTCTACGGCCGTGCGGCGGGTGAGCACCCGGATGGCGGGCGAGACCTTTACCGCGGCCATGAGCCCTTCCATGATGGCCCGGCCGGTGCGGTCGGCCATGTGCAGGATGCGCGGCACGCTGTGGGCGCCTTCCTTGCCCAGGTGGTATTCGCTGCTGTCTCCCTTGCGGTCGAAGGGCAGACCCAGGCGGTCGATGAGCAGTTCCTGGACCACCTGGGGTCCCCGGCGGGCCAGGTATTTGACCGCCCGGACCGAATTGTGCCGCCAGCCGCAGGTCAGCATGTCCCGTTCCAGCAGCTGCGGCGAATCGTCCGGGCCGCGAAACACGATGCCGCCCTGGGCCAGGGCGCTGTTGCCGTCGTCCAGGTCCTCGCCGGAGGTCAAAAGGATTACTTCCAGGCCGGCATCGGCCAGGGTCAGGGCGGCGGTCAGGCCGGCAATGCCGGACCCCACCACCAGGGCATTGGTATGCATGCGATAGGGCATGGATGTTCCCCTTTAGGCAGAGAGGGCCAGCATGCGCTCCACGGCGGCCTTGGCCGGTTCGCGCACATCCTCGGGCACGGTCACGGGCTCGGCCGTATCCAGGGCGAGCAGGGCGGCCAGAAGGTTTTCCTCGGTGCCCTTGGCCATGTTGGAGCAGCCGCTGACGCAAAGCGGGCGGATGGTCTTTTTCCCCTGGTACTGAGCGGCCAGGCGGGCCACCAGATTGATTTCCGTGCCAATGACGATGTCCGCCCCTTCGGGAGCCTCGGCCACATAGCGGATGATAAACGAGGTGGAGCCGGCGGCATCGGCCCGGGACACCGTGGCCGGCGAGCACTCGGGGTGGACCACTACCTTGGCCTGGGGCGTTTCCCGGCGTACGGCCTCGATCATTTCCGGCTTGAACCGGGCATGGATGACGCACTGGCCGGGCCACAGCAGCACCTCGGCCCGGCTTGCGGCCTCAAGGTCGAGCCGGGCGCCGCCGCCGCGCACATTGAGGATATGGCGGCGCTCGGCAGGCACGCCCAAGGCGTTGCAGGTATTTTGCACCAGCATCTTGTCCGGCAAAAAGAGCACGCCGCGCCCCTGGTCCAAGGCCCATTTGAGCATCCTGGAGGCATTGGCCGAGGTGCAGACCGTGCCGCCGCGCGCGCCGCAGGCGGCTTTCACCGCGGCCGAGGAATTGACATAGGTCAGCGGCACCACATTGCGGCCGATTTCGGACAGGCGGGACAGCACGGTTTCCACGAGCTGGCCCGGGGCCATTTCCGACATGACGCAGGCCGCGTCCTTGACCGGAATGTGGATGCGCTGGCCCGGCGCGGCCAGCATAGCCGCGGTTTCGGCCATGAAAAACACGCCGCAAAACACGATGTCCCGGGCGGACAGGGACGGAATCTTGCGGGAAAGCTCCAGGGAATCGCCCAGGATGTCGGCGTGGCGCACCACCGCGTCCTGCTGGTAGTGGTGGGCCAATATGGCCAGATCCTTGCCGCGGCTGCGGCGGATGTCCTCGATGGTTTCGGCGACGGTAGCGTTCATGGGGCGGCCATCTCCTTAAGCAGCATGCTGAAATCCGCGCTTCTGGCGGAGTGGGTGATGCGGCCCACGGACACGAAGTCCGGTCCCGCCGCGCCAATGGCGGCCAGGGCTTGCTCGTCCACGCCGCCGCTGACCTCGGTTTCGATGCCGGGCGGCACCATGGCCAGGGCCTGGCGCATGGTCTCCCTCTCCATGTTGTCGAACATGATCCGGGCCGGCCGTTCGGCAACCGCCTGGGCCACTTCGTCCAGGGTGCGGCATTCGATTTCCACTGGCGGCATCTTATCCTTACTGTTTTGGTAGGCTTTGCGCAAGGCAGCCATGGCCTGGGGGATGCCCCCGGCCCGGTCCAGGTGGTTGTCCTTGAGCATGAGCATTTCGGCCAGGTTCTTGCGGTGGTTGACGCCGCCGCCGACCAGGACGGCGTATTTTTCCGGATAGCGCAGGCCGGGCAGGGTCTTTCGGGTGTCCAGCAGCCGGGTCCGGGTTCCGGCCAGGGCGGCCACGGCCTGGGCCACCCGGTTGGCGATGCCCGAGAGGTGGCACAGGAAATTGAGCATGACCCGCTCGGCCTTCAGCAGCGTCACGGCCGGGCCGGCCAGGCTGGCCACCACGGTCCGGTCCGGGACGCGGTCGCCGTCAACGGCGTGCAACGTGATCCGGCAACGGTCGGCCTCGCCCATGCGGGCAACGACCAGGGGCAGGATGGGCAGGCCGGCCACCAAGGTGTCTTCCTTGGCCACGATGCGGGCCGACAGTTGGTCCTTGGCAGCGAAAACGGCCATGGACGTCAGGTCCGGGCCGTCTTCCTCCAGGGCCAGGTCAATGGCGCGCAGCAGGAATTCGCGGGCCGGTCCCTGGAAAAACGTTTCAAAGCGTGGATCGGTCATGGAGACATCGCGTCCGTTGGTAGGGCCGGGCGTTGGCGCAAGTCGGCGCGGCTTCGGCCTGATGGGGAAAAGACTAATGGCGCGACGTCGCGCCGGGACTCCTTTCCGAAAGAGCGCGCTGCCTTGCGGCAACGCGCTACCGTGAAAAAAATAGCTTTTTTTCAAGCTGGGGACAAGCAAAGGCAGTGGCGCTTTTTTACCCCGGCCGGCCTTGCCGTTGCCGAAGCATCCGGGCATGCCGCGAAAAATACTGACCAGGCTGCCTTGGCGGCCATCAATTGCCGCGCCTCAATCCTTCTGGGTTTCCAAAGGGCCAAGCCCTTTGGTCGCCGAAGGCATTCCACACGACACACCCCACGCCGCACCCTATCGCGACCGCTTGCGCAGCCGGGCCAGCCGGGCCGCCAGCCGGGGTTCCTGGCCCTGGTCCTTGGGCGTGTAGAATTGCCGGCCAACCAGTTCCTCGGGCAGGTACGGCTGTTCCACCCAGGCTTCGGGATAGGCGTGGGGATACTTGTAGCCCTTGCCGAAGCCCCATTCCCGCTGCAGTTTGGTGGAAGGGTTTCGCAAGTGCAGGGGCACGGGCCTGACGCCGGACTGCATGATTTCCTTTTTGGCGGTCAGATAGGCGGCATAGGTGGAGTTGCTCTTGGGAGCCAGGGCCAGATAGACGGCTGTCTCGGCCAGGGGAATGAATCCCTCGGGCATGCCGATGCGTTCCACGGCCTCGGCCGCGGACACGGCCAGGGGCAGGGCCATGGGATCGGCCAGGCCCACGTCCTCGGAAGCCGAGAGGATCAGGCGGCGGCACACGAACCGGGGGTCCTCGCCGGATTCCAGCAGGCCGGCCAGATAGTACAGGGCCGCGTCCGGATCGCTGCCCCGGATGGATTTGATCAGGGCCGAGGCCAGCTCGTAGTGGGAATCGCCGTCCCGGTCGCCCCGGATGAGGGCTTCGGGCAGATGCTTGCGCAACTCTTCGGCGCCGCGTTTTTCCTCGGGCAGGGCGGCGGTGAATTCCACCAGGTTGAGGAGCGTGCGGCCGTCGCCCGAGGCCAGCACGGCCATGGCGTCCAGGCTCTCCCGGTCGAGCTCCATGCCGACCGCCTTGGCCCCGCGCTCGGCCAGGCTCATGAGTTCGGCATGGGAGAGCGGCCGCAGGCGCAGGACGTGCAGCCGGGACAGGAGTTGCTTGGTCACGGAAAAGGACGGGTTTTCCGTGGTGGTGGCCAGGAGCACGATGTCGCCGGTTTCGAGCAGGGGCAGGAAGAAATCCTGCTGAGCCTTGGAAAACCGGTGCAACTCGTCCAGAATGAGGATTTCCTTGCCCTTGATCAAATCGCGCAGGGCGGCCAGCCCGGCCTCCGGGGCGCTGACCCGCACAAAGGGGCGGCCCCGGGCCTTGGCCAGGATCAGGGCCAGAGTGGACTTGCCGCAGCCCGGCGGGCCGAATAAAAGCAAGCTCGGCAGGCGCGGGGCGGCCAGCATGGTTTCCAGGCGGCCGGTAACATGGGTCTGGCCCACGAAATCGGCCAACCCGGCCGGCCGGATGCGTTCGGCCAGGGGACGTTTTTCATTGCCTAACAGGTCCATGGAATCCTTTTTCTCTCTAGAGAAACTCTTGCCCAAATCAAGCGGAACGTCCTGAATCCCATATGGGTTTCCAAAGGGCGCAGCCCTTTGGTCGCCGAAGGCTTCAAAAACAACCCTTTTGGCAAGAGCCCCTTCAAAAAGCCCTGTCCGCCAGGGTCAGGGCCAGGACGGCCAGGCCGGCCGTCTCCCAGCGCAGGACCCGGGGACCGAGGCTCAGTGGCGTAAATCCGGCATCCAAAAACGTGCGGACCTCGTCCGGGGCCAGGCCGCCCTCGGGGCCAAGGACGAACAGCGCATCCCCGGGCGCGGCCACGTCGGCCAGGCTGATCCGCCGGGTCAGGCCCGGGTCCTCCCAGAGCAGGAACCGGCGATCCCAGGCCGCGCCATGGATAATAAGTCCGGAAGCGCCGCCGGCAATGGTCTCGATACGGGGCACGAAGGCCGCGCCGCACTGCTTGGCCGCGCTCACGGCCGCCGCGGTCCAGGCCTCCTTGGGCGTTTCGGGCATGCGGCCCTGGGAACGCGCGGCCTGCCAGAAGGCAATGCTTGCCGCTCCGAGCTCCACGGCCTTTTCCAGGAAAAAGTCCCGCCGGGCCGGGCGGGAAAAGCCGGCGGCCAGGTGGATGCGGATTTCGGGGTGCGGGGCGCGGTTTAGGGAGCGGGCCGTCAGGGAGACCCGGTCCTTGGAGACGGCCGTGATCTCGAACAGCCCCTCCCGGCCCTGGCCGTCAAACAGGCGCACCACCTCGCCCGGGCGCTTGCGCAGCACCCGGGCGCAGTGGGCCGCCTCGCTTCCGGTCAGGACAAAAGGTTCGCCCCACCCCTCGGGCGGCAGGTAAAAAGCGTCAGGCCGGGACATCTGTCCTTGGCCTTAAAAATGACGGCGAAGCCCACTCTCCCGGCTCCCTCTGATACGCGACTTGCCCCTTCCCCCCTATCCAGGGGGTCCGGGGGGGATGATCCCCCCCGGCCGCCGGAGGCATCTTCACGTCCTCTCTCTCCCTACCCGGCCACGCTTTTGCGGGCCGTACCATTCTTGTAAAAAGGCAGGGCGCGCTTGACGGCCGGCAGTTCGACCCGGGCGGCCTTGATGCGAAAATCCTTGCCTTCGGCCGCCGCGGCTTCCACATAGGCCAGGGCCACGGCATGGCCCAGGCTCGGGGCGAACGAGGCGCTGGTCACCACGCCGACCGGATTTCCGGCCTTGTCCAGGACGGCGTCGCCGTGCCGGGCGCTACGCCGGCCCGGAATTTCCAGGGCAATGAGCTTTTGGCGCACGAGCCCGGCCTTGCCCTTGCCCACGTACTCGGCCGGGGACGTCAGCAGCCAGCCATAGCCGGCCTCGGCCGGGGTGTGCTCCTCGTCCAGGTCCTGGCCGTAGAGGGGATAGCCCATTTCCAGGCGCAGGGTGTCCCGGGCGCCGAGCCCGGCCGGGGCCACCCGGGGATCGGCGGCCAGAGTTTCCCACAGGGCCTCGGCCTTTTCCGAGGGCAGGAAGAGCTCGTAGCCGAGTTCCCCCGTATACCCGGTGCGGCTGACCATGAGTTGGACGCCGTCAAATTCCGTCCAGGCGAAATTGAAGTATTTGAGCCCGGAAAAATCGCCAGGCAGGCGGTCTTGCAGCACATCGAACGACAGCGGGCCTTGCAGGTCGATCTTGGCCGTGGCTTCGGAAGCGTCTTTCAGGGTGACGCCGGCCGGCAGCAGCCCCTTGATCCAGTCGTAGTCCACCTGGATGCGCGCGCCGTTGACCACGAGCATGTAGCGGTCCGGCTCCAGGCAATAGACGATGAGGTCGTCGATGACGCCGCCTGCTTCGTTGCACAAAAAGCCGTAGCGGCATTTGCCCGGGGCCAGGGTATCCAGGTCGTGGGTGAGGATGGCGGACAGGGCCTGGGCCGCGCCTTGGCCGGAAACGTAGAATTCGCCCATGTGGCAGATGTCGAAAATGGCGGCCTTGGTCCGGGTGTGTTCATGCTCGGCCAGGATGGAGGTGTACTGCACCGGCATGTCGAAGCCGGCAAAGGGGACCATTTTCGCGCCGTGGCGCCGGTTCCATTCCGTCAGGGGGGTGGGGGTCAGTTTTTCCACAGTGTGCTCCGGGTCGCTTGGGCAGGAACGCTGCCGAAACAATAAGGATTACGGTTACCGATGCCCAGAGGGGAAGCTGGGCTTACGTCTGAGCCACCATGGGCACGTCAATGCCCTGTTCCTTTTTGGTCTTGCGGATGAACCGGAATTCATCGAGCAGGGAGACGAGGTTGCCGTATGTTTTTTTGACCGACAAGCCATAGGGGGAAAGATCGGAATCGTTTTTCTGGATGTAATTGTTCAGCAGATACCGGTCGTTGAGGATCATGTCGCCAAGCGACAGGACGCGCTCGACCAGGGAGTCGAAGTAATTGACGATTTCGAATTTAAGATCATTTAAGATGTCTGTGAACAAGGAAAGCATCTTGAGGTAGGAGATGTTTTCGCCCTTGTAATTGCGGTCCTGGAGGTCTTCCAGCATCTTTACCTTTCGGGCCTGCTGAATATAGCTGTATTTGCTCCATACCTCCTGATAGAGGTCCCGCATCATGGTGAAATGGTCGTAATTGTCCGCGCTCAGAAGGTAATTGTCGAGCACTTTGACGACATTGGAATAAAATTCATCGGAATAGCTGATGATGCGGCGCTGGTGCTTGGACAGCCAGGCATAGAGAAACTTGAGCTTTTTCTCGTGGGTGTCGGTATTTTCCACGATCTCGTTGCGCTTGAACACGATGCGGCCGTTGTATTCGCCCCGCACGATGTCGTTTAAGCGCAGAAAGAGACTGTAGGTGTCCTTGATGAAATTGAGCCGGGAAAAGGCCTGGCCGGTCAGGGGATGGAGCACTTCCTGCCCGGCCACGGACAGGGCCCGGTCCTGGCGGACGTTGTTGGGGTCGAACTTGTGCTGGCGGTAGATGACCCGGGCAATGACCACCCGGCGTTCGGGGTCCACGAAATAACCGCCCTCGTCCAGGGCCTTGATGGCCTCGGTCTGGGACTTGTCCACCGAAACCAGGGCGATTTTTTCCACCCGGGGATAGAACCGGGCCTCGGGATGGGAATACAGGGTGGTCAGGGTCCGGTCGGTCTGGCCGAGAACCCGCACCATGAATTTTTCGCCCATGCGGAACAGCCGGCGGGCGAACAGGGCCGAGGAGGTCCGCCGTTCGGACACGATGGGAAAGCCGTAGAGCTCCATGAGGAACTGGTAGACAAAGCCCCGGTTGCGCTCGTAGCGGCGGTCGTCGCCCACCAGGAATTTCTTGATGTTGAGCCCGAAACGCTTGAGTTCCGTGTCCAGGTAGGACGGAAACGAGCAGTAGACGCCGGAGAGATAGACATCGCCCTGGCTGTCCATGGACAGGACATGGGCCCGGTCCATCTGGAGAATGGTGGGCAGGAGGGCGGCGTAATTTTCCAGGCTGGTCACGTCGGTTTCGGAAAAATTGCGGCGAAAGTTGTCCTGGATGTTCTTGGGCAGCCGGGCGCAGAAGGTGCGGGTGTTCTGGCCGAAGATGGAGGATTCCAGGGGGCACTGGTCCCGGTATTCCTCGTCCGTGTAATCCAGCAGGCAGTGCAGGATGTCGTACTGGAAGATTTCCTGGAAATACTTGAGGGGCCGGGCCAGGGCCACCATGGAAAATCCCGGCAGCTCCTTGTATTCGAACAGGTCGGCCTCGAAGGAGGGCAGCAGTTCGCGGGCGTCCACCACGGGATAGTTGTCGTGCTCGAAATAGGGACGCAGCAGGCACAGCTTGACGTGCACCCAATCCAGGAAACGCTTGAGGTCCATGATGGACTGGATGCGCAGGATTTCCCCTTCCTTGGGACGGGCCTCGCCCTGGAGAAAGGGAGCTCCGGGGGATCGGGAAAAGGCTTTTTTCCAGTCGAATGTCATGGTTGTCTTGGTTCCGCGTTGCCTGGCGCCCGGAGCGCCGGTTCGCCCCGCCCGGGGCGTGTCTCTTTGCTTATGGGAAAAAATTCTTATAGCTCAAGGACGGTTTGAAATAAAGTCTTTCCTGAATCCGGTCGCGCCCGAGCGAGAACGGCGCGGGCCGGGTTTGACGCCTGGCCCCCTGGTCCCTATGATGCGCCCCTTGCCATGATCCAAAGGCCCATGGCCAGGGGAAAGGATACATGATCGACTCCCACGCGCGCCGCCCGGCGCGTTTCCGCTCCCATGCCGCTTGCTTGCGGCCCGGGCTCTTTGGCCGGCTGGCCCGCGTTTCCTTTCTCGCTGGGAACATGTTCCAGGACCAATGCCTGGCCGTGTCCCCGTCCCGTCAACCCTGCTGCGCAGCGCCATGATGGATACCCCTTTTTACGAGCAATTGCTGGCCATTGTGGGCAATGTCTTTGACGCCTATTCGGCAGTGCTGTTTTTGCCGGAGCCCGGCAGCGACACCTGCCGGGCCGTGGCGGCCTTCAGCCTGGGCGACGCCCTGGACCGCGAGGCGGCCATTGCCCCGGGCATGGGGCTGGTGGGCTGGATCATCCGCGAGGGCAAGCCCCTTTTGATCAGCAATTTCGACCATCACGGAGGGGTGCTCGGCTACTACCGGGGCAAAGAGGAGGAGCGCATCCGGGCCTTTATGGGCTATCCTGTGGCCGCCACGGGCGGAGCCCTGTGCCTGGACAGCCGCAAGACCTACACCTTTGGCGAAAAAGACCTGAAGATCCTGTCCCAGTTCGCGGATATGGCCGGAGCGCACCTGGCTCGGGCCCGGGAAGTGGAAACGAGCCTGATCGAGCACCGCTTCTACCAGTGCCTGCGCCTGATCGCCGCCCTGCGCAAGAGCCAGCCCAAATGGTCGGCCTTCCGGTCCGGGCTCTTGGCCCTGCTGTCCCAGACCACCGGCTACCGCCACTGCATCCTGACCGTGCGCGACGAATCCGGCCGCTCCTATTTCCTGGAGGGAGCCAATGAGAGCCCGTTTTCCGGGTTCCGGGAAGCGCCCCAGCGCTTTTCCGTGGGCCAGGGGCTGGTGGGCTGGGTCTTCAAGAACGAAACCCCGGTCTATTCCGGGGAAAAAGACGCCGCCGGCGCGGCCGGAATGCCGCTGTTCGGCCTGGATGTGCCGGCCGGGGAATTTAAGAGCGTCATCTGCCTGCCCCTGCATTTTTCCAAAAAGACCCGGGGCGTGCTCGTCCTGGCCGATCCCCGGCCCCTGCCCATCACCGAGGAGCTCAAGGCCTTTGTCTCCCTGGTGGCGGACAATCTGGCCCTGTTCCTGGAAAACCTGCACCTCAAGACCCGCCTGGACGCGTCGGCTTCCGCCTGAACCTCCCGTCCTTCCGGTTCCCCCTGCCTCCCCAGCCCCCTGGGCCATAGACATTTTCACTGTCGCCATCTACCATACCCCATTGTCGCGCCTGCGGCCGACAACCTCCAGCACGAACCCCAATGCGAGCGTGGGCATGTTCTTCAGCAAATTGTTTCGGTTTCTTGGACAAGATTTGGCCATGGACCTGGGCACGGCCAATACCCTGCTCTATACCGCCGCCCAAGGCATCATGCTCAACGAGCCGTCGGTGGTGGCCATCGACGTGCGCAGCGGCGAACTGATCGCCGTGGGCAGCGAGGCCAAGGAATTCCTGGGCCGCACGCCGGACCGCATCCGGGCCATCCGCCCCATGAAAGACGGGGTCATCGCCGACTTCGAGGTGACCCGGGCCATGATCGCCTTTTTCATCCGCAAGGCCATCACGGGCTTTCGGTTCGCCAAACCCAAGATCGTCATCTGCGTGCCCACATGGTCAAACCGCGCATTATTATTTCAGTGCCCAGCGGCATAACAGAGGTGGAGAAGCGGGCGGTCATCGAATCGGCCCAGATGGCCGGAGCCCGGGAAGTCAAGCTGGTGGAGGAGCCCATGGCCGCGGCCATCGGGGCCGGGCTGCCCATCGAGAAGCCCTCGGGCAACATGGTGGTGGACATCGGCGGCGGCACCACCGAAGTGGCCGTGATTTCCCTGTCGTCCATCGCCTACGCCGAATCCGTGCGCGTGGCCGGGGACGAACTCAACGAAACCATCCAGCGCTTCATCCAGGACGAGTTCCAGATACTGATCGGCGAGAACATGGCCGAAGACATCAAGATCAAAATCGGCTCGGCCATGCCTTTTCCCGAGCCCCGAATCATGGAAGTGGCCGGCAAGTCGCTCATCGACGGCACCCCGGTCACGGTCAGCGTGTCCGACGGACACATCCGCGAGGCCATTCGCGAGCCGGTCAACGTCATTGTGAGCGCGGTCATGAAGGCCTTGGAAAAGACCCCGCCGGAGCTGGTCACGGACATCGCCCGAAACGGCCTGCTTCTGGCCGGCGGCGGCGCTTTGCTGGCGGGCCTGGACAAGCGCATCAGCCAAGAGTCGAATCTGTCGGTGGTCCTGGACGACGATCCCTTGACCACGGTCGTGCGCGGCACGGGCCGGACCATGGAGGACCGGCTGCGCTATAAGGACGTTTTTCTCAACTAACCGCCGCTTCCGAAAACGGCCCGCCAGGGCCGTTTGCATTTTCCGGACAGGCGCGGAGGAACCATGGACCTGGAACGACTGCTGGCCGAAACGCGCCAGGCCGTGGCCGAGGCCGGGGAGCGCATCAAGGCGGATTTCGCCGCACCCAAGGACATCCGCCGCAAGGGCCGCATCGATCTGGTCACGGCCACGGACCTGGCCGTGGAAGCCCATCTCAAGGCGCGCCTGGCCGCCATCCTGCCCGAGGCGGCCTTTCTGGCCGAGGAAACGGACAAGGCCACCGGGCTTTCCGGACTCACCTGGATCATCGATCCCCTGGACGGCACCACCAATTTCGCCCACGGCTTTCCGTTCGTGTGCACGTCGGTTGGGCTGTGGGACGGCACGGCCATGATCCTGGGAGTGATCAACGCCCCGATCCTGGGGCAGATGTTCTGGGCCGGCCAGGGCCTGGGGGCCTTTTGCAATGGCGAGCCCATGGCCGTCTCGGCGGTCGCTGTCCTGGAGGACGCCCTGGTGGCCACGGGCTTTCCCTATGCCATACGGGAGAACCTGGGCGAGATCATGGGGGATCTGCGCACGTTTCTTTCCGCCACCCAGGGCATCCGGCGGCCCGGGGCCGCGGCCCTGGACCTGGCGTATGTGGCGGCCGGCCGGCTGGACGCGTTTTACGAAATAGGGCTCAACCCCTGGGACGTGGCCGCGGGCTGGCTTTTGGTCACCGAAGCCGGCGGCCAGGTGAGCGCATATCGGCCGCACGGGCCGTATGCGCTGGGCGCGTTTCGCATCCTGGCCAGCAACGGGAAATTGCACCAGGCCATGCTACAGGCCCTCGGCGACGCGCCCGGCCAAGGCCCGGCTTAAGGAATGTCCGGAAACAAAACCTTTTTCTCGAAAAAATGCACCAGCCCCGGGGTGAGCATTTCCCGGTAGCGCCGCACCAGGGAGGCCAGCTCGGCCTGGTCCACGAACATGCCGTCCGCCACTTCCTCGGGATTGGGCCGAGGCGGGTCGCTCACGCAGCCGGCGGAAAAAAGCGTCACGAATTCGTACCCGGTTTCCTGGGAGGCCGGGACCGTATCCACCACGGTCAGGGTTTTCGCCCGAAGCCCCAGTTCCTCGTACAGTTCCCGGGCTGCGGCGTCGATGCGCGCCTCGCCGGCCTGGACATGCCCCGTGGCCGAGAGGTCGAAGCGGCCCGGATACAGGCTCTTTTTGGGGCTGCGCTTTTGCAGGTAAAGCTTTTTTTCCGGATTGAAGACCAGGATGAGCACCGAGCGGTGGAAAAGCGATTGCCGGTGGGCCTCGACCAGAGGCATGACCAGAAGGGGACGGTCGTTTTCGTCCACGATATCCACCAGCTCCACGCCGGTATCCAGCGCCGCGGCCTTTCGCATGTCGCCTCCCGCAGGGTAACGAAAAAAAATTATGCCATGGTGTGCCTGAAATGAAAACGCTTGACCGCGCCCGGCCGCAGCGCCTGTCCTGCGAAGACGCGCCCGCCCTGGCCAGCCTGGAGGCCCGCTGCTTCCCGGACCCCTGGAACCAGGCCGCGTTTGTCGCCGCCTTTGGCCGGCCGGCCTTTGCCGCCTACGGCATCCGGGGCGGGGAGGGGCTTTTGGCCTACCTGACCCTGCATTTGCTCGGCGATGAGCTGGAAGTGCTCAACATTGCCGTGGACCCGTCCTGCCGGGGGCAGGGACTGGGCGGTCTTTTACTCGGCCATGTCTTGCAACAAACGGATAAAATGGGCATGAAACGAGGGTACTTGGAAGTTCGTGCCGGCAATGTTCCGGCCAGGCGGCTTTATGCCCGGCACGGGTTTGACGTGGTCGGCGTTCGCAAGCGGTATTATCCCGACAACCGGGAGGATGCCCTGGTCATGGTCCGGGACGCGGCCGCGGCCGGGGCAAAGGATCGCCAAAACCCTTAAGCGCCAAGGAGCACCCATGGCCCTTATTCGCATCGATCAGATGGATATAGCCGGCAAGAAGCTGCTTATCCGGGTGGATTACAACGTGCCCTTAAGCGGGGACCGGATCACCGACGACCTGCGCATCCGGGCCAGCCTGCCCACCATTGAATATGCCCTGGAAAAAGGGGCCTCGCTGATTTTGTGCTCGCATCTGGGCAAGGCCAAGGGCGCGCCGGATCCGAAATTTTCCCTGGCCCCGGCCGCCAAGCGCCTCTCCGAGCTCTTGGGCCGGGAGGTGAAGATGGCCCCGGATTGCCTGGGCGAGGAAACCAAGGCCATGGCCGCGGCTCTTGCGCCCGGCGAAATCCTCATGCTC
Source organism: uncultured Desulfovibrionaceae bacterium (assembly GCA_964490985.1). GTDB lineage: Bacteria > Desulfobacterota > Desulfovibrionia > Desulfovibrionales > Desulfovibrionaceae > Solidesulfovibrio. The sequence goes on along the minus strand of CAZBER010000020.1, from coordinate 40,095 downwards.
GAAAACCTGCGTTTCCATCCGGGCGAGACCGCCGGCGACCTGGAATTCGCCAAGCAGGTCATGTCCATGGCCGAAGTCTACGTCAATGACGCTTTTGGCACGGCCCACCGGCCCCATGCCTCCATGGTGGCCTTCCCGGCCGTGGCCAAGGCCTGCTGCGCCGGTTTCCTGCTCATGAAGGAGTGGCAGTACCTGGGCCAGGCCGTGGAGTCGCCCAAGCGCCCCTTTGTGGCCGTCTCGGGCGGGGCCAAGGTGTCCTCCAAGCTGGGAGTGCTCCAGAATCTTCTGGCCAAGGTCGACGCCATGGTCATTGGCGGGGCCATGGCCAACACCTTTCTGGCCGCCCAGGGCTACGGCGTGGGCAAGTCCCTGGTCGAACCCGACCTTTTCGAGGCGGCCCGGGGCATTCTCCAGTCGGCCAAGGAAAAGAAGGTCGGCTTGTATCTGCCCGTGGATTTTATCGTGTCCTTTGACGCAGGCAAACCCCTGGCCGAAATGACGCCGGGCGGGCATTACCCCTTTGCCGGCGTCCCGGACAACGCGGTCATCCTGGACATCGGTCCGGTCACGGCCGGGCTCTACGCCCAGGTCCTGGTCCCGGCCGCCACCGTGGTCTGGAACGGACCCATGGGGGCCTTCGAGAACCAGGCCTTTGCCCAGGGCTCGTTCACCATCGCCCAGATCATTGCCGGGGGCGGCGCGGTCAGCATCGTGGGCGGGGGCGACACGGACGTGGTGGTGCACCAGGCCGGGCTGGCCGGGAAAATGTCCTTTATCTCCACGGGCGGCGGCGCTTCCTTGGAATTTTTGGAAGGCAAGGAACTGCCGGCCTTTGCCGCCCTCAAGGAGTGCCAGTCATGAAAAAGCTCATGGCCGCCAACTGGAAGATGTACAAGCTCGCGGGCGAGGCCGCGACCACGGCGGCCGACCTGGCCGGCCGTCTGGCCGGCTCCTTGCCCGAGGACCGGGAGGTCCTGGTCATTCCGCCGTTTACCGCCCTGGCGGCCGTGGGCGCGGCCATTGCCGGCGCGCCGGAATTCGCCCTGGGAGCCCAGAATTTCTATCCCGCCAGGCAGGGGGCCTTTACCGGGGAAATCGCCCCGGAGATGCTCACGGACGTTGGATGCCGCTACGCCCTGGCCGGGCATTCCGAGCGCCGCCACATCCTGGGCGAGGATAGCGCCATGGTGGGCCGCAAGGTGGCCTTTGGCCTGGCCTCGGGACTGCGCATGATTCTTTGCGTGGGGGAGACCGTGGACGAGCGCAAGGCCGGCCAGGTGGAGTCGGTGCTGGAGGCCCAGCTTGCGGCCGGCCTGGAAGGGGTCGGGCCGGACGTGCTGCCCGAGGATCTGGCCGTGGCCTATGAGCCGGTCTGGGCCATTGGCACGGGGCTGACGGCCGGCCCCGAGGAAATTGCCGCGGCCCATACCTATGTGCGGTCTTTTCTGGTATCGCGACTGGGACCGTTCGGCCCCAAAGTGCGCATCCTGTATGGCGGCAGCGTCAAGCCCGGCAATGCGGGCCAGATTTTAGCGGTTGACAATGTGGACGGAGTGCTGGTAGGTGGCGCGAGCCTTGAGGCTGAAAGCTTCGCGGGCATTGTGACGGCTTAGGGAACGAGTGGCATGTCCGCGAAAAGAACGGGAAAATTAAGTTGACAACACTTATCATTGCAGTACATATTATCGCCTGCGTCGCGCTGATCGTGCTGGTCCTGCTCCAGTCGGGCAAGGAAGGCATGGGTGTGATTTTCGGCGGCGGCAGCCAGTCGGTGTTCGGCAGCACGGGCGCCGGCGGACTATTGGTCAAGCTGACGGCGCTTTTTGGAGCGATCTTTCTTATCACGTCCCTGGCCTTCAATGTGTTTTCAGGGTCGCACCGGCGTCAGGGCAAGTCGATCATGATGGATTCCAACGGCGCGCCCATCCAGGCGCCGGCTGGCGTGGCCCCGCAAGCGCCGACCAAGGCCGAGGAACCCAAGAAGGGCGTCACCTTCGAAGAGGTTCCGGCCCCGAGCGTCCCGACGCCGGGCGAGGGTGGAGCAAAGCAATAAATCAAGCCGAAGTGGTGGAACTGGTAGACACGCCATCTTGAGGGGGTGGTGGGCCATGCCCGTGGGGGTTCGAGTCCCCCCTTCGGCACCAATGATCCAAGAAAGGCTGGGTTAAGTACCCGGCCTTTCTTCTTTTTGTACGCCCGGTCGAGAGCACAAATCGGACTGGAGAGGGCCGTTAAGCCCGGACATCTCATGAGCGAGGATAGTAGTAGCGCTTGCCCTCGAAGCAGGGACGGCACAGGGGGTGGCCGTCCGCTACGACCTCACGGCCGTCCATGATCTTTTCGCCGCACCGGGCGCAGGCGCAAGTTCGCACCGGCCTTCCCGGCAGGTCTTCGGGACGCAGGGGCACCTCCACTTCCATAACGCGAAACAGGGCGTCGTCCGGCAGGACGGCGAACGCGGCCGCATCCGCGTCCCTGGCCGGGCTGTCTTCCAGCATGGCAACGCGCACGGCCTGCCCGGTTTGCAGATTGACGAAGGTTGCCGCCATCTTGCCGTAGTCGAGCACCTTCATGGTGCGCTTGCCGGGACGGCAGCCGGTCAGGGCCGTGATGGCGTCCGTGGCGCAGCGGTCGATCTCCACGAACACGATCAGGTCCTTGCGATCCTTGCCCTTGGGATCGGCAATGCCGATTTCCCGCAACCCGGTCATGGTCATGCGGGTGCCGATCTCGATGCCCCGGCAGATGTCCCCGTGAAACCGGCCCGCCTCTTCCAAAAGCCGCGCATAGGTTCGAGCGTGGTCGTCGTCCATGTTGCCTCCCTTGGGTGCCTCTTCTCTGTTTATAGCCTTTCCAGGCCCAGTTGCCGCAAGCGGATGCTGTTTGGCAGGTTGATCTTCCGCACGCATTCGTCGAACAGGTGGTACATGCCGCCGCCCTCGGCCAGGATGTCCAGGGTCTGGTCCGCATCGGTGATCACGGTGGTCCCGATCCAGGCCACGCCCCGGCGAAAAAGCGGGTTTGGGATGAAGCCGGCCGTGGGGCCGATCACGGCCACGGCTGCCTGCGGGGATACGAGGTCAAGCAGGCCGGGAAGCGTGCCGTTGGGAATGGTCGCGCCGGTGAAAATGGCGGTCTGGCAGGAGGCCAGGGCTTGGGGCAGGCGCTCCAGGTCAATGGCGGCGCACCCTTCGGCCAGGGCCAGGGTTTCCTGTTTGCGGTCGGCCACCAGCACTTCCGCCGCCTCCAGTTCCCGCAGGCGCTTAAGCAGGGGAATCATGGCGCCGACCATGCAGACCCGTTGCCCGGCAATAAGCGGTCGGTATGCCGCCAGATCGTCGCCTGGCCTGTCGCGGGAGCGCTCAAGCAGGAGCGGCGCGGACAGGGCATTGAGAGTGGCCAGGCGCACGAGCTGGCCAAACGGGCCGAGGTCCGCTCCCGCGGCCGCAGCCATGGCCGGCATGCCTGTGATGTCTGGCCTGTGGCCTTTGAGGATGCGCTTTCCGGCTTGCTGGACGACTTCGGGGGATGTGAAGGCAACGCCGCCGCAGCCGTTGGAAAGCTTGACCCCGGTGACAAAGACGCCGACCACCACGCGCTCGATGACCAGCGCGTCCATGGCGTTGGGGGCCAGGCGCCGTAAATCCCAAGCCGCTTCATCAAAAATTTCCTGGCAAGCATTCCACGATGCCTGAGAGGTGTCCGTGTCCTGGTGCATGGGCATCCGCCTGATAGGGAGTGTGCGGCCAAGCTGCCACAGTGATCGTGTAAGCTGAATGGAAAAAAATTCAATATGTCACGCGGATAGGAAAAAACGTGAGCCAAGGAACGCTTCCCGTGCAAAATGCGCGGAGCGACAGTATGTCCGTGACCGGGCCATCCGGTCGCAGCAGCGATGCAGTTGCTTCCCTATCCTCTGTCGTCCGGTCTTCCTCTGTTGAGGGGCTGATGGACAACCCGGTTTCGGGCATGGTGTCCCGGGTAAGGTTTTGTCTGACAGGACAGCTGCTCGCCGGGTACGTCCCAAAAGAATCAAGCCATTGCAAAATAGTGTTGCAACCATTGCACGGATTGCCTTATGCAATATGTGGCATTCCGGGTGTCGGCTTGGGGAATGCCTTGGCTGCACTGGTTGCGCCCGCCATTGCAACCGAAAGCCTGCACCTGCAAGAGCGCATGGAGCAAAAGACCGTCTCGGGCAACATATGATTCAGGACAAGGGGACGAACCTTTGGCCAGGGGCGGCGAAGGTGCGGCGTTGATGAGCGTTGTTGCGCGTCTTGCCGAGCTGGGGGCAAGCGTAACCCTGGTAGAGGGGGAACTCCGGGTCGCGGGCCTGGACACGCTGCCTTTTGCCGTGGCCGAGCAAGTCCTGGCCATGGTTCGGGAGCACAAGGAGGAACTCTTGCGGGAACTGTCGGAGACGGCGACCCCTGGCTCTGGCCGCGAGGCTACGGGCCTGGAGTGGCTTCCGGCCAGGCCGGCGTTCGACCACCCCGACCATGCCGGGTGGTGGGCGGCCTACGATCTGGCCGATCTCGCCCAAAGCCAGCAGTTGCGCGTGGTCAAAGCCGGCGGGCGCATCGTTGTCGTCTATCCACCCGCCCTGCCGCCAGAGCTTGTCGATTATGCCGAAGGACTTCTCGACGAGGCCAGAGCCTATCTTGCCGCCCATCTGGACAAGTTGCCCGTGCTGGAGCCCGCCCAGGCCCTGGAATACCTCAAGGACATCATGCGCGAGCACAAGAGCCTGGGGTTTGTCCGTGGCGGCGACGGGAGCCGGTGGCCCGTCTTCCCGGCCAACTGGACCAAGGGGCAGAAGGCTACTGTGCGGGCGCTTTGGATCGTGGCCGGACAGGTCCTGGACCGCGATGCCTTCAAGGATGTGGAGGTGTAAGGCGCCTGGCTTTGCAAACGAAAAAAGGGTCGCGATGTTTCGTCGCGACCCTTTGCATTCGTTGTGGTGGGCAATACAGGATTCGAACCTGTGGCCTTTGGCTCCGGAGGCCAACGCTCTATCCAACTGAGCTAATTGCCCAAAGCGAGAGCAGATACATACTCCACCGGGCCATCGGTGTCAACACCCCATGTGCCGCCGGCTTATCCAACGCAATGCGGCGCGCCATCTTCCCGGTGGGGTGGTCCAGGAGGGGCGAGCCCCTCCTGGCCGCCGGAGGCATCAATACTCCATACCCATCGCCCCTAGGCCGCGTCGCCGGCTTCCCGGGCTGGCGGGGCCACGGGCTTGGGACCCAGGGCCGTGCACACCTGGTTGCGGCCCTTGTTTTTGGCCTGGTACAAGGCCTGATCGGCCTTTTCCAGCAAATCCCGGCGCTTGGTCAAAGCGCCGGGGAGCAGGGTGGCCACGCCGATGGAGACGGTGATGGAAAAGGGCTGGCCGTCGTGCACAAAGCGTGCGGCGGCAATGAGGCTGCGCAGGCGTTCGGCCAATATCCGCGACGGCTCCTCGGCCGTCTGGGGCAGGATGACCACGAACTCCTCGCCGCCGTAGCGGGCCGTGAAGTCCGTGCTGCGCACGGTTTCCGACAACAGCCGGCCCACTTCCCGCAGCACGTGGTCGCCGACCAGGTGCCCGAAGGCGTCGTTGATGCCTTTGAAGTGGTCGATGTCGAGCATTAAAAGGCTCATGGGCTGGCGGTAGCGCTGATGGCGGCGCAGTTCCTCCACCAGGCGATCGTCAAAAGCCCGACGGTTGTGGATGCGGGTCAGGCCGTCATGGTCGGCCCGGCTTTTGACCTGGCTGAACAGAGTGGCGTTTTTGAGCGCCAGGGCCAGATGGTTGACCGAGGCGTACAGGGCCTGGACCTGGTCCTTGCCCAGGGGGCGACCCTTGGCCCGAAACAGGGTCAGCACGCCGAAGGGCTGGCCGCCGGCCCGAAGGGGCAGGGCGATCAATTCTTCGGGGGCCTGGGGAATGCCGATGATTTCCCGGTTCGATCCGCCGCTCAAAAAGGCGGTCTGGTAGCCGGTCATGGGCGTTCCGGCGATTTTGGCGCTTTGGCGCAAGAGTTCCTCGGTCCAGTACCGTTCCGCGGCATGGTCCATTTCCGGCTCGAGAAACAGTTCGGCTTCCAGGGCTCCGGTCTCTCCGGGCTGCCAGAAGATCCCCATCAGGGACTTGATGGGCAACAGCAGTTCCAGGTCTTCCCGGGCATTGTCCAAAATGACGATGGGGTCCAGGGATTCCGTGGCCCGGGTGAGGATGCGGTTGAGAAAGAGCACCAGGTCGGTCTTGCGGGCCAAAAGCTCCCGTTCCAGCATGATTTCCCGGGTCATGCGGAAGATGTCGTCATAGAGGCTTTTGACTTCCTTGGCCCGGAAGATGACGTCGCGGATTTTCTTGTCGGTCAGGGGTTCGGAGACCACGGACAAAAAGCCGTTTTCCAGCACTTCCTCGAAATCGGCCACGGACTGCGAGGCTGCAAGCACCAGCACGCGCTGGGGAATTTCCCAATCCTCGATGCGCTTGCGCAAGCCCTCGGGCAGGCCGTCCCAGGTCGATTTGACGATGAAAATGACCAGGGGCGCGGCGCGGCCGAAATCACGTTCCATGGGGTGGACGCCATGCGGCCAATGGCGAAGCGCGTAGCCGCTTCCCAGGGCGGCAGAAATTGCCGCCGCCGCATCTTGCGTCAGGCCGATGCCCCAAACCTGTTCCGGTCGTACGCCGCGGGTCATAAAAGGCCTCCTTAACTCCAGGAAAAAAAGAGCGTTTCCCGTTTCGCTGCATTTTATGCAAAATCAAGGCCATAAACGGATTTTGCTCAAGGTTTGACAAGTTGAGCCGGGTATGGTCCCTGGCCCCATGCAAGCGCCGCGCATCTGGGGGACCCTGGATCCTTTTGTCGAGGGCGGAGCCATCATGGGCCGTACGGTGGCCAATGCCGCCTTTCTGGATGCCCTGCTTCGAGCCGATCCCTTTGACGCCTATCATTTTTTCATGCCTTCGCCCCGGGAGCGCGACGACCAGCGCCAACGCCTGGAGGCGCGCCATCCGGACTTGGCCGGCCGGGGAAAGTTCAGATTCCTGACGCGGTTGGATTTGCCGCAAACCCTGGCCGAGACGGACTATGCGGTCTTTCACCTCTCGGACTGCATCACCTCCCAGGCCCGCCTGGCCGCCGCCCGAAACGCCCTGGCCAAGTCCATCTTTCCCATAACCGCTCCCACCCATTCCCTGAGCTATGCCGATTACGGCCGGGAATTCCTGGCTCACCTGTGGCCGGGAACCACCCGCCGCGACGCCATCGTGGCCACGTCCACGGCTGGCCTGGCTGTGGTGGCCGGGCTTTTCGATTCCCTGCGCCAGGGCTACGGCCTGGATCCCCGGACCTATCCGGCCCCGGTCCTGGCCCGCATCCCCCTGGGCGTGGACCTGGACGCGCACGCCCGCCTGGAAGGGGAGGCGCGCCTGGCCGCCCGGCGGCGTTATGATGTCTCGCCGGATGCCGTCACGCTGCTGGTCTTCGGACGACTTTCCCACAGCTCCAAAATGGATCTGCTGCCGCTGTTGCGGGCCGTGCAGCGCCTGGCCGCCGTTGGCATCGACCCGGCCGGGCTGTGCCTGCTGGCCGCTGGCTGGACCGATGACGACGCCAGGCCCTTTCTGGAGACCCTGACCAATCTTGCCTCCAATATCGGCCTGCCCCTGCGGATTGCGGCCCGGCCCGACGAGGCGCGGCGGCGCGAGATTTTCGGCCTGGCCGACGTGTTCGTGTCCCTGGCCGACAATCCCCAGGAAACGTTCGGCCTCACGCTCTTGGAAGCCATGGCCTCGGGCCTGCCTGTGGTGGCCTCGGATTATGACGGCTACCGCGACATTGTGGTTGTGGGACAGACCGGGTTTCTGATCCCGACCATGGGCCTGGCCGACACCGATCCCTGGGACGTCCTGGCCCCGCTTTGCTACGACAACCACAGCCACCTGCTCCTGGCCCAGAGCCTGGCCGTGGATGTGGCCGCCGTGGCCGAGGCCCTGTTTCGGCTCATCCGCGACCCGGTCCTGGGCCGGGATATGGGCCAGGCCGGCCGGCATCGGGTCCAGGCGGCCTTTACCTGGGAGTCGGTGGTGGCGCGCCATTTAAGCCTTTGGGAGGAACTGGCCGGCCAACCCGTGCCCGACCGGGAGGCGCTTCGCCGGCTGCGCCATCCCGCGGCCATGGCCTATGGAACGCTTTTCGCTGGGTATCCGACCCGGGGCCTTTCGAACGCGGTCCAACTGACCTGGAGTCCGGCCGGCCGGGCCGTGTATCGGGGCCGGGACTTTCCCGTGGTCTATGCCGGCCTGGCGGACCGCATAAACCCCAGGGCCATCCGCACCTTGCTCTTTTTGTCCCGCTCGCCCTGCCCGGGCCTGGAACTGGCGGCCCGGCTGGCGGCGGCCACGCCGGAGCTGGACGCGTTCGCGGCCCGGTTCCATGTGCTGTGGGCGCTCAAGCAGGATTTGCTGGAAGAGGAGGGCCGATCGTGAGCCGGGGGCATGGCCGCGACCGCACGGCGCACCACCGGCCGGCCGCGTCCGGACCCGGCCAGGCCGAAGCCTTTGCCCGGCCCAAGCGCAGCCTGGGGCAGAATTTTCTGGTTGACCGCAACATGTCGGCCAAGATCGTGGCCGCCCTGAACATCGTTCCCGGCGACACGGTGCTCGAGATCGGGCCGGGCCGGGGGGCGCTGACCGGGCTTCTTCTCGAGGCCAGGCCGGGCGCGTACCTGGCCCTGGAAAAGGACCGGGACCTGGCCGTGCGCCTGCGGCGAGAACATCCGGAGGCGGCCGTGGCCATGGCCGACGCCTTGCGCCTGGATTGGGGGCGGCTGGACCGGTTGCCCGGGATCAAGCTCATCGGCAACCTTCCTTATAATATCGCCTCGCCGCTGTTGTGGGACATCTGCGCCAGCGCGGCCCGGTTTGGCCGGGGGGTGTTCATGGTGCAGCACGAGGTGGCCCGGCGTCTGATTGCCGCGCCGGGCGGCCGGGAATACGGGGCGCTGACGGCCTGGATCGCCAACTTTGCCCGGGTGGAGTACTGCTTCAAGGTGCCGCCCACGGTGTTTCGACCCCAGCCCAACGTGGATTCGGCGGTGGTGGCCGCAACGCCCTTGCCCGCGTCCGAGCGGGCCGACGATCCGGCCGCCCTGGCCAGCCTGCTCAAGCTGCTTTTCTCGGTGCGGCGCAAGCAGTTGCGGGGCATTTTGAAAAATTATTGGGATTCCGATTTGGCCGCGTATTTCGCCGCCAATGGCCTCAGCGAGCAGGCGCGGCCGGAAAATTTGACCCCAAAACAGCTTTCCGAACTGTCCAAGGCCCTGAAAACACGCTTGGCCTCTTGACTTTGGGCGGGAAATCGATTTTGCTTTGGCCACTCGCACGCCACGCTTGCATGGCGGCATCTGGCCAGGGGACGGCAGGGGGACAGACCGCGCGCCATGGGGAAGCAAGCGGTTGGTTGGCCGGTTTCCAGTCAGGATTTCTTTTTGGGAGACACGAGGGAGAGCGAAGGGCTGTCCGCCAACGCATGGAAGTTGGCGTTTTTTTAACGAGGAGGAGAGGACCGATGACCAAGGCTGACCTGGTAGGAAAAATCGCTGAAAAGACGGGCCTGACCAAGGCCAATGCCGAACGTACCCTAAACGCGTTCATCGAGGCTGTGGAAGCCACGCTGGTGGGGGAAGGCAAAATCACCCTGACCGGTTTTGGCACCTTTATGGTGGATGAGCGCAAGGCCCGCACGGGTCGCAATCCGCGCACGGGCGCCGAGATCAACATTCCGGCTTCCAAGGTGGTCAAATTTCGGCCCGGCAAGCTGCTCAAGGACGCCATTCAATAAACCACCCGGGAGAGCTTTCCATGATTCACGGCGAAACCGTCCATAGCCCGTTGCCCCAGGATCTGCCTTGGTGGCAGCCCGATCATTTTGTTTTTTTCAGCGTGCTGTACTTGGTGCTGTTCATCATCGCCTCCGGCATGGGATATTGTGTGATCAAGGCCATCCTGGATACCAAGAAGGCTGACGCCCACGCCCATCATTGATTGCGCGGGAGCGCAGGAACCTGCCGTCCGCCCGGTCCTGGCCGGGCGGACTTTTTGTCGCCGCAGCCGGAACGTGTCTTGACAGGCGGACACGATCCGGCTAGTTTGATTTTTTGTCGCGGGAATTTCCCAAAGAGGGGGTGAGGTGAGTGCCCGGAGTCTATCTCGACGAATCCGACAACTTCGACGTGGCCTTGCGCCGCTTTAAAAAGCAGGTCGAAAAATCCGGGATTCTCTCGGAGCTGAAAAAGCGCCAGCACTTTGAGAAACCCAGCGTCATGCGCAAGAAGAAAAAGGCCGCCGCTCGCAAGCGGTTGCTGAAAAAAATGCGCAAAATCAACATGATGTAATGAACCTCACGGCCCGTATCGAATCCGATTACCTGGCTGCCCTCAAGGCCAGGGAAGAACTGCGCGTGGCTGTTTTGCGGATGCTCAAGGCCGCCGCCAAAATGCGCCAGGTGGAGCTTCGCCGGCCCCTGACCGATGACGAACTGCTTGACGTCATCAGCCGTCAGGTCAAACAGCGCCGGGAGTCCGTGGAGCAGTTCGCCAAGGCGAACCGGGCTGATCTGGTCGAAAAAGAGGAGCGGGAACTGGCCATCCTTCTCGCCTACCTTCCCGCTCCCCTTTCCGACGCCGAGCTCGCCGCCGCCGTGGACGCGGCCGTGGCCGAACTGGACGCCCGGAGCATGAAGGACATGGGCCGGGTGGTGCAGTCGGTATTGGCCGCCCACAAGGGCCGGGCGGACGGCAAACGGGTCAGCGACGCCGTCAAGGCCCGCCTCGCTTCCTAACTGGACCCGTTTCCCTTTTTTATGGAATCCAGAACCCTCTCGTTGCTGGAGTTTCCTAAGGTTTTGGAGCGGTTGGCCAGCCTGGCCGCCTCCGAACCGGCTGGCGCGGCCTGTCGGGCCATCGCTCCCCTCACCGACCTGGACACCCTGGCCCGGGAGCAGCGCAAGCTTACGGAAGCCCTGGAACTGCGGCGCGACGCCGCAGTGACCTTTTCCGCCTTTCCGGACATCGAACCGCTTTTTCTTGTCCTGGAAAGCGACCGCCGCGTCCTGGACCTGGACGCCCTGGTGGCCCTGTCCGATGTCCTGCAGCGGGTCCGCGCCCTGCGCGAGGCCCTGGGCCAGGCAGAGCCCGGCCAGTCCGTGCTTCGCGACGAAGTGGCCGGCACGCCCTGGCCCGCCAAGACCCAGGCCGCCCTGGCCCGGTGCCTGTCGCCCGAGGGGCGGCTTAAGGACGAAAGCTCGCCGGAACTTTTTTCCGTGCGCCAGGAAATCCGCTCCATCCACCAGACCATCACCCAGCGGGTCCGGGATTTTGTCCAGGAAAAGGACATGGGGCCGCTTTTGCAAGACGATTACGTCACCATTTCCTCGGACCGCTATGTCTTGCCGCTCAAGTCCAATTTCAAGGGCCGCCTGCCCGGCATCATCCACGACTATTCCCAGACCGGCGAAACCGTCTATGTGGAGCCCTTTTTCCTGGTGGAGGTCAATAACCGCCTCCAGGAGCTCAAAAACGAGGAGCGCGAGGCCGAAGCCAAGGTCATGGCCTTTTTGACCGGCCTGGCCCGGGACGAACAACGGGCCGTGGCCGCGTCCTATTGGCTGCTGGTGCAGTGCGACGTGCTGTGGGCCAAGGCGGCCCTGGCCGACGAGCTGGGCGGCAGCCTGCCGGAAGTGTCCCCCGGCCACCCCGTGCACCTGCTGGCGGCCCGCCATCCCCTGCTGGTCCTGGCCGCCGCCCGGCAAGGCCGGGCCGGAGAGGTCGTGGCCCAGGACCTGGTCCTGGCCGAGGAGCAAAAGGCCCTGATCGTCACCGGGGCCAATGCCGGCGGCAAGACCGTGTGCCTCAAGACCCTGGGGCTTTTGGCGGTCATGGCCCTCTCGGGCCTGCCCGTGCCCGCGGCCGAGGGCAGCCGGCTGCCTTTTTTCCGCAAGGTATTCGTGTTTCTGGGCGACGAGCAGAGCCTGGAAGACCACCTGTCCACATTCACGGCCCAGATCCGCCATTTGTCCCGGGTCTGGCCGGACGTGGACGCCGAGACCCTGGTGCTCCTGGACGAATTCGGAGCCGGCACGGACCCGTCCCAGGGCGCGGCCCTGGCCCAGGCCGTGGTGGACGGGTTGCTCGACCGGGGAGCCTATCTGGCCGCGGCCACCCATTTCCCGGCGCTCAAGGCCTATGGCCTGTCCCGGCCCGGCGTGCGGGCGGCCTGCATGCTTTTTGACCCCCAGACCAAAAAACCGCTGTACCGCCTGGCCTATGACCAGGTTGGCGCGTCCATCGCCCTGGACGTGGCCCGGGAACACGGCCTGCCCGAGGACATCCTGGAGCGGGCCAGTCGGTATCTGCTGTTGGACGGCACGGATGCGGGCCAGATTTTCGACCGCCTCAACGATCTGGCCCTGCGCCGGGAGCGGGAACTGGACGATTTGCGGCGAAGCGGCGCCGAAGAGCGGCGGCGCATCCAAAAGCTCAAGGAGAACTTGAAGAAAGCCCAGGATTCCCTCATCGAGGAGATCCGCAATCTCTCCCGGGACATCGCCCGCCGCCACGAAGCCGGCCGGCTGGGCCGCAAGGAAGCCCAGAAGGCCCTTGCCGACGCCCGAAAAAGACTTATTGAAGAAAGCACTGCCATTACAGGCGGTGAGGCCGAAACCGCCGAGGCCCGGCCGGGAATCGACTTCAATGCCCTGGCCTTGGGAGAGACGGTGCGCATCGTCAGTTGGAACAAGACAGCCACGGTGCGGGAAAAAGACCTCAAGCGCCAGGCGGCCAAGGTCGATCTGGGCGGGGTCAGCCTGTGGGTCAGCGTATCGGACATGGCGTCAGCCGGGGCCACGCCGGCCAAGGCCGGCACGGTGACGGTCACTACCTCCGACGCCAAAACCTCGGCCGCCTCCCCCCAGGGACTGGTCCTGGACCTGCGGGGCATGCGGGCCGACGTGGCCGAACAGGAACTGGCCGCGTTTTTGGACGGAGCCATTTTGCGGGGATACGGGGAAGTGGAAATCGTTCACGGCAAGGGCACGGGCGCGCTGCGGCGCGAAGTGCACCGGCTTTTGCGGGAACACCCGCAGGTGGCTTCCTTTGCCCTGGCCCCGGAAGACCGCGGCGGCGACGGCATGACCATGGTCGTGCTGAAGTAGATTTTAAGATGCCTCCGGCGGCCGGGGGGGATAATCCCCCCCGGACCCCCTTGATGGGGGGAAGGAATGTGACGGGCAAGTGGGCGGGTTATTGGAAAACGGCTGTACAGTCGAAAGGTGGCAAAATTTTGCGGCATCCCCGCGAAGCCCGCTAAAAGTTTTTTGGGGAAAGGGGCGCGGGGAAAACCCCTTTTTTTCAAAAAAGGGGTTTTCCCCGTTGCAACGGTCATGAAGCGCGACACCGGGGCCGTGGCGGCGGTCAAGGCCCGGGCCAACATTGCCGAAGTGGTGAGTCGGTATGTGACGTTGCGGCCCGTGGGCGGCCGGCTGGTGGGGGCGTGTCCGTTTCACCAGGAGACCAAGGGGTCGTTCAACGTCCATCCTGAAAAAGGCTTTTTCCATTGTTTCGGCTGCCAGGCCTCGGGGGACGTCATTGATTTTTACTGCCGCATCAACGGCCTGGAGTTCCGGGAGGGTCTGGAGCGGTTGGCGGCGGAATTCGGGGTGGACCTGGGCCGGGCCCGGCGCGACCCCAGGGCGGCCGAACGCAAGCGGGCGCGCGACGACTGCCTGGCCATGCACGAGCTGGCCGAACGTTATTTCCGCCATGTCCTGGGCCAGCCTCAGGGGGCCGAGGCCCGGGCCTACCTGGAGCGGCGGCGGGTGAGCCCGGAGATGATCGAGCGTTTCGCCCTGGGGGTCAGTCCCAAGGGCTGGCACGGCTTGCAGGCCGTATTGCGCTCCAGGGGATTTGCCGACGAGGCCGGCATCCTGGCCGGCCTTTTGAGCCCGGGCAAGGACGGCAAGACCTGGGACCGGTTCCGGGACCGGCTCATGTTTCCCATCCGGGACGGCGGCGGCCGGGTGGTGGCCTTTGGCGGGCGCACCATGGGCGACGGGGAACCGAAGTATTTGAACAGCGCCGAAACGCCGATCTACACCAAGGGGCAGCACCTGTACGGACTTTTCGAGGCCAGGCAGCACATCGCCAAGACCAAGCGGGCGTTTTTGACCGAGGGCTATCTCGACGTCATCACCCTGCACCAGTTCGGGTACGGCGAGGCCTGCGGCGTTCTGGGCACGGCCATGACCGTGGACCAGGCCAAGCGGCTCACCGGATTTTCGCCCCGGGTGGACCTGGTCTTTGACGGCGACGCGGCCGGCCGCAAGGCGGCCCTGCGCGCGGCCCAGATGCTTTTGTCCCTGGGCGCGGGCTGCCGGGTGGTGCCGCTTCCCGACGGCGAGGACGTGGACAGCCTGCTGCACAGCGCCGGCCGGGAAGGCTTCGAGGCCTGCCAGGCCCGGGCCGAGGACGGCCTGGCCTTTTGTCTGCGCACGGTGCGCGAGACGTTTGCGCCCAAGGAGATGGCCGCCTGGGCAACGGAATTTTTAAACAACCTCGCTGACGAGGGGTTGCGGGCGGTTTTCATTCCCCGGGTGGCCTCGGGCCTCGGGCTGGCCGAAGCCGAGCTGCGCCAGTCCCTGGCCGCGGCCGGACGCCGGGCCAGGCCGGCCCCCAAAGCGGCCGCGCCCCGGCCCGGGGTTTTGGAACTGTCGGCCCGGGACGCCCAGTTGCTGTCGTTTGTCATACGCCATCCCGACTCCCTGCCGGCCCTGGCCGGGGAAGGCCTGGGGGAACGGCTGGACACGGGCGCGGCCCGGGAATTTTTCGCCAAGCTGGCGGAAGGCGGCTTGGATGCGCCACAGGCGCGGCTTGACGCGGCCGAGACAGCGTTTTGGGCCAAGGCGCAACTGGGGCCGGCCCTTTCGGACGCGGACGCCACGGCATATTTCGAGGAAATTCGAGTTTTTCTCCATGAGGCTCGGGAAAACGACCGGCGGCAGACCGTGGTTGCGGCCTTGCGCCGGGCGCAGGAACAGGGAGCGCACGAGGAAGCCCTCAAGCTTCTCGGGGAACTACAGGCCCTTTCCGGGAGGAGAGATGAGTAATAATCTCAAAGAAATACAACAAATCAAGAGCCTCATCGCCAAAGGCAAGCAGAAAGGCTTTCTCACCTTCGACGAGGTGAACAAGGCCCTGCCTTCGGAGGTGAACAACCCCGAGCAAATCGAGGAAGTCATTGCCATCTTCGATCAGCTCGACATCAGCATCGTCGATACCGACAAGGACGGCCGCAAGGTCGATGTGGCCGCGGCCGAGCCGGACGACGCCCCGGATGCCGACCTGGAGCTGACCGAGAGCGAAGATACTCTGGATTATTCCTCGCGCAGCACCGACCCGGTGCGCATGTACCTGCGCGAGATGGGAGCCGTGCCCTTGCTCGACCGCGAGGGCGAGGTGGTCATCGCCAAGAAGATCGAAAACGGCGAAATGGACGTGCTCTACGCCCTGGTGGAAGTGCCGGTGGCCGTGGAAGAGCTTATTCAGGTGGGCGAGGACCTCAAAATCGGCCGCATCAAGCTCAAGGACGTGGTCAAGACCATTGAGGAGGACGACCCGTCCGAGGACGAGATGAACCAGCGCCAGCGGGTCATCTTCCTTCTGGACGAGGTGAAAAACTCCTTCCGCAAAAAGCGCAAGATCTACAGCAAGCTCGACCAGTGCGCCTGCCTGGATCGCCGGGTGTACGGCATCCAGAAGGAGATCATGGTCTTCAAGGAAGAGATCGTCACGCGCCTGCGGGACATCAAGCTGGAAAAGACGCTCATTGACCGCATCATCGAGATCGTCGAGGACTACGTGCGCCAGATGCACAACTGCCAGCGCGACCTCTCGGCCTACATCCTGTCCGTGGGCAAGTCCCAGTCCGAGATCCAGGAGCTTTTCGCCCAGCTCGACGCCCGCACGGTCAATCCTGTGGTGGCCTCGGAATCCCTGGGCCTGACCGTGGAGGAGCTTTTCTCCTTCAAGGAAATGCTCTCGGCCAAGATGGAGATCCTGGACCGGCTCCAGGAAAAATGTTGCCACCACGTGCACGAGCTGGAAGAGGTGCTGTGGCGCATCAAGCGCGGCAACACCGCGGCCCAGCGGGCCAAGCAGGAGCTCATCCGGGCCAACCTGCGCCTGGTGGTGTCCATTGCCAAGAAGTACACCAACCGGGGCCTGCAGTTTCTGGACCTCATCCAGGAAGGCAACATCGGCCTCATGAAGGCCGTGGACAAGTTCGAATACCAGCGCGGCTACAAGTTTTCGACCTATGCCACCTGGTGGATCCGCCAGGCCATAACGCGCGCCATTGCCGACCAGGCCCGCACCATCCGCATTCCGGTGCACATGATCGAGACCATAAACAAGCTGATCCGCACCTCGCGCTACCTAGTCCAGGAGCTTGGCCGCGACCCCACGCCCGAGGAGATCGCCGAGCGCATGGACTATCCTTTGGAGAAGGTCAAAAAGGTGCTCAAGATCGCCAAAGAGCCCATTTCCCTGGAAACACCCATTGGCGACGAAGAGGATTCGAGTCTGGGCGATTTCATCGAGGACAAAAAGGCTCTGGCCCCGGCCGAGGAAGTGGTCAACACCAAGCTTGGCGAGCAGATCGGCAAGGTGCTTTCGGACCTTACCCCCCGCGAGGAGCAGGTGTTGCGCAAGCGCTTTGGCCTGGGCGAAAAGTCCGACCACACCCTGGAAGAGGTGGGCAAGCTTTTCAACGTCACCCGCGAGCGCATCCGCCAGATCGAGGCCAAGGCCTTGCGTAAGCTGCGTCATCCGGTGCGCAGCCAGCATCTGCGGTCGTACTACGAAGGCTAGAAAAATTGCGGTTTGAACCTAAAAGGCGGCTCCGGCCGCCTTTTTTTGTGCCCAACCCAGGCCTGAGGCTAAAGGGCAAAAAAAACGCCGCGCCGCCTTCCGAAGGCGGCGCGGCGTTTGCCAAAAAAACAAACGGTCTTAGGCCGTGGTGGTTTCTTCCACGACCTCGCCTTCGGGCGCTTCCTCGGGCGGCACGTGGTCGCTCCAGTAGATCAGGCGCTGGCAGTTGGGGCAGCTTAAGATCTGGACGCCCTTTTGCAGTTCGATGAAGGACTGGGGCGGAATGGAGATGTGGCAGCCCGAGCAGATGCCGGCATTGACCGGGACAATGACCGGGTTTTTGAGGCGCGAGCGGATGAACTCGTAGCGTTGCAGGATGGGCTTGGGCACGGCCTGTCCGGCTTCCTTGCGGCGGGCGTCCAGCTCGGCCAGGCGGGCCTGGGCGGCGGCCACCCGGGCATCCAGGCTCTGGCGGGCCTGGGCCAGCTCGGCTTCGAGGCCGCCTCCGCTTTCTTCGATTTCCTTGAGCTCGGCGTTTTGGCGGCCAAGCTCCTCGGCCACGGTCACCTTTTCTTCCTCGCGGCCGCGGTTCTGCTTTTCGAGATTGTCCATCTCGCGCATCATAGCGTGATATTCCTTGGTGTTGCCCACCATCATCATCTTGCTTTTGCTCTTTTTGAGCCGCACGGAATCGGACTCGATCTCCGTTTCCAGGCGTTTTTGCTGGTCGAGCAAATACTTGATCTTGTCGTGGATGATCGCGGCCGAATCCTCGATTTCCTGGCGGCGCTTCTCCAGTTCCTCGATCTCCTTGGGAGCCCGTTTCAGCTCGTCCTGAAGGACCACGATCTCGTCGTCCACCTTCTGCAAGACAACCAGCTGTTCGATTTGCTTCAAATACATGCGTGTTCTCCGAGTGTTTATTCCGTCCGTGGGAGCGGTGTCCCTTCCGGAAAATGCACCGAAAACGGATCGTTTCCGGAAAAATACCGTATGTGCGGCCCGTCTGCGCCCAGGGTATCGGCCAAATCCCGGGCAAAGGTGCGCAGCATGACGTCTTCCAGGGCGAAATGGCCCACGTCCATGATCAGCTTTCCCTGGGGCACGGCCGTGGCCTGGTGGTATTTGAGGTCGCCCGTGACATAGACGTCGGCTCCGGCGGCAAAGGCCCGGGGCGCCATGTCCGCGCCGGAGCCCGGGCAGTAGGCCAGGGTGCGCACGGTTTGGGGCGCTTCCCCGGCCAGGGTGAAAAACGAGCGGGAAAGCAGGGCTCCCAGGCGGGCGGTTAGGGCGGCAAAGGCCATGGGTTCGGGCAGCTCGCCCACCAGGCCGTAGCCGTAGGGCGCAGCCGGAGCCTCCAGCCTGACGCGAAAAAGCTCGTGCATGTCCGGGCAGGCGGCCAGCACGGCGGCCTGCATCCGGGGCCAGTCGGCCTCGGGATGGATCACGTCCAGGCCGGTTGCGCCAATGGGCGACGCGGCGCCGGCAGGGGCAAAGGGGGCCAGGGCTTGCAGGCAGCGGTTGCGGTCCTGGGCCGAGGGAGTCTCCAGGCGGGACTGGAATCGGGGCGTCGCGCCGGCGGGTTCGAGAATGCGGCGATCCGTCAGCCCCAAGGCCTCGGCCAGCCAGCCGGCCGGCCCGTCGGTGCACACGTCCAGGGAGGTGTGGGCCGCGTAGAGCCAGGCTCCCTGGCCGAGAACGAGGCGCAGGACCTGGTGGTAGTCGTCGATGCGGTCGGGCAGGCGGGGTTTTAACAGCAAGGGGTGATGGGTGAGAAGAAAATCGGCGCCCCAGTCCAGGGCCTGGGCCACCACGCCGGGCAGGGGGTCGAGGGTCACGGCCAGGCGGGCGCAGTCCGGTCGGGTCCCGGCGATCTGCACGCCCGAGCAGTCCCAACTTGCGGCCCGGCGCGGGTCGGCAGTGCGTTCGATGATCCGGATCAGTTCCCGTGGGCGCATGGATCAATGAAAAAGGCGCTTTTGGGAGCCCCAAGG
Source organism: uncultured Desulfovibrionaceae bacterium (assembly GCA_964490985.1). Taxonomy (GTDB): domain Bacteria; phylum Desulfobacterota; class Desulfovibrionia; order Desulfovibrionales; family Desulfovibrionaceae; genus Solidesulfovibrio. Next base: position 21,175 of record CAZBER010000020.1, on the reverse strand, counting down.
GCACAAAAGCGCCTTTTTGTCCTCACGAGCGCCAGGTGGGCGTTCGTGGCTTTGCCGGGACGTTTCGCGGGTTGCACCATGTTACCTTCGTGGTGGGCCTACCAGGATTCGAACCTGGGACCTGCCGGTTATGAGCCGGTGGCTCTGCCAACTGAGCTATAGGCCCATACCAAATTAACGAACGAACAGAAGTTGATAAGTCAATTGTATCGGTTTGTCAAGATTTTTTTCCGGAATCCTGGCCCGGGCGCTCCTTGATGTAGGCAATGGCCGCCCGGCCGGCCTTGGCTCCCTCGCCCACGGCCACGCTGATCTGCAGGAAATGCCCCACGCAGTCCCCGGCCGCGAACACGCCCGGCACATTGGTCTTTTGCTCGTGGTCCGCTTCCAGGAATGCCCCCTTGGACGTCACGCCCAGGGTCTTGGCGAAATCCAGGGCCGAGGCCTGGCCCATGGCCACGAACAGGCCGTCGACCGGCGCTTCGCTGCCGTCCTCGAACCGCACGCCGGCCAGGGCCGGCTGGCCGGTAAGGGACACGATTTTGGCGGTGGATACGGCAATGCCGGCCGCGGCCAGCTTCTCGGCAAAGCCGTTTCCCATGTCCACGGGCTTGCCCTGAGTGAAGACGGACACGTCCGTGGTGAAATTGGTCAGTTCCAGGGCCTGGTTGGCGGCATAGTTGCCTTCGCCGAGAACCACGACCTTGCGGCCACGGTAGAAAAAGCCGTCGCAGCTCACGCAATAGGACACGCCCTTGCCCTCGTAGTCGGCAATGTTGGCGATGCCCGGCCGCACCCGGGTCACTCCGGCAGCGATGATCACTGCCTGGGCGGCGTATTCGGCCTGGTCCGTCTTGACCGCAAACGAACCGTCTTCGGCCATGTGCACGGCCAGCACCCGCTGGCAAGCCAGGCGCGCGCCGAAACGCTCGGCCTGGCGTATGCCCCGGCTGATGAGTTCGCGGCCCGAAATGGTTTCCGGAAAGCCGAAATAATTGTCGATGTCATACCCGCCGGCCACCTTGGGTTCGCAACCCAGGATCAGGGTGTCGATGCCGGCCCGGGCCGTATAAATGGCCGCTGAAAGGCCGGCCGGCCCGGCCCCGATGATCAGGCATTGCGTGCGTTCCATGAAGGGCCTCCTTGGTTGCGTGGGAATGTTCGGAACCTCCAGCGGATGCAGTCCTTTTAGACCGAAACAGGGAATGCGGACAAGGCTTGGCTTTGGCCTTGCCTTTATCGAAAAAACAGGCAAACTTTTTATGCAAAAAATTGAAAGGGTTCCAGGCCCCAACCGCCAAGGAGGCGGAATCGGGCTTTCCCGGATGCCTGGCGAACAGGGTCCGGAAGATCGGGCGAAGTCGTCTTGTCATTGGGCCGAGCCTGGGCTAGTATGGCGTTTAGTAGAAAGCTCCATCCATGAAAAATTGGTAACCGATCAAGAAGATTCCTCGCTTCTTGAACGGCAGGGCTTGGTTTTTGTGTAAAACCTGACAGGAATCAAACGGCTCTTCCGCCTGGGCACCGTAAGCGCCCGGCGGACCCAAGGCAAAGGCCGGTGATAGCAATGACGATAAAGGAGAGCCTGGGGAAGGCCAAGCGGGCGGACCTTCTGGAGCGTCTGGGCGATCTGTACGACAAGGCGCCGGTCATGCTGCATTCCATCGACGGCTCGGGCCGCCTGTTGTCCGTCAATGCCCGCTGGCTGGAGGTCTTGGGCTATGACCGGGAGGAAGTGCTGGGCCGCCCCCTGGTCGATTTTTTCACCGAGGAGTCGCGCCGGAAAACCCTGGCCTTCCTGCCCCGGTTTTTCCAGGAAGGGCGGGTAAAATGCAGACCCTGCCGCCTGGTGGCCAAGGACGGCCGGATACTCGATGTCCTGCTTTCGGCCGTGGGCGAATGCGACGATGCGGGGAACTTTGTCCGGTCCCTGGCCGTGGTGGAGGATGTCACCAACCGCCGCCGGGCCGAGCAGGCCCTGGAGGCCAGCGAGGAGCTGTTTCGCCTGGCCTTTGAGAGCGCCAACGAAGGGCTTTGCATCATGGACCCGGACGGGGCGTTTTTGCTGGTCAACGAGGCCTTGTGCCGTTTTTTCGGCTACAGCGAATCCCGGCTTTTGGACATGACCGTCGACGACCTGACGTTTCCCGAGGAAGAGGGCGCAAGCCTGCGCCATGTCACTGCGGCCGTGGCCAAGGGACAGGACCAGTTCCGATGCGAGCGGCGTTATCGCCACGCCTCGGGCCGGGCCATCTGGGCCCGGGTGTCGGCAAGGCTTTTGCGCGACGCCAGGGCAGCCCCCCGGTTTTTCATCTCCCATGTCCAGGACATCACCGAAGCGCGCCGCAATGCCGAACAATTGCGCCTGCACGCCCAGACCCTGGAAGCCTTGTTGCGCTTAAGCCGCATGCCTGACGCCGGCCTTGCGGATATCGGCCGTTTCGTGCTGTCCCGAGCCGTGGCCCTGACCGGCAGCGAGATCGGCTTTGTCGCCCTGCTGGAAGAGGACGGCAAGAGCTTTCGCCTGCTGGCCAGCGACAGCAGCACCGAGGGCGCGGAAGCGTGCGATGTCCCGGGCGTGCCGGAACCCTTTTCCATTGCCGGCGGCGGAGCGTGGACCCAGGCCTATTGGACCGGCCGGCCCCATGTGGTCAACGACTACGAGACGCCTCATGTCGGCAAGAAAGGCCTGCCGCCCGGACACCGGCCCTTGCGCCGGTTTCTGGTGACGCCTGCCCTGGACAACGGACTGGCCCGCCTGCTCGTGGCCGTGGCCAACAAGCCGGAAGACTACGACGAAGCCGACAGCCACCGCCTGTCCCTGCTCGGCGAAGGCATCCTGGGCCACATCAAAAACCGTCGCCGCGAACAGGACCTGGAACGGGCCAGGTCCGAGGCCGAAGCGGCCAGCCAGGCCAAGAGCGGTTTTTTGGCCAACATGAGCCATGAAATCCGCACTCCGCTGTCCGGCATCATCGGCCTGACCCAGATGACCCTCGGCCAGAACCCCAGGCCCCAAATCCGGGAAAATCTGGAACTGATCCTGGACTCCTCGCGCTCGCTTCTGGCCATTGTCAACGACATCCTGGACTTTTCCAAGATCGAGGCCGGCAAGATGGAGTTCACGCCCGTGGACTTCGATCTGCGCGAGGCCCTGGATCGGACCATGAAGCCCTTCCAGTTCTCCTTCCGCCAAAAAGGGCTCAAGCTGTCGGTGCGCATAAGCCCGGACGTGCCCGACGTGCTGCACGGCGACCCCGACCGGCTCATGCAGGTGATCCGCAACCTGGTGGGCAATGCGCTCAAGTTTACCGAGCGGGGCGAGGTGACCATAGAGGTCAGGCTCCTGCGGGCCGACGACCCCTTGCTCGTCGAATGCTCGGTCCGGGATACGGGCATCGGCATTCCCGAGGACCGGCTGCCCGAACTGTTTCAGGTCTTCAGCCAGCTCGAAGCCTCCCGGGCCAAGCGTTTCGGGGGCACGGGCCTGGGATTGGCCATCAGCAAACGCCTGGTGGAGATGATGGGCGGAACCATCCAGGTGGAAAGCCGGTTGGGGCAGGGGAGCCTTTTCGCCTTTACCGTGGCCTTGCGGCCGGCCCAGGAAGCGGCCGCGGACGCCTATTTGCAGCCCACGGCGTCCCAACCGACCGGGTTTGCCGGGCTGCGGGTGCTTCTGGCCGAAGACAACCAGGTCAATCGGTTGTTCCTGCGCCATTTCCTGCTGGAAGCGGGCTGCGAAGTGCAGTGCGCCGGCTCCGGAGGAGAGGTCCTGGATCTTCTGGTCGGCGCCACCTTTGACCTGGTGCTCATGGATATCCAGATGCCGGAGATGGACGGCATGGAGGCCACCCGGCGCATCCGGGAGGGCGCGGCCGGCGAGGCGGTCCGGAGCCTGCCCGTGGTGGCGTTGACGGCCTACAGCATGAAGGGCGACCGGGAACGGTTCCTCTCGGCCGGACTGGACGATTATGTTTCCAAGCCCGTGGATGTGGGGGAACTGTTCATGGTCATGCGCCGGGTCCTGGAACGGCCGGGCGGCGCGTCCCGGGTGGCAAGCGGCCGGCAGGGGCCGCCCATGGACATGGCCTATTACGACGATCGGGGGAAGACAGCTTTTGCCCGGGAAATCTGCCGCATGTTCCTGGACGAAAGCCCGTCCGTGGTGGCGTCTTTGGATCAGGCCGTGGAAAAGGGGGACTGGAGCGCGGCCGGCGAGGCCGCCCATACCCTGCTCGGCATGGCCGTGCCGCTTCGGGCCAGGAGCCTGACCGAAGGGGCGCGCCGGCTCCAGATGGCGTGTCTCGGCGGCGACGCGGCCGGGAGCATGGAAGCCTGCCAGCTCGTTCGCGACGAGCTCGACCGGGTCCAGAAAGCCATCCGCGACCTGCTGGAATAGACTGGCTACAGGCTATTTTTCTTAAAAAACATTGTCAGAAGGCTCTTGCAGAAAACCAAATGTAACATGATCCCACGATGGACGTCACGCTATAACACCTTAAATCCATTATGGGTTTCCAAAGGGCAAAGCCCTTTGGTCGCCGAAGGCTTCAAAAACGGCTCTTTTAGCAAAACCCTCTCATGTTTTCGGAGAACAGCGCCTGCTACCGCGTCGGCGCGGCCGTCAAATCCATGAAAAAGACGCCGCCGGCATCCGTGCCTCCGGCCAGTTTCCGGCCGTCTGGAGACCAGACGAGGCAGGTGACCCGGCGTCCTTCCAGCACGAAAAGAGGCGCCGCGCCCTTGCGGTCCAGGCTGCCCAAAAAGACCACGCCGCCGTCGAAGCCGCCGGCCACCAGCCCCATGGCCGGATGCGCGGCCACGGCCCCCAAAAGCCCGTATTCAAATGCGCCGAAGACCACGGCTTCCCGGTCGCCCGGGTCCATGGACGCGTCCACGGGCCAGCCCACGAACGCCTGTTCTCCGCCGGTCCACAGTATCCGGCCGTCGTTGGCAAAGGAAAGCGAGCGCACCTTGGCCGGATAGCCTTCCAGCAGATAGCCCGCGGCCTGGTCCAGGTCATAGACGCGCACGCTTTTTTCCTGGGTGGCGCAGGCCATCTTGGAGCCGTCCGGCGAAAAGACCAATGTCAGATTGGACCCCGGTCCCTCCAGGGTATGGCCCGCGACGCCGGGGCGCGGCGGGGCGTAGACGGTCACTCCGTCGTAATGGCTGGCGGCCAGGCTGCGGCCGTCGGGACTCACGGCCAGTCCGCCGATGGAGCTCGGCAGCTCGGGAAAAAGGCTGGGAGCTTCCCCGACCGGGGAAAGCAGGGCCGCCCGCCGGCCCACGGCCGCGGCCAGGACCGTGCCCGAACGGCTTGCGGCCACGTGCTCGACCCACTGTCCGGGAAAAGCGGCCAGTTCCCGGGCTTGGCCGTGGGGATCGGTGAGCACGGCCCGGCCGTCGTCGCCGCCGGTAAGAAATCCCTGGGGCGCGCCGGCCAGGCACAGGGCCGCTCCGGAGTGGGCCTGAACCAGCTGGGTTTCGCCCGTGGCGGCGTCATAGATGGCCACGGCCCCGTCGCCCAGGGCAAAGGCGGCCCGGCCGCCGTCCGGGGTGAAGGCGCAGCCGGAAACATGGGAGCCGAAATCTGCGGTGCAAAGCCCGGGCAGATCGGTATCCGGATGAAAAATCATGCCCGGGCCTCCCCTGGTGTGCGTGATGCGCCGGATGCGCAGGCGGCCAGACCCTGGGCGAGCGCTTCCCGGTCAAGGTCCCGGCCGATGAAAACGGCCCGGCTGCCGCGATCCTCGCCCGCTTTCCAGGGCGCGCCCCAGGCGGTTTCCAGGTACATGTGCACGCCCTGGAAAATAAAGCGCTGCCTGGTGCCGGTCACATCCATGATGCCTTTGGCCCGGTAGATGTCTTGGCCCTTCTCCCGCAGAAGGTCCGACAAAAACGCGCCCAGCCGCTCGGGGTCCAGGGGAGCGTCGCTGGTCAGGCTTATGCTTTGGATGCCGTGGTCATGCTCATGGCTATGGGCCTGCTGCCCGGCCAGATGCGGGTCCACGAAGAGCAGCCGGCCGATGTCGAACGCCTGGCGATCGAGGAGCTTGGCCAAAGGCACGTCACAGCGGGTGGCGGTGATGATCTCGGCCGCGCCGTTTAGCCGGCGGATGCGCGCCGTCAGGGCTTCCAGGGTCTCGGCCGGCACCAGGTCGGCCTTGTTGAGCACGATAAGGTCGGCGTAGACCACCTGTTCCAGTGCCTGGCGGTTTTCCGCGGCGTGGCGGGAAAAATGGGCCGCGTCCACCACGGTGATGACCGAATCGAGATTGGCGGCGTCGCGGGTGTCCTCGTCCATGGCAAAGGTCTGGATGATGGCCGCGGGATCGGCCAGGCCCGTGGTTTCGAGCAGGATGCCGTCAAAGGCTCCCCGGCGCTTGAGCAGTCCGGACAGGACGCGGATGAGGTCGCCGCGCACGGAGCAGCAGATGCAGCCGTTGTTCATGAGGTAGATCTCCTCATCCGAGGAGACGATCAGGTCGTTGTCAATGCCGATTTCACCGAATTCGTTGACAATGACGGCAAACCGGCGGCCGTGGTCCTCGGACAGGACCCGGTTGAGCAGCGTGGTCTTGCCGGCTCCCAGAAAGCCGGTCAAAACCGTGACGGGTATGGCGCGCATGCATTTCTCCCTGCCTGGAATAAGGGCGCGCTTTTAGCATACGTCCGGCCAAAGGGCCAGCCGGGGTGGCGGGCAAAACAAGGCCGCCCGAAGGCGGCCATGGATGAGCACTTAATGGGACGTGCTGGAGGCCATCTCGAAATCGATCACTTCCTTGCCCCGCTCAACCGCCCGTTCCTCGGTGTTTCCGGCCACGCCCAGATGGGTGATCAGCCGGCCGGATTCGTCGCGGATGTCGACGGCGAAGGACGAACAATAATCGCCTTGCGGGGTCAGTTCGATCGAATAGCCCTTGTAGTCATGCTTCAAGGTACGCAACATCGAACTCACCTCCTTACCGGAATCGCTTCCGATACGATAAAGATAATCATTGTCAATTGACCGGCAAGAGAGCCGCTTCAGCAGCCGCGGCTGGCAACAGGGCAAAATTTTCGACATTTTTGTCTATTTGCAGTGAAACCACAGGCGACGGCCGCGAAACGGGCAGGCCGGCTTCCCGATGCCGCGAGCCGTTCCGGAGATCGGGCGAGCCGAGGAGCGGCGTGCGGCATGCGGCCGAACGTGCCGCCACATGCTTTTCATGAAAAAGAAGCGCCGCCCCGTGGAGAGCGGGGCGGCGCGTGGTCCGCGACGGGAGAGGGGGTGCCGGCGCGGGCCAAATGGCGAACCGGCGAGGAGAGACAGCCGTCGCGATGGCAGGCGTCACGGGCCGTCCGGGCCGGGCCGGATCAATCCTCCATTTTGCCGACGGTGGTTACGCAGCGAATTTTATCCCAACAATAATAGGAGTTAAACGTCTCCTCGCCTCTTTTCTCGGTGATCCGGATGAACTCGTCGCCCAGAAACAGGGTGGCGGCTTCGAATAGTTTGCCGTCATCGATCTGGATTTTCACGCCCTTGCGCAATTTGCGGGAAAGGGTGCCGTGAACCGGCGAGGAGGCGTATTCGAACACTTTTTCCAGGGTTTGCTTCTGCATGATGTCTCCTGTTTTTACAAAAAAAGTAACAGCGAGCCGTAGGCACGGTTTACCGGTTCCAAGGTAATTTTCAACTCCAAAATTGAATGGTTTTTGGGAAAGACCGTGCCTTGGCGCTCCGGAAAAGCCGGTGCGGCCAAGGGCTTCCGTTCAGGAAAAGAAGGAATTTACGGGAGAAACGCGCAATTTTCCGGCGGTCAAGGCAACGGTGCCTTGGGCAACCGGCGAAAAAAAAGAAAAGGGACGGCCAGCCGGCCGCCCCCTGGAAAAAGAGGGGATCAAAGCCTACTCGGCCTTGGCGTCGGGGCGCATGGACAGCACCGGCATGGGCGCGGTCTTGATGACCTTTTCCGCCACCGATCCGAACAGAATCTTGTCAATGCCCTTGCGGCCATGGGTGCCGAGCACGATCAGGTCGGCGTTCGCTTCCTCGGCCGCGCTCACGATCTCCTCGGCCGCATAGCCCGACACCACCCGGCCTTCCACCGGCACATCCTTGAAGTACTCCCGGACAAAGGAATCCATGGTCTCCGAGGCCCCGTTTACAATTCCATTGACAAAATCGTCGATGTAACTGGCCTGAACATGGAACTCCACATACTGGGTCAGGGACGGGGCCACATACAGAGCCACAATGCGGGCGCCGCACGCCTCGGCCAGGGACCGGGCGTACTCGGCCACCTTGGGGCTGACTTCGGAAAAATCCAGGGCGCACAAAATGGTCTTGATCTGGACCATGGCCTCGCTCCTCACGTTACAGGTTGACGGTCCCTCCGCCGGCGCTGGGCGGTTCGGTCAACCTACCACGGAGCCGCGTCGAGCGGAAGAAGCTTTTTGACGGCAAAGCCTTAGCGGCCCACAAGCACCCGTTTTTGCCGATAGCGCTCGATGGGATCGGCCACCAGTCGATTGAGGACCAGGCACACCAGGACCGTGGCGGCCACGGACAGCACGGGCAGGTAGCGCGCCCCGAACCAGTATTCCACCAGCAGGATGACGGTCCAATGGGTGATGTAGATGGGATAGGACAGCTCGCCGATGACCCGGTCCCAAACCATCTTCTTGGTCAGGGAAAAAAGAAACGGCAGGCCGAGCACGGTCAGGGCGTAGAGGAAAAATTCCTTGCCCTTGGCCCCGGGCAGAAACTGATAAAACACGATCACGCCAAGGTACAGGCCCGAGACGCCCCATTGCAGCCGCTCGGGAATGCGGGCCACGCGTAGCCGGGCATAGAGGCGGTAGGCCAGAATCCCGAACAGGAAAAAAGCGAATTCCACCGGGAAAAAGCGCTGCGTCCAGGGGTCGAAGGGGAAATCTTCCTGATAGATGAGGAAGCGAAGCCCGAGGCTTACGGTGATGAGCGCCGCCAGAAAGGCATTGCCGCGACGCGTGAGCCACGGCGCCAGGCAGTAAAAGACCAGCTCCAGGGAAATGGTCCAGGCCTGGGGAATAAGCAGGAAAAACCAGGCCGGCGTGGCCCGGTGCAAGGCGTCCCAGGCAAAGGCCAGGGTGCCGGTTGCCGGCTGCAGGTTCGTGAAAAAGAGCAGGTCCTGGCCGAGAATCGAGATGTTGGCCGCAACCAGGGTGAGCAGGGTGGCCGGCGAGAGCGTATCCAGCCAGGTCTGCCAGGGACCGAGCAGCAACGCGGTGTGCAGGAAGTATTTGAAGGCCAGGGACACCGCCAGGGACAGGAACAGCACCACCCAATAGAGGGGGAAAAGACGCAGCGCCCGGTTGGAAAGAAACAGGCGGTACTGGCCCGGGCCGGTGTATTTCTCCGACAGGATAAGGGACATGTAAAAGCCGGAGATAATGAAAAAGACCTTGATGGCCATGTAGGCATCGGTAAACACCAGGCCGAAAAGCGGGCCGGTGTGGTTGATCACCACGGTAACGGCCAGAAGCAGTCGCACCAGACCCATGTCGCGCCCAGGACCGGCGGCCGGGCATTCCCGGCCGCCGGCCAATGGTATTACCCCTTGAGGGCCTTGGTGAGCTTTTCCTTGTCGTCGATGAAAAGCTTGTAGTTGATGGAGTCTTCCATGGCCTGGAAACTGGCCTCGATGACGTTGTGGGAGACCCCCACCGTCACCCAGCGGCGATGGGCGTCCCCGGACTCCACCAGGACGCGCACATGGGAGGCCGTGCCGCAGCCGCCCCGGCCGCAGTCGTCCCGCTTGGACCCGGGCAGGACCCGGACCTTGAAGTCGAGCAGCCGCATTTCGGCCAGGCGCGGATAAAAGCCGCGCAGGGCCTTGCGGATGGCCTTGTCCAGGGCATTGACCGGACCCTGGCCCGCGGAGGCCGTATGCTTGATGCGGCCGCCCACCTTGATCATCACCGTGGCCTCGGTCAGGGGCTCGGCCCGGTCGCAGGCGTTGTCGTCCAGGACCCGGTAACGCACCACGGAAAAATAGCTGCGGGCCCGGCCGAGCACGCGGTTGAGCAACAGCTCGTAGGAGGCCTCGGCCGCGGTGTATTCGTAGCCCTCGGCCTCGCGTTCCTTGATGGTGGTCAAAAGCTCCAGGACAAAGGGATCGTTCTTGTCCAGCTCGAAGCCGAATTCCCGGGCCTTGTAGAGGATGTTGCTCTGGCCCGAGAGGTCGGAGAGCAGCACCCGGCGCACGTTGCCCACGGTCTCCGGGGCAATGTGCTCGTAGGTCAGGGGATTTTTGACCACTGCGCTGACGTGGATGCCGCCCTTGTGGGCAAAGGCCCCGTCGCCCACGTAGGGCTGGGACGAGGGCGGGGCCTGGTTGACCATTTCGGACACGAAATTGGCCGTGGCCGTCAGCAGGCCGAGCCTGCCCTCGGGCAGGCAGGGGATGCCAAGCTTGAGTTCCAGGGCCGGGATGATGGAGCACAGGTTGGCGTTGCCGCAGCGTTCGCCGTAGCCGTTTATGGTGCCCTGGACCTGCCCGGCCCCGAGCTCCACGCCCTCCAGGGCATTGGCCACGGCCAGGCCCGAGTCGTTGTGGGGGTGCACGCCGAAGCGGGCCTCGGGCAGGGCGGCCACGGCCGCCTCCATGATGCGGCGGAAATCGCGCGGCAGGGTGCCGCCGTTGGTGTCGCACAGAACCAGCACGTCGGCCCCGGCCTCGTAAGCCCGGCGCAGTACGGCCAGGGCGTAGTCGGGATTGGCCTTGTAGCCGTCGAAGAAGTGCTCGGCGTCAAAGAAGAGCTCGGCCGCGTGGAGCCGCAGAAAGGCCAGGGAATCGCCCACCAACTCCAGATTTCGCGGCAGGGTGGTGCCCAGGGCGTCGGTGACGTGGATGTCCCAGGATTTGCCGAAGATGGTCAGCACGGGCGCGCCGGACTCCACCAGGGCCTTGAGGTTGGGGTCGGTGGCGGCCGTGGCCCGATGGTTGTGGGTGCTGCCAAAGGCGGCAATGCGCGCGGTCTTGAAGCTGTAGTTCTGGACTTCCTGGAAAAACCGCTTGTCCGTGGGATTGGACCCGGGCCAGCCGCCCTCGATATAGGCCACGCCCAGTTCGTCGAGCTTGAGCGCAATGCGCAGCTTGTCCTCGGTGGTGAGGCTTATGTCCTCGGCCTGGGTGCCGTCGCGCAGGGTCGTGTCGTAAATGGTGACGCGTCGCATAGGTCAGCAGGCCCGGGTCGGCCCCTTGGACAGCTCAAAGGCGTCGTGGAGGCTGCGAACGGCCAGTTCCAGATATTTTTCCTCGATCAGGCACGTGATCTTGATTTCCGAAGTGGCGATCATGAGGATGTTGATGTTCTCCTTTTGCAGCACGGAAAACATCTTGGAGGCCACGCCGGAATGGCTGCGCATGCCCACGCCGATGACCGAAACCTTGCACGTGTTGGTGTCGTGCTGGATTTCCTCGGTGCCGATGACGGGCTTGAGCTCTTCCAGGATGGCCAGGGTCTTGTCCAGGTTGGCCCGGGGAATGGTGAAGGTCATGTCCGTGCGGCCCTCGCGGCCGGAGTTCTGGATGATCATGTCCACCAGGATGCCGGCTTCGGCAATGGGGGAGAAGATGGAGGCGGCCACGCCCGGCCGGTCCATGACGTTTCTGACCGTGACGCGGCACTGGTCCTTGTCGTAGGCAATGCCCGAAACCAGGACGTCTTCCATTTCCGTATCCTCCTGGGTGACCAGTGTGCCCGGGTCGTCGGTAAACGTCGAGCGGACCCGGACCGGTACGTTGTATTTCTTGGCGAACTCCACGGAACGAATCTGCAGGACCTTGGCCCCCTGGCTGGAGAGTTCGAGCATCTCGTCATAGGAGATGCGCTCCATCTTGCGGGCCGAGGAGCAGAGGTTGGGGTCGGTGGTGTAGACGCCGTTGACGTCGGTGTAGATCTCGCACAGCTCGGCCCCCAGGGCCGCGGCCAGGGCCACGCCCGTGGTGTCCGAACCACCGCGCCCCAGGGTGGTGAGGCGGCCGTCGCAGTCCACGCCCTGGAAGCCGGCCACCACCAGCACGTCGTAGTCGGCCAGCATGGCCTTGATGCGGGCGGCGTCGATGTCCATGATGCGCGCCCGGGTGAAATTGGAATTGGTGGTGATGGGAATCTGGAACCCGAGCAGGGAACGGGCGCGCAGGCCCGCGTCCTTGGCCAGCATGGTGAAAAGGGCCACGGATACCTGCTCGCCCGTGGTCACCAGGGTGTCGAGCTCGGCCGGGTCCGGGGAGTGGGAAAATTCACGGGCCAGGGTCAACAGGCGGTTGGTCTCGCCGGACATGGCCGACAGAGCCACCACCAGCTTGTAACCGTCGGCATGGGCTTTCCGGACGCGCGAAAGCACCAGGCGCATCCGTTCCAGACCCTTGACCGAGGTGCCGCCATATTTCTGCACGAGAATCCGCATGCTCGCCTCCAGGTACCGGATCGGAAAAAAACCGATCCGGATTGTCGTCACACTCCCGCAGCCTCATCCGGGTGCAACCGGCCCAGGGCCGCCAAGGCGGCCAGGCCGCGCGTTCCGGCGGCCGTCATTCGGCAGCGCCGGCCGGTCTCGGCCGGCAGCCATTCGATTTCCAGCCGATCCGCCGGCAGGGCCGGGCCAGGGAGGTATTCGGCCCATTCCACGGCCACAACGGCGTCCAAAGCGGCGGCCGTTTCCAGGTGTTCCTCCACGGCCGGGTCGCCGCCCGGCACGCGGTAGAGGTCCACATGGTATATTTCAGGCCGAGTGGGGTAGATGTTGACGATATTAAAGCTCGGACTGGCCACTTCGGCGTCGTCGCCGCCGGGCAAGGCCCCGGCCAGTCCCCGGACCAGGGTGGTTTTGCCCGATCCCAATTCGCCGCGCAAGAGCAGGGCGGCCCGGCTGGCCGAATTGGCCAGAATTCCGGCCAGATCGCGCCCCAAAGCCAGAGTGGCTGCCTCGTCCCGCAAAAAAACGGTCAGGCAAGGGCTTGGTTCCATGCGCCGGCTACTTCTTCTCCACCAGGGTGGCCAGAATGTCGCGCATGCCGATAACGCCGACAACCGCGCCGCCGGACACCACCGGAATGGTGTGGTAGCCCTTGTCGGTCATGAGCGTGGCCACCTCGTCGAGGTCCGTGTCCGGGCCCACCGTGGCCGGATTTTTGGTCATGGCGTGCCCGGCCGTGAGGGCCGAAATCTTTTCCACTTCCCGGTCCAGGTCCTTCATGGACCCCAGGGGAATGAACCCGTCGAGCAGGGAGAAGACCGAGGGCAGGGAGAGCTTTTTCTGCTGGGCCACCAGGTCGGACTGGCACAGGATGCCGAGCAGGGCTCCGGAGGCGTCCACCACCGGCACGCCGTTGAAGCCCTTGTCCAAAAGCAGCTTGGCGGCTTGGCCGATCTCGGTGTCCGCAGTGATGGTGACGACGTTTTGGGTCATCACGTCCTTGGCTTTGAGCATGGATTACTCCGTCAGGATGTACGGCAGCATGCCGGCGATTTCAGAGGCCAGGTTGCCCCGCCCGGGATATTCGGCCGCAAGTCGCGCGCCGCAGAGCCCATGCCAATACACCGCGAGGCAGGCGGCAAGCAAGGGGGAAAGGGGCCTGGAAAGCAGGGTGGCGGCCAGGCCCGAAAGCACGTCGCCCGAGCCGCCCACGGCCAGGTTGGGGGCGGCAATGGGGCATACGGCCGCCTGGCCGTCCGGCGCGGCAATGATGGTGCCCGGCCCTTTGAGCACGGCCACGCAGCCGAAGGTGCGGGCAAGCCGTCGGGCCGATTCCAGCCGGTCGGCCTCCACGGCGGCGATGTCCGTTTTCAGAAGTCGGGCCGCCTCGCCGGGATGGGGCGTGATGACGCAGGCCGGCCCGAACCGCTTGGCCAAGTTTGGATTTTTGGCCAGAAAATACAAGCCGTCGGCGTCCACGACCAGCGGACAGGGCAAGGGCAAAAGGGCGTCCAGGAAACCGGCCGTTTCCGGGTGCCGGCCCAGGCCCGGCCCCAGGGCCACGGCATCGCAGCCGGCCAGGAAATCCCGCACAACCGGGGCTTCGGTAGCAGTGAAATGCCCGCCATCGCCCATGGGCATGGTCATGACATCCGGGAACCCGGCCTTGAGCGATGTCTCCACGGCCCCGGGACAGGCCACGCTGACCAGCCCCGCCCCGGCCCGCAGCGCGGCCAGGGCGGCCAAAAGCGGCGCGCCGGTCAAACCCCGGCAGCCGCCCACCACCTTGACCCGGCCGGCGCTGCCCTTGTGCAGATTCGAATCCGGCGCGGGCAGGGCGCGCATGATTTCCGGCAAAACAACGAACGCCCGGCAAGGATGGGCCGCCCTGACGGCCCGGGGAATGCCGATGGACCGGACCAGCAACTTCCCTACATAGGGGGCGGCCTCGCTGGCCAAAAGCCCGGTCTTGGCCGCCTCGAAGGTCACGGTGGCATGGGCCGCAACCGCCGTGGGCGACGGCCGGCCCGTGAGCCCGGACAGGCCCGAAGGGATGTCCAGTGCAAAAATGAAGGCCCGATCCCGAAAGGCATTCACGGCAGCGATCAACTCCGTCATCTCCGGCCGCAACTCCCCGGCAAATCCCGTACCCAGCAATCCGTCCACCACGATGTCCGGGGCCAGGCGCGACCAGTCGAGCCGGGCCGCAGGCCGCATGGGTAGGCCAAGGCGCGCGGCCAATCGAGCGTTGTAGCCGGCCGCCCCCTTGTATTTGTCCCGAGCCCGGGACAAGGCTACGGTAACCCGGGCTCCGGCCGCATCCAGATGCCGGGCCAGGGCCAAGGCGTCGCCGCCATTGTTGCCCGGGCCGGCCAAAAGCAGCACCTCCCGGCCGCGCACCTCGCCCACTTCGCCGATCAAGGCATGAAACGCCTCCCGGCTGGCGGTCTCCATGAGGGCCACGAACGACATGCCGCACTCGTCCACACAGGCCTTGTCCCAGGCCGCCATCTCCCCCGGCGTCGGCAACGCCGCAAAATATCGTTCATCGAACATGGCATATCTCCTTAAAAGAGAATGCCTCCGGCGGCCGGGAGGGGGTCACCCCCTCCCGGACCCTCCCGATCTGGGGGGCGATTTCGAGCCGGCTGTCAAAGCCCAGCCGGCTCGAAATCGCCCCCCAAACCGAGAGTATCCGAAAGCGCGAACACCTGTGCGCTGAAGGCGCTGGCACCACACGACGGTTGCGCGCCCGCCACCCACCGTCCCGCTCGGCCAAGCGGTCCAGGGGTCCAGGGGGCTAGCCCCCTGGCAGGTCCAGGGCAGCGCCCTGGCCGCCGGAGGCGTCTACCGCCGCACCCCGGCCGCCGGAGGCATCTTCATCACTACCGCCCTCCCTCCAGTACCACCACCGCAGCAGCCGTGTCGCGGCTGTGGGTGATGCTGAGGTGAACATTGGCCGCGCCGAGGGCCGTGGCCCGGTCCTGGGCCGGGCCGAAGAAGCGCAGGATGGGGCGGCCCAGGGCGTCGGGCAGGATTTCCAGGTGGTGGAAGCCGATGCCTTGGCTAAAGCCGGTGCCCAGGGCTTTGACCGCCGCTTCCTTGGCCGCGAAGAGCCCGGCCAGGCGGGAGATTGGGGCAGGGGGCAGGGCGGCGGATTCGGCCGGGGTCAGGATGCGGGCGCAAAACCGGTCGCCGAAGCGGGAGAGGGCGGCGGCGATGCGGGGAAGCTCCACCACGTCCAAGCCCAGGCCCACGATCATGGCTATCCGGGAAAGCCGGCGATGATGCCGGCCATGGTGGAGACGGCTTCGACCATGCCGGTCAGCACGGCCCGGGACACGATGCTGTGGCCGATGGAGTATTCGCTGATGCCGCTGACCGTGGCGAAGGCGTAAATGTTGTCGTAGTCCAGGCCGTGGCCGAGGTTGACGCCGAGCCCGGCCAGTTTGGCCTGGGGGATGGCGGCCAGCAGCCGGTCCAGTTCGGCCTGCCGGGCGGCCGGGGTGGCGGCATCGGCAAAGGCTCCGGTATGCAGTTCGACGTAGGCCGCGCCCACGGCGGCGGCCGCCGCGATCTGGCGCGGGTCGGGATCGATGAAGAGGCTGGTGGGAATGCCGGCCTTGGCCAGGGCGGCCACGAACTCGGCCAGTTCGGCCTCCCGGCCGGCCACGCCCAGGCCGCCCTCGGTGGTCAGTTCCTGGCGTTTTTCCGGCACCAGGCAGACCATGTGCGGCACGATTTCCAGGGCGATGCCGCGCATTTCCTCGGTGGCGGCCATTTCCAGGTGCAGGCGGGTCTTGACGGTTTGGCGCAGCAGGCGCACGTCGCGGTCCTGGATGTGGCGTCGATCCTCGCGCAGGTGGACGATAATGGCCCGGGCGCCGCCCAGTTCGGCCAGGGCCGCGGCGGTGACGGGATCGGGCTGCGAGGCCAGGCGGGCCTGGCGGATGGTGGCCACGTGATCGACATTGACCGCGAGCAGGGGCATGGCGGACTCCTTGGCAGGCGTTTGCAGCCTGGTGGTGACGAGCGATGTTCGGGTTTTTATTATGCCTTTTGCCATGGGGAGGCAACACGGAGCGGCGGAGAGGGGTGCGGGGCGAAGTGTGGCGCGTCCTTGGGGTGGGACAGGAGTGGGATAAAATAAAGCGGGTTACCGACTGGCTTGGCCAGTGACGATAACCCGCTGGTTATATTCTGGTACCGGGAGGGGGACTCGAACCCCCAAGGCCTTGCGACCGGTGGATTTTGAGTCCACTGCGTCTACCAATTCCGCCATCCCGGCCTGAATTTATTAATCTACGCAATAAAGTTTCTTTTTGTCAAGCACCTTCGCTCCTCTGCGGTGATCTCGACTGGAGGTCCGTTTCACGACTCCTTCCGCCGCCGATGCCTCTTGCCCGGCGTTACAACACGACCTCCCGCGCCGCCTTTTCGGCCGCTTCGGCTACGAATTCGTTGAGGCTTTTCCCTTTGGCCTCGGCGGCGACGGCCAGCAGGCGATGAATTTCAGGCGACAAACGGAGACGAAATTGACCGGAATACGGCTTTTCCGGCGTCTTCCCGGCCTGGGCGCACAGCTCCAGGTAATCCTCCACCGAATCGGCCAAGGCTTGCCGCAATTCGTCCACGGAGCGGCCGGAAAAGTGCACCACGTCGCGAATTCCCACTACATAGCCGTGGAATTCGTTGTCTTCGGGGATGAATTCAAAAACCCCGGTGTAGCCTTTGTAGGTCATGGCATTCATGGCGTTACCCCAGCATTTTTCAGGAACTCCCGGACGCTTTCCACGGCGCCCTTTTTGGCCAGCGGTCCTGGATGCGGACGATGGAACGTGGCTCCCACGCCATTGAGAACCGCCCGGATACGGGACCCGCGCCCCTCGGTAATGACGGCGCCAAGGGCGCGAAAAAGCGACTCGATATCCTCCCAGCGAAGTCCCGAAGGAGTGGGACGGGCAAAGATCGCTTCCAGCGTCTTCCGGTCCGGCTATTCATATAATAATGGTACCGCATTATGGAACCCTGTCAAGCAGCAGACCGTTTAGAAAATAAAAGTTGAAGTTTAACTTTAACAAGTTGCCGGATACTTTTTGGGAATAAATCGCAGGGTGCCCCGATCTTCCCTTACTCCCCCGTCACCCCTTGCCTTTCCCGGTTTGCGTCACCATAATGACATCCAGGCCCTGGCGCGATACGCCATGCGCAGTTTCGGGCCGCCAAGGAGATCGCATGCCCTTTGACGCGACAGAGGCCGGACGCCTGCTGGAAAAAAAACTCGCGGAACTCGAACGCAAAACCGTCCTGCCTGCCCCCATGCTGCGCCTGGTGGCCGACACCGCCCGGCTGCAACTGGCCGAACGGGCCGCAGACACCGTGGCCGTGGTCCCGGAAATGCTCGAAGAAACCGAGCGCAACCTGCGCGGCGCGCCGCTGTTGCAGCGCCATACCTTTCCCGTGGACAGCGCCCGGGCCGAGGCACTTTTTAACCGCCTGGCCCGGCTGGTTTCGGACAGCGATCCGCATCTGGCCGAAACCATGACCCTTATCCAGGTCGCCCAGGACTCGGGTGCGCTTACGCTGGAAACGGCCTTTGCCCGGTATCTGGCCGGAGACGACGCCTATTTCGCCGCATTCGGCCAAACCACGCCCAAGGCGCCGCGGCTGCTCAATTTCCTGGTCCAGGCCGCCCTGGCCCCGCGCCTGGCGGCCGTGGGCGAGGCCGCCTACGCCCATTTCCCCAAGGACCGGAACTGGAGCTTCGGCCAGTGCCCGGTGTGCGCCAGCCCGCCGCTCATTGCCCGGCTGGTCGGCAAGGAGGGCGCGCGGCATCTGACCTGCTCCTTTTGCCAGGTCGAATACCGGGCCAAGCGCCTGCTGTGCCCGTATTGCGGCGAGGAAGACGCCAAGCTCCTGGAGGTGTTCACCGCCCAGGACGAGCCGGGCTACGCGGTCCACGTGTGCCTGCGCTGCAAGAATTACATCAAGACCGTGGACTTCCGGGAGTTCGACCGTCCCTGCCTGCCGGTCCTGGACGACCTGGAATCCCTGACCCTGGATATGGCGGCCCGCAACCAGGGTTTTGGCCGGCCCGTGCTCTCGGCCTGGGGGTTCTGACATGGACGATTCCCTGACCCTGTCCGTCCCCTGCCGCCGTTACCGCAGCGGCGTCTTCTCGGACATCACCGACGAGGTGGCCCGGGAAATCCATGTGACCATCCGCCTTGCCGGCAGCGGCGAGCGCCGGCTTTTCGCCGCCCCCCTGGACCCGGAAACCCTGGCCCTGGGCCATGCCGCCCTGGAAATGGCCGGTCCGGGCCTGGAGCCGGTCCTGACACACGCCGATGGCTTGATGTTCGACCTGATCACCCGGCCCGCTGCGCCGCAAGTCCCTGATCCCTCCCTGCCCAGGCCCGTGGCTGCCGCGGATTTGCTGGCCCTGGTCCGCCGCTTCACCGTCGCCCCCGGGCTGTGGGAGGACACGGGCTGCTTTCACCGGGCCGCTCTTTACGACACCCTGTCCGGACAGTTCCTGACCCGGGCCGAGGACATCGGCCGCCACAACTGCCTGGACCGGCTGGTGGGATACGCGGTGCGCCAACGGATCAATCTTTCGGAATTGATTCTTTTCCTGTCCTGCCGGGTGACGGCCAGCATGATGGACAAGGCCCTGCGGGCCGGCATGCGCATGATCGTCAGCCGTTCGGCCGTCACGGGCGCGGCCCTGGCCGCGGCCGAGGAAGCCGGCGTCACCCTGGTGGGATTTGCCCGGGAAGCCGAAGAGCGCTTTACCGTGTTCACCGACGCCCTGGGCAAGGTGGCGCCGTGACGGGACCGGACCCCCTTCCCCTGGGCGTGGTCCTGGCCGGCGGCAAAAGCAGTCGCATGGGCCGGGACAAGGCCTGGCTATCCTTTTTCGGCCAGCCGATGCTGTGCCGGGTGGCCGACGTGCTGGCCCAGGTGACCGGCGGGGTGTGCATTTCCGGCCGGGACCCGTCCGTGTTCGGCCTCGATGCGCCGTGGCTGCCGGACGAGACGCCAGGGCATGGGCCGGCCGGCGGCGTGCTGACGGTGCTGGCGGCAACGGCCCGACCGTGCCTGGTGGTCTCTTGCGATCTGCCGTTTCTGGATGAGGCCACCCTGGTCAGGCTCCTCGACGCCTGGCGGAAAAGTCCGCCCCAGGCCCTGATGACCACGTTTCGCATCGTGGAAACCGGCTACATCGAATCCCTGGTGTCTGTTTACGACCCCCGCGCCGTTCCCCTTCTGCGCCGTTGCCTGGAGCGGGGCGAGCGGCGGCTGTCCGCCATTTTTTCCGAGGACCTGCGCTGGCACATTGATTACAGCCGGGAAGACAGGGCTACGGCCCGGGCGTTTTTCAACGTCAATTCGCCGCCGGACCTGGAACGGGCCCGAGGCATGGAGGACTGGCATGACCGGTCATGACGCCGTCCTGCGAGACGGTCGGGGACGCGAGGTAAGCTATCTGCGGCTTTCGCTCACTGACCGCTGCAACCTTTCCTGTATGTACTGCCGGCCGAAAAACCGCATCGCCTTCATTCCTCACAACGATATCCTGCGCTATGAGGAGTTGCTCGACCTGGTGTCCCTGGCCCGGGAAATGGGCATCACCAAGGTCCGCCTCACCGGCGGCGAGCCCTTTGCCCGGCGCGACGCCATGGTCCTGGTGGAATCCATCCGCCACCGGCATCCCGATGTGGACCTGCGCCTGACCACCAACGCCACCCTGCTGGCGGGCAAGGTGGCCGCCCTGGCCGAACTGGGCGTCTCGGCCGTCAATATCTCCCTGGATAGCCTCGACCCGGCCAGATACGCTCGCATCACCGGCCACGACCGCCTGAATGAAGTGCGCCGGGCTCTGGACGAAGCCCTGGCCGCCGGGCTTCGCGTCAAGATCAATGCCGTGGCCCTGCGGGGCATCAATACCGACGAAATCGGCGACTTCGTCCGCCTGGCCATGGACGCTCCGATGGATGTGCGGTTTATCGAATTCATGCCCGTCGGCGACGGCAACCTGTGGCGGCCGGAAAACTATATTTCCGCCCAGGAGGTGCTGGCCCTGGCCGGCCGCGTGGCCACGCTTTCGCCCCTGGAAAACGACCATGCCTCGGGCGGCCCGGCCCGCATGTTCCGGGTCGACGGCGGACGGGGCCGCTTCGGCGTCATCTCGCCCTTAAGCGAACACTTCTGCGATACCTGCAACAGGCTGCGCATCACTTCGGACGGAAAGCTGCGCACCTGCCTCTTTTCCGACCGCGAATATCGCCTGCGCCCGCTGCTGCGAAACAAAAAACTCGGCCTGGCCAAGGTCCGCCAGGTCATTGCCAAGGCCCTTCGCCACAAGCCCCTGGGCTACGAAGTTCTTAATCCCGGCGCGACCGCCCACTCCCGCGACATGTCCGCCATCGGCGGTTAGCGATGCGAATGTCTCCGGCGGCCAAAAGATGCCTCCGGCGGCCGGGAGGGGGTCACCCCCTCCCGGACCCTCCCGATTCGGGCGGCGAATTCGGGCCGGCTGTCAAAGCCCAGCCGGCCCGAATTCGCCGCCCAAACCGAAAGCTTCCGAAAGCGCGAACACCCGTCCAGCAGCCCGAAACATTCTTCTTGTGTGCGCCGCAGGCGCTGGCCACCGTGGGGCCGGAAATGGGCCGGCGTGCTCGCCGGCTTTGCGGCGTGCGTCGCCGGCCCATTTCCGGCCCC
>CAZBER010000019.1:57733-59109 GCA_964490985.1 uncultured Desulfovibrionaceae bacterium | reverse complement strand
CGGGGTCTGGGGCAGCGCCCCAGCATCCGGGGCAGCGCCCCGGCCGCCGGAGGCATTCACCGCCCACGTCACACGTCACACTTGCCGGCAGACGTAGAGCACCAGCCCGGCCACGGCCAGGATGAGGCCAACCGCGCCCAGGGGCCCGGGCCAGGGGCCGGCCAGGAGCAGGGTTTCGCCGAGCAGGGAGAAGACCACTTCCAGGGATTGGGTGGCGTCGGCGGCGGCCAGTTGGTAGGCGGTTTTGGCTTGGGACCGCGCACTGAGGAAGAGCGAGGTGGCCACGACGCCGGAGAAAAGGGCCACCAGGGCGGTCTGGACGAGCTGTCCCTGGGAGGGGGCCGGCGGTTGGGTGACGGTCAGAAGCAGGAGCCAGAAGGGGATGGAGCCCAGGGTGAGGAGCAGGGTGGCGGCGCGTCCCTTGTCCAGGGCCGGGTGGTCGATGCGGGGAACCAGGCGGCCTCCCCTGCGCCGGGCTTCCCAGACGAGTTGGTTGCCCAGGGGATAGGCCACGGCGGCCAGGAGCACGGCGCCGATGCCGAGAAGGGCGCGTGCGTCCGGGGCGCGGCCGGCCTGTTCCAGGTTGACCAGGACGATGCCGATGAAAATGAGGCTGATAAAGGCCAGGCCGCGCCCCGGCACTTTGCGGCCGAACAGGGCCAGGACCAGGGGCGAGGCCAGGATGGTGGACTGCCAGGTGGTGGCCACCACCCAGCCCGGGGCCAGGGTCGAGGCCAGGCTGAGCATGGCGTAGAAGACGCCGAAGCCGATGGAGCCGGCCAGGGTCCAAAACAGGGGATTGCGGCAAAAAAGGGCCAGGGCTTCGGCCAGGGCGGCGCGTCCGCTCAGGGCGGTCCAGGCCAGCAGGATGGGCAGCATGAAGGCGTAGCGCAGGCAGGCGGTCCAGGCCCAGTGCCCGCCGGCCAGGCTCATGGCCCGGTTGAGGACAAAGGTGCTGCTGAAAAACAGGGCGGCCAGCGCGCCGAGAAGGACCAGCTTGGCCATGGAATGAAGGTTTTTGTCAGGCCAGGCCGGTTTCCGCGGCCACGCCGGCCATGGCTGCGATGGCCAGGGCCAGGAAGGCGTCCAGGGGCAGGCCGGCCTTGTCGCATTCGAGAATGTTTTCCCGGCGCACGTTGGCGGCAAAGGCCTTGTCCTTCATTTTCTTTTTGACGCTCTTGGGGCTCATGCCGTTCATTTTGTCCGGCCGCACCAGGGCATTGGCGCTGATGATGCCGGTGACGGATTCGGCGGCGCGAAGGGCGTAGTCCAGGGGGGAGGCCGGGGCCACGCCGGTATATTCGTCGTTGTGGGCGGCAATGGCGTGCAGGGCCTCGGGCGGCAGGGCGTCGGCCAGAAGTTCCCGGGCCGCCAGG
>CAZBER010000019.1:0-57638 GCA_964490985.1 uncultured Desulfovibrionaceae bacterium | reverse complement strand
AAGGTCCCGGGCCGCCAGGCCGTGGCGCTCGGGGGTCTCCTTGGTGTGGGGAAAATCCAGGTCATGGAGCAGGCCGGTCAAGCCCCACAGGTCGGGGTCCTGGCCCAGGTGCTCGGCCAGGGCGCGCATGACGGCCTCGGTCTGGAGGCAGTGGGCGCGAAGGTTGGGTTCGGGGTGCTGGGACGCGAGCAGTTCCAGGGCGGCGGGACGGTCGATCATGACGGTTGATCCTTTGTGGGTTCTCCCTCGTGGCCGTTTAGGGCATCCAGGTCGGCGCGGATGTCCTTGAGCACCCGTTCGGCATAGGCCAGGGCCACCCGCTGGGCGTCTTCGAGGGAGGATATCTTGTCCTTGAGGGAGCGTTTGCCGACCTGGATTTTCCAGCCCGGGGAGCCCATGCGTTCGTGGATGACGGCCACGAGCAGGGCCCGGCCGAGGTTGATGAAGTAGGTGCTGTCGTCGTGCCTGGTCCATGCGGCGGTCATGGCGCCTCCTGGCGGGACCGTTTGGGTGCGATTCCCATAGCATGGAGCGGAGCCGGGGGAAAGGCGGCGAAGGATGGCGATTTTTGCGTTTTGTCGTTGAGCCGATGGCCGGGATGCGCTATGGGGACAGTATCGCCAATCATAAGCACGGCGTATCAATGGGGGAGGGACTATGGAAGTGCTGCTGGTCGCGGACGAGGGGCAGGCCAGGGAGCGGTACCTGCGGTTCCTGGATGATTTCGGGGCCAAATGCCGGGTGGCTTCGGACCCGGGGGAGGTGCTGGACAATCTGCGCCAGGGAACGTTTAGCGGCATTGTGTTCGACGAGCCGACGCTCTTGCGTGAAGGGCGCTACGACATGGCGCTGTTGCGCGATTTGTCCGAGCGGTATCCGGCCATCCATGTGATGTTCGACCCGGACACGGATGTGCTGCATGTGCTCGGCAGCCGGCATTATCCGTCCAGCCAGGAGGGGCTTGTGGCTTTTCTTCGGGAGTGCCGGGATTTTTCCCCGCTTCGGATGCGGCTGGGCCAGCGGATGGACGTGTTTTTGCCGGTGCTGCTGTTTCGGCGGTCCGACGGCGGCCGCATGGACCCGGAGCCGGCCATGACCTTGAACCTGTCGCGGCACGGCTGCTTCGTGTACACCGTGTCGGCCTGGGAAAACGGCGAGGAGGCCTGGCTGGCCTTCGAGGACGTGGACCCGCAGCCGGTGCGGACCCGGGTGGCCTGGCGGCAGGCCTGGGGGGCGCGCCGCCTGCCTGGGGTGGGGCTGCGCTTCCTGGAGACCAACCAGGCCCTGGCCCAGGAGCTGGCCCGGCTGGAAGCGGAATAAGGCCGCGCGGTTTCAGGCCTGTCTGGGAAAGCGCAGGGTAAAGACCGCGCCGTTCTCGTTTCGGGTTTGAAGCTCGCCGCGCAGTTGCCGGGTCAGGTTGACCACGAGCTGCATGCCCAGCGACGTGGTATGGGACAGGTCCAGGTCCTGGGGCAGACCCGGTCCGTCGTCGCGGATGACGATCTCCACCGCGTCCAGGGTCTGGTCCACGCTGATGCCCAGAGCGCCGCGGCCGCGATGGGCAAAGGCGTGCTTGTAGGCGTTGGTCAGGAGTTCGTTGATGATAAGCCCGGTGGGCACGGCCTGTTCGATGGGCACGCACACTTCGCGCAGGCGGCAGTCAAAGGCGATGTTTCGCCCGTTTGCCGCTTCGCCGAAAAGCCGGGGCAGCAGGTCCCGGACATAGCTGTCGAGGGCCACCCTGGACAGGTTGGTGGAGCGGTAGAGCGTTTCGTGGACCAGGGCCATGGACGCGATGCGGTGGCGGCTTTCCCGGAAGGCCTCCAGGGCCGTGGCGTCGCGGACCTGCTCCTCCTGGAGGTAGAGCAGGCCGGAGATGATCTGAAGGTTGTTTTTGACCCGGTGGTGGATTTCCTTGAGCAGGATTTCCTTTTCCTCCAGGGATTCGCGAATTTGCTTTTCCGAGGCCACGCGCTGGGTGATGTCCTTGCCCACGCCCCGGTAGCCCCGCCGTTTCCCGGCCTCGTCGTGCCAGGGCACGCCGCTGACGAGCAGGCAGCGCCGGCCGCCGTCCTTGGCCACCCACCAGCCCTCCAGGTCCCGGAAGGGCTCGCCCCTGTCCTTGAGGGCGGCGACGATCGGGCGCAGCCGGGCTTTCTCGCCGGGGGCCAGGAAGTCGAACAGGGTTTTGCCCTTTAGCTCCGCCGGCTCCCAGCCCAGGACGTCGCGCACCTTGTCGCTGACGTAGTCGTAGCGGTCCTCTCCGTCGATTTCCCAGATCCAGTCGGCCATGCTGACCGTGATATGGGCCATGCGCTCCTGGCTTTGGCGCAGGGCGGCCAGGGCCTGTTCCCGGTCCGTCTCGTGGGCGGCCAGCAGCCCGGCCATGGCGTCCAGGGTCCTGGCCACCTTGCCGATGCCGCTGTCGCCATAGGGGAGATCGGTCCGGGCCGCGAAATCGCCCTGGCCGATGCGGTCGGCCGTGTCGGCGATGCGGTCCAGGCGCGCGGCAATGGCGGTCCCGCCCACGAACCAGGCCACGCCCAGGGCCAGGCCGGCCGCGCCGGCCAAAAGCAGCAGGTTTTGCAGGAGGGACTGGCGGGCCGGGCCAAGGACCGCGCTTTCGGGCAGCCCCACCACCAGGGTCATGTAGGGCGGCTGCTCCGGCTCCAGGCGCAGTTTCTCGTAAGCATAATAGCGCCTGCACCCGTCGGCGCCGGGCAAAAGGGCCACGCCTTCCGGTCCGCCCTCGGCCAGGGCCTGTTTGATTTCCTGGCTGACAGGCGCGCCCAGGAGATTGGCTTCGGATTTGGGGTGATAATACAGCCGGATGCCGGTGTGGTCGACTATGCCGAAGATCGAATCCTCGGGCAGGCGGAAGCGGTCGAACACGGCATCGTAGGAGTTGAGCCGGACCGAGGCGACGAGCAGGCCGGCCACTGCGCCCGCCTCGTCGCGAAAGGCGAAGGCAAAGGGAAAAACCGGTTCCAGGGCGCTGCGGCTGACGATGTATTCGCCGGCCACGAATCCCGGTTCGGCCATGGCGTCCTTGAAGTGCTTGCGGTCGGCCAGGTTGATGGGGCCATGGGGCAGGCCGGAAGCAAAGACACTGCCTTGCGCGTCCGCGGCCAGAAGGTTGGCGTAGATGGGGTTCGGACCGAGCAGGGAGGCGAGCAGGGCGTTGCAGGCCCCGGCGTCCCGGCGGCGCACTTCGGGCATGACGGCCAGGGTGGACAGGAGCTGGCGCGTGCTGTCCGTGAGGCGGGCCTGGACCTGGGCCAGGGCCTGGACCGCGCGAAGCGCTTCCTGGGTGGCGTCGGCGATGCGGTGGCGGCGCTGGTTGGCGGCGTCATAGAGCAGCAGGCCAAGGGCCGGCAGCACGGCCAGCAGGACCAGCAGCATCAGCCCGCCGCGAATCGAGAGGGGCCAGCGAAGTTTCACGCCGAATATCCTGCCCGGGCGGCCAGAGGTCCAGGGAGCCGGCGGCTGGCCCGGTCGGCCGCCGTGTCAACGATGTCGCAGCAGCTTGTGGATCCACCCGGCCAGGGTCACCCCCAGGGTTGGGCCGGACAGGAGCCGGCGTACGGCGGATTTGGCCGACAGCACTTCCAGTTGGGCCAGCCTCTGGTTCAGTTCGGCATGCAGGGCCAGCCGCTTTTTGTCCGCCTCCAGGGCGCGCAATTGCCTGTCTAGAAACATGCGCGGTCCTTGTCGTCTGTCGCGGCGGTCCGGGAAAAGGCCAGGGGAACCTTCGCCAGCCGCCGGCGCAGGCTTCCCAGGGCCAGGGCGCCCGAAACCAGGCAGAGGACGGCGGCCAGGCCCGCGAACGGCAGCCGCCACTGGGGCGGCAGGGCCAGCAGGACGGCCACCAGGGCCAGGGCCAGGCCCGCAACGAGCAGGGCCGCGCCGCAGCAGGCCAGGAGCACGAACTGGAGGAAGCGAATCTTGGCCTGGCGCAGCTCCAGCCCGCACAGCTCCAGCCGGTTGGCCAGGAGGTCCATGGCCAGGCCGCCAAGCCGCTGCCCGGCCGCCAGCATCTCGGCCAGTTCCGATGACGCCCCGAGCACGCTATTTCCGGCTCATGAGCCAGCCCAGGAGCAGGCCGACCACGAACGAGCCGCCGATGGCCTGGTAGGGCTTGTCCTGGATCAGCTGGCCCGTGGCCTGGAGCTTTTCCCTGAAGACGTCGTCGATGTCGGCGTACTTGCGCTTGGCGTCGGCCAACCGCTGTTCGAGGCGGGCGCGGGCGTCCTTGATGCGGTCGTCCACCTGGTCGGCCGTGGCGTCGAGCAGAGCATTGGCGTGGCGCATGAGTTCGCGAAGTTCCCCAGCCATTTCGCTGGAATACAGTTTTTCTCGCAGCATGGTTCATGCCTCCTGGCCCGGGCGCGGGCCGATTGGGGGGTATGGCATCCTTAAGCGACTCTAGTCCGAAACGGAGGATGTTGTCCATGCGGCCCGGGCGGCTTTGGCATCTTGGGCCGGCCCGGAGGCGGATTTGGACAGGAGCTGGCCGAGCGCCTCAAGAAAATGAGACTTTTGAATGGGTTTGGTCAAGAGGGCGTCGCAGCCGGCGGCAAAGGCGCGGCCGGCCTCTTCCCGGAAGGCGTAGGCCGTGACCACCAGAATGGGGACCGGGGGCTGGCCCGAGGCGGCCTCGCGGCGTCGGATGTCCTTGATGACGGTCAGCCCGTCGATGTCGGGCAACTGGATGTCCATGACCAGCGCGTCGAAGCGGCGGGCGTCGAACAGCTCCAGGGCCTTTGCGCCCGTGGTCGCGAATTCGAGGCTCAAGGGGGTTTCTTCCAGGAACAGCCGGTACAGGAGGCGGTTGGGCTCGCTGTCCTCCACGATGAGCAGGGAGCGCCGGCCGTTGGGAAGGACCGCCCCGGCCGGTTGCGGCGCGGCCGGGACCGCTTCCCGGGACAGCCCGGACCCGGGCCGGATGTCCAGGGGCACGGCGCAATAAAAAGTGCTGCCCTCGCCTGGCCTACTTTCCAGCCAAAGGCGGCCGCCCATGCCCTCGGTCAGAAGGGTGCTGATGGCCAGGCCCAGGCCCGAGCCGCCAAAGCTCCGGGTAGTGGAGGAGTCGGCCTGGGTGAAGGGCTGGAAAATGGCCTGCTGCTTGTCCAGGGGGATGCCGATGCCGGTGTCGGAAACGGCGTACAGCAGTTCCTCGCGGCCGTCCCGCGCGGGCAGGCGGGTGAGCTCCAGGCGCACCTCGCCGTGCTCGGTGAATTTGACGGCATTGCCGAGCAGATTGACCAGGACCTGCCGCAGCCGGTTGGCGTCGCCAAAGGCCACCTCCGGCACATCCGCGCCCAGCCGCGTGATCAGGGCCAGGCCCTTGCGCTCGGCCTGGGGCAGCAGCACGTCCCGGGCCTGGCGCAGGATTTCGGCCGGATCAAAGGCCGAGGCGGCCATTTCCAAGGTGCCGGATTCGATGCGCGACAGTTCCAGGATGTCGGTCAAAAGGCTCATGAGGGATTCGCCCGAGGCTTCCAGGGAACGCAGGTATTCGCGTTGCCGGTCGGAGAGCGGGGTCTCCCGCAGCACGTCCACCATGCCCAGGATGGTGTTCATGGGGGTGCGGATTTCATGGCTCATGGTGGACAGGAACTGGCTTTTGGCCCGGTTGGCCGCCTCGGCCGACTCCTTGGCCAGGCGCAGGGCTTCCTCCATGGCCTTGCGCCCGGTAATGTCCACGATCACCGAAAGCAGGCACGGCTGGCCGTAGGCTTCCAGGGGAACGGCGGAGATGAGGACCGTGGCGATGCGGCCGTCCTTGAGGCGCAGGACCAGCTCATGGTTTTGCAACTGGCCGTCGCGTTCCAGGATGGCATAGAGGCGCTGCCGGTCGGCCAGGGTGAGCCAGAAGGAGAGTTCCGCGGTGGTGCGGCCCAAAATCTCTTCCCGGCGCAGGCCCGAGATGGCCACAAAGGCGTCGTTGACTTCGAGATAGCGGCCTTCGGGCAGGGTGGTGAGAACGATGCATGCCGGGCTCAAGCGAAAAATCGTATTCAGCCGTTCCTGGCTTTCCCGCAGGGCCGCCTCGGCCGCAAGCTGCTCGGTCATGTCCCGGGCGTAGATGGCCAGCCGAAAGCGGCCGCCCGGGCCGGCGGGAAGAGGGTAGATGACGTTGTCGTAGGTGCAGCCGCCGCGCTTGTCCATGAAGTGAACCGGCGCTCCGGTGGCCAGGGCTTCCCGGTAGCGTTCCCGGCGGCTGGCCGCCACGGGCGCTTCGGTCAGCTCCAGGATGTCGCGGCCGAGCATGGCCTCGATGTCCAGGCCGAACCGCCTGGCCCCGGGCCGGTTGATCATGAGCACGTGGAAGGTGTCGTCCAGGACCAGGATGGCGTCGTTGGTGGCGTTGAAAACCGCTTCCAAAAGCTCCCGGCTGGCCGTGAGGTCGGCCTCGATGGCCTGGCGGCGCGCGATTTCCATGCGGAACCGGCGGTTCCACCACAGGGCCGTCAGGCACAGCACGGCCAGGGCGCTTCCGGCCAGGCCCGTCCGGAGGAGCCGGCCTTTGTCCGCCGGCGCGGCGGATGGATGCGCGCGCAGCCAGGGAGCGGCCATGGCGTTTTTGGTGGCCTGGGGAATGGCGTCCAGGGCCTTTTGCAGGATGCCGGCCAGCACCGGGTGCGGCGTGGCCATGGCCAGGCGGCTTTGCTCCCAGGGCAGGGGCGCGGTCACCCGCAGGTTGGTGAACCCGCCCTGGCTGATGCCGGCGGTGGCCAGGGCCAGGTTGACGATGCAGACGTCGGCCTTGCCCTGGGCCACGGCCGCCAGGGCCCGCAGGCCGTTCGGCGCGAAAACGAAGTTGGCCCCGAGGTCGGGATGCTCGCGTTGCAGCCGGTCATAGGCGACATAGGCCGGGGCCACGGCCACGGTCTTGCCGCGCAAGTCCTCGATGCCGCCGGCGAAAGGGCCGCCCTGGCGCACCACCAGCACATAGGGAAGCTCGCTGTAGGGCGTGGTGAAATGCAAAAAAGACTTTCGGTCGGGCGTTTCGGCAATGCAGGGAAAGAGATCGATGCGGCCGGTCTGGGCCTGCTCCAGGGCCTGGAGGAAGGTGAGGTCGAAGCGCGGCGCCAGGGAAACGCCGAGCATCCTGGCCAAAAGGGGCAGATATTCGGCGGCCAGGCCCCTGTATTCCGGGCGGCCGTCCTTTTCCTCCACCAGCTGAAACGGCGGCAGGGCCGCGCCCACGCCCAGGGAAAGGACCGGATGCTCGGCCAGGAAGCGCCGTTCCTCGGGCGTCAGGTCCAGGCCGGCCCGGACCTCCGCCCTGGCCAGGCAGGGCAGGAGCACAAGCATCCACAGCGCGGCCAAACCGGTGCGGACAAGGGGGCCTCGGGCCGTCATGGACGCCTTCCTGTCATGCCCGGCATGGTCTGGCCCCTGCGCCGCCGCCCGGATCGTTCGGACTACATGAAGGCGTAGGAGGCTTCGCCGTGCAGGCGGCGGGCCTTTTCGATGCGGGCCACCCGTTCGGGGGTGGGCTCGCTTCCCGGGCTCGTGGCGCACACGAGCTCGGCCGGAGAAAAGTGGTAGCCCCGGCTGGCCACGAACCGGCGGCGGTCCCATTTGTCCTTGCAGGCGCCGAACGCCCAGCGAAAATCCTGGTCCTCCCGCAGCCGCTTGACGAAAGCCTTGGCGCTTTCCAATGACATGGCGTTTTCCTCCCCGGTGGCGCGGCCTTGAGCCATGCCGCCGGAGAGGAAAACGCAAAAACCGGGCCAAAACGAAAGCAAGTTTGTCTTTTCAAAAAATATTTTAATTCCAGGAAGATGCCGTATGCGATGCTTCAGGAATCCTCAATCGTCTCATGCAGGTCTGTTTTACGGGATAAAACCCATTCAAGGCAGCGGTTGCCTTTGTCAAACGAAACGCATTGCCTTTGGCCTATTCGGGATAGTTGGTGTTGCAGTATTTCTGGCACCAGTTGTAGGCCATGAGCACCGTGGGGTCGCAACCGTCGAGCATGCTGGGACCGTAGAGCCGGTTGTAGACCTGGTCGCAGCCCTGCCGGCAGGCCTGCCTGG
Organism: uncultured Desulfovibrionaceae bacterium; assembly: GCA_964490985.1. GTDB lineage: Bacteria > Desulfobacterota > Desulfovibrionia > Desulfovibrionales > Desulfovibrionaceae > Solidesulfovibrio. The sequence continues at coordinate 49,590 of CAZBER010000019.1, read as the reverse complement.
AAGCGTGCTTTGCGGAAAGCACATTGGTGTCGAAGTCGTTGCAGATGGAGATGGTGTCGCAGGATGTGCGGTGCCCGATGGCGGTGTAGCAAAATCCCCGGAATTCGGAATCCGTCAGCGGTCGCGCGGCACAGGCGCTCAACGACGCGGCCGCGAAAAACAGGGCGCACAGGAGAAAAGTCCTCATGTCGGTTCTCCTTGAGTTGGAGTTGCGGGAGCATCGGCCGGCCGCGACGTCGGACGGGCCGTTTCCCGGGCGTAGGCCGCCAGCATGGCCGCGGTCTCGGTGACGTCCAGGTCGCGCCAGCGCCGGTAGGCCTCGGCCACGGCAAAGGGGCCGGGGCCGCGCACCAGGGGGACCACGATCCAGTCCGCCGCCCCGGCCAGCCTGTCCAGGCTGGACTGGGGCGCGGTGGGCGCGGCCGCGACCACCGCGGCCGCCTGGCGCCGCCTGGCCGCCTGTATGGCGGCCTCCATGGTGTACCCCGAGGCCAGGCCGTCATCAACCAGGATCACGGTGCAACCGGCCAGGGCGGGAAACGACCGTTTCCCGCGCAGCAGCCGCTGCCGCGACTCCAGCTCCCGGCGCACCCGGGCCGCCTCGGCCTCGATGGCCTCCGGGCCAAGCCCCAGGGCGGCCATGAGCGGCTCGTTGAGCACCATGTCCCCGTCCAGGTTCAGCGCTCCGAAGCCGGCTTCGGTGTTGCCGGGAATCTGCAGCTTCCTGACCACGGCCACGTCCAGAGGCAGGCGCAGCCGGCGGGCCACGGCCAGGCCCACGGGCACGCCGCCGTTGGGAATGGCCAGGACCCAGGCCCCGGCCAGCGGAATGTGGGACGCGTCCAGCATCTCGCCCAGGAATCGGCCGGCCTCGGGCCGGTCGGGATAGACGCCGCGTCTGTCGCGAAACGGGGGATGGGTCAGGATGTGCGCGGCCATGGCGTTGCTCCGGTGGGTTTGCCGCAGCATACGCCATTGTGGCCGATGGTGGAAAGAGGATTTCCACGATGCAGGGTCGTATCGGGCATTTTCGGGCGAGCCGTGGGCCGGTCGGGCTTTTCGCGGCCGGAGAAAGCGGCTGCCGCAGGCTGGCGGTCGTCCGGCAGGGTACAAAAGCTTGTACCCTGCTTTCGGCCCCGGCTGGGGCGGGTAAAAAATCCTGTACCCGAAACCGATGGGCCGGGCCGGCAACGCCTGTTTTTTTCGATTTTAATATACTGAAATTTAAAGATTAAAAATTTTATTTCGCAAGAAGGGCAACTTGGCCCGGGCCTTGCTTCTTAAAAAGCATCCTTCCTCCAAGAACGGAAATTTAGAAAAGGGACTTTCGGGATGGCGACCTGAAAGTCCTTTTTCAGTTTTGGGGCCAGGGGTCGGGCGCGGTGCCGCGCAGGCCCTGGTTGCCGGCCTGTTTTGGCCATCTGCCGGAAGAAGCTCTTGCAAAAAGAGTTGTTTTCGAAGCCTTCGGCGACCAAAGGGCGTTGCCCTTTGGAAACCCGTAAGGGCTTCAGGGTATTACAAGGTAACGTCCCTTGCTGTTTCACGTTCCGTCTGATTGTTGCAAGAGCCTGGGAAGTCTTTGCCTCGGCTGGGTAATGTCCGTGGCAGCGGGAATCGTCGATGACAGGACTGGCTGCGGCGACAAAAGAACCAGTTCTTTTTCGCGTCACGGGCGAAGACCTGTTTGAAGAGAAATCCCTGCGGTTTTCAGGCTGGTTTCGGAACGAAAAGGCTGAAAAAAGCTAACCAGCTAAAAATATTTTATTTCTACGCATGATCCAACGCTGAGGACCAATTCAGAATTATCGTTTCGGATGGGGGGTCTGGGGGGAAACCGCTTTTTGCTGCGGGCCGCGTGGCCTGCGGTTTCCCCCCGGATTTTCCCTGTTCAAATATCTTTACCGGCCGCTGGCCTTGGCCCAGGAGTCCTTGAGGGCCACGGAGCGGTTGAACACGCGCCTGTCCGGCGTGGAGTCCGGGTCCACGCAGAAATAGCCCAGGCGCTCGAACTGGAAGTTTTCCCCCACCGGGGCCTGGGCCAGGCTGGGCTCGATCAGGGCCGTGGTCACGGTCTCCAGGGAATCGGGATTGAGCCAGTCCTTGAAATCGCCCTTGCCCTCGGACGGGTTTTCCTTGGTGAAAAGCCGGTCGTAGAGGCGCACCTCGGCCGGCACGGCATGCTGGGCCGAAACCCAGTGCAGGGTGCCCTTGACCTTGCGGCCGTCCTGCGACCAGCCGCCCTTGGTGGCCGGGTCGTGGGTGCAGCGCAGCTCCACCACCTCGCCCGTGGCCGGGTCCTTCACCACGTCCGTGCAGGTCACGTAGTAGGCGTAGCGCAGCCGCACCTCGGCTCCGGGGGCCAGGCGGAACCACTTCTTGGGCGGATTTTCCAGGAAGTCGTCGCGCTCGATGTAAAGCTCCCGGGAAAAGGGCACCTGGCGCGAACCCATGGCCGGGTCCTCGGGGTGGTAGGGGAACTCGATCTCCTCCACCTGGCCCTCGGGGTAGTTTTCGATGACCAGCCTGATCGGCCGCAGCACGGCCATGGCCCGCTTGGCCCGGCGATTGAGGTCCTCGCGCAGGCAGTGCTCCAGAAGGGCCACGTCCACCATGTTGTCGGCCTTGGAAATGCCGATGCGCTCGCAAAAGTCCCGGATGGCCTCGGGGGTGTAGCCCCGGCGGCGGATGCCCCGCAGGGTGGGCAGGCGCGGGTCGTCCCAGCCGGACACCACCTTTTCCGTGACCAGCTGGATGAGCTTGCGCTTGCTCAAAACCGTGTAGGAGAGGTTCAGGCGGGCGAATTCGATCTGCTGTGGATGGCCGGGCACGGGCAGGTTGTCGAGCACCCAGTCGTAAAGCGGCCGGTTGTTCTCGAATTCCAGGGAGCACAGGGAATGGGTCACACCCTCCAGGGCGTCGGAGATGCAGTGGGTGTAGTCGTACATGGGATAGATGCGCCAGGCGCTGCCCGTACGGTGGTGGGACACGTGCTTGATGCGGTAGAGCACCGGATCGCGCATGACCACGTTGGGGCTTTTCATGTCGATCTTGGCCCGCAGCACCTTGGCCCCGTCCGGAAATTCGCCGGCGCGCATGCGGCGGAAGAGGTCCAGGTTTTCCTGGGGGGACCGGTCGCGCCAGGGGCTGTCCTGACCGGGCTCGGTGAGCGTGCCGCGATAGGCCCGGATTTCCTCCGGGGACAGGTCGTCCACGTAGGCCAGGCCTTTTTCGATCAGGATTTCGGCAAAGCCGTAAAGCTTCTCGAAATAATCCGAGGCGAAAAAGCAGCGGTCTTCCCAGTCGAAGCCCAGCCAGTGCACGTCGTCCTGTATGGCGTCGACGTATTCCACCTCTTCCTTGGCCGGGTTGGTGTCGTCGAAGCGCAGGTTGCACTGGCCGTTAAATTCCCGGGCCAGGCCGAAATTGAGGCAGATGGATTTGGCGTGGCCGATGTGCAGGTAGCCGTTGGGCTCGGGCGGGAAGCGGGTGTGGACCCGGCCGCCCCATTTGCCGGTGCGGTTGTCCTCGTCGATGATCTGGCGGATGAAGTCCCGCGCCGGGGCGGGAGCGGACTTGGCCGAAAGTGTCTCGTCGTTGGCGGCCATGGCGGACCTCGCGAAGGGGTGGCGCGGCCGTTGCCGGCCGCGAGGAAGCGGGGAATCTACGGAATTCGGCCAGGTCGGTCAAATGGCGGGGTTTGGTGGCGGGAAGGCGCCGCCGGCGACGCCTTCCCGATGTGGTTAATAATAAAAGAGGGCCGGGCCGCAGGTATTCTGGAAGATGTTGTGGGTATTGACCCAGCCGCACAGGTCGGCGCTGGGCACATGCACCAGGGCCCAGCCTTCGCGGTCGTCCACCAAGACGTCGACCTGGGTGCCGATGGGCAGTTCGGCCAGTTTGCCGCAGTAAAGGCCTTCGCACTCGCGAAGGGGCAGGCCCGAGAAGCCGGCCTTGGCCGACCACATGGGCGTGGTGGTCCAGGCCTCGGCCATGATGTACGGCTGCCCCGGACACAGGGTCGGAACCTGGGGGACGGGAGCCGGGGGCGGGGTCACGGCCACGACCGGGGGTGGCGTAGGAGCCCGCTGCGTAACCCTGTGTGCGGCTCTTTTACGGACTTTTTTGATGGGGGAAGGGCCGGGTTCGTCGGCATGGCCCACAATGGCGGAGCCGGACAGCATGGAGAGGGCGAGAAATACGGAAACGAGAATTCTTTTCATGATGCCTCCTGCGGTTGGGCCTGGGCGCCAGGGGAGCGGTCTTCCGCGGCCTTGCGGGCATCCTCGTGGCGCGGTGGCGATGCCGCTTCCCGGGAGCCGGGAAGCTTTTCCAGCATGACCGTTATACATCAGGCTCGAACACCGTCAATACCGTTTTTTGCAACGCCGCCACCGGCCGCCGCAGAGGAATAGGGATAGGGATAGCGGTAGGGAGGATGCCTTCGGCGACCAAAGGGTTGGGCCCTTCGGAAACCCGCCAGGAGAGCGGTTGGCGACGCGCGCGGCGGGAGCCGTGTAACGGCCGGGCCGCTGCCGTCGTCTTGTCTTGTGCAAGGGACGGCAGGGGCATTGCGGTTTTTCCCAGGTCGTCGGGCAAGCGGCGAAACCGCGACGCAAAGGCGGTGATGCTGTCGAAGGGGATGCCTGCGGCGACCAAAGGGCTACCGCCCTTTGGAAACCCGCAAGGAGAGCGGCTGGTGATGCGCACAATGCGAGTCGTATAACGCCCGGGACGTCCCTTTTCGTTGACTGGTTTTGGGTTGTTTTCGGTTTGCTGCGCAGAAGCATTGTTGTGGATTGATCGGAGATGCCCCTTGAAAAGGGGCAAGAAAGGAGAGCGGACAACGCAGTCTCGCGCGGGCATTGTGCGAGACGGTGTCGTATTGCTGTTTGGTGTGTTGTATGTATTGAAAGGAGTAGAGCAAAAGTTCGGTAAAAATTCTTTCTTGCGTCAATACCATCTAATACTTTGACCGCTCCTTCCGATAAGGCCATAAAAAGGAGTGATGCCATGGTCGCCATCGATACCAGCCTTACCACGTATTCGGACAGCGCCGGCCTTTTCACCCTGGGCAGCCTGTCCGCCAACACGGCCAGCAGCGCCGCCAACCAGGGGAGTTCCGGCACGGCATCGAGCGCTTCGGGCGATATTGTAACCATTTCCGCCGAGGCCAAGGCCCTGTATGCCGCCAGCGCGGACAGCGCCGCGGCCGTGGCCAGCAACGCCGGTTCGGCCGTCACGGCCGCGGACGCCGCCTTCACCACAACCTCCAACACAACAACAAGCGCCGCCGCGGGCGCAACCGCCGGCAACGCGGCCCAGGCCGCTTCCGGTTCGGCGGCTGGCGGGGCGTCCGGCTCCGGCTCCGACGATTCCGACGACTCGGACACCGACTCCACCCTGGAGACCCTGCAAAAGCAGATCGAGCAGGTGGAAAAGGAGATCGAGGAACTCAAGGCAAAAGACATGCCCGAGGATGAAAAAAAGGCCCAGCAAATGAACCTGGAAAGCGAGCTGGCCCAGTTGCAGCTGGAATACGCCCAGGCCCAGCAGGAAAGCTCCTCCAGCTCGACCAGCGGCACGGGCGGCAACACCGCTGCCACCACCTATGGCGCGGCCGGCTAGGAACGTGTTCTTGAACGGAGATTACAGTGTAACCTCCTAAACCCATTACGGGTTTCCAAAGGACAAAGCCCTTTGGTCGCCGAAGGCCTCAAAAACGACTCCTTTTGCCAAACCCATGCGGCCCGGCCCGGGTGCTCCCGGGCCGGGCCGCATGGGTTTGGGCTGTTTCCATTTGGCCCGACTGTCCGGTTGACACCGGGGAAGACCGGGCATACATCCATAGCCAAACATGGGACCCTTAGAGGATCACGATGGACGAGCCGTATAGTAGTTGCCTGACAATACAGGAATTTTTGAAGTTTCTTTTCAGATAGAGCCCCTGCCTCGCGGCCGCCGCGCGGCGCGCCCCCTCCCTGCGGGATCGGGCCGCCTCCCGTCGCCGCCTGCCAGGCAGGCGGCGGAAGAGGAGGCACCCGATGAACACGCTTTTCATCAGGTCCGAACTGTTCGCCTCACGGCCTGCCTGGCCCGTGCGCGCCGCTTGTTTCGTCCTGCCCGGATTCCGGTGGCTGTGCGCCGTGCGCCACGGCGCGGCCCAGGAACCTCCCTCATCCAGACCTCGCCCCTCCTCGTAATCGGATATCGCTCCAGGCGACGTCCGGCGTTTTTGTAACGCTTTCAAAAAGTCAATGAAGACCAGGACCCCGGCCTTGCGGCCGGCCTGGTCGTTACCGAGGCAGGCCGCGGCCGGCCCTCGGGCCGGAGCCTTTCCGGTCCGCCGCCGCGCGTGCCCCCAAGGAGGCTGGCCATGGGCGAACTCTACGTCAGCGATGTGCTTGGCCGTCCGGTCATCGATCCCTCGGGCGAGGCCATGGGCCGTCTGTTCGACCTGCGCCTGGTGCCGGGCGAGGCGTTGCCCGTGGTGTCCGGGCTTTTCATCCGCCGGGGCAAGGCGCTTCGCTACGTGCCCTGGGACGCGGTAAACCTGTTTACCCCGGTAGTGGTTTCCACGGCCGGGGAAGGGGAGCCGGCCGAGCCCGACGCCTCGGATATTTTGCTCAAGCGCGACGTGCTGGACCGCCAGATCGTGGACGTGGACGGGGCCAAGGTGGTGCGGGTCAATGACCTCAAGCTGCGGTCCCGGCGCGGCAGCCTGTTCGTGGAAGCCGTGGACGTGGGCCTGCGCGGCATGGCCCGCCGGCTGGGACAGCTCAAGTTCTGGAACTGGCTGGCCGGGCTTTTGGGCGGCAAACTGCCCCAGCGGGAAATCGACTGGCGCTATGTGGCTTCCCTGGACAAGAACGCCGATCGCCTCACCCTGTCCGTGGCCCGGGAGCGCCTAACCGACCTGCACCCGGCCGACATCGCCGAAATCCTGGCCCAGCTGCCGCACCAGGAAGTGGGCACCGTGCTCGGCTCCCTGGACCCCGAGACCGTGGGCGAGGCCATCGGCGAACTCGACCCCGAAGTGGGCGGCCGGGTCATCAGCCAGCTCGAAAGCGGGCATGCCTCGGACATCCTGGAGGAAATGGAGCCCCATGAGGCCGCCGACGTCCTGGGCGATTTGCCCGAGGAAAAGGCCCGGGAGCTCCTGGGCCTCATGGACGCCGAGGACGCCGAAAAGGTCCAGGAACTCCTGGAGCACGAGGAGGATACGGCCGGCGGGCTCATGAACAACGAATTCGCCGCCGTGCCCCCGGCCATGACCGCCGAGGAGGCCATCAGCTACGTGCGCCTGGTGGGCGCGGAAATCGACAATGTCTATTACATCTACGTGATCCGGGGCGACGAGACCCCGCTGGGCGTGGTCACCCTCAAAAAGCTTTTGATTTCTCCGCCCAAGACCCCGGTGGCCGAGATCATGACCGTGGGGCTCAAGTCCGTGGCCATCGACGACTCCCCCCAGGACGTCATGGAGGTCATTGCCAAGTACAATCTCCTGGCCGTGCCCGTGCTCGACGACCAGGGCCACATGGCCGGCATCGTATCCGCCGATGACGTGCTGGAGCTTTTTTTGCCCGAATCCATCACCCGCAAGCGGTTTGCCGCCCATTGAACCGGAGAAGGCCAAAAATTTCCATAACCATTGTCCGGAGGACAAAATGGACGATCCTGGCGGGAGTCGTTTGCCTTTAAAACCGTTCACATTTTGCACCGCCCACCCGCGCCGGTGGCGGCGACGCTCCGCCTGAGCCGAAACCCTTTGGCCGGCGTTCGTCTCCGGCCGCTGCGCGGGCGGGTTCCGGAGACGATCGTGAAGCAGCCTGTCTGTCGCACTTGCCTGGGGACGCCCCGCCAGGAGGACCTGCCTTGAACCTCCTCCTTTCTCCCTCCTTTGCCGTGGGGCGGGCGCGGTATTTGCCGAACGGCTGGGACGCCATTGCCTTCGCCTTGCTGCTCGGGGCCTTTGTATTGGCCGCCCACGGCGCCCGGGAAACCCTTGCCCCGCTGGCGACGGTCCAGCAGGCCGCCCTTTCCCTCGATCCGGCGATGCTGCCGGAGTATGCGCTGCGCACCACCCTGCGCATGCTGGCCGCCATCGTGGCCTCGCTGCTGTTCACCTTCGGTTACGCCACGCTGTGCGCCAAGAGCCGCCGGGCCGAAATGATCCTGATCCCGCTGCTCGACATCCTCCAGTCGGTGCCGATCCTGGGCTTTTTGTCCTTCACCGTGGTCGGCTTCATGGCCCTGTTCCCCGGCCAGGCCCTGGGCGTGGAATTGGCGTCGGTCTTCGCCATCTTCACCAGCCAGGCCTGGAACATGACTTTCAGTTTCTATCAGTCGCTGCGCACCGTGCCCAAGGACTTGGACGAAGCGGCCCGCAGCTTCCGCCTGTCCGGCTGGCAGCGGTTCTGGCGGCTGGAGGTGCCGTTCGCCATGCCCGGCCTGGTGTGGAACACCATGATGTCCATGTCCGGCGGCTGGTTTTTCGTTGTCGCCTCCGAGGCCATTGCGGTGGGCGACAACACGGTGGCCCTGCCGGGCGTGGGCTCCTATGTGGCGGCGGCCATCGGGCGCAAGGACCTGGAAGCGGTCGGCTGGGCCGTGCTGACCATGCTGCTGGTCATCCTGGCCTATGACCAGTTGCTGTTCCGTCCGCTTGTCGCCTGGGCCGACAAGTTCCGTTTCGAGCAGTCGGCGGCCCGAACCGCGCCGCAATCCTGGCTGCTGCGTCTGATGCAGCGGACGCGGCTCTTTCGTCTCCTGCTCGCCCCCTTGGGGCGCGCGCTGCGCATCGCCTCCCGCCTGCGCCTCGGCGCGCCGGTTGCGCCCGCCAGGGCCGGGAGGCTTCTTTGGGCCTCGCCCTGGGCGGACCGGCTGTGGTTTGCCCTCGTTCTGGCCGGGGCCGCCTATGCGGCCATGGAAATCGTCGCCTTTGTCGCCGCCGAGCTGACCGTGGCCGATGTCCTGGAGGCCTTGGGCCTGGGCCTGGTCACCATGCTGCGCGTTATCGTGCTGCTTGCCCTGGCCAGCCTGGTGTGGGTGCCGGTCGGCGTCTGGATCGGCCTTCGCCCCCGCCTGGCCGAAAAAGTCCAGCCCCTGGCGCAATTCCTGGCGGCCTTTCCCGCCAACCTCATTTTCCCGTTGGCTGTGGTCGGCATCGTCCATTACGGCCTCAGCGCCGATGTCTGGCTCAGTCCGCTCATGGTGCTGGGCACGCAATGGTACATCCTGTTCAACGTCATCGCCGGAGCCAGCGCCTTTCCCACCGACCTCAAGGAAGCGGCCGCGTCCTTTCGCATCCGCGATGGGCTGTGGTGGCGCAAGGTCATCCTGCCGGGGATCTTCCCCTATTATGTGACCGGCGGCATCACCGCCAGCGGCGGCTCGTGGAACGCCAGCATCGTCGCCGAGGTGGCCCAGTGGGGCGGCACCACGCTCACCGCCCACGGCCTGGGGGCCTATATCGCCCAGGCGACCCAGGCCGGCGACTATCCGAAGATCGTGCTCGGCATTGCCGTCATGTCGCTGTTCGTCATCCTGCTCAACCGGCTGCTGTGGCGTCCGATGTTCGCCTATGCCGCCAACCGCCTGCGCCTCGATTGAAGGAGGAAACCATCGTGAACGACCTGACCGCCGCCGACCTGCTCGAGCTCAAGGGCATCCGTTTGAGCTACCGAAAGCCGGGAGCCCCGGACCTGCTGGTCCTGGACGACGTATCCCTGACCTTGCGCGAAGGAGAGATCGTCGGCCTGCTCGGGCGCTCCGGCTCGGGCAAGTCCTCCCTGCTTCGGATCATCGCCGGCCTTAACCGGCCAAGCGCCGGAGAAGCCTTCTGGCGCGGGCAGCCGCTGGCCGGCCCTTCGGACGGCATTGCCCTGGTGTTTCAGACCTTTGCCCTGTTCCCCTGGCTGACCGTGCTGGAAAATGTGGAAATCGGCCTCGAAGCCCTGAAGGTTCCGGCGGACGAGCGCCGCCGCCGGGCCCTGGCGGCCATCGACCTGATCGGGCTGGACGGTTTCGAATCAGCCTATCCCAAGGAGCTTTCCGGCGGCATGCGCCAGCGGGTCGGCTTTGCCCGCGCCCTGGTGGTCCACCCCCAGCTCATGCTGATGGATGAGCCGTTTTCGGCCTTGGACGTTTTGACCGCCGAGACGTTGCGCACCGATCTGCTCGACCTGTGGATCGAGGGGCGGCTGCCCATCAAGTCCATCCTGCTGGTCACCCACAACATCGAGGAGGCGGTGCTGCTGTGCGACCGCATCCTCATCTTTGCGTCCAATCCGGGACGGATTGCGACCGAGATCGCGGTGGACCTGCCCCACCCGCGAAACCGCACCAAGCCCGTCTTTCGCAAGCTGGTGGACGACATCTACGCGCTCATGACCAAGCGGGAGCCGGTGGCCCAGGCCGGAAAGCGGGTCCCCCAAGGGTTTCCCGGCACCGGGATCGGCATCGTGCTGCCGCCCATCTCCACCAACGAGCTCGCCGGCCTGCTGGAGACCGTGGCCGCCCCGCCCTATGAAGGCAAGGCCGACCTGCCCGCCCTGGCCGCGACCCTGCAGATGGAAGTGGACGAACTGTTCCCCATAGCCGAGACATTGCAGTTGTTGCGCTTTGCCGAGGTGGACGAAGGCGACATCCGTCTGTCCGGGGCCGGGCGACAGTTTGTCGCGTCCGAGATCGACGACCGCAAGCGCCTTTTTGCCAGGCATCTGGTGCGCTATGTGCCGCTGGTGGCCCTGGTGAAGAAAATCCTTGACGAGCGCCCGACGCATCGGGCCTCGCTGGCCCGTTTCACCGAGGAGCTGGAAGAGCTCATGTCAAAGGAGGCGGCCGAGGAGACGCTGCGCGTCATCATCTCCTGGGGCCGTTACGCCGAACTGTTCGCTTACGACGAACAGGAAAAACGGTTCAGCCTGGAAAATCCCGCCTGACCTTTCATTTTGGCCCGGCCTGCACTACCTTCCCGGCACGGGCGAAGCCCGCCCCGGGCCGACGCCCATGGCCGCAGCCGGCCGCGTGGGTATGAAAGCCGCGAAGCCCAAGGCTGATCGCAGTTCCGAGAAACGAAAATTCCTCAAGATATTGCCGGGGTGCGCCCATGACCGTCTCAGGCCTGTTTTCACCGCTCAAAAAGCTTTCCCGCCGCAACGTCATGATGTTCCTGGCCCTGCTCGGGCCGGGCATCATCACGGCCAACGTGGACAACGACGCCGGCGGCATCACCACCTATTCCCTGGCCGGGGCCCGGTTCGGCTATTCCCTGCTGTGGATACTCGTTCCCACCACCGTTTCCCTGGTGGTGGTGCAGGAAATGTGCGCCCGCATGGGCGCGGTCACGGGCAAGGGGCTTTCGGACCTCATCCGGGAGTCGTTTGGCCTGCGGACCACGTTTTACATCATGATCGCCCTGTTTCTCACCAACCTGGGCAACACCGTCTCGGAATTCGCCGGCATTGCCGCCGGCATGGAGATCTTCGGGATAAGCCGGTTCGTGTCCGTGCCCCTGGCCGCGCTTTTGGTGTGGCTGCTCATCGTCAAGGGCTCGTACCGCATCGTGGAGCGGGTGTTTCTGGTGGCCTGCGTGATCTACCTGGCCTATCCCCTGGCCGCGCTTTCCGCCGACGTGCCCTGGGGCGAGGTCATGCGCGCCGCGGTGACCCCGACGTTTCGGGCCGACGGCGCCTCCGTGACCATGATGATCGGCCTGGTCGGCACCACCATCGCCCCTTGGATGCAGTTCTACCAGCAGGCCGCCGTGGTGGAGAAGGGCATTACGGCCGACAAGTACGGCTACACCCGGCTGGACGTCATTGTGGGCTGCCTGTTTGCCGTGGCCGTGGCCCTTTTTATCGTGGTGGCCTGCGCGGCCTCCATTTTCCGCCACGGCCTGTCCGTGGAGACCGCGGCCGATGCGGCCCTGGCCTTGAAGCCCCTGGTCGGGGAGTACGCCACCTGGCTTTTCGCCGTGGGGCTCATCAACGCCTCGCTGTTTGCCGCCGGAGTGCTGCCCCTGTCCACCTCGTATTACATCTGCGAGGCCATGGGCTGGGAGCTCGGCATTGACAAGGATTTCCGAAAAGCCCCGCAGTTTTTCTGGCTTTTTACCGGAAGCATCGTCGTGAGCGTCTGCATCATCCTGGTGCCCCAGGTCCCCCTGGTCATGGTCATGTACGTGTCCCAGGTCATAAACGGCGTGGTGCTGCCCTTTGTGCTCATCCTCATGCTGCTGCTCATCAACGACAGGCGGCTCATGGGCGGCTACGTCAACGGCCCGGTGTTCAACGCCGTGGCCTGGGCCACGGTGGCGGCGCTCATTGGCCTGACGGCCCTGATGACGGCGGATACGGTCTGGCCCGGGGCCATCGCCCGGCTGGTGGGGCTTTTTACAGGGTAGGAAAGTCCTCGCCCGCGGCCAGGGCGTCGATGGCCGCCAGCAGCGAATCGAACGAGGACAGGCTGAAGATGATGAGCACCTCGCCCTCGATGAGGTGGTCCCGCATGCTGAACTGGGTGCGGGCCACCAGGATCATGCCCGTTTCCGAACCCACGATGTCCACGATGTCGGCTTCCACGAAATCCGGCGGCGAATAGCGCAGGGGCTCCTTGAGGATGTTGGCGATGGAGCCCATGACGCCGTTTAAGACGATGTTGCCCACTTCCTGAAGGGTTCCGGTGCGCATGTGCCGGTCGTCTCGGCTCAAGTTCTCCTTGCCGAGCATCACGGACACCAGCTTGGAGGCGGAATCCGGCGGGAAGATGAGCGCGCTGACCCCGGTGAACTCCCCGGAAAACGACAACTGCACGGCCGAGAACACGGAATGCGGCCGCGCGGCGTACAGCTCGGCCAGCTGGGCCGGGGCCAGCACCCGCAGCACCGGCACCTGGAGCTGGATATGGGTGCTGACGAGCTGGTTGAGCATGCCGGCGGCCCGGCCCACGCCGATGTTGATGAGCTCTTGCAGGATGTCCAGTTGCAGGGGCGTAAGCGTCATGACGCCCTCGGCGCGAGCAGGGCTTGCAGGGTCTGGGCCAGGGCCCCGGGGTCCACGGGCTTGTTGAGCACGGCCATGGCCCCGAGTTCCAGGCAGCGGCTGCGGGTGGTCTCCTGGATGTCGGCGGTCACCACCGCCACCCGGATTTCCGGCAGTTCCCGGGACAGGGTTTCCAGGACCGCCAGGCCGCCGGGCTCGGGCATGTTGAGGTCGAGCAAAAGCGCCTGGGGGCGGCGCTGCCGGGCCAGGTCCAGGCATTCCTGGCCATCCTTGGCTTCCAGGACGTCGAAACCGGCTTCCTTGGCCGCCTTGACGGCCTGGAAGCGCTGGAACATGGAATCATCGGCAATGAGCAAAATGGGCATCTCGGGCAACCTCCGCCAGCCCTGCGGGCTGGTCGCCTCGTTGCAAGCTTGTTGCATTCGACGCTTGGGGCGTCAAGGGCGGTCCATACCGCCGCTTCGGGTCCGGACAGCGGTTTTGACGGCCGCAAAGGCCAGGTCCAGCCGGGACAACAGCGCCTCGGCCTCCTCCAGCCGGCCGCTCCGGGCGGCTTTTTCCAGGGCAGTGGCCAGGTCCCGGCACTCGGCCGCGCCCATGGTGGCTGCCGTGGACTTGAGCGTATGGGCATGCAGGATCAGGCCGCCCGGATCGCCCTTGGCCAGGGCGTCCCGGGAGGTCGCCAGGCGGTTCTGGAATTCTGTCAGGGAGATGGACAGGATGGGCTCGAACGCCTCGGGCTCGATGCCCATGCGGCGCAGGGCCCAGGCCGTATCCAGCACGCCGTGGGGCAGGTCCTGATCTGGCGGGGCGGCCGGCGGCTTGGGCTCGGGGACTGCCTGGGCCGGCTGGGAGCCGGAGCCGCTCGGGGCCAGCCGCCCGATGATGGACGCCAGCTCGTCTAGGTTCACGGGCTTGCCCATGTAGTCGTTCATGCCGGCCTCGGCGCAGGCCTGGCGCACTTCCGGGGAAACGTGGGCCGTGACCGCGATGATGGGGATGTCCCTGTCGCGCACGGTCAGGCCGTCCCGGCCGCCGGCGCGGATGATGCGAGCCGCGGTCAGGCCGTCCATGGACGGCATCTCGATGTCCATGAGCACCAGGTCAAAGGGTTCGGCGGCCAGAAGCGTCAGCACGGCGTCGCCCGTGGTGGCCGAGGCCGAGGCATGCCCGAGCTTTTGCAGGTGCACGGACATGAGCTTGATGTTGACCGGGTTGTCCTCGGCCAAAAGCACGCGCAGGGGACGGTGCGGGACAGCCGGGCCGGGTTCGGGATCGGCCGCCGCCAAGGCCGGACGGCCCGGGGCGAAGAGCGCGCTGCACGTGAACCGGCTGCCCTGGCCCGGCGTGGATTCGACCCGGATGTCGCCGCCCATGAGCCCGGCCAGTTCCCGGCTGATGGCCAGGCCCAGGCCCGTGCCCCCGTATTTGCGGGCCGTGGAGGTGTCGGCCTGGCGAAAGCTCTCGAAAATGACGTCCAGCATTTCCGGCCGGATGCCGATGCCCGTGTCCGCCACCTCGAAAACCAGGCGCAAAAGGCCCCCCGAGGCTCCGGAGGTCCCCGGGGCCGGGGCGCTGTGGGCCGCCCGCACCGAAACGGCGCCCGCTTCGGTGAATTTGAGGGCATTGCCGATGAGGTTGACCAGGATCTGGCGCACCTTGCCCGGGTCGCCCCGGACATGGCGCGGCAGGCCCGGGGTGATGTCCAGGGTCAGCGGCAGGCCCTTGGCCGCCGCGGTCACGCTCAAGGCCTTGACCACGGATTGCAGCAGGCCGTGCAGGTCGAAATCCACCACCTCCAGGGTCATCTGGTGGGCCTCGGCTTTGGAGAAGTCCAGGATGTCGTTTAAGATGTTGAGCAGGTGCTGGGCCGAATCCCGCACCGTGTCCAGGTAGTCGCGCTGCTCGGCGGTCAGCGTGGTGTGCAGCGTCACCTCGGTGAGTCCCAGGATGGCGTTCATGGGCGTGCGGATTTCATGGCTCATGCCGGCCAGAAACCGGCTCTTGGCCTGGTTGGCCCGGTCCGCTTCCTCTTTGGCTGCGCGCAGGGCGTCCAGGTTGCGCTTGCGCTCGATGCCAAGGGCCAGCTGTTCGGCCACGGACAGCATGAGGTCGGCTTCCTTCTTGCCCAGGCGTCCGGGCTCGGAAAAGTGCATCACGGCCATGACGCCGAGCACTTCCTGGCGCACCCGGATGGGCACCCCCAGCCAGACTTCTGGGCAGCGGCCCGGGCAGGTCAGCCCGGCCAGGCGCATGACCCGCTTGGTGACGAGCAAGGGATGGGCGGTGCGCAGGACTTCCAGGATGACGCTCGTGTCCTCGAAGTCGCTGAAATTTTCCTTGGTCAGGGGCGGGGTGCGGCTGGAAAGCCCGGTGATGGGGGCAAAGGCGGTTTCCGCGTTTTCCCCGGCGCGGTACACGAAATCCAGGCGGTCGGCCTCCCGGTCGGCCAGGGCGATGCAGAACTCCCGGGCGTCGAAGGCCTCGCCGAGGATGTTGTGGATGATCCGGTACAGGCTCGGCATGTCCTCTTCCGAGGCCACGGCGCTGGACACCCGGTAGAGGATGGAGGTGGTCTTTTCGCTTTCGCGCAGCTCGTCCTCGGCCAGCTTGGCCTCGGTCCTGTCCCGGACGCTCACCACCACGTTGCGCTCGCCCCCCTGGGCGTCGACCCAGGGGGTGTAGCTGCCGCTGACGTAGCGGCGGCCCAGGAGCGGCATGGAAAACCAGGTCTCGAACTTCACGCTCTCGCCGGCCAGACACCGGTCCAGGCAGGGCTTGATGGTTTGCTCGAAAAATTCCCGGCCCAGAAGGTCGGCCACGGGCCGGCCCTCGATTTCTCCCCGGCTCTTGCCAAAGGCCCGGCAATAGGCGTCGTTGACCAGCAGGTAGCGGTAGCGGTCGTCCACCAGGGACAGCCAGTCCGACGAGGCGGACACGATGCGTTCGTAGCGGCGCAGATCCTGGCTGGCCGCTTCCTGGAGGGAATAATCCTGAACAAAGCCCGTATAGTGGAGCGTTTCCCCGGACGCATCCACAGTGGCCCGGACCTGGCGTCTCGTGGCCAGGATCGAGCCGTCCCGCCGGCGGATGTCCGCCATGAAGTCCGACGCCTCGCCGTCCGCGGCCAAAAGCGCCATCAATTGGCCACGGCGTTCGGGATCCGCGTAGACCTGGCGGCTGATGTCCGTAACGTCGCGCCGCAAGGCTTCGGGGCTTTCGTATCCGTACAACCGGGCCAGGGCCGGATTGACTTCCAGGTAGGCGCCGGAGGGCGTGGACAGAGAGATGCCCAGGGGCGCGTTTTCGAAAACATCGCGGTAGCGGCGCTCCCGGCGGGCCAGTTCCTCGATTTCCGCCTGCATGCGGGCCATGGCGCGCTGTGCCCGGAGGGTGCGTTCCTGGACCCGGCGGTCGAGCCGGGCGGCTTCGTCGCGCACCACCCGCTCCAGCCGGATGAGCTCGGAAACGTCGGTGAGCGCCCCCATGACCGCTCCTTCCCGGCCCGATCCCTCCCGTCCCATCTCCAGGACCAGGGAGCCGTGCCGGGTTTCGCCGTCCCCGCGGGCAAAGGAAACCCGCAGGGCCTGCCGGTCGCCGGCCTGGGAAAGCCCGGCCAGGGCCGCTTCCAGGCGCTCCCCTTCCCGGGGGAAGACCGATTGGGCGAACTCCGGCCAGCTCTCGCGCCGGAATCTGGCCGGCTGGCCCAGCAGGCGGCGCAGGGAAGGGGTCTGGAGGACCAGGCCCGAGGCCGGGGACCAGGTGAAAAAGCCCAGCCGGGCATGGGCCGCGGCCCAGTCCATGGCCCCCCCGTCGTCGCCGGCTTCACTGTCCCCGCTGTCTGGGCCGTCGGGCGCGACGAACAGGAACAGCACGGCCGGCTCCACGGCCAGGCCCCGGGCCAGGGCCCCGATCACGGCCAGGGAGGGGGCGGACACGCCGCGTTCGAGCTTGTTGAGGTGTTCCAGGGACACGCCCGAACGCTCGGCCAGGGCGGCCTGGGTCAGGTTGGCCAGGCGGCGCAGATGGCGCAGCCTGTGGCCGAAGGCAGCGGCAAGGGAGGATTTCGCCATGGGTATAAGCGGGGCTTGGCCCTCGCGGAAATACAGAAACACGTAACGTCATTACGTGTAAAGGGGCGTTTTTTCACGGTGCCGACTGTGGCTTGAATTTGTTATCTTCCTTGAATCATATGTCAAAATTAACCCAAGTCGGCTGCGGCAAGGCCGCTGCGCCGCATCCCTCTCCAACGACGCCGCCTACGTCAAAAGGACGAATAGTCCGCCGTGCTTTTCCCGGGAGGCCCGCTCGGCCTCCCGGGAGCGTCCGTATTGTTCCCTGGCCGGCTCGGGTGTAGGCTGGCGGCTTGGTCGCAGGTCCCATCACCGCCGGGAGTCGCCATGCCCCGCTTGTTGCCCTTGCCCAGGCTTCGCCTGAGCCTTCGCCAGAAGATCGTGGCCATCCTGACCCTGTATGTCCTGGGCATCGGGGCCATGGCCTGGGTCTCCTACGACGACCTGCGCACCATGGAGGAAAAGCTCGAATTCATGCGCCTGGGACACGGCATTGCCAACACCATCCTGGAAGTGCGGCGCTACGAGAAAAATTACCTGCTCTACGGCCATGCCGAGGACCTGGAAGAGAACCGGCGCTATCTGGACGAGTCGTTTCGCACCCTGGATGTGCTCACGGCCGAGGCCCGGGACATGAAGGTCTCGCCCCAGCTCGACGCCCTGGGCCGGCTGTTGCGGGACTACCGCGCCACTCTGGACGATCTGGTCGCCGCCGGCGGCGAACAGGCCGGCCGTGGCGGCGAAGCGGCCCGGAAGCTGCGGGAGATCGGCAAGGAACTGACCGACGCCGCCGAGGCTGTGGTGGATTTCGAGCGCAACCGCATCCGCGCCTTGCTGGGACTTTTGGGCGCGCAGCTTCTGGCCGCCGTCATCGTGGCCGCCTCCCTGGGCGTGGCCCTGCCCCTTTTGATGTTCCGCAAGATATTCATGCCCCTGGGCACCATCCGCGCCGCCACCCTGGATATTGCCCAGGGCCGGTTCAAGGAAATCCCGGTGGCCGACACCAACGACGAGATCGAACAGGTCATGCAGGCCATCAACCGCATGGTGGCCGAGATCGAACGCCGCCAGGACCAGCTCGTCCAGTCCAAAAAGCTCTCCTCCATCGGCACCCTGACCGCCGGCGTGGCCCATCAGCTCAACAACCCCCTCAACAACATCTCCACCTCCTGCCAGATCGCCCTGGATGAACTGGAGAGCGCGGACCCGACCTTTTTGCGCAAGCTCCTGGGCAACATCCTCCAGGAAACCCTGCGCGCCCGGGATATCGTGCAGGGGCTTTTGGAATTCTCCCGAGCCCGGGAATTTTCCCTGCGCCCCGTGGTTCTGGCCGACCTGGTGAACCGCACCCTGCGCCTGGTCTCCAGCCAGGCCGGCTCGGGCGTGCGCCTGTCCGCCGACGTCCCCCCGGACCTGGTCCTGTCCGCCGACGCCTCGAGGCTCCAGGAGGCCCTGCTGAACCTCTGCATCAACGCCATCCAGGCCGTGGCCGGCCAGGGCGAGGTCACGGTGTCGGCCCGGGCCGAGGGCGGCGAGGCCGTGATCACCGTGCGCGACACCGGCCCGGGCATTCCCCCCGACATCCAGGGCCGCATTTTCGACCCCTTCTACACCACCAAGGAAGAAGGCAAGGGCACGGGCCTGGGGCTTTCCATCGTCTACGGCATCATCCAGAAGCATGCCGGCGCCATTGCCGTGGAAAGCGCGCCCGGCTCCGGCGCCGTCTTTGTCATCCGCCTGCCCCTGTCCTGTCCGCTGCCCCTGTGCGGCCCGGAGCAGCCATGAGCCGGGCCCGCGTCCTCGTGGTCGACGACGAGCCCATTGCCCGGGAAAACCTCGTCCATATCCTGACCAAGGCCGGCCATCGGCCCACGCCCGCCGCCGACGGCCGGGAGGCCCTGGACGCGCTGGGCGCGGCGGACTTCGACCTCATCCTCACCGACCTGCGCATGCCGGGCATGGACGGCCTGGAGCTTCTGGCCGCGGCCAAGCGCCGCGACCCGGACGTGGAAATCATCGTCATTACCGGCCACGCCGCCGTGGACACGGCCGTGGCCGCCATGCGCCAGGGGGCCTTCGGCTATGTGGCCAAGCCCGTGGCCGTGGAGGAACTGCTGGCCCAGACGGCCAAGGCCCTGGAAAAGCGGGCCATGCGCCGGGAGCTCGCCTCCCTGCGCCGCCGGGCCGATCCCCGGCAGGCCCTGTCCCGGCTCATCGGCCAAAGCGCCACCATGGCCGCGCTGCGCGAATCCATGGCCCAGGTGGCCCGGCTCGACTGCAACGTGCTCATTACCGGCGAAACCGGCACGGGCAAGGAACTGGTGGCCCGCACCATCCACGACCTGAGCTCCCGGGCGCAGGGGCGCTTCATGGCCGTCAACTGCGGGGCCTTTTCCGAGGAGCTCATCACCAACGAGCTCTTCGGCCACGAGCGCGAGGCCTTCACCGGGGCCGGGGCCATGCGCAAGGGGCTTATCGAGGCCGCCTCGGGCGGCACGCTTTTTCTCGACGAGATCGGCGAGCTGCCCCTGTCCATGCAGGTCAAGCTCCTGCGCGTGCTCCAGGAGCGCACGCTTTTGCGCCTGGGCGGCACCGAGGAGGTGCCCGTGGACGCCCGGGTGCTCTCGGCCACCAACAAGGACCTCAAGAAAGAGGCCGAGGCAGGGGCCTTTCGTCTGGACCTCTTCTACCGCCTGGACGTCATCACCCTGCACCTGCCGCCGCTGTCCGAACGCCGCGAGGACATTCCGCTTCTGGCCCGGCATTTCCTGGCCAAACACGCCGGCGCGGCCGGCCGGGAAGTCCGGCTCTCGCCCGAGGTCCTGGACCGGCTCATCCTCTACGAATACCCGGGCAACGTGCGGGAGCTCGAAAACATCATCCAGAAGGCCCTGGCCGTGTGCGAGGGCGAAGTCATCGAACCCCGGCACCTGCTGGCCGACCTGCGCGACGAACGGGTGCGCCCCACGCGCGGCACGCGCCAGGCCTGGCCCACCCTGGAAGAGCACGAAAAGCGCTACATCCAGGACGTGCTGGAAGAGGTGGAAGGCAACAAATCCAAGGCCGCCCGCATCCTCGGCATCGACCGGGTGTCGCTGTGGCGTAAATTGAAGCGGTATGGGTTGACGTAGCGGGGTGGGGCGTAGCGGAGTGGGGCGGAAGATGCCTCCGGCGGCCAGGGCGCTGCCCTGGACCCGCCGGGGGGAGTCACTCCCCCCGGACCCCCCGACCGGCTTGGCCGTGCGGGGGAGTGGGGCTGGGATGTGGGGCCGGAATTTGGCTGGCGGCACAAGGCGCAAAGCCGCCTTGACGCCAGCCAAATTCCGGCCCCACGACGCCGTCGCCCTTTGGGCGAGTTAGGAGCGCAGCAGGGCGGCGGCTGCGGTTGCGCCGTCTTCGGCTAGGATGATTTGAAGGCCTTCCGTGACGTCCGGAGCCAGGGCCTCCACGTCCGTGGCGTTGACCTTGGGCAGGATGACCGTGCGGATGCCGGCCCGCTTGGCGGCCAGGCATTTTTCCCGGATGCCGGCCACCGGCAGTAGCCGGCCGGAAAGGGTCATCTCGCCGGTGGCGGCCGCGTCGCACCGGGCCGGCCGATTGCTTAGAAGCGACAGCAGGGCGCAAAAAATGGTCACCCCGGCCGAGGGGCCGTCCTTGGTCACGGCCCCGGCCGGGAAATGCACGTGGATGTCGGATTTCTCGAAAAAGCCCGGGTCCACGCCGAGTGCCGCGGCCCGGCTGCGGATGTGGCTCAGCGCCGCCTGGGCCGACTCCCGCAGCACGTCGCCCAGCGACCCGGTGAGCAGAAGCTGCCCCGTGCCCGGCATCCGGGCCGTCTCTACGAAGACGATCTCGCCTCCGTGCTCTCCCACCACCAGCCCGGTGACCACGCCCACCCGGTCCCCGGCCTCGGCCGCCTCCCGCCTGTACCGCCGGGGGCCGAGCAGCTTGGGGATGTCCGTCGCATTCACGACCTTGGAGCCGGTTTGGGGCAACCCGCCGGACTCCAGGGTCAGCCGGGCCAGCCGCCGGCTGGCCGCGCCCAGCTCCCGGGTCAGGCCCCGCAGCCCGGATTCCCGGGTGTAGTCGTCGATGACGCGGGCAATGGCTGCGTCCGTAAACGTCACGGCCTCGGGCGCAAGCCCGTTTTCCCGAAGCTGGCGCGGCACAAGGAAGCGCTTGGCGATCTCCAGCTTTTCCCGCTCGGTGTAGCCCGGGAAGGACAGCACCTCCAGGCGGTCCAGCAGCGGCCCGGGCAGCCGAGACACGTCATTGGCCGTGGCAATGAACATGATGCGGGACAGGTCAAAGGGAATCTCCAGGTAGTGGTCGGAAAACCGGGCGTTTTGCTCCGGGTCCAGCACTTCCAGGAGCACCGAGGCCGGATCGCCCCGGAAGTCGCCCCCGATCTTGTCGATCTCGTCCAGCATG
The DNA here is from genome assembly GCA_964490985.1 of uncultured Desulfovibrionaceae bacterium. GTDB lineage: Bacteria > Desulfobacterota > Desulfovibrionia > Desulfovibrionales > Desulfovibrionaceae > Solidesulfovibrio. The sequence continues at coordinate 28,082 of CAZBER010000019.1, read as the reverse complement.
AACACCGGATTGCACACCCCCACCCGGGTCAGCTCCTTGAGGATGCGGCCGGGCATGGCCCCCACGTAGGTGCGGCGGTGCCCGCGCAGCTCGGCCTCGTCCCGCAGCCCGGCCAATGACAGGCGTACGAATTCCCGGCCCATGGACTCGGCCACGGCCTGGCCCACCGACGTCTTGCCCACCCCGGGCGGACCGGAAAAGCACAGGATCGGCCCCCGTCCGGGCGAGGCCGAGGCCCGGGCGGACAGGACCTCGCGCACCGTGGCCTTGAGCTCCTCCAGGTTCACGGGCTTGCCCAGGTAATGGGCCGCCCCGGCCCGCAACGCCTCCACGGCCGTGCCCACGGTGGCAAACCCCGTGACCATGACCACGGCCGCGTCCGGAGCCGCCCGGCGCATGCGCCGCAAAAGCTCCATGCCGTCCAGGCGCTCCATCTTGAGGTCCGTCACCACCACGTCGGCCTCGAACCCGGACAACACCGCCAAGGCCTCCAGGCCGTCGCCGGCCTGGCGCGTGTCATAGCCTTCCTTGCCCAGCACATGGGCCATGTTGGTCCGGGCGATTTCCTCGTCATCCACCACCAGGACCTTGGGCCGGGCCAGGGCCCGAAGCGAACGCGCGGCCAGAAATTCCAGGATGCGGTCCTTGACCGCGTCAAGGCCAAAGTGCCGGGCCGCCAGCACGTCCCTGGCCCGGGCCAGGTCCAGGCTGTCCCGGGTGCAGGCGTTCCAGGGCAGTTCAAGGAGGAATTCCAGGTAGTTGAGGCCAACGGCGTATTCGGCCACGGACGGGTCCGTGGTTTCCAGCTTGGCCAGCTCCCGACCGGCCGCTTCGGCGGCCTGGGCTGGCAGCCTGGCAGCCTGAATTTTCTCCCGAAGCCGGGCCAGCACGCCGCCTGCCGTAGCGCTCTGGCCGGACTCGACCCCTGCGTCCGGTGGGGCCGGCCGCGAATCCTTGCGGAAAAACATGGTCCACTCCTTTGCCGTGGCGGATGCGCTGCACCGTACAGCCAAAAGCCGCTTCCGGGCAATTGGCGGCCGTTGGAGCGCGAGGAAGGCGTGTTGCAGCTTGTTACAGGCCTGGGACGATTGTTGCGATATGCAACGGCTGGGCCATGTTGCCGCAAACCCGCCGGGAACAAGGACTTGGGCTGGATCAGGCGGCTTGGGTGTTGCGCATTGCAACATCCGGCAGCATTTCAGGATGCGGCACGGTTATTTTTTATTGTTTAATTTCAGTAGGATAAAATTTTTTCCTGCCGGCACGCATCTTGTTCTCTTGGGAGCATGAGCCGGGCCGCACGGTTCCGGAAACAGGAAAAAACGGGATGCAAGGCATGGAAATGACGGAAAAAGAGGCTGTCCGCCCAGTGCAAAAGCCCCGCCAGGTCCTGGTGGTGACCCGGGGCGGGCGCATGGCCGGGGCGCTTCAGGACTACGCCCTGGGCGTGGCCGAGCGCCTGGGCCTGGCGGTCCTGGCCGTCTACGTGGATACCCTGCCCCGTTTCGGCGACCGCGCCGCGCGCCGGGAGCGGTTTGCCGCCGGCGCGGCCCGGGATGCCGCCTCGTTTCGGGAAAAGGCCGCAGCGCGGGAAATCGGGTTTGAGCATGTCACGGCCTCGGGCAAGGCGTCCGAGGCAGTGCTGGCCTTGTGTCACGGAGGCCGGCGCATCGAATTCGTGGTGCTCGACCCTGGGATACGGCTGGAGGAGGTGGCCGACCGGTCGCCGGTGCCTGTCTTCGGTTTGGATGTGGCCGAAGGCGACGGGAACCGGAGCCGCGGCCGCCATGCGACGCAACACCGAACCCCTGGGAGGATGTCCATGTCCGAGAAAACCCGCAAACGCCATATCGTCCGGTCGCTGGTCTTCGGGGCCGCGGCCGTGGGGCTCTACGCCGCCGTGTTCGTCCATGCCGACGCCTTTGCCAATCTGGCTGCCAAGGGCGGCTGGTATGCCCTGGTGCCCGTGGCCACGGTTTTCGCCTTCTCCTACGTGCACGGCAGCTTTACCGGCGCCTTCTGGTCGGCTCTTGGCATCGAGGCCTCCAAGCGCGGCGCGGCCAAGCCCGAGGCCACGGTGGCTCCGGCCAAGCGCAAGGATGACCGGCCCGTTGCCCGGGTCAACGCCTAGTGTGGCGTCCCTTAAAAAATACGATAGTATTTTTTAAGAAAAATGAGTTATCTTGGTCTATTGTCCTCATGGTTTGTATGTCCGAACTTCGAGGACACGACACGAGACAACGCACCGCGCAAGGGAGGAAGACGACATGCATGGCAGTGCCGGCGACATCATTCAGTTTATCGACCTGAACACCGGGTCCGTCATTTTTCTGTTCCTGGTCGGTTTCATCGGCGGGCTGGTCAGCGGATTCATCGGTTCGGGCGGCGCGTTCGTCCTGACCCCGGGCATGATGAGCCTGGGCGTTCCCGGGCCCGTGGCCGTGGCCAGCAACATGTGCCACAAGTTCCCCAAGGCCCTGGTCGGTTCCATCAAGCGCTACCGCTACGGCCAGGTGGACATCAAGCTCGGCGTCATCATGGGCCTTTTCGCCGAGATCGGGGTCCAGATCGGCATCAAGGTCCAGACCTTGATCCTGGAGAAGTGGGGCGAGGCCGGCTCCAACCTGTACGTGAGCCTGTCGTTCGTGGTGGTGCTTTTGACCGTGGGCTCCTTTGTCATGCGCGACGCCATGCGCCTGTCCCGGTCCGGGGCCGAGGCCAAGCCCACCCGGCTGGCCGGGCGGCTCCAGCGCATCGAGCTGTGGCCCATGCTCACCTTTCGCCGGGCCGGGCTGCGCATTTCCATGTGGTTTATCGTTCCCGTGGCCCTGGGCACGGGCATGCTGGCCGCCACCATTGCCGTGGGCGGATTCATCGGCGTGCCGGGGCTCATGTACGTCATCGGCGTCACCAGCATCGTGGCCTCGGCCACGGAACTGGTGGTGGCCTTTGTCATGGGCCTGGGCGGCACCCTGATCTGGGCCTACTACGGCATGGTGGACATTCGCCTGACGCTCATCATCCTGGCCGGATCGCTTTTCGGCGTGCAGCTCGGGGCCATCGGCACCACTTATGTCAAGGAATACATGATCAAGATGGTCATGGCCATTATCATGCTCATCGTGGCCCTCAGCCGCTTCCTGGCCATGCCCAAGTACCTCAACAAGCTTTCGCTGACGAGTTTTTCCGACGCCACGGTGTCCGTGCTCTCCGACACCAGCTTCGGCGTCATGTGCGTGGCCCTGCTTATCGGGGCAGGCATCATCCTGGCCTCCATGTTCAAGGCCAGACGTTTGGAATCCCAGGCCTAGTGTGAATGCCCTTAAAAAATACGACAGTATTTTTTAAGAAAAAATAAATTATTCTGCTGTGCTGCCCTTGTAATTCTATTCCCGTCCTGCGAGGGCACGACACGAATCGGAGCGCGCCATGCACGTGCATCGGCCCAAAACCCTTGTCGTCGGGCTCGACGGCTCTCCGGCTGCCCGGGGAGCCTTCGAGCAGGCCATGATCCTGGCCGGGTCCTTGCGGGCCCGGCTGGTGGCCGTGGCCGTGGTGCCGGGCCTGGGAGGCCTGGAGCGCGTCAGCGGCCGGGAGCGGGAGCGCCGGGAGTGGTCGCGCCCCTTTGAGGAGGACCTGGACCGGGCCGGTGCGGCTGCGGCCGAAGCCGGGTTGCCGCTCAAAAAGGTCCTGGAGACCGGCGAGGCTTACGAGCGCCTGGTGGATGTGGCCGAAGCCGAGGAGGCCAGCCTCGTCATCCTGGGGGATCGGCGTCGGACCTACATGGAACGGGTGCTCTTGGGGCGAAACGTGGCCAAGGTCATCGGCTACAGTCCCTGCGACGTGCTGGTCGTGCCCGAGGGCGCGGCCCTGGATTTCTCCCGGGTGGTGGCGGCCGTGGACGGCTCGGACCAGAGCCTGGCCGCCGCCGGCCGGGCCATCGGGCTTTGCGCTGCGTACGGCGGTAAGCTCTCCGTGGTGTCGGTCCTGGACGTGCCCGTGGACCGGCACCTCATTTACGGCATTTTCGAGGACATCAAGCGCAAGGCCCTGGTTGCCGCTGGGGCCGTGACCAAGGCGGCCAAGGCCAAGGGCGTGGAGGCTGCCGCCGAAATCCGGGAAGGTTCGCCGTACCGGGTCATTCCGGAATTTGCCAGGGAAACCGGAGCCGGGTGCCTGGTGCTCGGGTCCTACGGCAAAAGCGGGCTGCGCCGCCTGATGCTCGGCAGCGTGGCCGAACGGGTCCTGGCGCTTTCTCCCTGTCCGGTGCTTGTGGTCAAGGCCGGGCCCGGCGACGCGGACGCGCTGCGCTCCGCCGAGACCGGATAACCTCTCGCCTAGGGGGCATTATGGAAATGCGGCTTTTATTTACGGAATTTATTTTCGCGTTTTGCGCCGTGGTCATGGCCGACCGGACCTACGGATTCTCGCAGCGCTTCACGGCTGCCTGGAGGCGCAAAACGCCCGCTGCGCCCGCCCCCCGGCCGGCTCTGTCCACAGGCCCGGCCTGCGACTGGTACGTGCATTTTTACCGCAGCGACCTGACCGGCGACGTTTCCTGCCCCGCTCGTCCCCAGACTCCCCAGCCGCGCCCAAAGGCTCCCGCCGCCCCGGCCCAGCGCCGCCGCGACGACCGTCCCCGCCTGCGGGCCTGATGCTTTTTCCCCTTCGTTTCGGGAGGGGGCTTGGGGGAACCTGCTTTTCAAAAGCAGGTTCCCCCAGTTTTATTTGATCAACCGCCGCCGCATGCCCATCAGGGACAGGGGCAAAAAGACCGCGAATACGGCCGCCAGGTAGGCCAGGCCCAGCCAGGCGCTGGGGTCGAGCCGGCCCAGGCAGGCCCGGCGCGTCAGCTCGGCCAGGTGGTAGAGCGGCATGGCCAGGGCGATGTTGGCGGCCCAGGCCGGCAGGGCGTCCACCGGGAAAAACGTGCCGGAAAACAGGAACATGGGCGTTATGACCAGAAACACCGGGACATTGAACATGTCGATGGTGGGGGTGATGGACGTGGCGGCCATGCCCAGGGCCCCGAACGCCAGCCCGCCCAGGATGGCGATGGGCAGCACGGCCAGGCTCTGCAGGCTCGGGGCGTAGCCGAAGGCGGCCACCACGGCCAGCATGAGGACCGCGGCAATGGCCGAGCGGGTGGCTCCCCACACGATCTCGGCCACGATGATTTCCTCGATGGACAGCGGCGTGGCCAGCATGGCGTCGTAGGTCTTCTGGTAGAACATGCGCACAAAGGAATTGTAGGTCGTCTCCATGAAGGCCTGCCACATGGCGGCCGCGGCAATGAGCGACGGGGCGAAAAAGCGCATGTAGGAAAGCTTCTCCCCGTGCCAGGTGACCTCGGACACCAGCCCGCCAAAGCCCAGGCCAAAGGCCAGCAGGTAAAAGACCGGCTCCAGAAGGGGCGGCATGAAGTTGACGGCCCAGATGCGGCGGTAGACGCGCAGGTTGCGCCGCCACACGGTCCAGAAAAGCCGGGTGAAGCGGGGATCGGCCTTCATTCGCGAAGCTCCCGTCCGGTCAGGCGCAAAAACACGTCCTCCAGGGTGGCGGCCCGCAGGATGCCGTGGGCCGGGCAGAACCGGTCGCGCAGGTCCATGAGTCCCTCCCGGGTCGGGCCGTACACGATGAGCCGGCGGCCGGATCGGTCGTGGCGCAGGCCGCTTTCCTCCACGGCCCGCAGCAGATCCGGCTCCGGGTCCTCCACTTCCAGGGCGGCGGCCCCGGTATGCTCGGCGATAAGGGCGGTGGGCGTGCCCTCGGCCGCCACCCGGCCGTGGTCGATGATGCACAGCCGGTCGCAGAACCGTTCGGCCTCTTCCATGGAGTGGGTGGTGAGCAGGATGGTCAGCCCGGCCCGCTTGAGGTCGAGCAGCCGATCCCACAGGGTGTTTCGGGACTGGGGGTCGAGGCCGGTGGTGGGCTCGTCCAGGATGAGCAGGTCGGGCCGGTTGATGCTGGCCCGAGCCAGCATGAGCCGCCGGGCCATGCCTCCGGACAGCTCTTCGTACTGGAAGCGCTTTTTGCCCTCCAGGGCGAAAAACGACAGCAGCTCGGTGGCCCGGGCCAGGGCCTCGCTGCGAGGGATGTTGAAATAGCTGGCAAAGACCAGCAGGTTTTCCAGGACGCTTAAGTCCGGGTCCAGGGTGTTGCCCTGCTGGCACACGCCCAGGCGGGCGCGGATGCGCCGCCAGCCCGTGGCGATGTCATGGCCGAAAACGCGGATCACGCCGCTGGTGGCCGGCGAGAACCCGTAGATCATGCGGATGGTGGTGGTCTTGCCGGCCCCGTTGGGGCCGAGCAGGCCGAAGCATTCGCCCCGGGTCACGGCAAAGCTCACGCCATTGACGGCCCAAAACGGGCCGAAGCGCTTGCGCGCCTGCCGCACCTCCAGGACCGGGCCGTTTTCGGTCGTTGCCGTGGCTTCCTGCGTCGCCATGAAACGATTCTACGCCATCTCGTCCGGTTGCGCCAGCCAGGGGCGACCTTTCCACATTGTCACCGGCCAGAAAGGTTCGGACTACCGGGAAATGGTATACAAAGAAGAAATCGCCTGAAGGAGGCCCTTCATGTTTGCAGGCCTTTTCGAACCCATGCATCTGCTCGTGATTCTGGGCATTGTGATGATCATTTTCGGCCCGGGCAAGCTGTCCACCATTGGCCGGGACCTGGGCAAGTCCGTCCGCGACTTCAAGGCGGCCATGGACGGACACGAGTCCGCGCCCCAGGTGGCCGAGGCCCGGACCGAGGCGGCCGAGGCCGTGGCCGAAAAGACCGGCGCGGCCGGCTGAGCCAGACCTGTCCGCATCCGCCAGGGGCCTGGGATCAAGGGCGGTGTTGCCGTTCCTTGGCCGTGGACCGGACTGCGGCCCCATGGCGGCCCTGAGGCGCCTTGCCTGATCCCCGGCATTACTCCTTTTCCTTCTCGTGTTCCCCGGCTTTTTCCAGCCTAAAGGACCGCCGGAAACGTTTGTCCAGGGTCTCTTCCAGGAATTCCTGAAAGGCGCGCCGGTATTTTTTCAGGTAATACTGGCGGTCGAGGAATTTTTCCTTGTGCCGGTATTTGATGAGCGTTGACGGGTTGAAGTAGGCCACGGCGTTTTTGGGAGTCAGCACAAAGGGCGGCAGGCCTTCCTGGACCAGGATGTAGCTGGCCACCAGGGCCCCGGTGCGGTGGTTGCCTTCCAGGAAGAGCTGGGGCTGGCTGACCGAGAGCACATAGACTCCGGCGGCCCGGCGATAGGCGGTCTTGTGCCGCTTGCGGTCATACCAGGCGGCGATCTCCTCGATGCCTTCGGCAAAGCGCCGCCGGGTTTCCAGCAGGTGCGGCCCGTATTCCAGGCGCACGCTTTCGTCGCTGCCGCACAGCACGATGTGGTTGAGCTCCAGGATGTGGTCGAGCCCCTTGGAGGTAAAGACCTCCACCCCGTCCTCCAAGAGCTGGTCCACGTAGGCATAGCCTTCGAGCAGGTTGCCGATGATCTGGTCGGTCAGCGGTTCCCGGCGCATGAGCAGCTTTTCGTTGAGGCTGGCGAAATCGCGCTGCACTTCGAAAAGCGAGGCCCTGATGCTGTCGAGGTCGAGGCGGTATTGTTTGCGGCTGCTCATGGCGCGTATCCCGGATTTTTCCCTTATCCCCGCGCTTGCGTCCGGTCCAGGGGACGTGCCGCCTGGCGCACGCCTGCAGCCTGGACGTGGGCGTTCAGGCTGCGTTAGGCATATTATTCCTATTTTGGAATATAGGGGGCGCTGCTTCCAACAGGCCGGGCCGCTCAGTCCAGCTCCCGGGCGGCCCAGATGCACCGGCCGATGATCTCGAAGTCGTCGGCGTCGGAGACCAGGTAGGCATTGGGGTCGTTGTCCGAGACAATGGCCAGGTGGCCATCGCGCTCGACCAGGCGCTTGATGTACATCTGGCCGTTGTAGCGCAGATAGTAGATCTTGTTTTTCACGAACTGGCGGCGGCCTTCGTCGATGAGCACCACGCTGCCGTCGGTGATGGTGGGCTCCATGCTGTCGCCGAAGGCCCGGATGACGGTCATGTTGTCGGGGTTGCCCTTGGAGCGGATCCATTCGGTGCGAAAGCTCAGGTAGGTCAGGGCGCGGTCGCCGGTTTCGGTGGAGCCGCCGCCCATGGAGCCGGTGGCCTCGCGCAGGGGCACCTCGGTGTAATGGACCTGGTGCGCGTCCCGGGCCCGGATGTCGCGCAGCAGGGATTTGAGGGCCGCGCAGTCGGCCCCCCCGGTCCCGGCCCGGCAGGCCGTTTCGCCGCCGTAGAGGGTTTCGCGGACCTGGTAGCCCCGGGTGGCGGTGCTGTCGGCGGCATAGGCCTTGGCCGCGGCGCGCTCCCGGCCCAAGGCCACCATGTCTTCGTAGGACAGCTTGAAGTAGGCGGCAAAGCGGCGGCGCACATGGGACTTGGGCACCTGCTTGCCGGCCAGGATCTTGCTGACGTAGCCCTGGCTCACCCCGACAAAGGCGGCCATTTCGCCCTGGGGGGCGTTTTCCATGGCTGTCAGGTCCACCAGGGCCTTCCAGAAAAAGCAGTCTTCCTCGGTCCGAAACGGGCCGTCTTCGAGGATATCGGGGGCGGGGCGGGACATGGTCGTATTTTGCCCCAAGACAGGTGGGAATGTCCATTCCTTTTTTGGAATATAATTCTTGACTGATATTCCAAAAAGGAATACTCATTGTTTTCAGCGGCTCCCACTTCAAGCCTCTGGAGATGGTTTCGATGCGCGAATACGAATTGCAGGCCAAGCTGGCCGAAAACCTGGGCGAGGACGCGGCCCGCACCGTCCTGGCCGTGCTCATCGCCGAGTGGGGCGGCTGCCGCCTGGATATCCCCACGGGCACGGCGTCCCGGAAGCAACTGCGCGACGCCGAAATCCGGCGCATGTACCGGGCCGGGGCGGACCTGCTGGCCCTGCGCGGCCGCTTCGGCCTCTCCGACCGCCACCTGCGCCGCATCCTCGCCGAAACCCACTGATCCCTGTCTGGCCGGGACCCGATCCCTGGCCGCCCCCCCGTTCGGCCGGCTCGGCCGGCTCGATCGGCTTTTGGGCAATGGCCTGGCCCGCTCGGGCCTCCCGCTCCCCTTTTCCGCCAATGGAACGAGACTTTTTCACGCATTGTGGTATGAGCCGCAAGAGCCCGGCCTGGCCAGGGGACCGGTTTTCAAGACGCTGTCCGCAGGCAGGGCCGGCCGGGAAACAACTGGTGGAGGTGGACCATGAACAAGGGAATATGGGCGGGATTGGCGCTGTGCCTGGCCGCCATGTGCGGCCTGGCCGGACCGGCCTTGGCTGTGGAGCCGACCATGGCCCCGAGCGGCGTGCCCTATTTGAGCGGCGGGGTGGGCTACGACGAGCGGGACGCCATGGAGGAGCTGGCCGGCCAGTATGGGCTCAAGCTGGAATTCGCCCGCCAGAACGGAGACTACCTCGGCGATGTCCAGGTCAATGTGCGCGGGCCGGCCAACCTGGATGTGGCCGGCGTGGGCCCCTGGTTCTGGGCCCAGGTCCCGCCGGGAACGTACACCGTCACGGTCACGGCCCTGGGCCGGTCCCAGAGCCGGCAGGTCACCGTGCCCGGAGGCGGCGGCACGCCGGTGGCGTTTTTCTGGTGAGCCCGGAGCGGCCGGCGCAGCCGGCCGCCCGGCCCGGACCTTGGTTGGGCCATGATGACGCAACCATTTAAAAAATATAAACAATAAATTTTGACACAGACTGTCTGGTTGGTGTCCGCCTTTCATGGTCCTGTGGGACTCAAGGAAGGTGCGACATGAACATGGACACGTCTTCATTTGCCTTTTTTGGAGAATCGCGCGGCGCGGCCCTGTCCGGCGGCTACGCCAACGTGGCCGAGGACGGGACCATTTGTTTCGTTTCCGACCGCGTGTACCGGTCCTGTCCGGCCTGCGACACGGTCTTTGTCGGCTCGGCCTTTCGGTCCGCTTTTTTCGGCCCGGACCGCTGCCCCTATTGCCGCACGGCCGCAACCGCTCCCATGGCCCAGGGCTGGCTGTCATGACCAGGGGCAACATCCGGGCGCGGCAGGTGCGGCCATGAACCGCCTGGCCTCGCGCAAGCTGATCATGGCGGCTCTCGCCATCGCGGCCGTGGCCCTCAACCGCAAATGGGGCATGGGGCTTACGCCGGACGAAATCCAGGCCGTGGTGGACATCGCCCTGGCGGCCATCGGCTCCCAGGCCGGCCTGGACCTGGCCGAGCGGGCCCTGCCGGTTTTGGCCCGGCCTCGGGGCGAACGCCCCAAGGAGTCGTGCTGATGTCGTTCGAGGCGCTTTTTCTGCCGGTCTGGATTTCGTTTCTGGTGGGGCTGGTCCTTTATTGCGTGCGCAAGTGGATTGGCGACGTGGCTGCGTCCGTGGCCGGCCTGGAAGAGCGGTTGCGGGCCTCGGAAAAGGCCCAGGCCGAATGCCGCCTGGAACTGGCCCGGGGCTATCCCACCCGGGCCGAGATGGAACGGGTGGGGGAGCGCCTGGAAAACCACGCCACCCGGTTGACCATTCTGGAAGAGCGGTGCCTGGAAGAGGCCTGAAGCCGCCCTCACTTCCATGTGGCCAGGCGCTAAGCGCCTGAAACCAGCCAAACCGCCCGGGAGAGCGTATGAACCGGATTTTTACTGTGCCCGCCGTAAGCCTTGAGGGACTGTTGCAGTGCAATCCCCATCTCACCCTGGCCGACATCCTGGCCCTGTGGCATTGGGCCGGCCCGTCGCAGCGCGTGCATTGACGGGCGGACCATGGCCGAAACCAGCACCAAAGACCGGCTCACCGACCGGCAGCGCCGATTTGTCGAGGAGTATCTGGTGGACTTGAGCGCCGCCGCGGCCGCGATCCGGGCCGGGTACAGCCCAAAAAACGCCGGCCGGGTGGGCAGCCGCCTGAAAAACCTGCCCTGGGTGCGCGCCGCCATCGAGCGGGCCATGGCGGCGCGCCGGCGGCGCACCCGCATCACCCAGGACCGGGTGGTGGAAGAGCTGGCCCGCATCGCCTTTGCCGACATCCGGGAATTCGTCAGTTGGGACGCGGACGGGGTGAGCCTGCGGGCCTCGGAGCAACTGACGGGTGAGCAGACGGCCTGCGTGGCCGAGATCGTGGAAAGCCCGGGCAAGGGGGGCAAGGGCCTTCGGGTCAAGCTGCACGGCAAAACCCAGGCCCTGGCCCTGTTGGCCCGGCACCTGGGCGGCGAGGTCAAGGGCGGCCCGGCCGGCGCGCCTCGCGCCGTGACCGTGGTCACCTATGTGCCCGAACCGTCGCCATTGCCGGACGCATCGGATTCGCCATAGTCCGGGCCGGCCGCCTGGATCGCCTCCTGTCCGGCGCTGCGGTACCGCTGCCAGGCCAGTTGCCGGGAGGCGTCAAACGCCGCCTCGTCCAGGGCCGCCCCGTCCACCCGGGTCGCCTCGCGGCAAAAGCCCCGCAGCGCCTCGAACCGGGAACCGGGGATGGGGCCTGCGACCTCGTGGCGCAGCCGCGCCTCCTCCATGAGGCAATCCAAAAGCAGGCTTTGCCTGGCCGGGGGCGCGGCCAGCGGGCGCTCCAGCAGCCGGGAATAGCCTTGCGCCGCCGTGCGGCACTCCGGAACCGTGGTCCCGGCCGCTCCGGCCACTGTGGCTATCGAAAGCATCGCCAGCAGGAACAGGCTCTTTTGCAGACGCGTACCCATACCGTCACCTCCAGGCCAGGCGGCTCAACCGGCCCGGCTTGGCTTTTGCCCAAACCGTGCCAAAATATTCCCAAATTATTTCAGGCTCCTTTTTGCCTGGTCGGGCAAGGAGAAAACGCCATTGCGCCATTTTGATGCTATTTCGGCAAATGACGGCCTGCCGGCCCGGCCCGAACAGGGCCTGGTGACCATTGACTACCGGCCCCAGCCCCGCCAGGCCGCGCTGCACGCCTGCCCGGCCAATGAAATCCTGTATGGCGGGGCGGCCGGGCCGGGCAAAAGCCATGCCCTGCGCTTCGAGGCCCTGCTCATGTGCCTGCGCGTGCCCGGGCTGCGGGCGTACCTCTTTCGCCGCACGGTCGTGGAACTGGAAAAAAACCACATCACCCCGGCCCTTTCGCAGTTTCCCCGGGGCCTTGGCGTCTACAGCGCGGCCAAGCGGCGCTTCGAGTTCGTAAACGGCTCCATGCTGACCTTTTGCGGCTGCCCCCGGGAAGCGGACGTCTTCCGCTACCAGGGGGTGGAGATCCATTTGCTGCTTATCGACGAGCTGACGAGCTTCACCGAGTTCCAGTACGACTATTTGCGGGGCCGGCTGCGCTGCGCCATTGCCGTGCCCCCGGCCTATGGCCACAAGATTCCGGGCATTGTCTGCGCCTCCAATCCCGGCGGCGTGGGCCACGCCTTTGTCAAGAAACGCTTTGTGGATTTCGCCCCGGCCATGACCCCGCGCCGGGCTCCGGACGCCCAAGGCGGGATGCTGCGCTGCTATATCCCGGCCAAACTTTCGGACAACCGCATCCTCATGGAGCGCGACCCGGGCTATGCCCTGCGCCTGGAGGCCTTGCCCGAGCCCTACCGCACCGCCTACCGGGACGGGGACTGGGACATTTTCCTGGGCCAGGCGTTTTGCTTTTCGCGCCAGGAGCACGTGGTCAAACCCCGGCCCGTGCCCGGGCATGCGCCGCTTTTCATGACCTTTGACTGGGGCTATGGCGCGCCCTTTTCCGTGGGCTGGTGGTGGGTGGACGCGGACGGCCGGCTTTTCCGCTTTGCCGAATGGTACGGCAGCAACGGCGCGCCCAACCAGGGTCTGCGCCTGACCGATTCCCGCATCGCCCAGGGCATTTTGGAGCGCGAGGCCCGCCTGGGCCTGGCCGGCCGGACCATTACCCGCCTGGCCGGGCCGGACTGTTTCGCCAAAAAGCCGGACTACCGGGGCGGCGGCCAGGGGCCGAGCACGGCCGAGGTGTTTGCCCAGGCCGGCTTGCACCTTTTGCCCGGCGATCCATCGCGCGTGGCCAAGATCCGGCAGTTTCACGAGCGGCTGCGGCTACGCGACGACGGGCCGCCCATGCTTTTGGTTTACGACGTGTGCGAGCATTTCATCCGCACCATTGCGCTTCTGGTGGCGGACCGGCGCAATGTGGAGGACATCGACACCTCGGGCGAGGACCATGTCTACGACGAGGCCTGCCATGTGTGCATGGCCCGGCCCCTGGCCGGGGCAGGGGAGAAACCGGCCGAAAACCAGGCCGCGCGCCTGATCGACGCGGTCCTGGCCGACGGCCGAAACGACGAGGAGGGCTTATGAATGGCGGCGTCCCGGTGTGGCTGTGGCCAGTGACCCACCTGGCCACGGCCGTGGTGTTTCTGCTTTTGGGATGGCGGTTTGGCCGCGAAAGCCGGGGCAAGCCGGCCTTTGACTTCCCCGTGCTGCCCTCGTCCGGGGCCCAGCCTTTGGAGGAGGCCGATCCCTGGACCGTGGCCGCCTGGGGGGAAGCGGAGCTGACGCCGGAGCTGGATAAAATCGAGACAGTCCGATCCTCCCGGCTGTGAGCCGGGCCTGGCCGGCCGGCCCTTGTGCCCGGAAGTTCTCAAAAAGGTCTTTCAATCAAGGGCATTGTACGAAAAAAGCAGGGTGTATCGAAATTATACATGGTTAACGCCGATTTCCCCTCCCTGTGAGCAGGTTTTATGCGGCGTCCGGGCCGGGAGGGTGGCTGCGACATGCTATCCTGGTAGATTATCAAACAAAAACGATTTGGCACGGTCCCTGCTTTTAGACAGCCATCACGGAAACCGGCCGCGGCCCAGGCCGCGGCAACACCATGGAGGTTGACGACATGTACGGCAAGAAAGCGGGTATCGTGCTGGCTGCCCTGGCCACCCTGGCCTTGACCGCGTCCCTGGCCCTGGCCCGGCCCGGCGGCGGCCCTGGCGCCGCAGGGAACTGCCCGGGATACGGCGGAGGATTTATGAGCCAGCTCTCCCCGGAGAAGCAGGAAGCCTACAAGAAGCTCCATGACGCCTATGTGGCCAAGACCGCCCAGACGCGGGCGGCCCTGGGCGTCAAGCAGGCGGAACTCAATGCCGCGGCCGTGGCTGCGAACCCCGACCAGGCCAAGATCAATGCCCTGGCCAAGGAAGTCGGCGACTTGCAGGGCCAGCTTCTGGCCGAGAAGACCTTGTTTCGGACCCAGGTGGCCAAGGAGATCGGCCCTGGGGCCGTGGCCGGCTGTTCGGGATACGGCGGCGGCATGGGCCGCGGGGCCGGGCCTTGCGCCGGAGCCGGACCCTGCGCCGGAGCCGGCCAGGGCTGCTGGTAATTTCATTGCTCGATCATAACGTCAGGGGCTCTTGCGGAAAGGGTTGTTTTTGAAGCCTTCGGCGACCAAAGGGCTTGGCCCTTTGAAAACCCATAATGGATGCAGCATGTTGCAATGTAACACCGGTTATTGTTCCATGTTACATTCGATTTTTGCAAGAACCGCGTCAGATGGGATTGAAAAAATACTCTTCCCGGTGATGGCATAAGCGGGCGAGGCGGGCCGGACGCGGGTCCGGCTCGCGCGTCCGGGATCTGGTGAGGCATGGTATGTGGGGCTGCTGGTCGTTTTCCCCTTTTTCGCCTGCGGGCTTTGGCGGCGGGTTTTCGTTGCCCGGGCTGCTTGTCTGGGGAGCCGTGATCCTGGCGGCGGTATGGGCCATTTGGGTCCTGGCCACGGGCAAGGCCCACCGCCGGGGAGCCCGGGCCGACCGGGACGACGCCCTGCGCATCCTGCGGCAGCGCCTGGCCGAGGGCGCAATTTCCGCAGAAGAGTTCGAGCGCCTGCGCCGGGCCGTTTTATCCTGAACCGTTTTCCCTTCCCTCCCTTCCCTGGTCCGGGGCGGCCACGACGCCCCGGGCCTTTTTTATCGCGGTGACATTTCGCGGCGCCATTGCTAGGTTGCGCCGCCAACGATCAACCGTTCGCCAAGGAGGGCCTATGGCCAACAACAAGAAAACCACGAGCGGCGTCAGCCGGGGCGCCGCGGCCCTGGGGACCGGCCTGGCCCTGGTGGTGGGATTTTATCTGGGCTTTACCGTGCACGGCATGCTCGGCGACAAGGGCGGCAAGACCGAGGCCCCGGCCACTGCGCCCCCTGCCTCCACGGCTCCCGCGCCCACGGCCGGGCTTGCGGACCGCCTCAAGGCCGTGGAAAAGCAGGTGCAGGCCGAACCGGGCAATGCCGCGGCCTGGACCGAGCTCGGCAATCTCTATTTCGATACCGGACAGCCGCAAAAGGCCATCGAGGCCTATGACAAGTCCCTGGCCATAAAGCCCAATGAGCCGGACGTGCTCACCGACCAGGGCGTCATGTACCGCCAGCTGGGCAAGTTCGACCAGGCCCTGGAGTGCTTCAACAAGGCCATTGCCGCAAATCCCGGCCATGTCATTGCCCACTACAACAAGAGCATCGTGCTCGAGCACGACAAGAACGACAAGGCCGGGGCCCTGGCCACGCTCAAGGAATTGCAGGCCAAAAATCCGAGCGCAGTGCTGCCCGGCGGCCACACCGTGGGCGAAGCCATCCAGGAGCTGTCGGCCAAGCCGTAGTTCCGGTCGTATCTCCCGGATCTTGGCCTGTTGAAAGGGAAGAAGCTACTGCCGCAACCTGTTGTTTGGGGGCGTTTTCGGCCCGGGCGGGCTTTGACGCCCGGGCCGAAAACGCCCCCGAATCAGGAGGGTCTGGGAGGGGGTGACCCCCTCCCAGCCGCCGGAGGCATCTTTTCTCCCGCCTTGCCGGCCACGGGCAGGGTGAAAGTGAAGCGGCTGCCCTGGCCGGGTTCGCTTTGCACGTCAATGGTGCCGCCGTGGGCGTGGAGCACGGCCCGCACCAGGGACAGGCCCAGGCCCAGGCCGCGCTGGGACCGGCTTTTGTCGGACCGGTAGAGCCGGTCGAAGATGCGGGGGATGTCGCCGGGCGGTATGCCCGCGCCGGAATCCGTCACGCTCACCGACACCGCATCGCCCGCCCGCGTGGCCGCGACATGGGCCCGGCCGCCCGGAGGCGTGTATTTCACGGCATTGTCCAGCAGGTTGGCCAGCACCTGGCGCAGCCGGTCGGCGTCGGCCGTGACCGGCAGGGGACGGCTGGCCGCAACCGTCAGGGTCACGTCCTTTTCCTCGGCCGCGTACTGGTAGAGCTCCACGGTCTCCTCGACCAGGGCGGCCATGTCCGCCGGGCCCAGGTGCAGGCGCATGGTGCCGGTCTCGGCCTCGGAGATGTCCATGAGGATGCCGAGCATGCTGACCATGCGCCGGGTTTCTTCGGCGCAATCGAGCAGGGCCTCGCGCAGTTCCTCGGGGTCGTTTTTGGTGGCCGCCGCCACTTCCACCGCGGCCAGGGTCCGGGTGGCCGGAGTGCGCAGGTCGTGGGCCACGTTGTCCAGGGCCTCGCGCATGCCCGAGATCAGGGTCTTGATTTTGTCCAGCATGGCATTAAACAGCCGGGCCATTTCGTTGAGTTCGTCGTCCGCCCCCTCGTCCGGTACCCGGGCGTCCATGCGGCCGGTGTCCAGGGCCTGCACCGTGTCGATAAGCCCCTGAATGGGCTTGAGGATGCGTCGGGCCAGGACAAAGCCGGCGGCCAGTCCCAGAAGCACCACCGGAGCCATGATGCCGGCGAAGATGACGCGGAACTGTTGCAGGAGCAGCTCACGCTCGCTGGCGTCCTTGGCCATGAAAATGGCCCCGTCCTGGCCCAGGGAGCGGTAGGCCACCTCCACCATGGCGCCTTCCCGGCTTTCGGGGAGGAGCAGCCACTGGATGGAGGGGCCGGGCGGCGCTCCGGGCAGGGGATCGGGCAGCGGCTCCTGGTCGGGCGGCGCGATGTTGTAGAGGTGTCTGCCGTCGGGACTGTCGATGCGCAGGTAGTATTCGTCGTAGTCGTAGTTTTCCCGCTCCAGCCGGATGAAGTCCACCAGGCCGGCCATGCCCTTTTTCTGTTCGATGGCGGCGTATTCCCGCAGCTTCTGGGCCATGGAGGCCCGGTCCCCGTCGCGCACCGCGTCGGAGAGCAGGGAATAGGCCAAAAGAAACAGGATCAGCGCGCTGGAGATAAATATCAGGGAATAGCGGGCGGTGAGGCGGAAGGTGGTGGACTTGAAAAGGCTTCTACTCCTTGAGGACATACCCGACCCCGCGCAGGGTATGCAGCATTTTTTTCTCGTAGTCCCGGTCGATCTTGTTGCGCAGCCGGCACACCAGCACGTCCACCAGGTTGGTCTGGGGATCGAAATGATAGTCCCAGACGTGTTCCATGATCATGGTCTTGGAGAGCACCTTGCCGGGATTGCGCATGAAGTATTCGAGCAGGGAAAATTCCCGGGGCTGGAGCTGGATGGGCGATTCGCCCCGGGACACCTCCCGGGTGAGCAGGTTCATGGACAGCTCGCCCACGGTCAGGCGGGTGGGCTCCGAGGCGCTGGTGGAGCGCCGGATGAGCGCCTGGACCCGGGCCAGGAGCTCGGAGAAGGAAAACGGCTTGGACAGGTAGTCGTCGCTGCCGGTTTCCAGGCCCCGCACCCGGTCTTCCACCGAGCGCTTGGCCGAAAGGATGATGATGGGCGTGTTGATCTTGCGCCGCCGCAGCTCTTCGATCACCTTGAGCCCGTCCATGCCCGGCAGCATGACGTCGATGATGGCCACGGCATAGGGCTCGGTGGTGGCCAGGTGCAGGCCGTCCAGGCCGTCCGTGGCATGGTCCACGGCAAAGCCGCTCTGACGCAGGCCGCCCACGATGAACGAGGCGATTTTTTCGTCATCCTCGATGAGGAGGATACGCATGGAACGTTTTTCCTTTTCCTGGGATCCGGCCGGGCTGGAGCTTTCCCGTCCCGGCGTCCGGCTGTCTTTGCGAAGGGTATACATGGTACGCGTCATAAAGGCCAGGAATGGAACGCGCCATGCTTTTCTGGGACTTTTCACATCTGTAATCGCCTTGAAAGGCGGAGGCAAGCCGTGAATGGATGCCCTAACAAACTATCAGGTCTGTAACTTGCGGGTAAGTACCCGGAAAGGGGCCGGGTCCTAACACCGTGCCTGCCGGTCCGAGGCGGACCGTTTCTGGCCGGCGTGGGAGGAGTGGTCCCGGTTTCGGGAAACGATCCTCTGGCTAGGGGATTTGGAAGAACCGCATACGTTTTGAAGGGGAGTCCATCTCATGAAAAAAGTCATCGTTTTCACCGTGATTTCCTGCCTGCTGGCGACCTCCATGGCTTTTGCCGGCACCAAGAAGAAGAAAAAGACCACCAAGTCCGACAGCTACTCGACGGTGGAAATCCTGAAGGCCAAGAAGAAGGCCAAGAAGGCTGCTCCGGCGCAATAGGTTGCGGCCTCTTGCCAGTGTTTCCGGCGCAACGCGCGGCGCGCCGGCAGGGCCGGGGATGGTTCCCCGGCCCTTTTTTTGGCCTGTCCCGGATGATCCGGCCGTACGGCCCCTTCGCATTGACAAAGCATACCAAATCAAGCACGGTTTTCCATTCCGGACACGCCTTGACGCCATGCCGCTTTTTGGCCGCCGCGAGGCGACCCGAGTCCGTCTTGCGAGAAGGAACTGGTGAGCGTTCATGGCCATGATCGAATTTCACAACGTCCACAAATGGTACGGCGACTATCACGTGCTCAAGGGCATCACGGACTCCGTGGAGCCGGGCGAGGTGCTGGTCATTTGCGGGCCGTCGGGATCCGGGAAATCCACCCTGATCCGTTGCGTCAACCGTCTGGAAGAATACCAGCAGGGGCACATCCTGTTCAACGGCCACGACATCCATGGCGATGACGTGGACGTCAACAGGCTTCGCTGCGAAATCGGCATCGTGTTCCAGCAGTTCAACCTCTACCCCCACCTTTCGGTGCTCAAAAACGTCACCCTGGCCCTGATCAAGGTGAAGCGGATGCCCAAAAAGGAGGCCGAGGACATCGCCCTGGCCCTGCTCGAGCGGGTGGGCATCCACGACCAGGCCAAGAAATATCCGGCCGAACTGTCCGGCGGCCAGCAGCAGCGGGTGGCCATTGCCCGGGCCCTGGCCATGAAGCCCAAGGTCATGCTCTTTGACGAGCCCACCTCGGCCTTGGACCCGGAGATGATCAACGAGGTCTTAAACGTCATGAAGGACCTGGCCCGCGACGGCATGACCATGCTGTGCGTGACCCATGAGATGGGGTTTGCCCGCGAGGTGGCCGACCGGGTGGTCTTCATGGACTATGGCGAGATACTCGAAGGCGCGCCTCCGGCGGAATTCTTCCAGAATCCCCGGCACGAACGGACCAGGCTCTTTCTCAAGGAAATTTTGTAGCGGGCCGGCGCGTTGGCCCACAACCCCCCAAAACCCTGGAAGGAGGCATCCATGCGCAAGACCGCCTTGCTGACCGTTCTCGCCTGTCTGCTCGCCATCGCGACGGCGTCCGTCGCCCTGGCCGGCAAACTCGACGACATCAAGTCCCGGGGCGCCCTGGTGGCCGGCATCAAGGATTCCCAGCCGCCCTTTGGCTATGTCGACGAGAAGACCAACCAGATCGTGGGCTTCGAGATCGACCTCATGCAGGCCCTGGCCAACCGTCTGGGCGTGAAACTGGAACTCAAGCCCGTGACCTCCTCCACCCGCATCCCCATGCTCGCCCAGGGGGCCGTGGACATTGTGGCCGCCACCATGACCCACAAAAAGGAGCGCGAGGACCAGGTCGACTTCTCCATCACCTATTTCATGACCGGCCAGAAGCTTCTGGTCAAAAAGGGCGGGGGCATCGGTTCCGTGGCCGACCTGGCCGGCAAGAAGGTCGGTTCGGTCAAGGGCTCCACGTCCGAGCAGAACGTGAAAAAAGCCCAGCCCGAGTGCACGGTCATCTCCTTCGAAACCTATCCCGAGGCCTTCCTGGCCCTCAAGCAGGGCAAGGTCCAGGCCATGACCACGGACGAATCCATTCTGGTGGGCATCAAAAACAGCGACGACAACCCCGAGGCCTGGGAGATCGTGGGCGACTACATCTCGCCCGAGCCCTACGGCCTGGGCGTGCCGGAAAACGACTCCAAGTTCCGCGACTTCGTCAACCTGGCCCTCATGAACATGTGGGAGAAGGGCGAATACCAGACGATCTACGAGAAGTGGTTCGGCAAGGGCAAGAAGGATTACCTGCCCTTGACCTGGAAAATGGAGCTGTGGCCTTAGGTTTGAAACAAGCCGGAGGGGATTTCCCCTCCGGCTCTTTTTCGCGCCCCGGTTGACGGGGAACATGCTGGTTTCGGGGAACGGTTTTGGCGTACCAATTCGATTTCGCCCAGGTCGTCAGCGGCGAATACGGCACATGGCTGATCAACGGCCTGGTGATTACCCTGGAGATTTCCGGGCTCTCCATTGTCCTGTCCCTGGCCCTGGGCACGCTGGTGGCCGTGCTGCGCCTGTCCAAGGTCAGGCCGCTGGTCTGGGCGAGCGCCGCCTATACGGAATTTTTCCGCAATACGCCGCTTCTGGTGCAGATTTTTTTCTGGTATTTCGGCTCGTACAACATCCTGCCCGATGTCGTGAACCAGTGGCTCTACAAGCAGGATTTCGAGTTCGCCTGCGGCGTCATTGCCCTGACCGTCTATACTTCGGCCTTTATTGCCGAGGAGATCCGCTCGGGCATCTTCGCCATCCCCAAAAACCAGCTCGAGGCGTCCCGGGCCTGCGGCCTGACGTTTCTCCAGGCCATGGCCTACGTGATTTTGCCCCAGGCCTTTCGCATCATCATTCCGCCGCTGATTTCGCAGTTTCTCAACTGCCTGAAAAACTCCTCCCTGGTCATGACCATCGGCGTCATGGACCTGACCTACATGGCCCGGCAGATCGAGGCCCATACCTTCCACGGATTCGAGGCCTTCACCGTCTCCACCCTGATGTACCTGGCCATTTCCCTGATCGTGTCCCTCGGGGTCAACGTCTACAACCGGCGCGTGCTGCACGTGCGGTCGCGGTAGGCAGGGGGAGACGATGCACTGGAACGTGATTTCCAAAAACTTCGACTACCTTCTGGTCGGCGCCTTTCCCCAGGGTCCCCTGGGCGGCCTGGCCATGACCATCCTTTTGGCCTTGGGCGGCATTTTCGGCGCCTTCTGGCTGGGGCTGGCCTTTGGCCTTTTGCGGATATCCAAGAAGCCGTGGCTCAAGTGGCCGGCCATGGTCTATATCGAGATCATCCGGGGCACGCCGCTGCTCATGGTCGTGTTCTGGTTCTACTTCCTGGCCCCGGTGCTGCTTGGCCACAGCCTGCCCGAGGCCCAAAGCGCGCTGGTTGCCCTGATCGTTTTCACCAGCGCCTACATTGCCGAGATCGTGCGGGCCGGGGTGCAGTCCCTGCCCAAGGGCCAGATGGAGGCGGCCCGGGGCACGGGCCTGACCCATTTCCAGGCCATGCGCCACATCATCCTGCCCCAGGCCCTGTTCAACATGATTCCGTCCTTTGTGAACCAGTTCGTGTCCCTGACCAAGGACACGTCGCTCGCCTTTATCATCGGGGTCAACGAGCTGACCAAGGCGGCCACCCAGGTCAACAGCCGCACCCTGACCGCGCCCACGGAGATATTCATCACCATCGCAGTGTTCTATTTCGTGATCTGCTACTGCCTGACCGAGCTGTCCCGCCGGCTGGAGCGGCGCATCAACCGCTACCAGGCCCGGGGGCGGTAGAGGGGCGGTCCGGAGGCCTTGGCGGCTCGAAGCAGGAATTTTGCCTTGGAGGCGGGGAGAGGTGTCGCGGACGCCTGCGCCGTGCAAGGGCCGCCCTGGCTCCAAGGCTCTGGCGGTGGCGCGGATGCGGACAAGGCAACGCCAAACGCTATTTGCAGCCGTCGTGCTGGCCGGGCTTATCGGGCGGAAGTTTAAAAAAGACGACCGTCAGGACAAAGCCAATGCCGGCCACCAGGAGCCAAAGCAGATCGGATTTGCTCATCGTTCAAGCCTCCTGGTCATATACAATGTTGCCGCGAGGAAGGCGGTTCCGATAGCGATCCCCAGAAGTTTATTCTGAAAGATGCCTACGGCCAGGCTGGCCACACTCGTTTTTTCCATCCAGTCGGCAATTCGCTTCCTCATTCCTTTGAGGGCAGTGGGAAGTCAAGGAAGAAACGCACCATACCCGCCCAAGAGCCGAGTTTTTCAAGACAACAGGGTTCAGAAACGGATGGAAACAAAAAAGCCAGGGACCGGAAGCGGCGGCCGGTCCCTGGCTTCTCCAGGCTGCTGGCGTGGGTCCGTGCGGCGGCCTGGATATGGAAGCGGTGTGCCTAGGCCGCTTCCTTGAGACGGTAGTTGCGCAGCGCGATGCGCAGGGCGGCCACGCACCAGTTGTCGCAACCGAGCTTTTCGATAACCCGGGTCATCTTGGGCTGATAGTCCTCGCTGGACACGGCCTGGGCGTCATACGCGCTCATGCCCTTGACCGTGGCAATGAGCGCGGCCATGCAGTCCCGGCTGTAGCCGCAGCTTTCCACCGTACCGCCGGCGTCGACGATGATGTCGTTCTCGATAAGGAGCTGCATCTTGACCGGCCGGCCGCAGGCAGAGCATTCGCTCGTTCCTTCCACAGTATAGTGTTCCAGAGATGTTACCAGGGGGCGGACCTTGTTTTCGGTCACAGTGGCGTTCATGATCGGCTCCTTATGGTTGTGCGGCATTGTTTTTTCTGTTTTCGTGTTGGCGTTGTTTTTCTTTAAGCAATGGCCGTGCCAGTCTTTCTAATAACTTGATATTATTAGATGAGCTGGAATTGGTCAGATCATTGGGGCACTGGCCGTGATTAGTGGTTGCAATTTTGCACCGAAAATTTTGGGCGAAAATCAGACAATCTCCAAGATTACAGCCAGTTACTTCAAATACGCCATGTTGCATATTTGCCGCATGTTGCGGTATTGCAAAGGCGCAACCAGGGCAGCTTGAGAAAAAAAGGACGAAACCAGCGTCATAATGGGCCTATTTTGAGAAAAAAAGTACAAATACCGCTTGATCCCGTGGCCAGCCGCCTCGACGCCATCCTGGACAGCATCGAGGACGGGGTGCTCATCACCGACCGGGACGGTCACGCCCTCAAGGCCAATGTCGCCTACGAACAACTTACCGGCCTGACCAAGGCCGAGCTCATCGGCCGCAACGTCGAGGACCTGCGAAAAGCCGGGCTTTTCAACGTCGCGCCCATCACGCCGGAAATCGTGTCCACGGGCCGGCCCGCTTCCTCCATCCAGGTCACCCGCGACAACCGCAGCATGACCATTGACGGCAAGCCCGTTCGCGAGCCTGACGGCAAGGTCAGCCTGGTGGTGCTCTACGCCCGCGACATCACGCTCATGGCCCGCATGCAGGAGCGCATCTCGCGCCAGCAGGAGCTGATCGAGACGTATCAGCACCAGATGGATTTTTTCATCCGCGAGGGCGGGGGCGTCACCAATTTCATTGCCGAAAACTCGGCCATGAAGCGGCTCATGGACCTGCTGCGCCGGGTGGCGGCCACGGATGCCGTGACCCTGGTTCTGGGGGAAACCGGCGTCGGCAAGGAGCTGTTCGCCCGCATGATCCACGAAGCCAGCCCCAGGCGGGAAAAGCCCTTCATCAAGGTGGACTGCGCCTCGATCCCGGAAAACCTGATCGAATCCGAGCTCTTCGGCTATGCGCCCGGCGCCTTTTCCGGAGCCCATCCCAAGGGCCGGGTGGGCTTTTTCGAGATGGCCGAAGGCGGCACCATCTTTCTGGACGAGATCGGCGAGCTGCCCCTGCCCCTGCAGGCCAAGCTGTTGCGGGTGCTTCAGGACCGGGAGCTTACCCTGGTCGGCTCATCCAAGGTGCGCAAGGTCAACGTGCGGGTGGTGGCCGCCACCAACCGCAACCTGGAGGCCGAGGTGCGGGCCGGCCTTTTCCGGGGCGACCTCTTTTTCCGGCTGCGGGTGGCGGTGCTGGAAATCCCGCCCCTGCGCGACCGGCCCGACGACATCCTGCCCCTGGCCCGGCTTTTCTTGCAGCGTTTCGGCGCGCGCTACCGCAAGCGCACCACCTTTTCCCTGGAAGCCGAACGGCTTTTGGCCCATTACAACTGGCCGGGCAATGTCCGGGAACTGGAGAACCTGATCGAGGGGTTACTCATTACCTGCGACACCGAATGCATCGAAGCCGCGGACCTGCCGGCCGCCATGCGCGTCAAGCAGTGCCCCCTGCCCACGGCCGCGCCGGCATCGGACGGCGACCCGCCATCCCAACCCGAGCCGGGGCCGGCTGGGGCAGCCGACTGGGAGCGACCTTTCAAGGAGGTAGTGGCCACGTTCGAGCGAGACTACCTGGAATCGGCCATCGCCTATTTCGGGTCCGTGGGCGAAGCTGCCAAACGCCTGGGCCTGGACCGCACCACGATCTTCCGCAAACTCAAGCGCACCATGGCGGAATAAGGAACTTTCGGCCTTCTCTTGACGCAGCCACGAGCGGGTAGGATAGCAAAAGAAAAGGATGCTGCATCGACCAAGCGATACAACATCCTGAAATAACCTGGCGCGCCCGGAGAGATTCGAACTCCCGGCCTGCGGATTCGAAGTCCGACGCTCTATCCGGCTGAGCTACGGGCGCGCGGTCGAAAACCTAAATGCCCCGCGTCCCCGCGTCAAGGACACGGACCCGCCGGAGACAGGACCATGCCCCAAGTCCCCTGGCCGCAGCGACACATTGTCCATGTCAGCCGCATCCTCATGCCGCTTTTCCCGCTCTTTCTCGACATCCAGCGCCGCCAGTCCGCGGACATGGATCAGGCCCTGGCCGCCGGCGACCAGGAAACCCTGCGACGCCTGGCCCATGCCGTCAAGGGCGCAGCCGGCACCTTTGAGCTGCCCGAGGCCGCCGCCTTGGGCGCGCGCCTGGAGGCCGCCGCCCTGGCCGGCGATCTGGCGGTCGCGGCCGCATTGCTCGATGTGCTCAAACGCTATTATGCGGATATGGTCATTGCCTTCGTTTAGGTCCAGCTTGAATATTTTTTGAAAAAAGCTACGTTAATCCGACGGCATGGGATAACGTATCGCCGGCAGCGATTGCAGGCGACAGATGGCAAAGCATGGAGGCGGGATCATGCGCTTTCTCATCGTGGATGACGATGAAAGCATCATCCTTTTTTTGCGGACTTTTCTTTCCGCCTATGCGGAATGCCTGACCGCCTGCGATGGCGTGGAGGCCCTTTCGGCCTTTCAGGCCGCCCTGGAGGAAGACGATCCCTTTACCGCCGTGTTCATGGACATCCTCATGCCCGGCATGGACGGCAACGAGGTGGTTCAGCAATTGCGGCGCATGGAAGCTGCCCATGACCAGGCAGAGCGGTTCAAGCTCATCATGATCTCTGTCTTGACCGACACCAAAAACGTCAATGAATCCTTCTTCCACGGCCGGGCCGATGCCTATCTGCCCAAGCCCATCCGGCGCGAAGTGCTGTTGCGGGAGCTGGCCAAGCTCGGCCTGATCGAGCCGCCGCCAGCCGGGGGGTAAGCTGCCGCCCGTCTGCGCCGGCCGGCATATCGCAGCCGAGGCAAGCCATGGCCCTGTACGAATCCGTGACTATGTGGCGCATCACCGCCCCTCTGGACGCGGTCTGGGAGGCCATCTCCCATTCCGAGCAGTGGCCGGGCTGGTGGCGCGGGGTCGAGCGCGTGGTCGAGTTGGAAAAGGGCGACGCGGCGGGCGTGGGCAACCTGCGGCGCTACACCTGGAAAGGCGTTTTGCCCTACCGGCTGATTGTGGACATCCGCACCACACGCATCGTCACCGCCGCCCTGATCGAGGGCGCGGCCAGCGGCGACGTGGAAGGGATCGGCTTGTGGCGTTTCAGCCGCGAGGAGGCGGTCACGGCCGTGCGCCACGAATGGCGGGTGCGCCTGACACGCTTGGACATGCGGGCGCTGCTGCTCGTGGCCCGGCCGCTCGTGCGCCTCAACCACGAGATCGTCATGCGCCGGGGCGGGCTCGGCCTGGCCCGGCATCTGGGAGCCAGGCTGTGCGGCATGGAGTACGCCTGCCTGGGAGCCTGATGCAGGGCCGCGAAGGCAACATCGAAAACGCCCATCTGCCGGCTTCGCCACACGTCCGGCGCGCGAAACCGGAACGGCCCGGAACTTTTGTCCCGGGCCGTTGGATTTCGCGAAGACGGCGCGGCCTAGCCGAGCAGTTCGTTGATCTTGCGCATGACGGCAAAGGCGTCGGCCACGTAGAGCACGTCGGCCTTGCCCTGGGCCCAGCCGCAGTTGGCGTCCAGGTTCACGGCCCGGCGCTCGCCGATAAACCGCCAGCCCACCACATGGGGCTCCTCGCCGTGGCAGCAGGTGGCCAGGCCCTTGGGATGGCGCGGCGTGGCCCCGGTCTGGCCCACCTGGTGCAGGTGGGTCAAAAACGGCAGCACGGCCTCGCCCTCGCCGCCCATGTCCACCAGGGATTTGCTGCTGCCGAGTGAGGCCTTGGATTTGTTCAAAAAGCCCAGGATGATCTCGCCGGCTTCCTTGACGTGGGCGGCCCCGTCAGCCTGCTTCTTGGTCCAGCCCGCGCCGGCCACGAACAGGAGCTTGGCGTCCGGACGGATGGTCTGCTCGTCGGCCGAGGGCGCGATCACGGTCTTGAGCGTGGTGCGCGTGGCGGCCGGGGAAAGGGCCACGGCCACGTCCGTGACCGCAGCCGCGCCCGGCGTGCCGGCATAGGCCGGGAAACAGCCGCCGGACACGGAAATGCACCAGGGCCGGGTGTCGCGGGTCAGCTCGGCCACCATGCGCTGGCGGTAGTACCAGCGGGTGACCACGGGCTTGCCGTCCTTGGCGGCAAGACCCGTCACATGGGCGTCCATGCGCCCGCCCAGCCGGGCGGCCACGCCGGGCAGCGCCCGGGAGGCGCGGGAATCGTCGGCGGCCACGACCAGGGAGGCTCCGGCGGCTTTGGCCAGGGCTTCCAGGGCGGCGGCGTCCGTGGCGTAGCGGGGTACGTCGAACTCGGCCCCGGACACGGCGTAAAAGGCCTTGGCCCCGCAGCCGGCCAGGGCTTCGGCGGCCTTGGCCGCGCCCGTGCCGTAAAGCCCCACGGCCAGGGCCGCGCCCAATTCCTGGGCCAGGACCTTGGCGGCGGTCAGGGTTTCCAGAGAGGCGCGGGACAGGGAGCCGCCGGCGGCCACAGGGGCGGTAAATAAAATGGTTTCCATAGATATCTGCGCTCCCTAGCTGTTGATCCAGTCCACGATCTCTTTGGCAATGACATCCACCGCGGTGTCCCGAACGATGCGGGTCTCGCGCTTCTGGGCCGGCAGGGCCACGGACGCATAGTCCACGCCGGCGGCTCCGACCTTGGCCGGCTTGGCCTTTTGCAGGGCCGGCATGATCAGCCGCATGTTGGCCATGCCCACCTGGGGGTTGTTGGGCGGCTCGGGCAGTTCGCCCGTGGCCCAGCCCAAAACCGCCGGAGCCCCGGCGCAGGTGGACACCAAGTAGCTCCCGCCCTCGATGCGCTCCATGATCTCCAACGAGCCGTCGGCAGCCACGGTCAGCTTGTCCACGCCCTGGAACTGGTCCAGGATGCCGAGCTTTTCGCCGATACATTGCAGCGTGGCGCCGGCCCCGCGCGAGGCCGATTGCCAGCCGCCGAAAAGCAGGAGCTTGGACCTGTCCAGGCCGGCAATGCCGTCAATGGCCGCGGAAAGGGCCTCGGCCGCCTCAAAGGAATCCACGAACCCGCCGGCCGGGCCGTCGGCCACCACCAGCTCGAAAGGAGCCTTCTGGGCCACGGTCATCATGACCTGCTGCAGCTTGGCCTTGGGACCCAGCGACACCAGCCAGACCTTGCTGCCGGGCGCGGCCTTGGCCAAGTGCGCCGCCTCGTACAAGGCATGGGACGCCCAGGGGTCCAGAATGGACGGCAACATGAGCTCGTTTTTGAGCCCCCAGCCGGCCGGCCCCTTGACCGGCTCCAAGGTCTGCAACGGATCCGGCACAATGCCGCCGCATACGACGATATGGAACATAGGCACTCCTTTTTTGGGGGGGACTGAAGGAACCGGGGGGAGGAAACCCCCTTTTTTGCAAAAAAGG
>CAZBER010000018.1:45302-59222 GCA_964490985.1 uncultured Desulfovibrionaceae bacterium | reverse complement strand
TCTATATGCTAGCGCAGGGTGATGGAGACCTGCTGCGCCTGACCTACGACCTGGGCCTGGAAGCCGTCACCGAAATCTTCGACGAAGCCGACCTGGACCGGGTCGAGGCCGCCGGAGCCCGCATCATCCAGGTCAACAACCGCGACCTGGACACCCTTAAAACCGACCTGGCCGTGTCCGAACGCCTGGCCAAACGCAAGCGCGCCGGCCGCATCTGGATTTCCGCCAGCGGCATACGCTCCCGGGCCGAAGTCCTGCGCATGGCCGACCTGGGATTCAACGCCGTGCTGGTCGGCACTTCCCTCATGTCCGGGGCCGACCCCGGCGCGGCCCTGGCCAGGCTCACCGGCAAGGAGCCGTCATGAACGGCCTGCTCGTCAAGGTCTGCGGCATGACCCGGCCCGAGGACGTGCTGGGCTGCGCCCAGGCCGGCGCGAACTTCCTGGGCTTTATCTTCGCGGCCAAAAGCCCGCGCCGCGTCACGCCAGCCCAGGCCGCCGCCCTGCCCCGCACCACCGCCAAGCGCGTGGGCGTGTTCGTGGAACAAAGCCTGGACGAGGTTCTGGCCATCATGGACCAGGCCCATCTGGACCTGGCCCAGCTCCACGGCGGCCAGGACCCGGCCTTTTGCCGCGCCGTGGGACCCGACCGCGTCATCCGGGCCTTCTGGCCCCAGAACCACCCGGACCTGGCTTCCCTGGCCGCCGAAATGGCCGCTTTTACGGGCGCGATCCGCTTCGCCCTGCTCGACGCCGGCGTCTCCGGCGGCGGCCACGGCCAATCCCTGAATTTCGCCTCCCTGGCCGATCTGCGTCCGCCCATGCCCTGGCTCCTGGCCGGCGGCCTGGGGCCGCACAACGTGGCCGAGGCCGTCCGCCTGGCCCGGCCCCACGGCCTGGACCTGAATTCCGGCGTCGAATCCTCGCCCGGCCTCAAGGACCTGGAAAAAGTCCGGAGGTGCCTTTGGGCCGTGAAAGAGAAGAGGCGGGGCTCTGCCCCGCACCCCGCCGGGGGGGATCATCCCCCCCGGACCCCCTGACCTGGACGGCAGGGTGCAGCGGGATGGTGGGTGGGTGGCGGGCGACCGTCGTGTGGGGCCGGAATTGGGCCGGCGAGCACGCCGGCCCAATTCCGGCCCCACCAGGCCAGCGGCGAAGCGCCGCATTTGAAGAGGCAGAATTATCGCGTTCGACGCGAAGCCCATTGAAAGTTTTTTGGAAGGGGTCCGGGGGAACCTTTTTTTCAAAAAAGGTTCCCCCGGCCGCCGGAGGCAATAACACCATGCATAAAGGTTACTACGGCGACTTCGGGGGGCAGTTCGTTCCCGAACTGCTCATGCCGCCGTTGCTGGAACTGGAAGAGGCCTTGAGGACCATCGTGCCGAGCGAGCCGTTCCAGAAGGAGCTGAATGCGCTTTTGGCCGATTACGTGGGCCGGCCCTCGCCGCTCTATCGCTGTCCCAATCTGTCGAAAGAATTGGGCTTCGATCTGTGGCTCAAACGGGAGGATTTGAACCATACCGGCGCGCACAAGATCAACAACACCATGGGCCAGGGCCTTTTGACCAAGTACATGGGCAAGCCCGTGCTCCTGGCCGAGACCGGGGCCGGGCAGCACGGCGTGGCCACGGCCACGGCCGCGGCCATGCTCGGGCTGGACTGCATCGTCTACATGGGAGCCGAAGACGTGGTGCGCCAGGCGCACAACGTCAAGCGCATGCACCTGCTCGGGGCCGAGGTGGTGCCCATCGAGTCGGGCACGCGCACGCTCAAGGACGCCATCAATGCGGCGCTGCGGTACTGGATCGCCGAGCAGCGCACCACCCACTACTGCTTCGGCACGGCCGCCGGGCCGCACCCCTTTCCCCTGCTCGTGCGCGAGTTCCAGGCCGTGATTTCGCTCGAAGCCCGGGCCCAGTGCCTGGACAAGATGGGCCGACTGCCGGATTACGTGGTGGCCTGCGTAGGCGGCGGCTCCAATGCCATCGGCATGTTCCACCATTTCGTGCCCGATGCCGGCGTGCAGCTCATCGGCGTGGAGGCGGCCGGCACGGGCGAGCCCGGCTGCTTCAATTCCGCGCCGCTGAGCCTCGGCGCCCCGGGCGTGCTCCACGGCATGCGCACCATGCTGCTCCAGACGAAAGAAGGGCAGATCCTGCCCTCGCACTCCATCGCCCCGGGCCTGGACTATCCCGGCGTCGGGCCGGAGCATGCCCATCTGCACGCCACGGGCCGGGCCCGCTACGAGACCGTGGTGGATGCCGAGGCTCTGGCCGCCTTCAATGCCTTGTGCCGCCGGGAGGGCATCATCCCGGCCCTGGAAAGCTGCCATGCCGTGGCCTGGGTCGTCAAAAACGCCGGAAGCATCCCCAAGGGCAGCCAGGTGGTGGTGTGCCTGTCCGGGCGCGGCGACAAGGACCTGGGCATTATCGAGGAATACGAAAAACGGCAGGGAGCGGCGTCATGAGCCAGTCCATTCTCACCACGCGCATTCGGGAGGCCCTGGCCGCCGGCAGAAAGGCCCTGATTCCCTTTTTGCCCGGCGGCTTTCCGGACAAGGAACGTTTTTTCACGGAACTGGCCGAGCTCGACGCCGGCGGGGCCGACGTCATCGAGATCGGCGTGCCCTTTTCCGACCCCGTGGCCGACGGCCCGGTAGTGGAAAAGGCGTCCCTGGATTGCCTGCTGCACGGCGCCTGCCTGTCCTGGCTGCTGCATGAGCTGACCCTGCGCAAGGGCCAGTTCCGGGCCGGCCTGGTGCTCATGGGCTATTACAACCCCTTTTACCAGTACGGCCTGGACAAGCTGGCCGAGGACGCGGCCGAAGCCGGGGTGGCCGGGTTCATCGTTCCGGACCTGCCCCTGGAGGAATCCGGCCCCATGGCCGAGGCCTTGGCCGCGCGCGGCCTGGACCTGATTCCCCTGGTCGGCCTCAACACCTCGGAGGACCGCCTGGCCGCCTATGCCGAGGCCGCCCGGGGCTATGTCTATTTCGTGTCCGTGCTCGGCACCACGGGCATGCGTGATTCCCTGCCGGCCGAGGTCAAGGACCGCCTGCGGGTGGTGCGCCGCATCTTCGACGTGCCCGTGGCCCTGGGATTCGGCATCAAGTCCCCGGAGCAGCTCGCCGGGTTCGGCGATCTCGTGGACGGCGTGGTCTTTGGTTCCGCGCTCATTGCCCACATCGAGGCCGGCGGCACGGCGGCCGAGTTCATGCGTCGCTGGCGCAGCTGATTGCCGCTGATACGGGCGGCCGGCCCGATGATCCTGTCCGGATACGCTGTCTCGGATTGCTTCTTCGGGCCGCGCCGCCTCCCTCTTGCCAGAACAGGGTGTTATGGATAGCGTTTGAAGCTCGACTCCAAAGGAGCCGGATTTTGGGGAGGGCAAGCCGTGGAGCGGATTATCGAGGCCGATCTGGAAAAGCTGAAGACCAACGTGCTGACAGCCTTTCGCCTGGCCCAGACCGCCGTGGAAAAGGCCATCACTGTCGTCTTTTCCCGCGATCCGGCCGAGGCCGACGCCGTCATCACCGGCGATGCGGCCATCGACTCCATGGAATGCGCCATTGACGCCGAAGTCCTGCGCCTGCTCGCCCTGTACCAGCCCGTGGCCGGGGACCTGCGCTACATCCTCGGCTGCATGCGCGCCGTGGGCGACATCGAGCGCGTCGGCGACCAGGCCGTCAATATCGCCGAGCGCGGGCTTTTGCTCATGGAACGCGGGACCATGACCTTCTCTCCCACCCTGGAGGAACTGGCCGCCGCCACCCGGGATTTCCTGTCCCGGACCGCGGACTGCTTCGCCAACCTGGACCTGGATATGGCCCACCGGCTGTGCCAGGAGTCCGGGGACATCCTGGAGCTCAACCTGACCATTCTCAGGGAAATGAGCGAGTACATGCTGGAAGAGGCCCGGCCCGTGGAGCGGGCCGTACAGATCTGCTTCATTGCCCACGGCCTCAAGCGCGTGTGCGACCAGTGCACCAACATTTCGGAATCCGTGGTGTTCATCCGCGAAGGGTCGTGCAGCCGCCACCGTTGCGACTGATCCGCACAGCCGTCCGGGCGTCCGGTTCCGCCTTTCCCTCGGTTTCGGCCCGGCGCGGCGGACCATGGGCCAGCGCCGACCCGTATTTCCAGCCCGCCCAACCTCACCGTAGTGCCAAGGACATGCCCATGCTCCGCAACAAAGCCGGTTCGCCGGCCATGGTCCTCGTTACCGTTTGCATCGCCCAGTTCATGGCCCCGTTCATGCTGACCGCCGTGGGCGTGGCCCTGCCCTCCCTGGGCCGCGACCTGGGCGCCACGGCCCGGGAGCTCGGGCTGGTGGAGCAGCTGTACGTGGTGTCCCTGGCCATGGGCATGCTGTCGTTTGGGCGCTGGGGCGACATCGTGGGTCAGCGCCGGGTGCTGTTGCCCGGGCTGGTGGTCTTCACCGCCCTGACCTGCTCGCTGGGGCTGACCGGGTCCGTGGCCATGATCATGGTGCAGCGATTTTTCCAGGGCCTTGGCGCGTGCATGCTTCTTTCCGGCAGCCTGGCCCTGGTGGCCGCCGCCTATCCGCCCGAGCTTCGGGGTTCGAAAATCGGCATCGTCTCGGCCTGCACCTATGCCGGCCTGTCCATGGGGCCGGTCATCGGCGGCTTTGTCACCGAGCACTTCGGCTGGCGCTTCGTGTTTCTCATGGCCGTGCCCCTGGGGCTTGCGGCCACGGCCCTGTGCCTTTTCGGCATGGGTCCCTCGGCCCGCAATGCCCGCGGCGAGCGCATGGACTGGAAGGGAAGCCTGGTCTACGCCGCCGGCGTCGGCCTGGTCATGCTCGGCGCGGCCCACGCCAAGGAAATGCCCCTGGGGCCGGCCATGATCCTGGCCGGCCTTGCGGGCCTGGCCTTGTTTTTGGCCCTGGAATCCCGGCTCAAGAGTCCGCTGCTGGATGTGAGCCTGCTTTCGGGCAACCGCTTTTTTACCTTAAGCTGCCTGGCCGCCCTGGGAAACTATGCCGCCACCTTTGGCATCACCTTTCTCATGAGCCTGTACCTGCAATACGCCAAGGGCCTGCCGCCGCGCCTGGCCGGCTTCGTGCTCCTGTGCCAGCCCGTGGCCCAGGTCATTGCCTCGCCCATTGCCGGCCGGCTGGCCGACCGGTTCGAGCCGGCAAAACTCGCCACCGTGGGCATGCTGGTCAGTTCCGCCGGCCTGCTGTCCGCCGCCGCCACCGTGGGGCCGGATACGCCGCTTGGGCTTTTGGCGGCGCAACTGGTGCTGATCGGCACGGGATTCGGCATCTTCATCACGCCCAATTCCACGGCCATCATGGGCAGCGTTAAACGCCGCCAGTTCGGCCTGGCCTCGGGCATGATCGCCACCATGCGCACGCTGGGCATGGCGGTGAGCATGACCAGCGTCACGCTCATTTTCGCCGTGCTCATGGGCGACGCGACCATCACCGCCGCCACCCTGCCGGCCTTCCTGACCAGCATGCGCGTGGGCCTGACAGTCTTCGCCGTGTTCTCGTGCCTGGGGGTGATCCTGTCGTTTGGGCGGGGGAAGCGGAACAGATAAGTGTTTCGAAGGGGGTTTGGGGGAAACGCTTTTCAAAAGCGTTTCCCCCAATATTCTCTTTACTTATAGTAAATCTTGATCTCGTTGGTCCCTGGCGTGTCATTGCCCGGCGTTGGCCGGCCGGCGGTGATGACCACGGGCTCCCCGGCCTTGAGGTCCGGATTTTCGGCCACGAACTCCTCCACCCGGGCCATGTGGTTTTCCGTGGCGGAGTCGATCAGGCGCGGCTTGACCCCCCAGGCGAAGTTGAGAAAGCGCATGACCCGCGCGTCCGGGGTCAGGGCGTAGATCTTCTGGCGCGGCCGGCGGGTGGAGGTCAGCCGGGCCGTGGCCCCGCTGACCGTGTGGCAGATGATGGCCTCGCTCTCCAGGTTGTCCGCGATGAGGCAGGCCGAATACGCCACGAACTTGGCCGGGTTTTTCTCCCGCTTGGGCGCGTAGGGCGAAGGAATGCGCTCCAGATAGTATTCCAGGGCGTTTTCGGAAATGTCCTGCATCACCTTGACGGTCTGGGCCGGATAATCGCCCACGGCCGTTTCTTCCGAGAGCATGACGCAGTCCGCCCCATCCAGAATGGCGTTGGCCACGTCCGTGGATTCGGCCCGGGTGGGGATGGGATTTTTGACCATGGACAAAAGCATCTGGGTGGCCACGATGACCGGCCGCTGGGCATGGCGGCAGGCCCGGATGATCTTTTTCTGGATGATGGGCAGTTGCGGGATGGGGCATTCCAGGCCCAGGTCGCCCCGGGCTACCATGACCGCATCCGTGATTTTGAGGATATCGTCCAGGCTGTCCACGGCGTTTTGCCGTTCGAGCTTGGACACCACCGGCACCCAGGCCCCGTGCCGCTTGATCTCCTCCTTGGTCTGGATCACGTCCGCCGCGCCCTGGACAAAGGAGATGGCCAGGGCGTCCACGCCCACGTCAATGCCTTCGTGCAGATCCTTGATGTCCTTGGGCGTCAGCGCCGGCATGGGATGGTGCTTGCCCGGGAAGGCAATGCCCTTGTTGGAGGAGAGAAGCCCCGCGTTCTGGGCCTCCATCTCGTAGAGCCGGTCGGGTTTTATCTCGCTGGTCACGTGGAACTGGAGCAGCCCGTCGCTCAAGTTGACCGGCATGCCCACCCGCAGCCCGGCCAGAAGTTCGGGCACGTCCAGGGACACGAACACGCGCTCGTCCCGGGCCGGGTCGGGCCGCTCGTCCGGCAGCCCCAGAAGCAGGCATTCGCCCTTGGCCACGGTGCGCGGCGAATCCGCCACCTCGCCGATGCGGGTCTTGGGGCCGCACAAATCGCCCATGGCCGTCAGCGGAATGCCGAACTCGCTTTCCAGGTCGCGGATGGTCTTGATGGCCGGGGCGAAATAGGCGGCGTCGGAATGGGAGAAGTTGAGCCGAAAGATGCGCACGCCGTAGCGCACCATGGCGCGCATGATTTCGGGGTTTAAGGACGCGGGACCCAGGGTGGCCACGATTTTGGTCTGCATGAGCGCCTCCAAGCGTTTTCGGCAAGGCCGTCGCCAGGCCCTTCGTACCGGGAAGGCCGGGCAAAAAGCGGATGCATGCCGGGCCTGATTGGGGTAAGACTACCCCCGGCCGGTTGCCGTTTCGCGTCGTAACCTTATGTAATAGGGACCACGGCCGAGAACAAGGCCAAAAGAGGTTTCAGGAGGAAGACGTTCCATGGGAATCGAGCCGGATTTCAAAGGAACTGCCCACCACGCTTTTGAAAATGGCGGCGCAACTGCCGGAACCTGCCGGGAGTCGCGCCAGGGCCGGGAAGACTGCTTTCCGCCCGTATCGTTCATGACGTTCGTCCTTTCCCTGGCCCACTCGGCCATGGTGTTTCTGGGCGAAGCCCCGGAACCGGAATCGGGCCAATACAGACAGAACCTGACCGAGGCCAAGCATGCCATCGATACCCTGGCCATGCTGGAATGCAAGACCCAGGGCAATCTGGCCTCCGAGGAGTGCGAAATTCTCTCCAGCCTGTTGTGCGAATTGCGCCTGATTTACGTCAAAAAGCTTTAGCGCCGCGTTCCCGACAATCGACGTTTTTTCGGCTAAAGACACACTTCTGCTTCATTAGAGAGGCGAAATCCGGGGCAACGGATTTCGCGGACGCCACACGAACGCGCGGAGGGCGCATGGAAACGATTCCCGTCGGCCTGGTGGGGGTGACCGGCTATACCGGCATGGAACTGGCCCGGATACTGGCAACGCATCCGCACATGCGCCTGGTGCGGGCCACGTCGCGCGCCGAAGCCGGCAAGCACCTGGCCGCCCTGTATCCCTTTTTGCAGGGCTTTGCCGCCGGGGATGTGCTGGTTTCCGCTCCCGACGCCGCCGACTTGGCCGCCTCCTGCCGGCTCGTGTTTCTGGCCGTGCCCCATGGCGCGGCCATGGACTACGCCGCCGAGCTTTTGGCCGCCGGCCTTGCGGTGGTGGACCTGTCCGCCGATTTCCGCCTGGACGATCCCGACATCTATGCCGCCTGGTACGGCCTGGACCACCGCCATCCCGGCCTCCTGCCCGATGCGGTCTACGGCCTGCCCGAGCTCTATGCCGAGGCCATCAAGACGGCCAGGCTCGTGGCCAACCCGGGCTGCTACCCCACGTCCGTCATCCTGGGCCTGGCCCCGGTTCTGGGCCAGGGGCTCATCGCAACCGACGGCATCGTGGCCGACAGCAAGTCCGGAGCGTCCGGGGCCGGGCGCAAGGCCGGCGTCGCCACGCTTTTTTGCGAGGTGCACGACACCTTTCGGGCCTACAACCTGGGCAAGCACCGCCACACCCCGGAGATCGAGCAGGAGCTATCCAAGCTGGCCGGCGCGGACGTCATCGTCTCGTTCAACCCGCATTTGCTCCCCATCGACCGGGGCATCCTGTCCACCATCTACACCCGCCTGACCCGGGAGACGACCCTGGAGGCGGTCCACGACCTCTACGCCAGGCACTATGCGGCCAGTCCCTGGGTGCGGGTGCTGCCGCTGGGGAAACTCCCGGAAACGCGTTTCGTGCGCGGCACCATGTTCTGCGACATCGGCCTGGTGGTCGATCCCCGCACCGACCGGCTGATCATCGTGTCGGCCATCGACAACCTGTGCCGGGGCGCCTCGGGCCAGGCCGTGGCCTGCGCCAACCTGATGTCCGGCCTGCCCGTGGACACGGGGCTTGGTTTCGCGCCCCTGATGCCCTGATGACGCCCTAAGGGGTACGTGCCATGTCCCTGGACAACGTACGCAAGCTCTACCGCCGCCTGGCTGCGGACCCGGCTCTTCGCGACAGGCTCTATGCCGCCGACGGCCCGGCCGGACGCGACGCCGTGCTGGCCGAAGAGGGCCTGTCCTTTACCGACGCCGAATTCGACGAGATGGTGAACGTGCTCCACGTCCAGTGCCAGACCCGGGAAGAAGCCGAGCGCTTTTTCGAGTTTCGCAACTGGTGGGATTTCCTGCGCCGCACCTGACCGGGCCGGGTCCCTGACCTGCGTTTCTTTCCAAGCCGGGCCTGCGCCCGGCTTTTTTGCGCCCGGGCCTGTCGTTACCATACATTGACAAAACCACCCGGATCGCCTGTAAGGATCATGCCCCCTCCCCTTTGGCGGGCCGGGAAGATGCATGTCGTGCTTCCCGACGTCGCAACCGGCCGGCTTACGGCCCCAAACCGAGAACCGTCTATGCCCGATTCTCCATCCCAGGCCCCGCCGGCCGGCAGCCGGCCCGAACAGGGCGCGCCTCCGGCCGCCAAGTCCCCGGGTCCCCAGATCGCCGGAAAAGACCGGCCTGCCAAGGATGCGCCGCCCTCGCCCCGCAAGAAGCGGCAGCGCATCCTGCTGTTCGTCCTTTTGGGCGTGGCCGCCCTGGTTGGAGGCCTCATCTACTGGCTGCACGCCCGGCACTTCGAATCCACGGACGACGCCTTCATCGCCGCCCACGTCACCTCGGTGGCGGCCCAGGTGCCGGGCCGGGTCGAGACCGTGCTCGTGGACGACAACCAGCTCGTGCGGGAAGGCGATGTGCTGGTGCGCATCGATCCGGCGGATTACCAGGCCCGCCTGGAGCAGGCCCAGGCCAGCCTGGACGCGGCCCGCAAGGGCCTGGACGAGGCCACGTCCCAGCTGGCCGTGGCTCGGGCCACGGCCCAGCAGTCCCTGGCCCAGGTGGCCTCGGCCCAGGCCACGGCCGCCTATGCGGACAAGGAGCGGGCCCGCTACGAACAATTGTTCTCTCAGCGGGTCGTGGCCCAGGAAGCCCGGGACAACGCGGCCACCACCGCCCGGACCGCCGCGGCCTCTCTGGAGGCGGCCCAGAAGAAATACGCCTCGGACCAGGCCCAGGTGGCCCTGGCCGCCACCCGCATCGAGACCGCCAAGGCCCAGGTGGAGCAGGCCCAGGCCGCCCTGGACCAGGCGGCCCTGAACCTGGCCTATACCGAGGTGCGCGCCCGGGTGGCCGGCCGGGTGACCAACAAGAACGTGGAGCCGGGCGACTATGTCCAGGCCGGCCAGAGCTTCATGAGCCTGGTGCAGCCGGACGTGTGGGTGGTGGCCAACTTCAAGGAGACCCAGCTTACGTACATGCGGCCGGGCCAGTCCGTGGAAATCTCCGTGGACGCCTTTCCGGACCACCCGCTGACCGGGCACGTGGACAGCATCCAGCGCGGCTCGGGCGCGGCGTTCAGCCTCCTGCCCCCGGAAAACGCCACCGGCAACTACGTCAAGGTGGTGCAGCGCGTGCCTGTCAAAATCCTCCTGCACCGCACGGACGCGGACAAGGACCTGCTCTTGGCCCCGGGCATGTCCGTGGTGCCCACCGTGCGGGTGCGCTAACCTTCCAAGGTTGCCATGACCCCGCCCAACGACCGATCCAACCAGAGCCAGGACTGGCAGCCCCAGGGCAATCCCTGGCTCATCGCCGTCTCGGTCATGATGGCCACCTTCATGGAGGTCCTGGACACGTCCGTGGCCAACGTGGCCCTGCCCCACATCGCCGGCAACCTGTCGGCCACCCAGGACGAATCCACCTGGGTGCTGACCAGCTACCTCGTGTCCAACGCCATTGTGCTGCCCATGACCGGGTGGCTGAGCGCCACCTTTGGCCGCAAGCGCTTTCTCATCACCTGCGTGGCCACCTTCACCCTGGCCTCCGCGGCCTGCGGCGCGGCCCCGTCCCTGGCCGTGCTGGTCCTGGCCCGGGTGGTCCAAGGCGCGGCCGGCGGGGCCTTGCAACCGCTGTCCCAGGCCATTTTGATGGAGAGCTTTCCGCCGGAAAAACGCGGCATGGCCATGTCCATCTTCGGCATGGGCGTGGTGGTGGCCCCCATCATCGGCCCGCTTCTGGGCGGCTGGATCACGGACAACTATACCTGGCGCTGGATTTTTTTCATCAACCTGCCCGTGGGCGTCCTGGCCGTGCTGCTCTGCCAGGCGTTTCTGGAGGACCCGCCGTATCTGGCCAAGGCCAAGGCCGAACGCGCGGGCACGGTCGATTACGTGGGCTTCGGCTTCCTGGCCCTGTGGCTGGCCACCCTGCAGATCGTGCTGGACAAGGGCCAGGAGTCGGACTGGTTCGCGGCCCTGTGGGTGCGCTGGTTTTCCGGGGTCAGCGTCGTGGCCATGGTCGCGTTTCTCGTCTGGGAGTGGCGGCACCCCAGGCCCCTGGTGAACCTGCGCGTGCTGCGCGACCGCGATTTTTCCACCTGCACGGCCATGATCGCGATCATCGGCGTGGTCCTCTACGGAGCCATCACCCTGTTGCCCCTGTACCTGCAAAGCCTCATGAGCTACACGGCCTCGGCCAGCGGCCTGGCCCTGAGTCCCCGGGGCGTGGGCGCGGTGATCGGCATGGTCATCATCGGCCGGCTGGTGGGCAAGGTGGACATCCGGCTGCTTCTGGCCGGCGGGTTTACGCTGCTTGCCTACGCCTCGTACCGCTTTTCGGAAATCAACCTCGACATTGCCCTCATCTCCATCATCTGGCCGAGCGTCATTTTGGGGGTGGCCATCGCCATGGTCTTCGTTCCCCTGGCCACCCAGGCCATGGCCAACCTGACCAACGAGGAAATGGGCAACGCCACCGGCCTGTTCAACCTCATGCGCAACCTCGGCGGCAGCATCGGCATCTCCGCCCTGACCACCCTGGTGGCCCGGCGGTCCCAGGTCTACCAGAACTACCTGGTCGAGCACGTCGCCCCCACAAGCCCGCGCCTGCAGGAATACCGGCAGGCCCTGGAAAGCTACCTGTCCCAAATCCACGACGCCATCCCGGACCCCAAGCAGGCCATGGCCCTGATCGCCGCCCTGGTGCAGCAACAGGCGAGCCTTTTGGCCTACATGGACAGCTTCCGGATCATGGCCTACCTGTGCCTGGCCTGCCTGCCGGCGCTGCTGCTGCTGCGCCGGGCCAAGAAGACCGCCAAGCCGGTCATGGGGCATTGAAGGGAACGGGCCGGCCGGGCTTACGGCTCGCTCATGGATTCGTGCAGCCCCCGCAGCACCGGATCGAGGATATAGCTGGCCACACGGCGGGTGCCGACCAGGATTTCGGCTTCCAGGGTCATGCCCGGCAGCAGCCGGAATTGTGATCCCACGTCCCGGAGCCTGGTGGACGTGAGCCGCACCCGGGCCTTGTAGTAGGCCTCCCCGGCCTCGGGCCGATCGGCAGCCTGGGGCACGAAGGCGTCCGGGCTGACCATGCGCACCTCGCCGTCCAGAAAACCGTGGCGCTGGAAGGGAAAGGCGGCCAGCTTCATGCGCACGGCATTGCCCACCCGGATGTGGCCGATGTCCTTGGCCGCAATGGCCACCTCGGCCTCCAGGGCTCCGCCCGCGCCGTCAATGGGAACGAGCGTGCAAAAGGTCTCGGCCTGGCGCAGCACCGAGCCTTCGGACAAGGGAGCCACGTCCTTGACAATGGCGTCGGACACGGCGGCCAGCTCCACCAGTTCGCTTCTGCGCGAGGCCTTGGCCAGGGTGTGCTCCACCTCGTCCAGGCTTTGCCGGGTTTCCAGGAGCTGGGTGGCGGTCTGGCCGTACCAGCCGCTGATAAACGCCTGGCGCTGCATCCGGGCCTGGGTCAGGCGCTCCTTGAGCTGATCCCGCTTCTCCACGGCCTTGGCGTGCAGGTCCTCGACCCGAAGCTTCTCCCGCAAGGCTCCCAGGTACTCCATGCGGCTGGCGCTGGCCCCGGACCACAGCTTGCGGTACATGCCCTCGATTTCACCCGCCAGGGCGAACTGCTCGGCCAGACGGGCCTGCTCGTTGGTATTGGCGTCCAGGGCGTCGGTTAAGGCCGCGATTTCCTGGTCATTGGCCTCGACCTTAGCCCGGTACTCCTCCTTGCGCCGGGTAAAAAGCTCCAGCCGGACCCGCTCCTCGGCATCGGCCAGGCCCGGGTCGGACTCGGGCAGGGGCTTGCCGTCGAGCTCGGCCGCAAGGCGCTCGACAAAGGCGGCCAGAAAGCGCCGGCGGGCCACCAGCTGGCCCTGGTCGGCCGAGGCAAAGGTGGGGTCCAGGGTGGCCAACACCGCCCCCTTGGCCACCACGTCGCCGGGGCGTACGGCAATGGAGCGGATGACCGACGTTTCCAGGGGCTGCACCACAATGGGCGGGGCCAGGGTCACGAGCATGCCCCGGGCCGCCACCACCCGGTCCAGGTGGGAAAACCAGGCCCACAGGACCCCGAACACAATGGCCGCGAAGATCACGTACAGGGCCAGCCGGGCCTGGGGCGGCAGCTCGCCGTCGCTGACGGCCACGGCGTCGGGCTGGAACTCCATGGCCTCGGCGCACGTCCGGTTCCGGCATTTTTTTATGGTATTGCCGGCCATGGCTTACCGCATTCCTTTGGTCTGCCGGTCCCATAACGTCCGGTAGATGTCGCAGCGATCCAGCAGTTCGGCGTGGCTGCCCACGTCGGCCACTGCGCCCCGGTCCAGGACCATGATCCGGTCGGCGTTTCGCAGGGTGGACAGGCGGTGGGCCACGATGATGGTGGTGCGGCCCTTGGCGATGCCGTCGAGGTTTTCCTGGATGCGGGCCTCGCTTTCCGGGTCCAGGGCCGAGGTGGCCTCGTCGAAGATCATGATGCGGGGGTCCTTGAGCAGGGCCCGGGCAATGGCCAGGCGCTGCTTCTGGCCGCCGGACAGGTTGGCCCCGTTTTCCTCCAGCATGGTGTCGTAGCCCGAGACCAGGCGTTCGATGAACTCGTCGGCCCCGGCCAGGGCGGCGGCCCGGCGCACGTCCTCCAGGGCCGCGTCCGGCCGGGTCACGGCGATGTTGTCGCGCACCGTGCCGTGGAAGATGAAATTTTCCTGCAACACCACGCCGATGTTGCGGCGCAGGTGCACGGTGTCGA
>CAZBER010000018.1:33607-45292 GCA_964490985.1 uncultured Desulfovibrionaceae bacterium | reverse complement strand
GGCGCATCCTTTTTGACGGCGTGGCCATGGCCGATATCGACACAAAAAGGATGCGCCCCCCGCCCAAAGGATAGAGCCCCTGGATGAGGCGGGTCAGCGTGGTCTTGCCCGAGCCGGACTTGCCCACCACGCCCAGGACTTCGCCCGGGGGCAATCGCAGGCTCACCCCGGCCAGGGCCGGCGGATCGCCGGGGTTGTAGGCAAAGCGCACATCCTCCAGGATCACCTCGCCGCCGACCTCCGGCCGCAGGCCGCCGCGCGTGAGCCCGGGCTCGGGCTTGCGGTTCATGACCTCGCCCAGCATGGCCACGGCCAGATGGACCTTCTGGTATTCGTGGATGAGCTCCACGATGCGAATCAGCGGCATGGTCACGGACTGGGACAGCATCTGGAAGGCAATCAGCTCCCCCATGGACAGGGAGTCGTCGAACACGCCCCGGGCCCCGACCCAGATCACGGCCACGGTCATGAGCCGCTCCAGGGTCTTGATGATGGCCTGGCCGGCGGCGGCCATGCGGCGCACGTCGAAGTTGCGGGTCACGGCCGCGGCCGAGCCTTCCTCCCAGCGCCGCCGCCGGCCCCCTTCCAGGGCCAGGCTTTTGACCGTGTTCATGCCGTGGATGGTTTCGACGAGCAAGGCCTGGCGCTCGCCCTCGGCGGCGTACAGGGCCATGAGCCGGCGGTGAAACGGCCCGACCATAAGCCCGATGATGCCGGCCGTGACCGCGGCAAAGCACAGGACCAGCAAGGTCAGGCGCGGGCTGTAGAGGTAGAGCACCGGCAGGAAGACGACCAGGGACGAGGCGTCGAGCAGGGTGTTGAGCAGGTTTCCGGTCAGAAACTCCCGCACCTGGTCGGTCTGCTGCATGTGCTTGATGATCACGCCGGCAAAGCTGCGCTCGAAAAAGGGCAGCGGCAGCTTGATCATGTGGGCGAAGGTTTCCATGGCCAGGCGCAGGTCGATCTTGGTGGTGGCGAAGCGCAGGAGGTATTCGCGCAGATAACGCAGCGCCCCCTCGAAGAGAATCGCCCCGACCACGCCCAGGCCCAGTACGTTGAGGGTGGACAGGGTGTGGTGGGCCAGGACCTTGTCCACCACGTTCTGGAAATAGAGCGGCACGGCAAAGGCCAAGGCGTGCATGAAAAAGGCGATGGCCGCGATCTCGATGAAGATGCGCCGCTCCAGGGCCATCTGGGGCAAAAACCAGCCCAGGCTGAAGCGTTTGGCGTCGCCTTCCTCCAGGCGCTTTTTCTTGAAAAGGACGACCTGGCCGGTAAACCGGCCGGCCAGGTCGTCCTCGGGCACGAAGGCAAAGGGCGCGCCCTGGACCGCGCCGCTCCGGTCGTAGAGCACCAGCTCCCGGTTTCCGTTTTGGCCCGGGCGCGCGCCCGAGAGCACGGCCGTGCCCCCGTCCGGCAAAAGGGCCAGGGCCGGGTAGGCCTCGCCCAAATCCAGGAGCTTTCGCGGCGACAGCCGCCGCAGCCTGGCGGCAAAGCCCAGGCTGCGGGCCATGCGCACCAGGGTGTGGGGGGAAAGCCGCTTTCCGGCCAGGCCGTGGCGGGACAGCAGGTCCTCGCGGCTGGCAGGCACGCCGTGGTGGCGCAGGATGGGCACAGGGCAAGCGCCTCGTTTCAAGCCGCAATTGCCGCGAATCGAGGCGGTCGCGATCCTACAAAAAAATGCATTCTTACGCAATTCAAAGCTGTTAGGAGGTGGCATGAATTTCGCTCAAGGAGAAAGCAGAGATACGGGAAGAATCGCAAACGTTGTAACATGGAGGGTAGGGAGATGAGTCTGGCATCGTTTTTTTCCAAGGTCGTGTCTGCGGTGAAGACGGCTGTGAGCAAGACGGCATCGGTGAGCAAACTGGTGGGAACCGTTGGGGAAGCGATCTCTTGGGCGGCCAACACCGTGACCACGGCGGCCAACTGGGTGGCGGACAAGGTCTCGACTGCAGTCAATTTCGTGCAGCAGACCGTGTCCACAGCCTCCAGCATGATCGCCGACGCGGCTTCGTCCACGGGTTCGGCAGTGGTGGAAAAGATTTCGGCAGCCGTGTCCTACGTCACGCAACAGGCCACCACAGCCTATGAATGGGCCAAGGACACGGTGGCCACTGCCAGCGAATTCATTTCCAACACCGTGGACACGGCCAAGGCCTATGCCGCCACGATCTCGGACGAGGTCAAGGAGGTGGCGGCGGACACGGGCACGGGTTCCGTGACCGGAAGTGCGACCAACACCGCCGCCACGACCACGGGCGGCACCGAAAACACGACCACGGCCTCGGCCGATACTGCCCAGAACACGGCCGCTGCCTCGACCACGGGAGAAAACAAGACCGCGACCACGGCCGCGACGTCAAGCGACGCCCAGACCACGGCCTCGGTCACGACTGCGGAGAGCGCCACGAGTTCGACCTCGGCCGCTGCCTCCACGGGCG
The DNA here is from genome assembly GCA_964490985.1 of uncultured Desulfovibrionaceae bacterium. GTDB lineage: Bacteria > Desulfobacterota > Desulfovibrionia > Desulfovibrionales > Desulfovibrionaceae > Solidesulfovibrio. The sequence continues at coordinate 42,848 of CAZBER010000018.1, read as the reverse complement.
ATTCCGTGGCCTATCGGGACCACGCCGGCCTGGCCACCACCTCCTCGGCCAGCGACAGCGTGTCCCAGGGCGCAGGCCAGGACAAGAACCAGCTTCTGGCCGCGGCCTAACGGCCGAACGACAAACGGCCCCTTTGTCACGGCGGGGGGCCGTTTCCTTGAACCTGCCCTCGGTTCCCCGGGGCAGGTTTTTGTTTGGCAGGCCTGGGCAGCGGCCCGGCCGACTAATGAATGATCGGATTTCGCATGTTGTCGAGCAAATAAAGCACTTCATTTTGTTTGTCTTCGGACAGGGCGGCAAACGCGTCGCGGGCCTCCTTGGCCTCGCCGTCCAGGGTCAGGATGGCGTCGCGGATGTTGCCGGCCCGACCGTCGTGCAGATAGGGGGCGCTGTCGCGCACGCCCATGAGATCCGGGGTCCGGAAGCGGCGGTTGAACTTGTCCGGGTTTTCCAGCCCGGGCAGGTCCAGGCTCTCGGACAGGTTCTCGCCCATCTCATGGTATTTGAGGTCCGTGAAAAGCGGTATGGCCAGGCCCTTGTCCACGCGGGGGAAACCAACGGTCTTGCTCAAGTCCACGGAGAAAAACACATTGGCCGCAGGATCCTCCGGGACCTCGGGGTAGCTGTAGGTCAGCTTCCTGGACTGCGTGTAGAGCACCGGGATGTGGCACTTGGCGCAGCCGATGTCCTTGAACGTGGCCATTCCCCGATTGAGCTTGCGCCGGTTGGCGGCCTTGTCGATGAAGGGGCGCGGCAGGTTGGTCACAAAGACGCCCAGGACGCTGACGTCGCCGGTCAGGAGTTCGTCGGCCACGCCGTCGCCATCCTTGTCGATCCCGCTGCCGGCCAGCTCCACGGCCTCCATGCCGAAGTGGAAGGACAGGGCGTTGACGTCGAAGCCGCGCACCGAGTTGAACTCGGCCTTGCGGCCGAAGGGCTTGAGAATGAGGTCGTTGTCGATCCCCTTGACCCCGGAATAGTCGAAGTCGCTTCCGTCGTGGGTCAGGGTTCCGAAGTCCACGTCATGGGTCGTAAGCTCCACCACCGTGCCCGGGGACTCCTTGGCCTGGACCTTGAGCTTTTGCAGGTCGGCGGTCATCTCCTTGCTCAGAAGTTCGATGCCGCCGCGGCCGGGCAGGTTGACGGGGTTGATGAAGCGGCCGTCGAAGGCGGATGGCGAAACACCCGACACGTCGATGGCGCTGGGCTTGAAAATCACGTTGGTCGCCGCCCCGGCCATGCCGCCGATGCCCGGGGTGAACGGGATGGTGGAGTTGCGCATGACCGCATGGCACTCCAGGCAGGACTGGGCGTCCATGCCATTGACCCGCACGAAGGGAAACGCCTTCTGGAGCCCGGCGCGCCCGCCCTGATCCCGATAATTCTCGCTGGAATTGGTGGGCCCGTCGCCGAGGCCGTCAGGGAGAACAAAGGTCGTGGTGAAGATGCGTTTGCCGTTTTTGAGCAAATCCTCGTAGTCCATGGCTTCGGCCTGCTCCTGGGTCAGGCGCAGGTCGCGCACGTTGCCGTTCGGATTGCCGGTCTCGACCAGGGGCTCCTCCTGGTACATGACAGAGACCTTGTCCAGGTCGCCGCCGAAGATGTCCATGTCCAGCTCGTCGTCGTGGTAATCGCCGGAATGGTGGTCGTTGTCATGGTAATCGCCGGAATGGCGGTCGTTGTCATGGCGATCGCCGCCATGGCGGTCACGCGCCGGCAGCACGGAGGCCCACAGCAGGAGGCATCCACACAACAGCACGCCCAAGCCAAGCCTTCGCTTTGTGAACATATAAATTCTCCTGTTTCCCCAGAAAATAAATACCTTTCCTCCTTTACTGCAGGCCAATATCCCCCTGTACCGCTATAGCACAGAATCCTATGAAGGAAACTTTTTTATAAAAGAATTTTCCTCTTGATACCAAAGACGGACTGGCATCGAACTTTCTTTTCCGATTTCCAGTCCAAGGAATGCACTTCGTGCAATATCGACTTCAAGTATACCTGTAACGAAACCAGATTGCCGCCTTGCTTCTATCGCACCACCCACAGGCATATGCCCTGACACGTCGAACGGAAGGACGCCCAGGACTGCGGGTTGCGGCCCGGCCAGTAAACAGGGATGGCAGGTACTTGGGTCTACAGCATGCAGGGTGCGGACCGCAGCCGGCTTGGAGCCGGCCGAACGCCAGAGACCGGGAGGGCAGCCGCGCCTGGCGGCCGGCAGCGGCAAGGCGCGGCAATGCGAGCCGCTTGCCGGCACATGCAGGGGATTTTCATGCACAAGGTCCCGCGCAACCGGGAAGGATCAGGCTGCTGCCGGGATCGGCGGGCAAGGATGGCATTTCGCGCAGGAGCGGGAGCGTCTCGGGCGGGAGGGGGATGATCGGGCCCGGGCGTCAACCGGCACCGCGACGGACGGCCTTCCGGACCGCTCGGCCAGACGCCCGAGCAGCCCGGAAGATCGTCGAAAGCGTCGCCCTGGCGGGCGTTACTCTTCCTCGATGCCGTTGCGGTCGTCGATGACCCGCTTGGTCTTGCCCGCTCTGCGGGGCAGGGTCCCGGGCGGCAAAATCTCCACCCAGCCCCGCACCAGCAAGTGCTTGCGCAACTCGATGGAAATGGCCTCGGACAGGTTCTGGTCCATGTCCGCGCTGGCCGAGGGCCGGCGCTCCACCTTGACCACCATCTGGTCCCGGCCGTCCCGGCGCAGCAGCCGAATCTGGAATTCGCTGTCCACGTCCCGGAATTCCTCCAGCACGCTGGCGATCTGGCCGGGGTAGATGTTGACCCCCCGGAAGATGAACATGTCGTCCGAGCGGCCGAGGATCCGGTCATGGCGCGGCAGGGACAGGCCGCACGGGCAGGAGTCGGGCAGAAACCGGGTCAGGTCCCGGGTGCGGTAGCGGATGAGCGGCGCGGCCTCCTTGCGCAAGGTGGTCACCACCATCTCCCCCACTTCGCCCGGGGCCACCGGAGCCAGGGTCACGGGATCGAGGATTTCCAGGATGTAGAGGTCGGCCCAGTAATGGATGCCTTCATGGGCCCTGCACTCCAGGCCCGCGCCCGGGCCGTAGAGCTCGGTCATGCCCGTGATGTCGAAGCTTTCCTCGATGCCCAGCCACTTCTCGAAGCGCCGGCGCATTTTGAGCGTGTGGGTCTCGGCCCCGAAAATGACCTTTTTGAGGGCAATGCGCTTTATCATGTCCCGCTTGTGCACTTCCTCGGCCAAAAGCAGGGCCATGGAGGCCGTGGAGCACAGGCAGGTGGTGCGCAGGTCTTCCAGGAGCTGGACATGGATTTCCATGTTGCCCGGCCCCACGGGCACGGCCATGGCCCCGAAGCGCTCGCAGCCGAGCTGAAAGCCCGCCCCGGCCGTCCACAGGCCGTAGCCCACGGTGATCTGGACCCGGTCCAGGGGGGTCAGGCCGGCCAGTTCGTAGCAGCGGGCGAACATGTCCTTCCAGGTGTCGATGTCGCGCTGGGTGTAGGCCAGAATCTTGCGCTTGCCCGTGGTGCCGGACGAGGCATGGATGCGCACCACCCGCTCCTCGGGCACGGACAGAAGCGGCAGGGGATAGCCCTGGCGCAGGTCCTCCACCGTGGTCACGGGCAGGCGGGGCAGATCGGCCAGGGACAGGGTCTGGCCGGGCTCGTAACCCACGGCGGCCAGGCGCTCCCGGTAGACCGGATTGCCGTTGTAGGCGTGTCGCGCCGTCCAATTGAGGCCCTCGGCCTGAATGGCAGCCAACGCGTCAGGGGAAAGGTCAGGCAAAAAACGATGCGGATGCATGGACGGCTCCCAAGAAAGCGGAATCGGGCGGGGTCTTATCCGAAAACCGCGATAAAGAAAACGCCTGCCACCATGAGCAGAGCCCCGGGCAGGCGGTGGCGCAGGTCCGGCTCCCCAAGGGCCGCCGCGCCGAGCAGCACGCCGAAGATGATGCTTAAGCGTTTGACCGCAATGACATAGGCGGCCAGGGTCAGCGGCAGGGCGTGCATCTGGCAGGCCAGGCCCACGGCCTCGAGCAGGCCCGTGCTCAAAAGCGCCCAGGGCGCGGCCCGCATCCGGCCCAGACGGCCCCGGTTCCTGATCCATACCCCCGGCAGCAGAGCCAGGGCGCTGGCGGTATAGGCCGAGGCCGCCCAGAAAATGGGCGACGAGGCCCCCAGCCCGATCTTGTCCAGGTTGGCCCCGATGCTCCAGACAAAGGACACCAGGAGCATGCAGCGCGCCCCGGGATTGGTGACCAGGGCCGCAAACGGCGCGAACGCGCCTTTTTTGCGCTCCCGGAGGTTGAGGACATAGGAGCCGGCCACCACGCAGGCAATGCCGGCAATTCCGGCCGGCTCCGGAAATTCGCCCAGGATCAGGGGCGAGGTGACGAGCATGAAAAGGGGCGTAAACGCCAGCATGGGCAGGGACAGGGACAGGTCCCCGTGTTTGAGCGCCTGGCCGTAGAGAAAAAAGGTCAGGGCGCCGAGCAGGCCGGCCAGGGCCAGGGTGGACCAGAAGGCCGGCCCCAGGACCGGCCCGGGCGAAGCGGCCGCGCCGAGCCACAAGAAGGCGGCGGCCCCGGCGGTATAGGCCAAAATGGCCGGCCCCACATCCACCCGGGCCAGGGAATGCTTGAGGATGGCGTCCTTGACCGCCTGGGTCAGGGCCGTGACCAGGGAAAGCAGAAACCAGCTCATGCCTGCCGCGTGGGTTCGAAGTCGGCCGGGCCGGCCGCCGGGCGCGACGTTACAGGCCGGATGGGCTCACGGCAACCCACTCCCGGGCGACCCCGGCCGGTTTCTGGACGCCCTGCGCCGGGCCGACCCCAGCCTCCGGCCCAAGACCGAACCCGCTTCCCAGGCCCCCAGGCTGTAGCAGCGGCGTTCCAATAAGCCGGCGCTCCTGCGAGCCGTCATTCCGGCGAACGTCGAAATTCATTAAAATGACTGGGAAAAAGCTGGACACCGGCTTTCGCCGGGGGCGTTTCGAGAATGGCGGCCACCTCGGGCAGGCCGAGGCGGCGCAGGCGCTCGGCCGGGGATTCCCCAGCCGCATCGCGGCGGTCCGGATCAGCCCCGTGGGCCAGGAGCAGCCGGGCCAGGGACGCGGCATGGCCCTTGCCGTAATGCCAGTACAGCCACCGGAGCAGGATGGCTGACAGTATGTCGTCGCTCGTCTCCTTGATCGGGGAGTCCGGCTGCAGATAATGCAGGGCGGTGCGCCCTTCCCCATCCGTTCGGTTGGGGTTGAGGCCAGCCTCCAGGAGAAAGCGGACCGGGCCGATCTGGCCATTTTGCAACGCCTCCATGAGCACATTGCGGCCCTCCCACTCGTCATGGAGGTCGACGCCCCTGGCGGTCAGGAACCGAAGCATGTTGACGGGGTCCCCCAACCCGATCAGGGCGTTAAGCGCCATGGGCTCGCCCATTTTCGTGGCGTTTCTATCCGCCCCCGCATCCAGCAGCTCCGCCGCCAGGGCGATATTTCCCTCCAACACCAAATCGTAGAGTCGTAGATCTTTCTTTAGTTTAACGTATGTCATAACATAATAGAATCCCCACTGCGGCCAGCGCATGATCGGCGTGAGGACCAAGACACCGACAAGAAAGACCACAAAGGCCGCAAGCGTGCGCCACGGACGCCTTGGCAGGAAATACAACACGGCGCTGGCGAACAAGGCGTGGATCGATGTGAGAATGGTCAAGGCGGCCAACCCTTCGCAGGCGGGAACCGGAAAGCCGCGTTGCAGGTTGAACGGCACCAGCAAAACCAGGGAAACGACCACGGTCAACCCGAAGCGGCCCCATAAATCGCGCTTGCGGCAAAAAATGGCCACAGGCAAGGCCAGAGGGATAGCCCACCAGGCGCGGTTACAGTCCCACGCCAAGGCATCGAAGGAGGGATACCGCACCAGAAAGAGCAGGTAGTCTGTCACTGCCTCCAGGCACGGAGCTATGCCGAGCATGGCGGCATGCTTATGAATATCCTCGCGCCAGTCAATACGGCAGCCGGCCACAAAACAAACGGCCGGAGCCCGAAGGCTCCGGCCGCAGTCGTGGGGTTGGAGGTTGTATGTGAGGGATGCGGATGCCTAGAACTTGTAGGACAGGCCGAAGGCGACCTTCCACACGTCCCCGTCCCGGGACTTGTTGACCAGGCGGCGGCCCCAGACGCTTTTTTCGAACTCGCCGCGGGCCCAGCCGGTCTCCAGAACGGCGGCCAGGTTCTCGTAAATCTGATACGTGGTGTCCACGCCCGCGCCCAGGACATACTCGCCCCGGGTCAGGTCGCGGCCCATGGTGTAATAGGGGTTGCTGCCCAAGAGCAGGTTCAGGTTGCGGATGGCCGAGGACGAGTTGTTGCCGCGCACGTACATGAAGCTCACGCGGTGGCTGAGCTGCTCCATGAAGGAGATGTTGTTGAGCGCCGCGCCCAGGCCCCAGTTGCCCACCGGGTTGACGCCCAGGTTGGAATCCTTGGTCAGCTCCTGGGAGCTGTCAAACAGGAAGTTGTTGCCCGGACCCCAGTTGGGCAGGATGGTGGGCAGGCGCTCGGAGCCGTTACGGATGGAGCCGTCCTCGCCCGTGGACCAGAAGCCGAACACCTGGGGCGTCAGCACATCCCAGCCCGTGTACTCGGCGCCGGCGTCGATGAACCAGCCCTGACGCCGGTTCGACTTGCGGTCGCTCTCGGAAGCCGCGCCGTAGACCACGTCGGCATAGAACTTCACCGGATCAAGGGCCGTGATCTCAAACACGCCGCCCGCCCACCAGATGGCGTTCTGGGAATTCCGGAACCCATTGGGGTTGAGCAGCGCGCCGGCGGAAAGCAGGTTGTCGGCAAAGGTGGAGTTGGGACCGTAAGAGCCGGTGGTGAAGTATTCGGCGCTGCGGCCGGACACGGCTATCGCCCCCCACGGCGTGATGTTGAATCCCTCCAGGGTGATGGGCAGGGACAGGATGTAGGCGTCCAGCTCGTCGGCCACCTGGGTGGTGGTGGGATCATAGGTCCGGTTGTTGTCGAGCATCCGGGCGAAACCGGCCACCAACGCCAGCCTGTCCTCGATCAGCGGGGCATTGATCACCAAGGCAGCCGCCCGGTCGCCGCCAAAGACCACGGAATCGTTGAAAAAGGCATTGGCCGGGAACGACAGGTCCTGCAGGCCGGCCGTGACCTCCACATCGCAGCCGGGCCATTTGAACTGCAGGAAAGCCTGGTAGACCTGGACGGACACGGCCGGGTTGGCTGCCGTGAAGGTGTCATGGCCCCAGATGTCCTCCACCTTGATGCCGAGCCGGAACTTCAGGGCCTCGTTGGCCACGAAGTCGCTGCGCAGGCGGAAACGCTCCCAGATCTCGAACCGGTCCTCGGTCTGGGCGCCGGCCGGGGTGAACGCGCCGGAGTTGTCGTCCCAGGTTCCGGTGCTCCAGCCGGTGAAATTGTGGTTGGCGAAGAAATTCCCGTAAATCAGGGCATCGCCGACCATTTTCACCTCGGTGGCCGCCGATGCGCCGGCCGCAACGCCAAGGGCTAAAACCATCGCCAGAATAAAAGTCCAAACAACACGCCTCATCTTTCCTTCCTCCTTCAGTTGATTGCGCGCGGGCACTGATCTGCCCGTCGATGGCGAACCGACACGCGTGGCCCGGGTTTACTGCAATTGAAAGTTATTATCAAGATCAAATTTTCCATTTTGTCATGAAAATATTTTGCGACCACGCCGCATGGCCGCCGCAAGGGCCGCGGCGCGCCGGCCCGTCCGGACCGATGGCCGACAACGCCTCGGGCCGGAAGCCTCCCCCACCGATACCCAGTGCCCCTGACCGCCCGACACCACCACCACCGACCAGTGCCTCGGCCCCGAGGGCACGGAGGCGAAATGCCCTACCCGTGGGCGCGCCCCTCCGGCAGACGGCCCCGTCCGCCTCGGGGCCGCGCCTGGACCTGGGCAAAGGCCATGGGTTCCCCGTCGGCGTGGAGGAAACCCATGGCCTTGGCCGCGCCCGGTCCATTTCGCGCGAGCCGACGCCATAAGCCGCAGCAGCGAGGGGGCGCCTGACCGTCGCCGCCACCAGGCCGCCATCGCGAAAACCCGCCATCTCTTCCCGATCCGCGAAAAGCGTCAGGGGAACGTACGGCTTCCTGGTCGATCCCCGGCACCTTGACCGGCCCCCTTGCTTTCTTGTCTTCTGCTGCAATATAAATTTCGTAATTGAAACAAGATTACAAAATTATATTTCGTGTTACTTGTCAACACAAAAATCCGTTCCCGCAAAAGCGCCGCCGGAACGCCCTTGGCCCCAGGCCCAAAGCCGGCTATTCTCGGGCCACGAGGTCACGCATGAACGAGACGCCCAAGATTTCGCCCGTCGCCGGCCCCGAGGCCATCGAAGCCCGGTCCCTGGCCATCATCGACGCCGAAGTCCCCGAACCCCGCCCTTTTGCCGGACAGCAATGGGAGATCGTGCGCCGGCTCATCCACACCACAGCGGATTTCGAGCTGCTCGATCTGGTGCGGTTTTCCCGGGGAGCCGTGGAGGCCGGACTAGCAGCCCTGGCCGGAGGGGCCACAGTGGTGACGGATACGGAAATGGCCCGGTGCGCCATTCCGCTACGCCGCATGACCCCGCTCGGCTGTCAGGTGTGCTGCCTGCTCAACGACCCGGAAGTGACGCAAGCGGCCGCAGCCGCGGGCGGCACCCGGGCGGCGGCGGCCGTGGACGCGGCCCTGGCCCTGCCCGGACGGCGCATCTTCGCCATCGGCAACGCGCCGACCGCCCTCCTCCGGTTGCTCAAACGCCTGGACGAAGGCGCGCCGGCCCCGGACCTGGTCATCGGCATGCCCGTGGGCTTCGTCAACGCAGCCGAATCCAAGGCCCTGCTCATGACCCGGGCCGACGTGCCCTGGATCGCCATCTCCGGCCGCAAAGGCGGCTCAGCCCTGGCCGGCGCTACGGTGAACGCGCTGGCCATCATGGCCATGGCGGGAAGATAAGACGAAGATAAGACAAAGAATGCTTCCGGCGGCCGGGAGGGGGTCACCCCCTCCCGGACCCACCTGATTAGGGGGCGATTTCGGGCCGGCTGTCAAAGCCCAGCCGGCCCGAAATCGCCCCCTAACCATGTGAATCCGAAAGCGCGGATATCCTTCCGCCAGCCCCAAGTTTCTTTCATGCGCCGCAGGCGCTGGCGTTCGTGGGGCCGGAATTGCCCCGGCGTCAAGGCGGCTTTGCGCCTTGTGCCGCC
>CAZBER010000018.1:24689-33577 GCA_964490985.1 uncultured Desulfovibrionaceae bacterium | reverse complement strand
GGGGCTTAGCCCCCTGGCAGGTCCAGGGCAGAGCCCTGGCCGCCGGAGGCATTCCCCGCTCTCCCCAGCCGTCGCAACCAGCCTAACTGGCCACCGCTTCCACTGTCGCCAGAGGGGCTGCCACCGGCGAGGCTTCCAGCGTGAACCGGGCGCCGGCGCCGTTCGGGGCGAACCGGTAGACGGTCTGGTGGAAGGCGGCCAGGGCCGGGCGGTGGGCGATGCTGACGATGGCCGTATGGGGCAGTCGGGCGATGAGCAGCCCGTAGAGGGCCTGTTCCGAGGCGTCGTCCAGGGCCGAGGTGGCCTCGTCGCAAAAGAGCCAGCGGGGCGCGAGCAGGATGGCCCGGGCAAAGGCCAGGCGCTGCTGTTCGCCCGGGGAGAGTTCCTGGGACCAGTGGCGTTCCTCGGCCAGGCGCTGTCCGAGGTGTTCCAGGCCGCAGGCGGCCAGGGCCTCGCGAATGCGCGTCTCGCCGTAGGCGGCGGGAGGATCGGGATAGGTGACGGCCTCGTCCAGGCGGGCGATGGGCAGGTAGGGCCGCTGGGGCAAAAACAGGGTGCGTTCGCCTTGGGGCAGGGTCAGGCGGCCGTCGCAAAAGGGCCACAGTCCGCCCATGGCCCGAAAGAGCGTGGATTTGCCGCAGCCGGCCGGCCCGGCCAGCATGACCCGGCCAGCCGGGGGCACGTGGAGGGTTGCGTCGCGCAGCAGGCTCTGGCCGTCCGGCAGCTTGAGGTCCAGGCGTTCCAGGGCCAGTCCCGTCCCGGCCGGGGCGGGCTTGGGGATCAGGCCCTGGCCACGTTTGGCTTCCAGGTCTTCCAGGGCGGCGGAGAATCCGGTCAGACGGTCCACGGTGGCCCGCCATTCGGCCAGGCGGGTGTAGGCGTCGATGAACCAGGACAGGGCCGACTGGACATGGCCGAAGGCCGAAACGGTCTGCATGAGCCCGCCGAGCTGGAGGTTGCCGGAAAAATACTGGGGCGCGGCCACCAGGAAGGGGAAGATGACCGCTGCCTGGCTGTAGCCGGCGGAAAACCAGGTCAGGCGTTTTTGCCGGCGCATGATGCCCCACCAGTTGGCCACCACGTTGCCGAAGCGGCCGGCCAGGCCCTTGGCTTCCTGGGCCTCGCCGCCGTAGAGGGCGATGGCTTCGGCGTTTTCCCGCACCCGCACCAGGTTGAAGCGGAAGTCGGCCTCGAAGCGTTGCTGGAAAAAGTTGAGCTTGATCAATGGCCGGCCGATGACGTGGGTCAGGACCGAGCCCAGGCCGGCATAGACCACGGCGGCCCAGAGCATGGAGCCCGGGATGGGCAGGCCCAGGACGTGGATGTCGCCGGAGAGCTCCCACAGGATGACCGAGAAGGAGGCCAGGGAGACGACGGACTCCAGAAAGCCCAGGGTCAGCGTCAGGGTCTGCTCCACGAAGGCGTTGATGTCTTCGCTGATGCGCTGGTCCGGGTTGTCGGTGAGGCCGTTTTCGAAGCGCAGGCGGTAATAGGACTGGCCGCCCAGCCAGCGGCCCACGTAGCGGTCGGTCAGCCAGCGCCGCCAGCGGATTTGCAGCATCTGGCGCAGGTAGATCTGGTAGACGGCCACGATGATGAATGCCGTGGCCAGGATGGCGAACCGGCCGAACAGCCGGAAAAAGGCTTGCAGGTCCTTGTCTTGGAGCGAGTTGTAAAAGAGCCGGTTCCACTCGTTGAACAGCACGTTGAGAAAGACGATGCCCAGGCTCATGCCGATGATGACCGCGAGCAGCAGCCCGGATTTCAGGCGCTCCTCGGATTTCCAGTACGGTTTGGTCAGGGTCCAGAGATCGTGCAGAAAGCGCCGCTTGGCTGCGGGCATGGTTGCTTCTCCTGGTTGCGGTGAGGCGCGCCCCAAGGTAGGGCGTCACCCCTTTAGTCCGAGGTCGGGCCGGAGGCAATCGGGAAATTGCCGGCGTCGGGAGAGAGCGGGGGAGAAGGGGAGGAAGTCGCCCGGAACCGGCCAAAGGCCGGCTCCGGGCGGGCGGGAAAAGGAATTAGATGTCGATGCCCGAGGCCTTCACGGCGGCCATGCCGCCCTCGACGCTGACGACTTCGGAAAAGCCCATGTGGGTCAGGGTGACCAGGGCCTCGTAGGATCGGGCTCCGGTGTTGCACATGAGCACGAGTTTCTTGTTTCGGGGCACCTCGGCCAGGCGGGCGCGCAACTGGCCCTGGGGGATGTTGTGCCAGCGGCCGGCGTGCTTCTCGGCCAGCGGGCCGCCCTGGGGCGTTTCGCGGCAATCGATGATGTAGGCGTCGCCGAGGTCGTCCTGGCGCCACAGGGCGGCGAACTCCTCCATGGACATGCCCTTGTTTTGCCCGGTCAGGATGTTGTCCGCGGCGTTGCCCAGGCTGTTCAGGATGTCCATGGCCGAGGCAAAGGGCGGCGAGTAGGCCACTTCCACGGTGGAGATGTCGGCCACCGTGGGCTTGCCTGGCAGCATGGCCGCCACCACGTTGATCTTGCCGACCAGGGCGTCGCCCATGACCGAGAGGCCCTGGACGCCGAGCACGCGCGAGGTGGCGCGTTCGGCCACGAGCTCCAGGGACATGAGGGCATGTTCGGGGTAGAAGTGGGCCCGGTCGATGGCCGTGATGTGGGTGGACACGGCGTCGAAGCCGGCCCGCTTGGCTCCGGCCAGGGTCAGTCCGGTGCCGGCCACGCCGAGGTCGAAGAGCTTGACGCACCACGAACCCACCGCGCCCGGAAAACGCGAAGACCCGCCGGCCAGGTTGTCGCCGATGATGCGGCCCTGGCGGTTGGCCATGGAGCCCAGGGGCAGGAACATGGGCTGGCCCGTGACCAGGTTGGGCACTTCCACGCAGTCGCCGCCGGCATAGATGTTCGGGTCCGAGGTGCGCATGAATGCGTCGACCAGGATGCCGCCGCGCTCGGACACGGCCAGTCCCGCCTCCTGGGCCAGCTTGGAATTGGGGGTCACGCCCACGGACACGATGACCAAGTCGGCCTCGACGGTCCCCTTGTCCGTGACCACGCGCTCGACCCGGCCATCGCCTTCGATGCGGGCCACCTGCTCGCCCAGGCGGAAGACGACGCCCTTTTCCTCCATGTGCTTTTGGGCCATGCCGGCCAGGGTCGGGCTGGTGACGCCGGGCAGGATCTGGTCGAAAAGCTCCACCACCGTGACGTCGAGCCCCCACATGTCGGCAAAGGCCACGGCCATTTCCAGGCCGATAAATCCCGAGCCGATGATGGCCACGGTGCCCACGCCCCCGGCGGCCACCTTGGCCTTGATGGCCTCGGCCGCATCCAGGCTGTCCACGGCGTGCACGCCTTCCAGGCCGAGGCCTTCGATGGGCAGCTTGCGCGGCGTGCTGCCCGTGGCCAGGACCAGCTTGTCGTAGGGCAGGGTTTCGGTGCGGTCCGTGGGGATGTGCCGGGTGGTCACGGTCTTGGCCGACCGGTCGATGGACAGGACCTCGGTTTCGGGCCTGGCTTCCACGTCCTTGACGTCGCGAAAGAATTCAGGATCGCGCACCATATGGAAGGCCGTGGACTGGAGGCCGGTAATATCGCTGACATCGCCGGAAACGTAATAGGGAATGCCGCAGCCGCCGTAGGAAATGCGGGAACCGCGATCAAGCATGATCACCTTGCTGTCCGGTTCCAGTCGTTTGAAACGGCAGGCAGCCTTGGGGCCAAGGGCCACGGCTCCGATGATGACGACCTGTTGTGGCATGATGTGTCCTTGCGTTTTGTGTTGTTGTTCAAAAGCGTATTGCCGGCGTGCCTTGGGAACACGCGTTGAAAATCATACGGGAGGAGTCTGAAACATACGCTTTGCAGCTTAGTTCCTTACCCCCATGCCTGTTGCGAAGCGAAGATAAAGTAGTCTAAAGCGCGCTCTTGTCAATGGGGTGGCCTTGCCGCAGCCGGGTCCTGGCTGTATCGATGGGGGCGGCAAGGAGGCGTTGGTGACAGCAATCCGCAGGGCGACGCTTTTCGTGGTGGCCACGCCGCTGGGCAACCCCGGGGACATGTCCCCCCGGGCGGCCGGGGTGTTGGCCGGGGCAGGGGTGGTGCTGGCCGAGGATACCCGGCGCACGGGCCTTTTGCTCAAGACCCTGGGCATTGTTGCCAAGCGGCTTTTGAGCTTTCACGAACACAACGAGGAAGCCCGCCTGCCCCAGGTCCTGGAGATTCTGGCCGCGGGCGAGGACGTGGCCCTGGTGTCCGACGCCGGCACGCCGCTGCTGGCCGATCCGGGCTACCGGCTGGTGCGGGCCTGCCGCGAGGCTGGATATAATGTATCGCCCGTGCCCGGCCCCTCGGCCATCCTGGCCGCCCTGTCCGCCTCCGGCCTGGCCCCGTATCCCTTCACCTTCCTGGGCTTTCCGCCCCGATCCGCCGCCGAGGCCAAGGCCCTTTTCGCCCGCCACGCCGCCACCGGAGCCAGCCTGGTCTTTTTCGAACGCAAAAACCGTCTGTCCGCCACCCTGGCCGCGGCCCTGTCCGTCCTGGGCGACCGGGAGTGCGTCATCTGCCGGGAGATGACCAAGACCTTCGAGGAGTTTCTGTCCGGAAAGCTGGCCGATTTCGCCGGCAAGGACCTGGAGCTTCTGGGCGAGGTCACGGTGGTTGTCGGGCCAGGCCAGGCCCGGCGGTCCACGCCCGAGGAGGCGCGCCAGGCCGTGGCCCAGGAGGCGGCCGTTGGGGGCAAGCCCAAGGAAGTGGCCAGACGGGCCATGGCCAGGCTTTCGGGATGGACCCTCAAGGAGGTTTATGCCATGGTGATGGTTGGTGAAACCGACTGATTCCGTGGAGGTCTCCTGCATGGTGCACGATCCGGGCGCTTCAAGGGAAGCCTACTGCGTCCTGGACGCCGAGGAACGGGAATTCCTCGTGGGCGTGGTCGGAGCCGGCCCGGGCCTGGACACCATCATCGAAATCGTGGCCGGCGAGGAATTCCGCGAGTTTTTGCCGCCCATGCGCCTGGCCGGCCTGGCCGGCATCGACCGGCACGATCCCCGCCTGGCCGAACCCGCCCTTGGCGGGGTGCCGGTATACGTCTCCCGCCAGGAGCTTTTCGCGGCCCATCCGGACATCAACCTGGTGGTGGACCTCTCCGGCAGCCAGGACTCCCGGCAGGTGCTGGCGCAAATGCCCCCTGGGGCCTCGCTCATCGACGGCACGGCCTCGTTTCTGCTGTGCGCGCTTTTCAATGCCGTTTCCGTAGGCGCCCATTGCCGCATGCGCCTGGACCACCAGAAGCTGCTTCTGGAAGCCATTGTGGACGAGGTCCAGGAGGATATCGTCCTGGTGGCCGCTTCGGGGCAGGTGGTGGACCTCAACCGGAACGTCTGCCGCCGTCTGGGCAAGGACAAGGAAGATCTGGTGGGCCGGTCCTGCCGGGACCTGCGCAGCGGCCCGGACGATCCGCCCTTTTGCGATCCGGACGACCCGTCCGATCCCTTTTCCCGGGCCCTGGCCACGGGCGAGAAGGCCGAGCGGCTGCACACCACCGTGTCCCGGGACGGCCGGCTGCGCTATTTTCGCACCTATTCCTATCCCATCCGGGATATGGACGGCAGCGTCGGCCATGTGGTGGTCTTTCGCCGCGACATCACCGACCGCACCCTGGGGGAAATAAGCGCCCGACAGGCCGAGCGCATCGAAACCGTGGGTCGGCTGTCGTCGTATCTGGCCCACGAGATCCGCAATCCCCTGTTCGCGGCCAGCGGTTTTGCCCGCCAGCTCGCCCGCATGGACGACCTGCCGGCCCGGGCCCGGGAAAAGGCCGATATCGTGGTGTCGGAACTGGTGCGCATGGAAGGGCTGCTCAAGCAGTTTCTGGAATTCGCCCGTCCGTCCGGCCAGACCCCGGGCGAGGCCGACGTCAACCGGGTGGTGGAGGATGCCGTGGCTTCGGCCGAGCAAAGCCTCAAACCCGAGGGCGTGGTCATGGTCACGGAGCTGGACCGTCGGCTGCCTGCGGTCAAGGCCGATCCGGCGCTGCTCAAGCAGTGCGTGGTCAATCTGCTGCGAAACGCGGTCCAGGCCTTGCCCCACGGCGGCCGCGTCACTGTGGAAACCGGGCGCGACCGGGACCGGGTGTGCATCCGGGTCATGGATAGCGGACGGCCCATGACCAGGGAAACCCTGGAGAACATGTTCAATCCGTTTTACAAGGGCGATCAGTGCGAATACGGCCTGGGCCTGGCCATGGTCAAAAAGGTGGTGGACGATTTCGGCGGCGCTGTGGAGGCCGCCAGCCGGCCCGGCCAGGGGTGCGCCATCACGTTGTACCTGCCGCCGGTTCTGGCCGGAGTGGCCGGTCCGGCAGGCGCGCCGCCCACGTCAGACGTCAGCGCCCCGGGAGGAGAGCCCTTATGAGCGAGGCAATGCCTGAACCGGTCAATCTGGCCAAACTGCGCCTGCGTTTTGATGACGATGCAGCGCTTTTGGCCGAAATCTTCCGGGTTTTCGTCAATGAAGTGCCGGCCCGCCGGGCCGGCATCGAAGCGGCGCTGGCCGGCGGGGACCTGACCCAACTGACGCGTATCGCCCATTCCCTCAAGGGCGTGGCCGGCACCCTGATCGCCGAACCCTTGCGCCAGGCGGCCTATGATCTGGAGATGGCCGCCCGGGGCGGCGATGCCGCGGCCGCGAACCGCATCGTACCCGTGGTGCTCGACCGGCTGGAGACCACGGCCGCCTTTGTCGGCAAGTTCCTGTAGCCCTTTCCCGGCCCGGCCCCCGTTCGTTTTCGAGACGCCCCTCCTGCCCCGGCCGCCCGCGCGGCCGCATCCGAACGTGACAGAGAAAACATACTTGCCAGCTATGAAACAAAACTTATAGTATGGAACTCAAGAATAAACCGCGACCCCTGTCGCTTGTACTCCGTCGTATCCATCATGGCAGTGCGCCCGCCATCCGTATCCCCCCGTTCCCGCCGTCACGTCGGCGCGTCTTCCCTGGCCGCTTCGCGGCTGGTGCTGGTTCCCGCTTTTTCCAACGATAGCCTTGAGGCCCAGGCGGCCCAATTCTACGAGCACCTGCCCTATGGTTCGGTTCTGGCCGGCGAGAACCTGGAGGTGGTTCACGCCAACCGGCAATTCCGCCGGCTGACGGGAAAAACGGCCGCCGCCCTGGCGGCCATGACCTTGCCCGAGGCGGCGGCCCTGGTCTTTCCGGACCTGTCCCCCGACCGGCTGGACGCGCTCATGGCGGTCCGGGGGCGCTGGCACAGCCCGGAGCACCCCCTGCCCGGCTCTTCGGGCGAGCCGGTCTTCGTGCGCGTCCGTTTCGAACCCGTCCGTTTCCCGGACGGGCCAGCCATGACCCAGATGCTGGTGGAAGACGTCACCCGCTACCGCACCACCATTGATGCGCTGCGCCATCGCCAGGTTCTGTACCGGTCCCTGGTGGAGCGCCGCCTGGAACTCATGTGCCGCTTCCTGCCCGACTTGAGCCTGCTTTATGCCAATGCCGCCTTTTGCCGCGCCTTTGGCGTATCGCGGCGGACCATTGTGGGCAAAAGCCTGCTGGCGCTTTTTTCCCTGGAAAACGGACGGGCGGTTTTCGATGCCGCGGCCAGCCTGACGCCCGAGCACCCGGCCGTGGAACTGGAGCAGCAGCTCGGCTATGTGGCCGACCAGCCGCGCTACGTGCGCTGGACCATCCAGGGCTTTTTTTACCGCACCGGCCATCTCAAGGACAGCCAGGCCGTGGGCGTGGACATCTCCGAGCAAAAGATCGCCGAGGACCGCTTCATTCACGCCAGTCGGCTCGTGTCCCTGGGGACCCTGGTCTCCGGTGTGGCCCACGAGATCAGCAATCCCAACCAGGCCATCGCCCTCAATGCCCGGCTGTGCCAGGACCTGTGGCAGGCGCTGGCTCCGGCCGTGCACCGGTTGGCCGCAGCGTCTCCGGAGGCGGGGGATACGCCCCCATCCCAAAACGCCGCCCGGCCGACCCTGGCCGACGCCCTGGCCGACATGCCCGGCCTTTTGGCCGACATGGCCGACTGCTCGGACCGCATTGCGGACATTGTTTCCGAGCTCAAGGAATTCGGCCGACACGACGACGGGTCCGGCTTTTCCCTGGTCTCCATAAACGACGTGGTGCGCTGCGCCGCCCGGCTCATGCGTTCGACCATAAAGGCCAGCACCCGCCGGTTTTCCCTGCGCCTGTGCCGGGACGGGCTCCAGGTGTTCGGCCGCCGCCAGCGTCTGGAGCAGGTGCTGGTCAATCTGCTGGAAAACGCCTGCCAGGCCCTGGCCAGCCCCGAGGCCTCCATTGTCGTGGAAACCGCCCGCGATCCCTCGGGCGGGGCCGTGGCGGTGCGGGTGCGCGATAGGGGCACGGGCATTGCCCCGGCCGACCTCAAGCGGGTGACCGAACCGTTTTTCACCACCCGGCGCGGCCAGGGCGGCACCGGCCTTGGGCTTTCCATTTCACACAAGATCGTCCGCGAACACGGCGGACGCCTGGAACTGTCCCCCAACCCCGAAGGCGGGGTGACCGCCGCCGTGATCCTGCCCCTGGCCGGGCAGGGCGGGGAGGCCGAACCATGACCATGACTCCCGCCGCCCCGGGCGGCATCCTGCTGGTGGACGACGACCTGCACATCCTGGCCAGCTACGAAAAGACCCTGCGCTACGGCGGCATGCCCCGGACCATTGCCTGTCCCGACCCGGTTGACGTGGCCGGCCTCATGGATCGCCATCGCGTGGATCTGGTCCTGCTCGACCTGTGCATGCCGGGTATGGGCGGCGAGGAGGTGCTGGCCGGCATCCGGCAGCGATGGGAGCTGGTCAGGCCGCAGATTCCGGATGTGGCCGAATTCGTGGATGAGGCGCTGGCCGAGGCTCGCAAGGCCTTGTACACGGGCGGTCACGCG
>CAZBER010000018.1:0-24679 GCA_964490985.1 uncultured Desulfovibrionaceae bacterium | reverse complement strand
AGTGATGTTCGGGAACACGTAGAAGGCGCCCTGCGGCATCCGGCAGCGCCACCCCGACACCCCGGTCATTGTGGTCACCGGCGAAGGCGCGGTGGAGACCGCCGTGCGCTGCATGCGCCTGGGGGCCTGCGACTATCTGGTCAAGCCCGTGGACCGCAAGCGCCTGCTCGACGCTGTGTCCCAGGGGCTGGCCCTGGCCGTGGAAAAACCGGCTGAAGCTGCGCCCGCGCCGGGCGGGTTGCCCGCGGCTGCCGGAAAGGCCGGGCGGAAAGACGCGGACAGGCCGGGGGAGGGTGGCGGCGTGCGCATGGTCGGCCGGTCCGCCGCCATGGCCGAGGTCTTGGCGGCCATTGCCGCCGTGGCCCCGTCGCGCGAGCCGGTGCTCATCACCGGCGAGACCGGGGTCGGCAAGGAGCTGGCCGCCCGGGCCGTGCACGAGGCCAGCGGCCTGTCCGGGCCGTTCGTGGCCGTCAATGCCGCCGGCCTGGACGATGCGCTTTTCGCGGACACGCTTTTCGGCCACGCCAAGGCCGCCTACACCGGAGCCGGCGCGGCCCGGCCGGGGCTGGTGGAAAAGGCGGCGGGCGGCAGCCTCTTTCTGGACGAGATCGGCGACCTGGGCCAGGCGTCCCAGGTCAAGCTCCTGCGCCTGCTCCAGGAAAAGGAATACTATCCCCTGGGCTCGGATGCAGTGAAGCATTGCCAGGCCCGGATCATCGTGGCCACCAACCTGACCATCGAGGCCCTCCTGGACCCGGCCCGTTTCCGGCTGGACCTCTTTTACCGCCTGCGCACCCACCACATCCATCTGCCTGCCCTGCGGGACCGGCCGGACGACCTGGCGGACCTGGTGGACCACTTCATTGCCCGGGCCGCTCAAAGCCTGGGCCGGCCGGCCGCGGCCGCTCCGGCCGGGCTGCTCGACCGACTGGCCGGCTATTCCTTTCCCGGCAACCTCCGGGAGCTGGAAGCCATGGTTCACGACGCCATGGCCCGGGCCAAGGGCGGGCCGCTTTCCCTGGACCCCTTCGAGGCCTGGATGGGGCGGCGTCGATCCCCGTCCCCGGCCGCCCCGGTCGCCTTGGCCGCCGATGTCGTCCATCTGCCCCGGCATCCCGGCAAAAGCCCCATGCCCACCCTCAAGGAGGCCGAGGATCTGCTCATTGCCGAGGCCCTGCGCCGGGCCGACGGCAACCAGGCCCAGGCCGCCGCCTTTCTGGGCATATCCCGTCAGGCGCTCAACAGGAGGCTGCTCTTTCAGGCCAAAAGCAATAAAAACGTCGCCTGATCCCTGCCGGACGCATTCCGGCTGCCCGCCTTTTGGCGGGATTGCAACTCCTTCGAAAAAACACGCCCCGCCCTCTCCAGCCGCCGTCCCGGCCGCGACAACCAATATTGTCCGTCAACCTTTGCTGACGCCGCCTGAGTTCTCGAAAAAAGCATCACTATTCCAGTCAAGTAGATAAAAATTCGAAGCCGACGACAAGTTTTGTTGCTCCAGGCGCGGCCGATCGCGATCCACCGCTTTTTTTGAAAACCTTTTAAGAACAATGTGTTATGAAAATGTTCCGGTATTGGCCCAGGCTTTGCTTACTAGGAAAGTAGGAAATGCGGTTGGCCGCTGACGGCCCGCAAGACCTGGACAAACCAAAATCTACTGCAAGCGAGGCGAGCAGGCATGAAAAAGCTCTTGATCCTTGGCTCAGGCGCCGGTGGCGTCATGGTGGCCACCCAGATCCGCAAGAAACTCGATCCCCGGGAGTGGAAGATCACCATCATCGACCGCACCTGGCAGCATCACTACCAGCCGGGCTGGCTGTTCGTGCCGTTTGGCATCTACAACCTCAAGGACTGCATCAAGCCCCAGGCCGACTTCATTCCGGCTGGCGTGGATTTCGTCCAGGACGAGATCACCAACGTCGATCCGGTGAAAAAGACCGTCACCTGCAAGGGCGGCAGCCACGACTACGACTGGATCGTCATTGCCACGGGATGCCGCATCGTTCCGGACGAGATCGACGGCATGATGGACGGCTGGGGTCAGGACGTGCACACCTTCTACAATCCGGACGGCGCGGTGGCGCTGGCCAAAAAGCTCAAGCACTTCAAGAAGGGCAAGCTCATTCTCAACATCGCCGAGATGCCCATCAAGTGCCCGGTGGCTCCCCTGGAGTTCGTTTTCCTGGCCGACTGGTTTTTCATGACCCAGGATTCGCGCTGCAACATCGAAATCGAGCTGGTCACGCCCCTGACCGGCGCTTTCACCAAGCCCGTGGCCGCCGAGATCCTGGGCAAGATGTGCGAAGAGAAAAACATCAAGATCGTGCCCAACTTCGAGCTGGCCCAGGTCAATGCCGACAAGAAGACCATCGAGTCCCACAAGGGCGAGGAGCTGGACTACGACCTGCTCGTGTCCATTCCGCCCAACTTCGGCTCCCAGGTCATCATTGACAGCGATATCGGCGATCCCATGGGCTACATGGACACCGACCACTATACGCTCAAGTCGAAGAAGTACGAGAACATGTACATCATCGGCGACGCCACCAACGTCCCCACTTCCAAGGCCGGGTCCGTGGCCCACTTCGAATCCGAGATCGTGGTGGAAAACATCCTGCGCGAGATCGAGGGCCTGGAACCCCTGCCGGACTTCGACGGCCATTCCAACTGCTTTATCGTGTCGGGCTACGAAAAGGCCGTGCTCATCGACTTCAACTACAAGATCGAGCCGCTGCCGGGCAAGTTCCCCTTCCCGGGCCTTGGCCCCATGTCCCTGCTTGAGGAATCCTTCTTCAACTACGTGGGCAAGATGATGTTCAAGTGGGTCTATTTCAACCTCATGCTCAAGGGCAAGGAACTGCCCCTCGAACCTCAGATGTTCATGGCTGGCAAAAAGCGCATGGGCGCTTGCAGCTTATAGGAGGGGAGCGTCCATGACAGCAGAGGAACGCATATTGGAGCGCCTCGATTTTATCGAGGCTGAACTCAAGGAGGCGCGGGTCGCCCGCCTCGAACGCCAGGAAATGCTCCATGACTTGAACCCCCTGCTCAAGTCGGGATTCAAGATCATGTTGCAGGAGCTGGGTTCCGTGGAAGCCGGCTTCCAGCTCGAGGACCTCTTTGTCCTGCTCAAACGGTTCTTGCGCAGCATCAACAACCTGGCCTTCGCCCTGGAACAACTGGAAAACGGCATCGACCTGTGGCGCACCATGGAACCGCTGCTCAAGTCCATGGTCCACACCGGCATCCGCAACCTCGGCGAGCTGGAGCAGCGCGGGGTGTTCCGCACCTACGCCGCCATGATGGATGTCCGGGCCAAGGTGGCCGCCAATTACGGCCCAGAGGACATCGAGGCCATGGGCGACAGCTTTGTGGCCTTGATCGGCTTGCTCAAGAAGATGTCCGATCCCAAGCTGCTGGCCTTGCTGGACAAGCTGACAGACGTGCCGGCCGAGCTGGATCTGGCCAAAGCCAAGCCCGTGGGCGCCTTTGGCCTGGTTTCGGCCCTGGGCGACCCCGAGCTCAAGCGCGGCGTCGGAGTGGCCCTGGAGCTGGCCAAGGCCCTGGGCAAGCTCAGCGACGAGACCCCACGCTAACGCCATACGAAACGAGGAAGCCATGGCTAAAAAGATACTCATCATCGACGACGATCCCGAAGTCGTCAGCTACCTGAAGGACCTTTTCGACGGCGAGGGGTTCGCCACCTTCACGGCCAAGGACGGCGTGCAGGGACTGGAGATGGCCCAGGTGCACAGTCCCGATCTCATCACCCTGGACATGGACATGCCCGCCCGCGGCGGCACGCTGTTTTACGTGAAGCTGCGCAAGGAACCATCCCTGGCCGAGATCCCGGTCATCGTCATCAGCGGCGTCGGTCCTCGTCCGCCGGCGCTCACCCACAAGGTTCCCGTGCTGACCAAGCCCGTGGACCGGGTCAAGACCCTGCGTTTGGTCAAGGAGATGCTTGGAGAATAGGCTCTATGGCCTCTGGGGCGGACCCGAACGACCCTGGGTCCGTCCCCCCCCTGATCCCGTCAGGGCGCCTTACGCTGCTGGTCGTGGTCTTAAGGAGTCGTTGCAACTTGCGCAGGTCGGCAGCCCCCGGCCGCAACGCCTCCTTGAAGCCCGGCCAGCAGCCATTTTCGCCCGGCCCCAGGCCTCGCGCGCCGGGGCGGACGGGCCGATCCACCCGGGAGGGCGCATGAACGAAAAGGTTTTGCTCGTTGACGACGACGCAGCCATCCGCGAAGTTCTGACCCTGTCCATCGCCGACCTGGGCTACGAGGTGGCCGCCGCCGCCGATGGCCGGGAGGCCCTGGAGCTGTGCGCGAGCTTTGAACCGTCCATTGTGCTCACGGACATCAAGATGCCGGGCATGGACGGCATCGAGCTCCTTTCGCGCATCAAGGCCGTCAACCCCGACATCGAGGTCATCATGATCTCCGGGCACGGCGACATGGAACTGGCCATTGCCAGCCTCAAACTCGACGCCCTGGATTTCATCACCAAGCCCATCCGCGACGAACTCCTGATCAGCGCCTTGTCCCGGGCGGCCGAGCGCATTGCCATGCGCCGCCAGATCCGGGAGCACACCCAGAACCTGGAACGCATCGTCCGGGAAAAATCCGCCCGGCTGGTGGAGCTGGAACGCCGGCTGGCCGTGGGCCAGACCGTGGAAGGCCTGTCCGACGCCATGCAGGGGCTGGTGGCTTCCCTGGCCGAGGGACCGAGCTATTTCAACCAGATGCCGTGTTTTATCGTCATCCACAGCCGGTACCTGGAGATCGTGGCCGCCAACGAACTGGCCCGGGAGCGCCTGGGCGAGGTGGTGGGCAAGATGAGCTGGGAGCTCTATGCCGACCGCCAGGGCAGCGGCAACGCCTGTCCGGTGTGGATGACCGTGGAGCAGGGCAAGGGCCAAAGCGGCCGGGAAACCTTTGTGGACAAGGACGGCCGCGAGATTCCGGTCATTGTCCACACCGCCCCGGTGGTCAATGCCGAGGGCACGGTGGAGTTGGTCATCGAGATCGCCGTGGATGTGACCGAGGTCGGCCGGCTCCAGGAGGAGTTGCGGGCCGCCCGGGAACGGTACCAGCGGCTTTTCGACGCGGTTCCCTGCGCCATTGCCGTCATGGACCCGGAGCATGGCGTGGCCGAGGCCAACCGGCTGTGGCGGGCCGATTTCGGCGAGGCGGCCGGCCGGACACCCTGCCATACCCTGTTTGCCCATCGCGACGAACCCTGCGACCCGTGCCCGGTTTTCGACACCTTTCTGGACGGCGAGCCCCACGAGGCCGAAACCGTGGTCACCACCCGGTGCGGGGTGCAAAAAAACATCCTGTTGCGCACCGCCCCCATTCGCGACGCCTCGGGCGCCACCCAGCAGGTCATCGAGATCGCGGCCGACATCACCCCCATCCGGGCCCTCCAGGACCACCTGTCCTCTCTGGGCCTTATGCTCGGGTCCATGTCCCATGGCGTCAAGGGGCTGCTCACGTCCCTGGACGGCGGCATGTTCAAGGTGGAAACCGGCCTGGCCCGCGACGACCAGACCCGGGTTCGGGACGGCTGGGCCGTGGTTTCGGACAAGATCGGCCGCATCCGCAAGATGGTTCTGGACATCCTCTATTACGCCAAGTCCCGCGAACTGGAAACAAGGCCCGTGTCCGTGGAGGTCTTTGCCCGGGATCTGGCCGCCATTGTCGAGCCCAAGGCCGCGGCCCGGGGCGTGGGCTTTGCCCTCAGGCTCGGCGAGCATCTGGAAACCCTGCCCATGGACGAGACCGCCCTGACCTCGGCCCTGGTCAATCTGCTGGAAAACGCCGTGGACGCTTGCGCCGAAGATAGGGCCAAGGACAGCCATGAGGTGGTGTTTTCCGTGTCCGCCTCGGGCGACGACGTGGTTTTGACCGTGGCCGACAATGGCATGGGCATGGACCAGTCCACCCGGGAACGGATGTTTACGCTGTTTTTCTCCTCCAAGGGCTCGCGCGGCACCGGGCTTGGGCTTTTTATCGCCAACCAGATCGTGACCGAGCATGGCGGGCGCATTGACGTGGATTCGACCCCAGGCCAGGGCACGGCTATTGCCGTGCGCCTGCCGCGCCAGGGCCCCCGGCGGCGGCACGAACTGGAAAACGTTTGCAGCGATGGCTAAGAGCGTCGTTTTTGAAGCCTTCGGCGACCAAAGGGCTTTGCCCTTTGGAAACCCGTAATGGATTGAGACTGTTGTTCATCGATGCATTGGAAATGGCGTAAGAAGTCGGGAGAGGCGGTCTTTTCTGGACTTTGGCGGTTGGAGGATTATTTCCTTGGCGGCGCAGGCATGGTCCTGCGCCTGTTGGAAACGACACCGCAATGCAGCACGTCCTGAATTTCATTCGCAGCCACTTGAGCATCAAGATCGGCATGCCCCTGGCCGTGGTGCTTTTCGGCTGCATTTTCATCTGGGCCAATTTTCAGGTCGCCCGGGAGGAGCGGTTCGCCCAGAACGCCGGCATCAAGGAGGCCGACCGGGTGCTGGCCACGGCCCGGCTGGGCCTGGATTACGCCATGCTGCTCAACTCCCGGGAGGACATCAAGGCCATTGTGGCCAACCTGGGCCGGCTGCCCGAGATTCGGGAAATCCGCATCATCAATAAAAACGGCCAGGTGATGTTTTCGAGCGAGCCGGGCGGCCTGTCCGGACGGCTCGACACGTCCTCGGCCCTGTGCCAGGTGTGCCACCAACGCACACCGCCCCTGACGTCCCCGGGCATCGGCCAGCGCCTCTATGCCCAGGAAGTGGCCGACGGCGAGCAGGTGCTGCGCATCGTCGGCCCCATCGCCAATGAGCCGGGCTGCGCCGATGTCTCGGGCTGCCATTTCCACAACCCGGGCGAAACCATCCTGGGCGTGCTCGACATCGCCTTTTCCCTGCGCGAGAGCCAGTCGCTCATTGACCAGTTCAAGGAAAACACGGCCTATCTGGCGGCCATGCTGTTCGGCGGCACCTTCCTGACCCTTTTTCTGCTCATTTTCCTGCTGGTCACGCGGCCCCTGGCCCGCATCAAGGCCGAGGCCCGGTCCTGGGCCAAGGGCGACAGGCCCCGCAGCCTGGGCGACACCCGCCTGGACGAGATCGGACAGCTTTCCCGGGCCATCCACCGCATGGGCAGCGACCTCATCGACAAGAATTCCCAGCTCATCCTGCAAAAGGACATGTACCAGGACCTGTTCGAGGGCGTGCCCTGCCTGGTGACCGTGCAGGACCGAAACCTGCGGCTGCTGCGGTTCAACCGCTCCTTTGGCGAGAAGTTCAACGCCAGGATCGGGGAATACTGCTACAAGGCCTACAAGAACCGCGACACGCCGTGCCCGTCCTGCCCGGTCAAGAAGACCTTTGAGACCGGGCTGTCCCATACCACGGAAGAGCGGGGCTTTTACAAGGACGGCACCCGGGCCGAGTGGATCGTCACCACGTCGCCTGTGCACGACTCCGAGGGCAATCTGGTGGCGGCCATGGAGATGTGCCTGGACATCACCTCGCGCAAGGAACTGGAACTGGCCTTGCGCCGCTCCGAAAAGAAGTATTTCGACGTCTTCAACAACGTGCCCGGCGCGGTGTTCGTGCTTGACCGCGACGACCTGTCGATTCTGGACTGCAACCGGGGCGCGGTGGCCATCTATGGCCTGACGCGAGGCGAGCTGACCAGCCGATCGCTCCATGACCTGTTTTTCGACGATCGCCGCGACAGCGCCATTGCCGCCATCAAGGCCGGGGAGGGCGTGGAGCAGGCCCGCCACGTGACCGGCGACGGCAAGCCCTTTTTCGTGAGCATCCATTCCTCGGTTTCGGAGTACGCCGGCCGCGAGGTGTTCCTGGTTACGGTCACGGACATCACCAAGCGCCTGGAGGCCGAGCAGCAGCTCATCCAGGCCGGCAAGATGGCCACCCTGGGCGAGATGGCCACGGGCGTGGCCCATGAGATCAACCAGCCGCTTTGCGTCATCCAGACCAGCGTGGACCTGGTGCGCCGGCATCTGGGCCGGGGCGAGGCTCCGCCCGCATCCATGCTGACGCGCCTAACCGACCTCATTGCCGCCCAGGTGGACCGGGCGACCCGGATCATCGGCCACATGCGGGAGTTCGGGCGCATGTCCGACCGGGCCGGCGAACTGGTGGACGTGGGCCTGGTGGCCACGCGGTCCGTGGAATTTTTCAGCCAGCAGTTGACCCTGCGCGGCATTGAGACCGTTTTCCAGCTTCCCGAAACCCTGCCCAAGGTGCGCATCGATCCCAACCGCCTGGAGCAGGTCATGATCAACCTGCTGGTCAATGCCCGGGACGCCATCGAGCAGCGCTGCCGCCGCGAGCCGGACGCGCCGCGCCGCATCACCATCCGGGTCACGGCCAAGCGCGACGCCGTCAAGCTGCGCCTGGCCGACACCGGCACGGGCGTGCCCCCGGAACTGGCGGAAAAGATTTTCGAGCCGTTTTTCACCACCAAGGACATCGGCCAGGGCACGGGCCTGGGGCTGTCCATCAGCTACGGCATCATCAAGGAGGCCGGCGGCGACATCTTTGTCAGCCGCAACGCCGACGGCGGGGCCACGTTCCATATCAGCCTGCCCGTGGTCAGGGATTGATTTCCGGCAGCGCCGCCTCGTCGATTACGATTCCGTAATCAAAAGAGAAATTTTCGTAACCATTTCCTTCCGACGGCGCGCCCTGGCGCCGGAACCCCCTGTTTCTCCTGCCTTCTTGATTCTGGCACGTACCTTGCTAAAAGGCCCAGGCGAGTGCGCCGGACCCTGGCTGGTCGATTGTGAAATCGTCAAGTATGCCAGTTAATTAACGATCCGGTGTGCGAAAAAGCAGTGTACGACGCCAGGGCCGCCAGACGGCCCGGCGAATCCGGAAAAGGCGGCATGCGCCGCCCAGACGAAGGAGAAGGGAATCCATGTTCCAGATCGAAGAAGGGCTTGCCGGCATGTCCACCCTGACGCGCGTGCGCGCCAAGGGCCGCTATCTTTTCGCCGGCGATGAAAAGTTCTTCATCAAGGGCGTCACCTACGGACCGTTTCCGGAAAACTCCCGGGGCGAGCCCCTGCCCGAGGACGACATGGTCGCCCGTGACTTCGAACTCATGCGCCGGGCCGGCGTCAACGCCATCCGCGTGTACTACGTGCCCCCGCGCTCCTTCCTGGACCTGGCCGCCCGCCACGGCATCCGGGTCATGGTCGGCATTCCCTGGCCCCAGCATCTGTGCTTCCTGGACCAGTGGGAAGTCAAGGAAGACATCAAAAAGACCGTGCGCGAGGCTGTCTCCTCCCTGGCCGGCCATCCGGCCATTCTGGCCTGGCTGATCGGCAACGAGATCCCCAGCCACATCGTGCGCTGGCACGGCGCGGGCAAGGTGGAGAAGTTCCTGGCCGCCCTCGCCGCCATTGTGCGCGAGGAAGACCCCGAGGGCATGGTCACCTACGCCAATTACCCCTCCACCGAATACCTGCGCCTGCCGTTTCTGGATTTCCTGTCGGTCAACGTCTACCTGCACGACCCAAAGGCCTTCCGGTCCTACGTCAAGCGGCTCCAGAACGTGGCCGGCGAGCTGCCTCTGGTCTTGTCCGAATTCGGCATGGACTCCATCCGCAACAGCGAGGAGCACGTGGCCGAGACCTTGTCCTGGCAGCTTCAGGCCGCCTTTGAACTCGGCGTTTCCGGCACCATGGTCTTTGCCTGGACCGACGAGTGGTACACCGGCGGCCATCTCATCGAAGACTGGAAATTCGGCGTGGTGACCGACGTGCGCAAACCCAAGCCCGCCTACCGGGCCGTGGCCGAGGTCTACCGCCAGCCCCTGCCCATGCTGCCGGAAAACGCGCCCTTTATCTCCGTGGTGGTGTGCGCCTATAACGCCGATTCCACCATGGACGGCTGCCTGGCTTCCTTTGCCAAGGTCAAGTACCCCAAATTCGAGGTCATCGTGGTGGACGACGGCTCCACCGACGCCACCGGCGCCATTGCCGACCGCCACGCCGCCCTGGCCCCCTACATCCACGTCATCCACCAGCCCAACCTGGGTCTGTCCGCCGCCCGCAACGTGGGCATGAACGCCGCTCAGGGCGAGGTCGTGGCCTACACCGATTCGGACTGCTACGTGGACCCGCACTGGCTGCACTACATGGCCTGGGCCTTTACCGACGAGCGCTTCGTGGCCGTGGGCGGCCCGAACCTGGCCCCGTCCGAGGACAACCGCACGGCCGCCTGCGTGGCCGTTTCCCCGGGCGCGCCCACCCATGTGCTTTTGACCGACGAGATCGCCGAGCACATCCCGGGCTGCAACATGGCCTACCGCAAGCAGCACCTGGCCGGCATCGGCGGCTTCGACGCCACCTACCGGGCGGCCGGCGACGACGTGGACGTGTGCTGGCGGCTCCAGAACGAGGGCCATCTGATCGGCTTTTCCGCGGCCATGACCGTGTGGCACCACCGCCGCAACACGGTCTCGGCTTACCTCAAGCAGCAGAAGGGCTATGGCCGGGCCGAGGCGCTGCTTTTGCCCAAGCACAAGGACCGCTTCAACATGCTCGGCAATTCCCGCTGGGCCGGCCGCATCTACGGCGATATTTCCGGCGCGCTGCTGGCCGCCCGGCCCATCGTCTACCACGGGGCCTTCGGCATGGGCCTGTTCCAGACCCTGTACGAGCCCAAGGGCAGCCTGGCCGCCTACCTGCCCCTGTCCATGGAGTGGATGGTCGTTGCCCTGGCCTGCCTGCTGGCCACGCCGTTTAGCCTGATTGCCGGGGCCGTGGGCGCGGTCATGGCCGGGGCCACCCTGGCCTTCGTGGCCTACCGGGTGAGCAAGGCCCGGCTGCCCGAGTGCCACGACACGTTTGCTTCGCGCCTGATCATTGCCGGGCTCACCGTGGCCCAGCCCGTGCTGCGCGGCTGGACCCGCTACAAGACCGTGTGGAGCCTCAAGCGCGCTTCCGGCGTCAACGCCTGTCCGCTGCCCCTGGCCGAGGCCGCTGCCTGCGACGAGGCCAGCCTGCCCAAGGTCGGCTTTTTCAAGCGCCTGGCCGCCACCACCGGCATCCTGGCCCACCGCCTGGCCTTCCACCGCTTTTTCTGGAACAGCAAGGGCCTGGAGCGCGACGAGCTTCTGGCGTCCATCATCGGCATGATGCGCACCCTGGGCGTGTCCTATACCCTGGACACCGGTTTTGCCGCCTCGTCCTCGACCCCGCCCTGGGACCTGTCCGCCAAGGCCGGCAGGCTGACCACGGCCCGGTTGCGCGTGACCGTGGAGAACCACGGCGGTGAGAAGCGCTTTGTGCGCATCGCCGGCTCGGTGCTGCCCTCGGTCCTGTCCGTGGCCGGGTTCACGGCCCTGGCCGCCGCTGCCGCCGGCCTGGCCATGGTCCAACCCCTGGCGGCCATGGTCACGGCCGGCGCGGCCGGCCTGGTGGCTCTTTGCATGGTGGCCGGGCTGTACCGGGCCGCTTCCCTGGTGGCCATGCTCACCCAGTACGTGATGGTCACCCGTCCGGGCTGCTCCATGACCGAGCCCAAGGAAGCGCGCGTGGCCCGGGCCGCGGCCAAGGCCGCGGCGACGCCGGCCGAGGCTGCCGAGGCCGTGATCGAGGAAGCGCCGGCCCCGGTCGACCTGGTGACGCAAAAGGAAGATGTCCTGGCCGCGTAACGTCCCTGTTTCAAATGCCGCTCCCAGCCGCGATCCATCGCGGCCGGGAGCGGCGGTTTCCACCCGTCTTTGACCCTGCGGGCAGCGTGAGGCCCGACGCCATGAGCATGTTCCGGACCCTGCTGGGGTATCTCAAGCCGTATAAGTGTCTCTTTATCCTGGGGCTCGGCCTGGTCGGCCTGGCCAGCGCCATGGAGCTCCTCAAGCCCTGGCCCCTCAAGCTCGCCGTGGACCAGATCATCGGCGGCAACGCCATCACCATCTTCGGCTGGACGCCGGATGTGGCCACCATGGCCATGGGCGTCAAGCTGGCCGCCGTGGTCGGCATGCTGGTGGGCGTCCATTTCCTGGTCGGCTTTGTCCAGCTGTGCAACAACTACCTGACCATCCGCATGGGCCAGGACATGGTCCAGGACCTGCGCTGCGACCTGTTCGACCATTTGCAGCGCCAGTCCTTGCTCTTCCACCACAAGTGGCCCACCGGCGACCTGATTTACCGCATCATGGGCGATACCTATGCCGTGCAGACCCTGCTCATGAACGGCGTGTTCACCACGCTGACCAGCACGGCGCTTTTGTTCGGCATGCTGGTGGTGTGTCTGCGCATGGACATGGAACTGACGCTTTACGCCCTGGCCGTCATTCCGTTCCTGTTTTTGGCCATCTCCCGGGTGTCCCGCAAGATCGGCGACCTGACCACCGAAACCCACATGAAGGAGTCCCAGGTCTACACCACGGTGGAGCGCATCTTTTCCTCCATCACCCTGGTCCAGGCCTTTGGCCGCGAGGAGGAGGAACGCCGCAAGTTCGTGGCCGAGTCCCAGCACTCCTTTGACCGCAAGCTGTCGCTGTACGCCCTGCAGACCGTCTATGGCTGGCTCGTCTCGGGCATCACCGCCTCGGGCACGGCCTTGGTGCTCTACATCGGCGTGCGCCACGTGCTGGACGGCCAGCTGACCACGGGTGAACTGCTGGTTTTCATCGCCTACCTGGCCTCGCTCTATACGCCGCTCAATAGCCTAAGCGACACCGTGGCCGGCATCCGGGCTTCCTTGGCCCGGGCCCGCCGGGTCATGGACGTGCTGGCCGTCAACGAGGCCGTGCCGGAAAAGCCTGACGCCAAGGACCTGGCTATTGCCAAGGGCGAAGTGCGTTTCGAGGACGTTTCCTTCGGCTATTCGCCCGAAAAGATGGTCCTCAATGACATGACCTTCACCTGCCCGGGCGGCTCCACCGTGGCCATCGTGGGCCAGACCGGGGCCGGCAAGACTTCCCTGGTCAGCCTGCTGTTGCGCTTTTACGATCCCCAAAAGGGCCGCATCCTCGTGGACGGCCAGGATTTGCGGGACGTGACGCTTGAAAGCCTGCGCAAGCACATCGCCATCGTGCTCCAGGAGACCCAGCTTTTCCCCATGAGCGTGCATGACAACATCGCCTACGGCAAAAAGCAGGCCACCCGCGAGGAAGTCACGGCCGCGGCGAAATTGGCCAATGCCCACGACTTCATCGTCACCCTGCCCCAGGGCTATGACACCATCCTGGACGAGAAGGGGGCCAACCTCTCGGGCGGCCAGCGCCAGCGCCTGGCCATTGCCCGGGCTCTGCTGAAAGACGCGCCCCTGCTCATCCTCGACGAGCCCACCTCGGCCCTGGACGCCGAGACCGAGGCCCTGATCATGGAGGGCCTGGAACGGCTCATGCAAAACCGCACCACCTTTGTCATCGCCCACCGCCTGTCCATGATGCGCCGGGCCGACATGATCCTGGTGGTGAAAAACCAGCGCATCCACGAAATGGGCACCTTTGACGAGCTCATGGCCGCAGGCGGCGAATTCGCCCGGCTCCACGCCATCCAGATGGGCAAGGTCAAGGCCCTGCGTCCTGCCGCCGAACTGGTGGCCTAAGTCCAGCCAAGCGTTTTCCCGGCCCTTCCGGTTTGGCCGCTTCTCGGGTAAGGGCCGGGAAACGCCTGGGAACCTGCCCCATCCGGGCGCGCCCAAGTCGTAAATCCCAGGGTCTTCGGGAGGCCCTTTGCCCATGCCAAAACGCACCATCATTGTTTCCGGTCTGGCCGCCACCTATCCCCTGGGTGGCGTGGCCTGGGATTATATCCAGTATCTGCACGGCTTTTATCGTCTGGGCCATGACGTCTATTACCTTGAGGACACCGGCGGCTGGGCCTACGACCCCTTCAATGTCACCTTTGTGGACGACCTGACCTACCACACCGCCTATCTGGGCGATTTCCTCAAAAAGCTGGAGCCCGGGCTGGAAAAGCGCTTTTGCGTCGTCGGTCCGGACGACCGGCACTGGGGCATGAGCGCCGAGGCATTGGCCGATGTGGTCAAGCGGGCCGAGGTGTTCATCAATGTCTCCACCACCTGCCAGCTCCGCGAGGCCTATGCCAAAATCCCGGTCAAGGTGCTCATCGACTCCGACCCGCTCTACACCCAGTCCGGCATTCCCGATTACCTGGCCGGCACGGCCGCGCCCGAGGTGATGGCCAACATCGACAACATGCGCCGCCACGACGTGTTTTTCTCCTTCGGCGAAAACGTGCGGGAAGATTTCTGCGCCGTGCCCAAGGGCATTTTCGATTGGAAGCCCACGCGCCAGCCCATAGTGCTTGACTGCTGGGCCGATGCCCCGGCTAAACCGTCGCGGGACGTCTTCACCACGGTGCTGTCCTGGCAGCCCAAGGAAAAGGGGCCGCTCGTCGGCGGGGTGCAGTACGGCGGCAAGAACATGGAGTTTGAAAAGCTTCTGGACTTGCCCCAGAAGACCTCGGCCACCCTGGAGCTGGCCCTGGGCGGCGGCCGTCCTCCCCGGGAAACCTTGATCGAGAAGGGCTGGAAGCTGGTGGACGGCTTTTCCATGTCCCAGACGCCCTGGAAATATCGGGACTACATCTGGGACAGCCTGGCCGAGTTCTCCACGGCCAAGAATGCCTATGTGGCCACCAAAAGCGGCTGGTTCTCCTGCCGCACGGCCTGCTACCTGGCCTCGGGCCGGCCGGCCGTGGTCCAGGACACGGGCTTTTCCCGGTTCATGGACGTAGGTGAGGGCGTGTTGGCCTTTGCCGACGAGGCCGGGGCCCTGGCCGGCCTTGACGCCGTGCGCGCCGACTGGACCCGCCACGCCAAGGCGGCCCGGGAGTTCGCGGCTCGCTACTTCGATGCCGGAGCTGTGCTCACGCGACTGCTGGACGAAGCCCTGGCCTAGAATGTTCTTCTTGTCCATCTTGTACAAATTGACTTCTTCGTACAAGATGTTCATTCAAAATGCACAAGGAGAGCGTATGAGCACACGGGAATCGTCGGACAAGGAAATGAGCGCGGCCACCGCCCGGGAACATTTCGCCGAAGTGGTCAACCGGGCCGCCTACGGCAAGGAGCGCATCGTGCTTTCCCGGCGGGGCAAGGCCGTGGCTGCGGTGGTGCCCCTGGACGACCTGCTGTTGCTGGAAGCCCTGGAGGAGCGCGCCGACCGGGAGGCGATCGGCGAAGCCGAGGCCGAGGTGGCCCGCCTGGGGACCGTTTCCTGGGAGGCGGTCAAGAAGGACTGCGGATTGTAGGGCCGCGCCGTGGCCTACCGCATTGAACTGACCCCGGCCGCCGCCCGGGATTTCAAGTGGCTGCCCGAGGCCGCCCGGCGGCGTCTTGGGCCGCGTATCGACGCCCTGGCCGACCAGCCCCGGCCCAGAGGAACGCTGGCCATGTCCGGGATGCACGGGTATTACCGCTTGCGCGTTGGAGAGTATCGGATCGTGTACAAGGTCGAGGATGACCGCCTGCTGGTAGTGGTGATACGAGTGGCCAACCGTCGCGAAGCCTACCGTTAACCCCCTTTCCCTCATGATTTTATTTGTTCGCTTGCTGTCGTTCTGGCTGGCCCTGTGCCTGGCGGCCCCGGCCTTGGCCTCGGGGTTCGGCGTAGCCGACGTGGCCGGGGTCAAATGGCTGACCTTGCCCGGCGGGCCGCGCTTTTTCTCCATTGGCGCGGATACGGTCAATTGCGGGGCCACGCCTGTGGTCAGCGGCGCGTATTCCTACGAGGCCTGCTACGCCGATCGCCGGGCCTGGGCCAAGGATACGGAAAAGCGTCTGCGCTCTTGGGGGTTCAATACCCGGGGCGGCTGGTCCGACCCCACTACGGACATGACTTTGCCCCTGGTGCCGGAGATCGATCTGGGCCGCAACGCGCGGCTGCACTGGTTCGACCCCTTTGCCCCGGACGCCCTGGCCGTGACCATGGCCAAGGCCAGGGAACTGACCGCGTCCTACCAGGGCAACCCCTCGGTCATGGGCTATTTCACGGACAACGAGGTGGGCTGGTGGAACGCGCCCCTTTTCCGCTGGTACCTGTCCAATGAATGGGCCATCTATGCCAAGCGCTTCTTGTGGCGCATGCTCTATGACCACTACCAGGGCAAATGGGACCGGCTCACGGCCGATTTCGTGCCTGGACCGAACCTGGCCTCCTTCGAGGACCTCAAACGCGGCGGGGCGGAACTGAAGCTGCGTCCGGGCGGGCAGGGCATCCACGTTATCCAGCGCTTCACCGCCGCCTGCGCCAAGCGCTATTACGAGCTGGTCCACGCGGCCCTTCGGGCCGTGGCCCCCAAGGCCCTGGTCATGGGCGACCGGCTGCCGCTGTATTACAACCAGGACGCGGTCCTGGCTTCCCGGGGCCTGCTTGACGTTCTTTCCACCAACTACAATGTGGACACCCCGGACGGCTGGGTGGCCCCATATTATTTCGAGGGCCTGGCCAAGCTTACCGACGCGCCGGTGCTCATTTCCGAATTCTTCTTTGCCGCCGACGAGAACCGCTCCGGCAACATCAACAACGGCCACCTCATGCACGTGGCCACCCAGGCCGAGCGCGCCCGGGGAGCCGAGGCGGCGGTGAAAAACTTCGCCGCCTTCCCCAACGTGGCCGGCATCCACTGGTTCCAGTACTATGACGAGCCCTCGACCGGGCGCTCGGACGGCGAGAACTTCAACATGGGCCTGGTGGATATCCACAACCAGCCCTATGAAGCCCTGACCGAGGCCCTGACCCGGGCCAACGCCGCGGTGCCGGCCATCCACGCCGCTTCGGCCAGGCCGGCATTGCCCCAGCCCGAGGTGCTGGCCATCCATCCCGCGCCAAATCCGGTCTCGGTCACCGACGATTCGCTCCTGGACTGGCCGGACAAGGCCGGCACCCGGCTGCCCTGGTTTCGCGTGCCCGCCCCGCACGTTCCCTTTGGCGACGTGCACCTGGCCTGGCGGCCCGAGGGGCTGACCCTTTTCAACCTGGCCCAGAATTACGTGGACCTTTTTTTACTGGCCCATGACGGGGAATTTCCGGTATCCGAAACCTACCAGATCCATCTGGAGGTGGATGCCGGGGCCGGCCTGCGCCATTTCGTGGCGTGTCTGGTGCCGCGGCCCCATGCCAGGTACCCGGGCCGCTTCGAGCTCGAACCCCGGCTCTATGAGGCCGCGCCCGACGGAAGCCTGACCCGGATGGCGGAAAAGGGCCTGCTCCAGGCCCTGGACAAGCCCTTGCCGCACATTGCGGTGGAGCTGTTTGTGCCGGCCCAAAAGCTCGGCCTGGCCCAATTGGCGGCCGGGACGCCGCTTACATTTCGTATCTGGGTGACCACGTTTTACCGGGAGATGACCATGACCCTGGGGGCCGCGCCCAAGGGCTTTTGGGCCCGGGATCGGGAGCGTTTCCTGCCCCAGGCGGCGGTTCTCTCGGACAAGTAACAAAGGAAGCAACAACCATGGCCACGAACATTCTGGTGACCGGCGGGGCGGGCTACATCGGCTCCCACACCTGCAAGGCGCTCAAGGCGGCGGGCTATACGCCCATTACCCTGGACAACATGGTCTACGGTCACGACTGGGCGGTCAAATGGGGGCCGTTTATCCGGGGCGACATCCTGAACCGGGGCGATCTGGACGAGGCCTTCGAGGAGTTTAGGCCCGAGGCCGTGCTGCACTTCGCGGCCTTTGCCTATGTGGGCGAATCCGTGTCCGATCCGGAGAAATACTACAAAAACAACGTGGCCGGTTCCCTGTCCCTGCTTTCGGCCATGCGCCGCCACAAATGTTCGCGCATCGTTTTTTCCAGTACCTGCGCCACCTACGGTGTACCCGAGCGGGTGCCCCTGACCGAGGACCATCCCACCCGGCCCTTGAGTCCCTACGGCACGACCAAGCTCATGATCGAGCAGATGCTGCGCGATTTCGACGTGGCCTATGGCATCAAGTCCGTGGCCCTGCGCTATTTCAATGCCGCCGGCGCGGACCCGGACGGCGAGATCGGCGAGGACCACAGCCCGGAAACCCACCTCATTCCCCTGGTGGTGGCGGCCGGACTGGGCCACATCCCCCAGGTGGAAATTTTCGGCACGGATTATCCCACGGCCGACGGCACGGCGGTTCGCGACTACATCCACGTCGCGGATCTGGCCGACGCCCATATCCTGGCCGTGCAAAAGCTCCTGGATGGCGGGGCCAGCGCGGTCTACAACCTGGGCACGGGCACGGGCAATTCCGTGCGCGAGGTGATCCGGGCCGTGGAAAAGGTGTCGGGCAAGCCTGTGCCCGTCAAGGAAGGTCCCCGCCGCGCCGGCGATTCGCCGGGCCTGTACGCCGATTCCGGGGCCATCATGCGGGAGCTGGGCTGGAAGCCCCGCTACAGGGATATCAATGCCATCGTGGAGACGGCCTGGCGCTGGCATTCGGACCATCAGCCCGGGAAAACGCGTTGCATTCTGCGCAATTCCGGTTCATGATCCCAGGCGGGAAGCTGTAAACGCCTGGAGGCGGCATGGTGGATTTCATTGCCCTTGGCGTGGATTTTCAGGCCATTCGCAACAAGAACGAGGGACGGGTCATTGACCGCATGCCGGAAGTGCTGGCCGAGTTTCCGAACTTTCGCCCCTCGCGCACGGACATCGAGGATATCTTCGCCCTGACGCTCAACATGCTGCCGGCCCGGTACGTCCAGGCCGTGACCCTGGTCATCGAGGAGCCGGTGACCGATGAGATGATCCGGCTCATGTTGCGTGAGGCCGTGCGCACCGTCATGGCCCGGCCCAACCTGTAGCCGCGTCCGGTCCTTTCGATTCAAGCCAAGCCCGGTGGTTCGCCGCCGGGCTTTTTATTTTTGGCCTGGAATGCTCTTAGAGCTTGGCCACGATGGCCCACAGGCCGAAGGCCGCGATCAGGACGCCGGAGACGCGCTTGATCAGGCGCATGTGGCTGAGAAGCCGCAGGCGTAGGAGCTTGCCGCCAAAGGCAATGGCCGCCCACCAGACCATGGAGCCGCAAAATACGCCGGCCACCGTGGCCGTGGCCTCGGCGAACCGGGCTTCGGCCTGGCCCAGGCCGAAGCCGGCGAAGATGGCCAGAAATCCCACCATGGTCATGGGGTTGGTCAGGGTGAGCAGGAAGATGGAGAGAAAGGCCCCGGCGTAGCGGCGCTGGGGGATTTCCAGGGGCTTGGGCTGGGTCTTGGCCAGGGCCAGGCGCAGGCCCATGGCCAGCAGGAACACGCCGCCGACGATCTGCAGGATGGCCGCGTGCTCGGCCAGGAAATCGGAGATGAAGGTCAGGCCGTAGGCGGCCACGGCCCCATAGAAGGCGTCGGCCGCGGCCGCGCCCATGCCGCTTAAGAGTCCTACCCGAAGCCCCATGGCAATGGCCCGTTGCAGGCACAGCATGCCCACGGCCCCAAAGGGCATGGCAATGACGGCCCCGATGGCCAGGCCTTGAAGGAAGTAGGTCGGCATGTCGCACAGGTACCGGGTTTCCGGGCGCGGCGCAATGGCCGCGCCCAAGTAAGCCGGGAACTAGCCGGTGTAGGATTTGGTCTGGACCTGGTAGGCGATGAGGTCGATGTCGGCCGCCTTGATGCCGTGGTTGCCGAGCAGGCCGTGGATCTGGCCCCGGTGAAGCGTCTGGTGGTTGAAGAAGTGGGACAGGCAGATGGCCAAGGGCTCGGCCCTGGGTGTGCCCTCGGTGGTGGTGTAGTGGAGGATGTCGCTTAGGCTGTCCGGATCGAGGTTTTGGACGCAGGCAATGGCCCGGTCTTCCTCTTTGATCCGGGCGGCGGTCAGGTCGGCCAGCGAGGCATGAGGCACGGCATCCGCCGAAGGCACGGGCTCGCCCTGGCCGGTGAAGCGGTAGAGCCACAGCCGGTCGGCCAGGACCAGATGGTTGGCAATGGCGATGATGGAGCCGAAATTGGCGGCCGTGGGCGCGGCCAGGGCCTCGGGATGGAGTTTGGCCATTTCCGCGTACAAGCGCTCGTTGGCCCAGCGGTTGTAATGGGCCAGGGTGACGAACAGGGATTTCATGGGCAGGCCTCCTGAAAACGGCCGGCCGATCATGCGCCCCCAGGACAAGGGGCGTCAATGGAGGCGGCTGCGGGAGAACGAGCCCTCTCGCCTTGCCTCGCGCCCCATCCCTGCTATACTGGCCAAAATCCTTTCCCCCCTCCGGAGGCCAGCCATGAAATCCTTTGCCCTCACCCCGGGCGATCCCGGCCCGGCCTGTTCCACCGCCATCCCGGACGCCGTGCGCAAGGCCGTCTCCCAGTTCAATGCCGGCGAGTACTTCGAGTGCCACGACACCCTGGAAGCATTCTGGCTTGAGGAACCCGGGGCCGTGCGCGACCTCTACAAGGGCATCATCCAGATCGCCGGCGGCCTCTACCATTGGGGCAACGGCAATACCCGGGGTTGCCTCAAGCTCCTGGACCGGGGTATCGTCTACGCCGGACGGTTTGCGCCCCGCTGCCAGGGCATTGACGTGGCCGGCCTCCTGGACCAGGCCAGGGCCGCCCTGGACTGGCTTACGGCCGCCGCGCCCGGCACGCCGCTGCCCCTGGAACTGACGCCGCGCATCACACTGGTCGATTCGCCCCAAGGAGCTTCCGCATGGCCATCCGATACGTCCACACCAACCTGATCGCCCGGGACTGGCGGGCCTTGTCCTCTTTTTACATCCGGGTCTTCGGCCTCAAACCCGTGCCGCCCGAACGGGACCTGTCCGGCGCCTGGCTCGACGCCGGCACCGGCATCGAGGATTCCCACATCACCGGCATCCACCTGCGCCTGCCCGGCCACGGCGACACCGGCCCGACCCTGGAGGTCTTTTCCTACGACGCCATGACGGGCCGCCCCGGCATGGCCCCCAACACCCCGGGCTTTGTCCATATCGCCTTTCTGGTCGACGACGTGGCCGAAATGTCCGCGACCATCCTGGACGCCGGCGGCTCGGCCGTGGGCGATATCGCCAGCCGCGACGTCCCGGGCGTGGGCCGGCTGGTGTTTCAGTATCTGCGCGATCCGGAAGGAAATATTATCGAAATTCTCAACTGGAAATAGAATTTTCCGTTTTTCCCGGCCTGTTTCCAGGCCGGCGGTTATGCGCTAGTAGAGCCCATGTCCGACTTCGTCCACCTGCACTGCCATACGGAATACAGCCTCCTCGACGGCGCCATTCGCATCGGCGACCTGTGCAAGACCGCCGTGTCCTTCGGCTCCCCGGCCGCGGCCATCACCGACCATGGCAACCTCCACGGCGCGCTCATCTTCTACGACGCGGCCAAAAAAAACGGCCTCAAGCCCATCATCGGCTGCGAGGTCTACGTGGCCAAGGAGGACCGCCGCAAAAAGGACGCCCGCTCGCCCCGGGACGCCGGCTACCACCTGGTGCTGCTGGCCCGGGACATGACCGGCTACAAAAACCTGCTCAAGCTCGTGACGCTCGGCCACACCGAGGGCTTTCACTACAAGCCCCGCGTGGACAAGGAGCTCCTGGGCCGCTACGGCGAAGGGCTCATCGCCCTGTCCGCCTGCCTCAAGGGCGAGGTCAACCAGGCCCTGCTCAAGGAGGGCAAGGACAAGGCCGTGGCCGTGGCCCGGCAGTACGCGGCCATGTTCCCCGAGCGCTTCTACCTGGAGATCCAGGCCAACGACATCCCGGAGCAGGCCACGGTCAATGATTTCCTCATCGAACTCTCCGACCACCTGCGCCTGCCCCTGGTGGCCACCAACGACTGCCACTACCTGCGGGCCGACGACGCCGAGGCCCACGACATCCTGCTGTGCATCCAGACCGCGGCCTGCGTGGACGACGTCAAGCGCATGCGCTTTTCCACCAAGGACCTCTATTACCGCTCGCCCGACGAAATGGCCGCCGCCTTCGCCCATGTGCCGCAAGCCCTGGCAAACACCTGCCGCATTGCCGACGAGATCAATCTGCAACTCAAGTTCGGGGACTACCATTTTCCAGTCTACCAGGTGCCGCCGGGCAAGTCCCTGGACGACGTCATGGGCGAGATGGCGCGCAAGGGCCTGGCCGAGCGGCTGGCCCGCATGCCCGAGTCCGTGGACGAAAAGAAATATTGGGACCGCTTGGAACTGGAGCTCGACGTCATCAAGCGCATGGGCTTTCCGGGCTATTTCCTCATCGTCCAGGACTTCATCAACTGGGCCAAGGACCACGGCATTCCTGTGGGGCCGGGACGCGGCTCGGCGGCCGGGTCCCTGGTGGCCTATTCGCTGCGCATCACCAACCTCGACCCCTTGCCCTACGATCTCCTGTTCGAGCGGTTCCTCAATATCGAACGGGTGAGCATGCCCGATATCGACGTGGATTTCTGCGAACGCCGCCGCTACGAGGTCATCCGCTACGTGACCGAACGCTACGGCGAGAACGCCGTGGCCCAGATCACCACGTTTGGCACCATGAAGGCCAAGGCCGTGGTGCGCGACGTGGGCCGGGCTCTGGGCATGACCTTCGGCGAGACCGACCGCATCGCCAAGCTCATTCCCGAAGAGCTGAAGATGACTATCGACAAGGCCCTGGAGCGCGAGCCGGAGCTCAAGGCCCTCATCGCCTCGGACCCGCGCATTGCCCGGCTCATCGACGTCTCCCGCCGCCTGGAAGGCCTGGCCCGCCACGCCTCCACCCATGCCGCCGGCGTGGTCGTGTCCGACACGGCCATGACCGAGTACGTGCCGCTGTATAAGGGAAAAAACAACGAAACCGTGACCCAGTGGGACATGAAGCGGGTGGAGAAGGCCGGACTGGTCAAGTTCGACTTCCTGGGCTTAAAGACCATGACGGTCATCGACGACGCCCTGAAAATCATCCGCGACATGGGTGTGACTCCGCCCGACCTCGATACCCTGCCCTTAAACGATCCGGCCACCTACGAACTCTTCGCCAAAGGCGACACCGACGGCATCTTCCAGGTGGAAAGCCAGGGCATGCGCAAGTACCTGCGCATGCTCAAACCCAACTGCTTTGAAGACCTGATCGCCATGCTGGCCCTGTACCGCCCCGGGCCGCTGGGGTCGGGCATGGTGGAGCAGTTCATCCGCCGCAAGCACGGCGAGGACCCGGTGACCTATCCCCACCCCCTCCTGGAAGAGACCCTGCGGCCCACCTACGGGGTCATCGTCTACCAGGAACAGGTCATGAAGATCGCCCAGGTCCTGGCCAGCTTTTCGCTCGGCGCGGGCGACCTGCTGCGCCGGGCCATGGGCAAGAAAAACGCCGAGGAAATGGCCAAGCAGCGGGGCTATTTCGTCGAGGGCTGCGCGAAAAACGGCATTGACGGCAAAAAGGCCAACGAAATTTTCGACTTGATGGAGAAGTTCGCGGAATACGGCTTCAACAAGTCCCACAGCGCCGCCTATGCCCTCATTTCCTACCACACGGCCTACTTGAAGGCCCATTACCCCGTGGCCTTCATGGCCGCGCTCATGACCTCGGACCTGGAAAACCAGGACAAGCTCATCCAGTACATCGCCGCCTGCCGCGCGGGCGACATCCCGGTCCTGCCGCCCGACGTCAACGCCGGCGTGGCCCACTTTTCCGTGCGCGACGGCAAGATCCTCTACGGCCTGGCCGCGGTCAAAAACATCGGCCGCGAAGCCGTGGCCGAGATCGTGGCCGAACGCGAGGCAAACGGTCCCTTCACCTCGCTTCTGGACCTCACCAGCCGCGTCAACATGCGCAAGATCACCAAGCGGGTGCTCGAATACCTGATCAAGTGCGGGGCCTGCGACGCGTTCGGCTGCACCCGGGCCGGGCTTGCGGCCGGCCTGGACCAGGCCGCCGCTCTCGGCCAGAAGCGGGCGGCGGAAAAGGCCGACGGCCGGCTCTCGCTCATGACGCTCATGCCCGAAAAGCCCAAGCCCACCGTGGGCCTGGGACTCAATTGCTCCGAAGCCACGCTCCCGGAATGGCTCCACGAGAAAAAAACAGCCTACGAAAAGGAAGCCCTGGGCTTTTACCTGACCAGCCATCCGCTCCTGGCCTACGAACGCGACCTGCGGGCCATGCGCCTGACCACCCTGGCCCAGTGCGCCGGCATCGAGCCCGGCGTGGAGGTCAAGGTGGCCTGTATCAGCGTCTCCACCAAGGAAATCATCACCAAAAAGGGCCAGAAAATGGCCTTTTGCAAGCTCGAGGACCATCTGGGCGGCGAGGCCGAAGTCGTGGTCTTCTCCGACGTCTATGCCGCGTCCAAGGAACACCTCGACGCGGATGTCCCGCTTTTCATCACCGCCAAGGTCGGAGCCTCGGAACAGACCGAGGGCGAAGGCAAGAAGCTCGTCAAACTCCAGGCCGTGCGCATCGATCCCCTGGCCAAGGCGGTCGGCGGCAGCGACGAGCCCGTGGAAGTGGTCCTGGCCTGCGCCGAGGACAATCCCGCTCCCCTGGATAAATTGGCCGATATCCTGCGCCGCTACCCGGGCCAAAACACCGTGCACCTGGTCCTCTCCTTTCCCAAGGCCGTCTGCCGGCTGCGCCTGGGACCCAACTACACCGTCAGCCGCTGCGCCGAACTGCGCCGCGAACTCGACGACTTCGAGCAGGGAGTGGGGCGGTAGCTGGGGAAGGGACGACGGGGCGGGATGGGGAGAATGC
Organism: uncultured Desulfovibrionaceae bacterium; assembly: GCA_964490985.1. Lineage (GTDB taxonomy): Bacteria > Desulfobacterota > Desulfovibrionia > Desulfovibrionales > Desulfovibrionaceae > Solidesulfovibrio. The sequence goes on along the minus strand of CAZBER010000018.1, from coordinate 42 downwards.
CTCCGGCGGCCGGGGCGCTGCCCCGGACCCCGCTGGGGCGCT
>CAZBER010000017.1:43397-61324 GCA_964490985.1 uncultured Desulfovibrionaceae bacterium | reverse complement strand
TGTTGTCGCGCAGGTAGTCGAAGCCGAACTCGTTGTTCGTGCCGTAGGTGATGTCCGCGCCGTAGGCGGCCTGGCGCTCCTGGTCCTCCAGGCCGTGGACGATGACGCCCACGCTCATGCCCAGGAAATTGTAGAGCTTGCCCATCCAGGCGGCGTCGCGGCGGGCCAGGTAGTCGTTGACGGTGATGAGGTGCACGCCCTTGCCGGCCAGGGCGTTGAGGACAATGGGCAGGGTGGCCACCAGGGTCTTGCCTTCGCCGGTCTTCATCTCGGCGATCTTGCCCTGGTGCAGGGTGATGCCGCCGATGAGCTGGACGTCGAAATGGCGCATGCCCAGCGAGCGCACCGAAGCCTCGCGCACCAGGGCGAAAACCTCGGGCAGGATGTCGTCCAGGGTGCGGCCGCCCGCCACTTCCTGGCGCAGCTCCACCACCCGGGCGCGCATGGCGTCGTCGGAAAGCTCCTTTACGGTGGGTTCGAAATTGTTGATGGCCTCCACCAGGGGGCGCAGGCCCTTGAGATAGCGCTCGTTGCGGGAACCGAGCACCTTGCGGGCAATGGCTTTGAGCATAGGGTCTCCTTTGTAAGGCGGGAGGCGGGAAGGTGGGGAGGAAACCTTTTTTTGCAAAAAAAGGTTTCTTCCCCACACCCCTCCTTCCCAAAAAACTCTTAGTGGGCTTCGCGTGCCGTTTTAACGAGTTGACGGCCTTTTTACGCGGCCCTGACGGGCAAGGCCAAGGGGAGGGGACGATGTCTCCTTGTTTTCGCCCCGACGGCGGCGGCATAGCATACCGGTCCAGGGGCGTCAGCCCATGATTTCCAGCCAGTGCCCCACGGTCACGCCCTGGGGTGCGGCCGCGCGCAACTGGGTGACGCAGCCCGAGCAGCCGGTCACGATCTGCTCGCCGGGCCGGGGGGCGTAGACGGCCAGGGCCTGGGCGGCCACGGCGTCGGACAGGTCCGGGGCGGTGAGCTTGGTCAAGCCCCCGAAGCCGCAGCACGGGGTCTCGTGCTCGCGGAAAACGAGCCGCCGGCCCACTGCCCGGCGCAAAAAGTCCAGGTCCTGGTTGCCGCCGGCCCCGTGGCAGGGACGGTGGTAGCGCACGGCCGGGGGGGCATTCTCGCCCGGCTGAAACGCCGTTTCGCCCAGAAGCTCGGCCAGGGACACGAGATGGTCCCGCCAAAGCCCGATCTCGTCCATGGTCAGGCCCAGGTCCTTGCGGGCATAGGCCCGCAGGCCGCAGCGGCAGGTGGCGCAAAAAACCGCCATGAGCGGCCGGCCGGCCCTGCGCCAGGCCTCGATATTTTGCTGCTGCATGGCGGCCTGGGCGTCCGGGGCCCCGGCATGGCCCAGGGTGCAGCCGCAGCAGGTGAACCCCGGGTCGGGCAGGACGTGAAGGCCCAGGTCATGGAGCAGGCGCAGCGCGGTTTCCTTCCAGCGCGGGTTGGCGTGCTCGGCCACGCACCCGGCAAAGAGCACGACCTTGCGGCCGGCGTGGCCACGGTCGAAATGTCTGGGGAAAAGCCACGGCGCGGGCGCCCGGCCCGAACCCATGGCCGCCAGGCTGTCCCTGGTCCGGGCCAGGGTCTGGGCGGGAATGCGGTCGGGCAAAAGCCGGGACAGGGACCGGGCCAGGGGCCACATGAGCCCGGCCCGCTCGATCCACAGCTTCCACAAAAAACCGGCAAAGCCCGGATGCGCGGCCCGCAGCTCGGCCACCAGGTCCGGACCGCAAAGCCCCAGCGGACAGGCGGACTCGCACTTGCCGCAGGACAGGCACACCGTGGCCAGAAGCTCGGCGGCGCGCCGGGAAAGCTCGGCCCGGCCGTCGGCCACGGCCCTGGCCAGGAAAAATTTGGCCCGGGGCGAAAGTTCCTCCCGGCCGGTGGCGGCGAAAAGCGGACACACAGACAGACAGCGGCCGCACAGGATGCATTCCGGGCGGCGGCCCTGGCCGTGCAGGCAATGGATGGGGGCGAGTTCCCCGGTCGGCGTGGACACGATCAGTAGGCCTTCCCCGGGTTCATGATGCCGGCCGGATCAAAGGCGGCCTTGATGCGGCGCATGAGTTCCCGTTCCACGGGGCCGATCTGGCGGTCGAGGAAGGGCAGCTTGGACAGCCCCACCCCGTGCTCGCCCGAGAGCGTTCCCCGCAATTGCAGGCATAACATGAGGATGCGTTCCCGGGCTGTCAAGGCGCGCTGGCGTTCGTTCGCATCGGAAGCATCGTGCATGATGTTGACGTGGAGGTTGCCGTCGCCGATGTGGCCGAAAAGCAGGATGCGCACACGCTCTTCGTCTCCGATGGCGGCAATGCCGGCCGCGGCCTGGCGTAGCGCCCCTCTTGGCACGGTGACGTCGTCGCTGATCTTGTCCGGGGCGGCCGCAAACGAGGCGGGGTTTAAAAGCCGGCGCAGCTCCCACAGGACTTCCTCGTCTGGTGGGGTGGTGGCGGCCTGGCTCCAGATCGGGCCGGACGGGGCGGTTGCGCCCGCAAGCAGGCGCAGGTCCACGGCCACGGCCTCGGGGGAGCCGTCCAGGCGGACAAGCAGAGCCGCGCCCGCGTCCGTTGGCCAGGGCACGGGGCTTATGGCGGCCACGGCCTTCATGGCCTCGCGGCCAAGGAATTCCAGGGCCACGGGCAGGAGGCCGGCCCGAAACACATCGGCCGCCCCGGCCAGGGCCGCGTCCACGGACGGGTAGGCCAGGGCCAGGCTGGCCGTGGCCTGGGGCAGGGGCAACAGCTTGAGCGTCAGGCGGGTAAAAAGGGCCAGGGTGCCCTCGGAGCCTACCAGCAGGCGCGTGAGGTCCAGGCCGGCCACGTTCTTGTGGGTGCGCCCGCCCGCGACAATGGTTTCGCCGCCCGGAACCACGGCCTCGATGCCCAGGATGTGGTCCCGGGTCACGCCGTATTTGACGGCCCGCATGCCGCCGGCGCAGGTGGCGGCATTGCCGCCCACGGTGGAAAATTTCACGCTGGCCGGGTCCGGGGCGTAAAAGAGGCGCTTGGGGGCCAGGGCCGCCTGGAGGTCGCCCGTGACCAGGCCGGGCTCCACCACGGCCACGAAATCGTCCGGGTCGATTTCCAGGATGCGGTTCAGGCGCGCCGTGGAGACCACGATGCCGCCGGTTTCGGGCACGCAGCCGCCCACGGTGTTGGTGCCCCGGCCGCGCGGCAGGATGGGCAGGCGCTCGCTTTGGGCAAAGGCCAGCAGCTCCCGGACCTGTTCCGGGCCATCCGGCCGGACCACAGCGGCGGGCTGGGCAAAGCGGCGCGAGGCGTCGGCGCCGTAGACAAAGGTTTCCTCGGCCGAGAAGGCGGCGGCATCGCCGGGAAAGAGCTTTTTCAGGAAGGAAACGTGCTCGCGGGACAGCTTCAAGTCAGGGCCTCGTTGCGGGCAGGCTCGTGTCGTGTCCTCGAAGTTCGGGCATACGAATCATGAGGACAACAGGCCAGGATAATTTATTTTTTCTTAAAAAATATTACCGTATCAGGCTTTTGCAAAAAGAGTCGTGTTTGAAGCCTTCGGCGGCCAAAGGGCTCCGCCCTTTGGAAACCCATAATGGATTCAGGAAGTTATAATGTAACGACCATTGCTGTTTCACGTCACGTTTGATTTTTGCAAGCGCCTCGTATTTTTCAAGGGACGCCACACTAGCGGCGGTTTTTGCGGCGCGAGGCGTTGGCGATCTTCTTCTTGCGCTTTTTTTTCTTTTTCTGGGCGGCGGCCTTGGGAGAAGCGGCCGGGGCCGCGAGATCGTCGGGCAGGGGAGACCAAGCTTCCTCCAGGTCCCAGTCTTCTTCCAGGTCCCAGTCTCCCTCGGCGTCCCCGCCTTCCCCCGCGTCCCGGTCTTCGTTCTTCCTGTGCGGGGGCTCCTGGAACATGGGCCAGGTGGCCATGGAGTAGGCGACATCGTCCAGGGGATTGTCGTCGAGCATCTTCCGGCCGCGCTCCAGAGTGTCGGCGGGGTCCTCCCTGGCCGTCATGAGCAGGTCGTCATGGTCGATGAAGCTGATGTCGATCAGCCCCCGGTCCTCGGCGTCCTTGAGGAGATCGAGGGATTCTCCCGGGTGCAGGGCGTCGATGGCAATGGCCACCATGGCCCAGAACGGGGAATCGGGCTCGGCCTCGGTCCCGGTGAACAGGCCGCTGAAGAAATCGAGGACGTCCTTGCGTTCGATCTGGCCGGTGAAAACGGCGTCATTGAGGGCGGCCATGGCGGCGGACCGGGCGAGCGGATCGGCATCCTTATTCCGGATGAACCGTCTGAGGGCGGCAAAGTCTCCGTTGGCCGTGGCGAACAGAATGAAATGAAAAACGTCGGTGAGAAGTTCGCCAAAAAGTTCCCAGGGCGCGTTATCAGGCAGGGACAGCACCCGGATCAGGGCCTCATGGGCGGCCGGCTCCTGGAAATGCCCCAGGAGCATGACCGCATAGATGTGGCTGACGTATTCCGCATCCTCCAGGGCCGGAGCCGGGTCCCTGGCGACGGCTGCCAGGATTTCCAGCAGATGGGGCGTGATCGCCTCCCGGCGCTCGATGGCCGCGGCAACGGCCTCGAACGGGAAATTGCCGTCGCAATGGGTGAAGGCGTCCAGGATGTCGGGAATGGTCCAGGTTTCGCGGCTGTCGCCAGCGGAGGTCTGGGTGGAATCGGTCTCGGTCATGGCGTTTTCCCCGTCGCCGAAAAAGACGGATCAATCCGCCTCGGCGGTCCAGGTCATGGAGTCGATGGCTCCCTGGCCGTCAAAGGTGAAGACCAGCTCGTTGTACCCGCTCATGTCGGAATAGCGCCAGGCGCTGTCCTCGTCCTCCTCGGGCTGGCCCAGGGCGGCGGCCAGGCGTTCCCGGGGAGCGCCCAGGCAGATCTTGCGGGCAAAGCAGGTCGGGCCGGCCGTGGCCTTGATCTGGTGGAAGAACTGCCGCTGCCCGCCGTCCATGCTGTACAGGGAAATGACCAGCCCGTCGTAGGTCAGGGTGACGATTTCATAGGGCGCGTCGTCGTGGGGGCTGGTGAAGGGCACGGCCTGCCGGTCCTTGGGCTGGCCCAGGCGGGCCACGATGTCGGCCTCGGTAATGCCGAAAAGGCTCGCGGTCTCGTCGAGAAAGGCGTCCACGCGTTCGTCGGAGTCGGTGGGCGCGGCCAAAGCCGGCCGGCTGGCGGCCAGGAGGCAGCAGACGAGCAGCAGCAAAACGGCGTGTCGTGGAACGGGCATCAAACGGCTCCTAATGGCGTTGCAGCTCCCGGGCCGCGTCGCGGTCCAGGTCCCGGGCCTTGAGGTCGTCGCGGCGGTCGAACACCTTTTTGCCGCGGGCCAGGGCGATTTCCAGCTTGGCCTTGCCGTTTTTGAAATACAGCCGCACCGGGGCCACGGTCAGCCCTTTCTGCTCCACCTTGGCCCGCAGGGAATTGATTTCAGCGGCATGGAGCAGGAGTTTTCGCGGCCGTTCGGGATCATGGCCGGCATAGCCGGCGTTTTCGTAGGGGGCGATGTGCACGCCGATAAGATAGGCCTCGCCGTCCGTGAACTTCACGTAGCCGTCCTTGAAACTGACCTTGCCGGCGCGCAGGGATTTGACTTCCGAACCGGTCAGCACCAGGCCGGCCTCGTGCTTCTCCAGAAATTCGTAAAGATGCCGGGCTTTTTTATTCTGGGCAATGAGCTTTTCGCCCGATTCTTTCGCTGCCATGACGCCCCTTCGACTTCAAGGATTGGAGCAATACGTTTTTTCGGCGCGCCGCGCCAGTGAAAAGAGGACGGCCCGCCGGACGCAGGCCGTTTAATGGGACGCAGGTTCCTCGCGGTCAAGCAGCGAGGAATAAAACATGAGTTCGTCCGGAAACTGCCGGAAGATGGTTTCCTGGACCAGGGCGTTGGTGCGGGTGACGGACGGGCTTTCCAGCACGAGCTTGAGGAGCTTCTTGCAGTCGTCCATGGTGGCCTGGCGGATGATGCGCTTGATGCCCGGGATGGCCTGGGGGGTGAGGCTGATGCAGTCGATCTGCATGCCCATGAGGATGGGCACGCAAAAGGGATCGGAAGCCATCTCGCCGCACAGGCTCACCTCGATGCCGGCCTGGTGGGCGGCGTCCACCACATGTTTGATGCTTCTGACCACGGCCGGGTGCAGGGGCTGGTACATGTGGGAGACCAGGCGGTTGGTGCGGTCGATGCCAAGCGAATACTGGATGAGGTCGTTGGTGCCGATGCTGAAGAAATCCACTTCCCGGGCCAGGATTTCGGCGATCATCACGGCCGAGGGCAGCTCCATCATGATGCCCACGGGCAGGTCCGGCTCGAAGCGCTGGCCTTCCTGGCGCAGCTCGGCCTTGGCCTCGGCCAGAAGGGCCTTGGCCTGGCGGATTTCCCGCAGGCCCGAGATCATGGGGAACATGACCGAGATGTTGCCGGCCAGGGACGCCCGCAACATGGCCCGCAACTGGGTCTTGAAGATGGCCTGGTGGCGCATGCACAGGCGGATGGCCCGAAGCCCCAGGGCCGGGTTGCGCTCGTCCTGGATGCCCAGCGTGCTGACGAACTTGTCGGCCCCGGCGTCCAGGGTGCGCAGCGTCACCCGCCGGGGGGACATGATGGTGGCTAAGTCCAGGTACTCCTCGTAGAGCTCGTCCTCGGTGGGGAGCTTGGACCGGTTCATGTAGGAATATTCGGTGCGGTACAGGCCCACGCCTTCGCCGCCGTTGTTGACCACGGTGGGCACTTCTTCCAGAAGCTCGATGTTGGCCTTGACCTTGATCCGGTAGCCGTCGATGGTTTCGCCGGGCAGGTGGCAGCCGCGCATGATGCCGGCCTGGTAGGCCTCGAACTGGTATTTGAGGTCCGAGTACTTGGCCAGCTCCTCCTCGCCCGGACTGAGCAGCACGATTCCCCGCAACCCGTCCACCACCACCAGGTCGCCGTCGCGCACCTCGCGCTCCAGGTCGGTGACGCCGACCACGGCCGGGATGCCCAGGGTCCGGGCCAGGATGCCGGTGTGGGAGGTCTTGCCGCCCTGGGCCGTGGCCAGGGCCATGATCCGGTCGGTTTGCAGGGTGGCGGTGTCGGCCGGGGAAATGTCGTTGGCCATGAGCACCACCCGGTGCTCGATGGCCTTCATGTCGCCGGACTGGCCGGCCAGCCGGGCCTGGACGCGGCCGGCCACGGTGCGCACGTCCTGGATGCGGTCGCGGAAATACGGGTCGTCCAGGGCGGAAAAGGCCTTTTCCAGGTCGGCCACGGCCTTGTCCAAGGCCCATTCGGCGTTGATGCGCAGTTTCTGGATGTAATTTTTGGCCACGCCCGAGAGCTTGGGGTCTTTTAAGATCATCAGGTGGGAGTCGATGATCAGGGCGTGTTCCTTGAGCTCGACCGGAATGCGTTCCCGGGCCTGCTCGATTTCCAGGCGGAACTGCTCGAAGGCCCGGTCCAGGCGCTCGATTTCCGCCGGCAGCAGGGCTTCGGCCAGGGTCTGGCGGGGCAGGGGGCCGACTCCGGAGCGATTGAGGAAAAAGGCCCGGCCGATGGAGATGCCGGCCGAGACCGGGATGCCTTTGAGGGTTGCCGTGGCCATGGGAGGTCCTTGGGGCGCGCTTGCAGCCGGCGGGCTGGCGTCGGTTAGGAAAAACAGCCGGGTTTGTCTGCCGCAAATACCACAAAGGCTTTCCCCCGGCTAGTCGTCGCCAGCCGTCTTATGCCGTTTCCCATGCGAACAGGAAGGCACGGGGAGCCACAGGCGCCGGAAAACGGAATCAGCGGAAACGCCTGCGGATCAGGGTGGCCAGATGGGTCAGGGCCTCCTCGGCTTCGGGGCCTTCGGCGCGCAGTTCCAGTTCGCTGCCCTGGCCGGCGGCCAATGTCAGAATGTCCAGGATGCTTTTGGCGTCCACCGCCTCCCCGTTGTGCACCAGCGTGATGTCGCAGGCGAACTTCTGGGCTTCCTGGGCCAGGCGGGCGGCCGGCCGGGCGTGCAGGCCCTGGTCGTTGAGCACGCGCACCGTCAGGGAAAACCCGTCCTTGTGGGGGGTCAGGTCTTCATGGGCCGTGGCTTGGGTATCCATGGATTGGTTCGTCATTGTCCACCGCGTCGGCGGAGGTTTGCCCGGGCAATCCGGGAGTTAGGCCGGCGACAAGGACCGCAGGGCGATCCAGCCGGCCGCCAGGGCCAAAAGCGCGATCTCCCGCGACGTGGCCGGCCTGGTGGCGGCCCAGGCCGCCAGCACGGCCACCAGGAGCGCATCGATCAGGGAGCCGGCCAGGCTGTGCCAGGGCCGGGCCAGAATCCAGAACACGGACAGCAGCACGGCGTTGAGCACCTTCACCCGGCGGCCGAGGTTGACCAGGTCCCAGCGCCGCAGCCGGCGCAGCACCTGGAATCCTTCCCGATAGCCGGCATGGAAGGTGAGGACCTTGAACACCTGGATGGCCAGGAAAAGGCCCCCGGCCAGCGCCGCCATGGCATAATAATGCCCGCTGGCCACCAGGCAAGCGGCGGCAATGCCCCAGGAGCCCATGAGGCTGGCCGAAAAAAACGTGTCGCCGATGGCGGACAGGGTGAATGCCGTTGTGGTCTTCACGTTGTCAAGCATTTCCGCCGGAGCCACGCCCTGGGCGATTTTCACCTCCAGGGACAAAAAAAGCCCCACCAAAAGCGGCGTCCAGAAGAAATGGGTGTTGTACAGCTTGAAATAGCGTTCCCAGACCTTGGCCCGCACGTCCGGGTCGGGATAGATGGCCTTGATCCCCGGTTCCATGGCGTAGGCCAGGCCCACGTGCTGGAGCCCCCGGGTGTTGTAGGCGGCTCCGACCAGATAGCAACGCAAAAAGCAGGCCAATAGGGTCTTGGCGCCCAGTTCGCCGCTTCTCCCCAAGCGTATGCCGCTTTCGTGCGCGCTACCCGGCCCGCCGGTCCCGCCGGTCGCGGCCGGTTGCGCTGTTATTTTTTGCACAGCAGGCATTGTGGCAAAGGGCGGCGGCTCTGGCAAGCGGGTCGCCGCTCTGACGCGGTCAATACATGAGCCGGGCCGGACATTCCCAGGCGCGATCCAGGCCGACGCCGGGAGCCGTGACGCCGCAATCGAAGGGCCGACAAGACAGGGGGCTTCCGTTTTTTATGGCAGCAGGCGATGGGGCGGGATGCGGTCAAAGAGTCCTTGGGGCAGGCCGGCCAGGAAAAATCCGAACGGCGTGCCGTGAAGCCGGTCCCGCAGCGGCGGTTTGGCCAGGCGGCGCAAGTCGCTGACAGTGTCGCAGTCGGGCAGCTCCGGGACCAGGGCCAGGCGGCGGCCGGCCCCGGACAGCACGGCCGCCGTGCGCGCGGCCACGGTGGCCGTGCTCCAGGGCATGTCCCGGAAGGCCTCGTGGCAAAAGCCCTGGCGGGTAAAGCCGATCAGGTAATAGCCGCCGTCCGTGGCCGGGCCGAGCACGGCCTCGGCGGCCCCAAGGCGCGTGGCCGCCTGGCCCAGGATGTCCCCGGTCAGAAGGGGCAGGTCGCAGCCGACAAGCAGGGCGGCTTCGGCCCCTTGGCCAAAGGCCTGGGCCAGGGCCGCTTCCATGCGCGCGCCCAGGTCGCCCTGGACCTGGGGCAGGAAGCGTCGGTCCTGGCCGCACAGGGATTGCACCAGATCCAGGGTTTCGGGCGGGTCGAAGCAGATGGTTGCCGGCAGGTTCGAGGCGTCCGCCGCGGCCAGGACATTGGCCGCCATGGCCCGGTAGGCCTCCAGGGCCAGGTCCTGGCCCAGGCTGGCGGCCAGCCGGGTCTTGACCCGGCCGGGCAGGGGGGCCTTGATGAACACCAGGAGCCGGACATCCATGAATCAGCGCCCCCTGCTTTGGGTCAGCTCCGGCATGGACGGATAGCGCCGGGCCAGGCGGCGCGGGGGCACGCCGCAAAAATAGAGGCAAAGCAGGGTGAGGTTGCACGCCGTGGTGCGCCACACGCCCTGGGTTTGCCAGCGCCGGGCCGAGGTGGAGACCTTCTGGGGCAGCACCGCGATCCGGCCGCCGGCGCGGCGGATTTCCCGCATGAGCGCCACGTCCTCCATGATGGGGATGTCCGGATAGCCGCCCATGGCCGCAAAGAGCTCCCGGCGGATGAACTGGGCCTGGTCGCCGTAGGGCAGGCCCAGGGTCCGGGAGCGCAGGGTGGCCCCGGCCGCGATCAGGCGCAGGTCCGGCCGGCGCGAGCGGATGGACAGGGAAAAGGCCCCGGCCTCGGCCCGGCCGGACAGGGTGGCGGCCACGGCCGCAAACGCCCCGGCCGGCAGCCGGGTGTCGGCGTGCAGAAAAAGGAGCATGTCGCCCGTGGCTGCGGCCGCGCCGGCATTGAGCTGCCTGGCCCGGCCTTTGGGCGCGGTCAGGGCGACGATCCCCGGCCGGGACAGGGCGGCCAGGGTCGAGCCGGCCGGATCGCCGTCCACCACGATGATTTCCGGAGATGCGCCGTAGCCTATCACCCGGATGTGGTCCACCAGGGCGTTGATCCGGTCCGCCTCTTCAAGCACCGGCACCACTACTGAAATGTGGGAAAATGTGTCCAGCAAGTCGCCCATGCCTGCCCCGCGCCGGGCCGTGGCCCGCCTGGTGGTGCAATAGATTTTTTCCCGAGGGACCGCTATACGATACTTCCTTGCGGCGCGCCAAGCCGCATCCCCTCGCAGCCAAGGAGTGCCTGCGCCATGCCCATAAACGTCTGGGGATACCTCAAGGAATACGAGGCCGAGAAGCAGGAGATCATGGCCGCCGTGGAATCCGTGCTGGCCTCGGGCCAGCTCATTCTCGGCCCCCAGGTGGCCGCCTTCGAGGCCGAATTCGCCCAGTATTGCGGCGTGGCCCATGGCATTGGCTGCGACAACGGCACCAACGCCATCATGCTGGCCCTGCTGGCCGTGGGCCTGTGTCCGGGCGACGAGGTCGTCACCGTGTCCAACACGGCCGTGCCCACGGTTTCGGCCATTGTCAGCGCCGGCGGGGTCCCCCGGTTCGTGGACATCGACCCGGCCACCTACCTCGTGGACGCCTCGGCCCTGGAAGCGGCCGTGACCGGACGCACCCGGGCCGTGGTGGCCGTGCACCTGTTTGGCCAATGCGCGGCCATGGAGGCCGTGCGCGACGTGGCCGAGGCCCGCGGCCTGGCCGTGATCGAGGACTGCGCCCAGGCCCATGGAGCCACCCGGTTCGGCCAAACGGCCGGATCCATGTCCGACGCGGCCGCGTTTTCCTTTTATCCCACCAAGATTCTCGGCGCGTACGGCGACGGCGGCATGGTCCTGACCGACGATCCGGACGTAGCCGCGCAACTGCGGCGGCTGCGCTTTTACGGCATGGAAAAGACCTATTACGCCGTGGAGCACGGCTACAACTCCCGCCTGGACGAGGTGCAGGCGGCCATTTTGCGCGGCAAGCTCAAGCACCTTTCCGGCTACATCGCCCGGCGTCGCGAGCTGGCCCGGCGCTACGATGCGGCCCTGGCCGACACGTCCCTGACCCTTCCGGCCACGGCTCCGGGCAACGAGCACGCCTATTATCTGTACGTGGTGCGCCACAGCCGGCGCGAGGCGGTCATGGCCGGGCTCAAAGCGCGCGGCGTCAACACCAACAGCAGCTATCCCTGGCCCATCCACACCATGGCGGGCTATGCCCATCTGGGCTACAAGGAAGGCGATCTGCCGGAAACCGAAAAGGCGGCCCGCGAGATTTTTTCCCTGCCCCTGTACCCGTCCCTGTCCGACGCCGAGCAGGAGCAGGTGATCGCGGCTGTGCTGGAGACGCTGCGGGAAATCGGAGACTGACAGAGGAGGCGTCCATGGACTACGGCAAACTGGCTCTTGTTGTCATGGCGGCCTTTACCGGCGCGGCCCTGTACATCAACATGGCCGAGCATCCGGCCCGGCGGGCCCTGCCCGAGGGGGCCATGCTCGTCCAGTGGAAACACAGCTACAAGCGGGCGGTCGTCATGCAGGCCGGCCTGGCCCTGATCGGTGCGATCCTGGGCGTCGTGGCCTATTTCCACGCCAAAAATGCGCTCTTTATTACCGGCGCGATTTTTGCCCTGGCCAACTGGGTGGTCACCTTCAAGTGGATCATGCCGGTCAACCGCCGGCTTTTGGCCGTGGCCACGGACATGGCCGACGCGGACACCCGGCGTCTGCTCGATGCCTGGAACCGCCTGCACGCCGGCCGCACCCTGCTCGGGCTTCTCGCCACGGCCTGCTTTTTCATGGCCTTGCCGTGATCCATGCCGTTGCCTGACGGTGCATTCAAAAGCATCTGCCGCATCTGCCACGGCGGCTGCGCCGCCCGGCTGACCGTGGAAGGCGGTCGGCTGGTCCGGGTGCGGCCCCTGGCCGGATCGCCGTTCAGCCTCGGCCGCATGTGCGTCAAGGGGCTGTCCACCCCGGCCGTCATGTACCATCCCGACCGGCTGCGCCATCCCCTCAAGCGGGTCGGGCCGCGCGGCTCCGGGCAGTTCAGGCGCGTCTCCTGGGACGAGGCCCTGGACGCCATCGCGGCCCGGCTGGACGCGTTTCGCCGGGAGTCCGGCCCCGAATCCGTGGCCCTGGGCCAGGGCACGGGCCGGCACCACTATTTTCACGTCATCCGCTTCGCCAACACCTTCGGCACGCCCAACTGGTACGAGCCCGGCCTGGCCAACTGCTTCATTCCGCGCATCACGGTGTCCAACCTGACCTATGGCGGGTTCGTGGCCGGGGACTACTACGGCGACATCCCGCCCCGGACCATCCTGTTTTGGGGCCACAACCCCCTGGTGTCCGGCCCGGACGGCGAGCTGGCCTATCCCATCAAAAAAGCCCTGGCCGGCGGGGCCTTCGGCATCGGCATCGACCCCCGCCGCAGCGAGACGGCCAGGCGCTGCGGCCTGTGGCTGCCCATCCGGCCGGGCACGGACGACGCCCTGGCCCTGGCCATGATCCGGGCCATCATCGAGGAAGGCTGGTACGACAGGGATTTCGTGGCCGCCCATACCCTGGGCTTTGACGAGCTGCGGCAGCGGGTGGCTCCCTGCACCCCGGCCTGGGCCGAGGACATTACCGGCGTGCCGGCCAAGGCCATGCTGGAGGCGGCCCGCCGCTACGCCCTGGACAAGCCGTCCATCCTGGACTGGGGCGTGTCCATCGAGCAGAACCCCAACAGCCTCCAGACCGTGCGGGCCGTGGCCATCCTGCGGGGTCTGACCGGCAACCTGGACATTCCGGGCGGCGACGTGTTCGGCCAGGACGTGGTGCGGGCCTATCCGGTCCTGCGGCATCTGTTGCCCCCCGACGCCCTGGCCAAGCGCATCGGGGCCGGCCAATTCAAGCTTTTGGGCGGCTTTCGGGCCTTTATGCCCTCGGCCCACATTCCCGGGCTTTTCCGGGCCATGCGTGAGGGCGATCCCTACCGGGTGCGCGGGCTGCTCGTTTTCGGCAACAATCCCCTGGCCACGGTGGCCAATGCCCGGGGCGCGCTGGAGGCGCTTCGCGCCCTGGACCTGCTCGTGGTCAGCGATTTTTTCATGACCCCCACCGCCGCCCTGGCCGATTACGTGTTGCCCGCGGCCTTTTGGCCCGAGATCGACCAGATTCTGGAAATGCCACTGGTGGCCGCCCAGGCGGTTTTTGCTCACCGTAAGGTGGTAACGGTCGGCGAGTGCCGGCAAAACGAGCTGATTTTAAACGATCTGGCCAAGCGACTGGGCCTGCCCGGAGCCGAGGAGAGCTTGAGGTCCATTCTGGATTACCGCCTGGAGCCGATTGGCCTGACCTTTGACGAACTGGCCGATCGGTTCATGGTGAAGCTCCCGCCGCGCTACCGCCGCCACGAGGAAAAGGGCTTTCGCACGCCCACGCGCAAGGTGGAGCTTTACTCCAAGGCCCTGGCCCGGCTGGGCTACGATCCCTTGCCGGCCTATGCGGAGCCGCCGGAAAGCCCGGTGTCCGCTCCGGACACGGCCCGGGACTATCCCCTGGTCCTGACCACCGGGGCGCGCCGGCCGGAATATTTCCACAGCGAGCAGCGCCAGGTCGCCTTCCTGCGCGCCCGCCGGCCCGATCCCCTGGCCGAGCTCGGGCCGGCCACGGCCGGGCGTTTCGGCATTGCCGACGGCGACTGGATTCGGGTCAAAAGCCCGAGGGGCGAAATCCGCATGCGGGCCAGGGTCACGGCTGAGGTCCGCGAAGGCGTGGTCAGCCTGGACCACGGCTGGTGGTTTCCCGAGCGGGGGGCGTTCGACTACGGGGCCTTCGAGTCCAACGCCAACACCCTGACCAGCGACGCCCCGCCCTATGACCCGGCCTTTGGCTCCTACCAACTGCGCGGGCTGTTGTGCGCCGTGGAAAAAGAGGAGCACGCCGGGCCGCGCACGGGATAAGAAAGACAAGGACGCCCTTCAAATCGCATTGTTTAAGAGTATGCCTTGTCGGTATTCCTTTCCATCAATGCGTCCTGTATCGTCATGCCGACAAAAGCCGGCAGTCAATTGAGGCTTTTGCAAAAAGAGTCGTGTTTGAAGCCTTCGGCGACCAAAGGGCTCCGCCCTTTGGAAACCCATAAGGATTCAGGCTATTACAGCGTAAGGCCATTGCTGGTTCACGCTGTATCTGATTTTTGTAAGACCCTCAATTCTTCAATTTTTTCCGATAAGCCTGGCCCCAGGCTAATCGACGACGGTCGCACCGCTGTTCATCTGGAGAATCGGTCGGATTTCGACAGCCCCTTTGGCTCGGGCGCAGGGTGTCTGGGCGACAAGCGCGACAGCTTCACGCAGGTCGGCGGCTTCGATGATGCCGAATCCGGCGAGCGGAGCGGCCAGCGTGGGGAACGGCTCCTCGGAGGTCGTCGGCGTTCCGTCCCAGGAACGCACGGTCGTCACCGTGTTCTCCACGGCCGCAACCAGACTTCCCCTGCTGCGCAACAAGTCGTCCTGTGCCAGCAGCGCCTCCTGTTCAGAGGGGGTAAGCGCCTTCCAGGCGCTCTCGTCACCATACGCCAGAATCAGGTATTTCATGAGATGCCTCCGGTGTCTGACTGTTACCCTGAGACTAATGACAACGGCGCCTCCACGAAACGTCTTCTTTCTCGGCGTCTCCCGTTGTCGCCTCCCTACATGGCGCTGCGCAGCGCCTGGTCCAGGTCGGCCAGGATGTCTTCCACGTTTTCGATGCCCACCGAAATGCGCACCATGTCCGGCGTCACCCCGGACTGGAGCTGTTCCTCGGGCGTGAGCTGCGAATGCGTGGTGCTGGCCGGGTGGATGACCAGCGTCTTGGCGTCCAGGATGTTGGCCAGGTGCGAGCACAGCTTCACGGACTCGATGAATGTGCGCCCGGCGGCCAGCCCGCCCTTGACCCCGAAGCCGAAGACCGCGCCCGGTCCCAGGGGGAAATACTCCCTGGCCCGGCCATGGTCCTTGTGGCTCGGCAGGCCCGCGTAGTTGACCCAGGCCACGGCCGGATGGCTTTCCAGGAACTCCGCCACCTTCTGGGCATTGGCGCAGTGCGCCTTGGCCCGAAGCGGCAAGGTCTCCATGCCCTGGATGATGAGAAAGCTGTTTATGGGCGCGGGCGCGGCCCCGATATCGCGCAAAAGCCCGGTGCGCACCTTGGTGCAAAAGGCCGAGCAGGGCGTGCCTTCGGTCCGGCACAGCATGTCCCAGAAATTGGCCCCGTGGTAGGTGGGATCGGGCTCGGTGATCTCCGGGAACTTGCCGCCCGCCGACCAGTCGAATCCCCCGGCCTCCACAATGGCCCCGCCGATGCAGGTGCCGTGGCCGCCGATGATCTTGGTCAGAGAATACACGGCAATGTCCGCCCCCACCTCAAAGGGATTTAAAATCGGCGGCGCGGCCACGGTGTTGTCCAGCACAAAGGGAATGCCGGCCTGATGGGCCACATCGGCGATGCCGCGCAGGTCGTCCACGTTGCAGCGCGGATTGCCGATGGACTCGGTGTAGAGCAGCCGGGTGTCGGCATCCATGGCCGCCGCGAAATGGGCCGGGTCCGAGGAATCCACGAACCGCACCTCGATGCCGAAGCGCTTGAAGGTGTGCTCGAACAGGGTGTGGGTGCCGCCGTACAGGTTGCTGCCGGACACGATGTTCTGGCCGGCCCGGGTGATGGCGGACACGGCGTAAAAGATGGCCGACATGCCCGAGGCCGTGCACACGCAGGCCGAGACCTTGTGCAGGGCGGCCAGGCGGCGCTCCAGCACGTCCGTGGTGGGGTTGCCCAGGCGCGTGTAGATGTAGCCGGGCTCCTTGAGGGCAAACAGGTTGGCGGCGTGCTCGGTGTCCCGGAAAAGGTAGCTCGTGGTCTGGTGGATGGGCACGGCCCGGGACAGGGTGTCCGTGTCCGGCTGGTGCCCGGCGTGCAGGGCCAGGGTCTGTTCGTGCCACTCGGGTTTTTGCATGGTTCGTCCTCGCGGTTGATGCTTGGGCGGTCATTGGACCTTTGCCTCATGACGGGCATACGCCAATTTAAGCCGGGCCGGAAGGGCCGTTTCCTTCTTGACAAGGCCAGGCCCGGACCCGACAACCATGGCCGACGGTCCGGACACGCGACCGGATCGCGCCTTCTTGCACTGCCATCATCGGGAGGTCGCCTCATGCGCCTGCATGCGTTTTATCACGTCCCCTTCGAGGACGTGGGCTCCATCAAGGCCTGGGCCGAAGAAAAGGGCCATTCCCTGTCCAGCACGTGTTTTTATGCCGGCGAAACGTCGCCCCCGGCTGCGGATTACGACATGCTCATCGTCATGGGCGGCCCCATGGGCGTGTACGACGAAAAGCAGTATTCGTGGCTGGCGGGCGAGAAAAAGGCCCTGGAAGCGGCCGTGGCGGGTGGTAAGGCCGTGCTCGGCATCTGCCTGGGCGCGCAACTGCTGTCCGTGGTCCTGGGCGGCTCCGTGACCCGCAATCCGGTCCCGGAAATCGGCTGGTTCGACGTGACCCTGACGCCCCAGGGAGCCAAGGAACCCCTGTTTGCCGGATTCCCCCAGACCTTCCACGCCTTTCACTGGCACGGCGACACCTTCTCCATTCCGCCCGGAGCCGTGCACGCGGCCAGCTCCCAGGCCTGTCCCAACCAGGCCTTTGTCTACCAGGGCAACGTGGTGGGCCTGCAATTTCATCTGGAAACCACGCCCGCAGGCATGCAAAACCTGATCAAGCACTGCGGCGCGGACATCGTGCCCGGCCCCACCATCCACCATCCCAAGCAGATGCATGCCGGCCGCCAAGCCTTCAAGGACATCAAGGCGCTCATGACCAGCCTTCTCGATGCCCTGGAAAAAGGTATGGCCGCCTAGGGGGCTTCCATGCGCAAGAAAGAACGGGAAATCACGGACAAGGCCATTCTGGAAGAGCTGCTCATGCGGGCGCGCATCTGTCGTCTGGGCCTGCACGACGGGGAGTGGCCCTATGTGGTGCCGGTCAATTTCGGCTACGCGGGCGGCCACATCTATTTCCATTCGTCCCAGAAGGGCCGCAAGATGGACATCCTGCGCGCCCATCCCCGGGTCTGCTTCGAGCTGGACATGGACGTGGAGGTGGTGGCCGGGGAGCGGCCGTGCAACTACACCACCAACTACAAGTCCGTCATCGGCTTCGGCACGGCCGTCATCCTGGAGGACGAGGCCGAAAAAATCGAGGGCCTGCGCGTCATCATGCGCCGCCACGGCGGCCCGGTGGAAGGCTACCGGCCCGAAGTCGTGCCCAGGACCGCAGTGATCCGCATCGACATCGAATCCATGACCGGCAAGGCCAATCCGCCCTACGGCGAATGGGAGTAAGGAGGCCGTCATGCGCGTAGCCTTTGTCGGCGATTCGCTGGTGCTGGGAGTGGGCGATCCGCACTACCTGGGCTGGGTGGGCCGGGTATGCGCGGCCTCGGCCCTGGCCGGTTACATTGGTATGATGATCGCTGTGCGGTCAAA
>CAZBER010000017.1:23016-43387 GCA_964490985.1 uncultured Desulfovibrionaceae bacterium | reverse complement strand
GCTGGGCCTGACCATGTACAACCTGGGCGTGCGCTCCGAGACGAGCCGGCATATCCGCAACCGCCTGTCCCGGGAACTGCCGCCGCGCCTGCTGCCCCGGGAGGAAGGCCGGGTGGTGCTGTCCTTCGGCGTCAACGACGCCAAGGAGGAAGGCGGCCGGCGCAAGGTGGAGCTGGCCGAGTCCGTGGACAACCTGTTTGCCATCGTGTCCCAGGCCTCGCGCACCTATCCCGTCATCATGGTCGGACCGCCGCCGGTCCTGGACGACGCCCACCGCGCCCGCATCGAAGCCCTTTCCGACGTTTTTTCCAACACCTGCGAAGACATGGGCGTGCCCTACCTGGAAACGTGCCGTAGCCTCGGCCGGAACCGGGCCTATCTGGACAGCCTGGTCGCCGCCGGCGACGGCTACCACCCCGGCGCGGCCGGCTACGAAGCCATGGCCGCCCGGGTGTCCGGCTGGGACGCCTGGCAAGCCTGGCTCTGCCGGGGGTAGAGTAGAGAAGATCGGGGCGCTGCCCCGAACCCTGCTGGGGCGCTGCCCCAGACCCTGCCAGGGCTCTGCCCTGGACCCGCCGGGGGGAGTCACTCCCCCCGGACCCCCCGACCGGCTTGGCTGGGCGGGACGGCGGGGGTGGGATGTTGGGCCGCAATTGCCCTGGCGGCACAAGGCGGCTTTGCGCCTTGTGCCGCCAGGGCAATTGCGGCCCAACGAGCCGTCGCCCTTCGGGCGAAGTTAAGAATGGAGGGCGAGTTCCGCCACTACTTCGATGTGAGCCGTGTGCGGGAACATATCCACAGGCGTGACTGTGACCACCTGATAGAGGTCGCTTAAGATTTTGAGGTCCCGGGCCAGGGTGGCCGGATTGCAGGAGACGTACACCACCTTGGCCGGGGCCGCGTCCAGGATGGCCGCCAGCACGTCCGGGGCCGCGCCCGAACGCGGCGGATCGAGCACCACGGCCGTTGGCCTGGTCTCGGCCAGCCGGGCCAGGACCGTGGCCGCGTCGCCGGCCGTAAAGATACAGTTTTCGACGCCCGACAGGCGGGCCGAGGCCTCGGCGTCCGCCACGGCCCGGGCGTCGGATTCCACGCCGTAAACCATGCCGAATTGCCGGGCAATGGTCAGGGCAATGCCGCCGCAGCCGCAATAAAGGTCCCAGGCCGCGCCGTCCGGGGCGCTGCCCACGGCCCGGGCCACCAGGGCGTAGAGCGCTGCGGCCGCGTCCGTATTGGTCTGCAAAAAGGCGTCCGGCGACACCCGAAGCCGGACATCGCCCACCACTTCTTCCATCTGCCCCGGCCCCAGGGCGAACACCTGCCGTTCGCCCACGGCCACGGCCGCCGGAGCCCGGCGCACCGAGTGCACGAAGGATTGCACCTCGGGAAAGGCCGCCAGCAACGCCTCGCCCAGCTGATGGGCCGCGTCCCCGGCTCCCCGGGCCGGGCCGGTGATGCAGTGGGCCAGGCGCGCGCCCGTGGCTGCCGACTCCCGCAGGACCAGGTGCCGCCACACGCCCTTGCCTGTTCGGGGATCAAAGGCGGCGAGATTCGATTCCCGGCACCAGTCCCGCACGAAGCAGACCACCTTGGCCGCCCAGGGACCCATGAGCCAGCATTCCTCGATGTCCAGGACCCGGCCGGGCCGGCGGCGCTCGTGCAGGCCCAAATGCAGCTTGCCGGCAAAGGCGAATTCCATCTTGTTGCGGTAGCCCCGGGTCTTGGGCGAGGCCACGGCCTCGGCTACGGGGATGTTGGCCAGACCGCCCAGCCGGGCCAGGGTCTCGGCCGCCTGCTCGCGCTTCCAGAAAAGCTGGGCCGGGTACTCCAGGTCCTGCCACAGGCAGCCGCCGCACACGCCGAAATGGCGGCAAAAGGGCTCGGCGGCCTGGGGAGAGGGGGAAAGCACGTCCAGGGCCACGGCCTCGGCAAAGCCCTTTTTCACCCGTTCCACCCTGGCCCGCACCCGCGCGCCGGGCAGCCCGCCGTCCACGAACACCACCAGCCCTTCCACCCGGGCCACGCCCCTGCCGCCGAAAGCCAGCCGGTCAACGGCCAGCTCCAGTTCCGTTCCTTCGCGTATGTCCATGGCCGGCGTTATGCGCCACCGCGGCCAGGGGCGCAAGGCCCGCCCGCAGGGGCGGTCGGGCGGCGCGGCAACCAATTGCGCAAGCGGAAACTTTCGGATAATCGGAAGAAAGCTGGAGGCAGCCGATGAGCCGCAAACACATTCTCTTCGCCTGTCTGGTGTTCGTGGCCCTGAGCCTGGCCATCGGCGGCATGGGATATCGCGCCAAGCATGATATCGAATCCGTGGTCACGGAGCAGTTCAACGGCCAGCAACTCATCCTGGCCCAGAAGATCGCCGAGGACATCGCCGATCATTTTGCCTTTTTGCGCACCTGCCTGGCCAGCCTGTCGCTCATGTGGCGGGAGGACGTGGGCCGGGACGGCAAGCCGTGGCTGGCCATGCCGGCCTTTTACAGCATCTTTGAGGAATGGAACGTGGTGGCCCTGGGCGTGGCCCGGCCGGGCCAGCCCGAGCCGGTCTTCTACGACGCCCACGGCCAGGACCTGGCCGACGCAGGCCTGTGCGAAAAGGAATGCCGGGAAAATCTGTCGCAACTGAGCCAGGTGGGCCGGATCAAGGTGGGGCGGGTCTTCGTGCCCGGCTCCGGTCCTTTTGCCGGCCAGCGTCTTGTGGCCATGAGCCTGGCCTTGGCCAATGACGCCGGCCAAGTGGGCGGGCTGATTCTTATCGTCGACGCCATGGCCGTAGCTGCGCGCTACGCCCACAATGTCCGCTCCGGCCAGTCGGGCTATGCCTGGGTGGTGGACGAACAGGGCGTGTTCCTCGACCACTACGAACCGGATTTCGTGGGGCGCGATTCCCTGGAAGTGCGCCGTTCGCGCGATCCGAGCATCGACTGGTCGCGCCTGGAGTGGCTGTTGCGGGGCCGCGTGCTGGCCGGCGAGAAAGGCACGGACTGGTACGTTTCCGGGTGGCATCGGGGCCGCATCGAACGGATGCGCAAGCTCGTGGCCTTTTGTCCGGTGTCCCTTTCCGGGGGCGAGGACCCGGGCAACCGCTGGGCCGTGGCCCTGGCCGCTCCGGAAGAGGAGGTGCAGGGGCTCATCGGCCGGCTCATGACGCGCCAGGTGCTCATTATCGGCTTGTTCGAGCTGGTGGTGTTCGTGGGTTTCGTGCTCACCATGCACTTGGCCCTTCGCTGGTCCAAGTCGCTGCAGCGCGAAGTGGACAAGACGGCCAGGGAGCTTTTGCGGGCCCAGCAAAAGCTCATCCGCTCGGAACGCTTCGCGGCCATAGGCGAGGCGGCGGCCCGGCTGTCCCATGAGATCAAAAATCTGCTCATGCTCATGAGCGGGTTTGCCAGCCAGGTGCGGCGGCACCTGCCATCCGAGGGGCCGGACGCGGAAAAGCTCGGCATTATCGAGTCCGAGGCCAAGCGGCTGGAAACGCTTTTAAACGAGGTGCGCGATTTCACCCGGCCGGTGCCGGCCCAGAAGGAGTTGCGCAGCCTCAACATCACGGTGGAGGAGTCCCTGGCCCTGGTGACCGCGGACCTGGAGGCCCGCTCCATCCGGGTGGTGACGCGCCTGGATGCGGCCATGCCGCCCGCGCTCCACGATCCGGCCCGCATCAAGCAGGTGTTGCTCAATCTGCTCAAAAACGCGGCCGAGGCCATGGAAGGCGGCGGCATGGTGACCGTGGCCACTTCGATCCTGGACGGCAAGGCGCGGATCACGGTGTCCGACACCGGCCCCGGCATTTCCGAGACCGTCCGCGACCGAATCTTCGAGCCGTTTTGCACCACCAAGGAATCCGGCACCGGCCTGGGCCTGGCCGTGTGCCAGCGCATCGTGGCCGACCACCAGGGCGACATCTCGTTTGTGTCCGAGCCCGGTGGCACGTCCTTTACCGTGGAGCTGCCGCTGGCCTAGGCAGGGGAGTCGTCATGTTCGCCGGCCTGGGCTTCGAGGTCGCGCAACAGATCGCGGCAGGCCTGTTCGTGCTGCCGCCATTCGGTGTGGTCGGGATGGGCGGTGGTGAGGGATGCAATCAGGTTCAGGGCTTGCCGGCAAAAGTCCAGGGCGGCGGGCAGGTCGCCTTTGGCCTGGAAAATAAGGCCGAGCCGAAAAAGTGCCCCCCCCACGTCGTCTTGGCATTGGGGGTTGTCTGGCCTTCGCTGAGCCAATTTTTTGCGGATATCTAAACTTTCTCGATAGGTTGCCAGTGCGTTGGTTAAGTCGCCGCGCGTCCAGTGGACATCGCCGATCCTCTCCAGGCTGGCGGAGAGGTCGCGCTGCCATTCCAGGCGGTCGGGATCCTGTTCGACCAGTGCTTTGATGATGCCTAGGCTTTCTTGATAGGTATTCAGTGCGCTGTCTGGATCGCCGCGTGTCCACTGGCTGTCGCCGATCTTGTTCAGGCTGACGGAGAGGTCGCGCTGCCATTCCAGGCGTCCGGGGTCCTTTTCGGTCACCTCTCTGATGATGCCCAGTCCTTCTTGATAGGCAGCCAGAGCACTGTCCAGGTCGCCGCGAGCCCGGTGGATGTCGCCGACCTTGTTCAGGCTGACGGACAGGTCGCGCTGTTGTTCCACATCATTGGATCGCCGAGTCAGCAACTCTCGATTCAAAGCCAGCAACTCCGCGTAGGCCGCTTCGGCCTCGTGGAGCGAGCCCCGTTCCTCTTCGTATCCCCCCAGCCTGTCCAGCCAAATAACCAAGGCCTTGATGGCCGTGTCGTCCCCGGTTTCCTCGACGCGTTTCCGGGCCTCGGCAACCTTTTCCAGGAGAAAGGCGCGCCGGGCCGGATCGACCGGCAGGGGAGCGGCCCGCTCTTCCACCAATGGCAACACGGCTTGCGTCAAATCAGGCGGCAAAAGGGGCGGCAGCACGGCCACGGCGCTGCGGATGGACCAGAAGTCCGGGGCGGCCTGGGCGAAATCCGCCAGGAGCGCCTGGGGGACAGCCAGGATCAGCGGCCCGGGTAGTCGCGTGGCCAGGTTGTTGCGCACTTCATTGCAGCGCTGGAAGAACAAAATCCAGGATTCCCGGTCCCGGGGGGCGGCCCGGCTGGCGTCAATGACCCACAATGTGGGGCCGGTCGCACTGGAAGTCCCGTCCAGAAGCGGGGCCAGGGCGCGGCTGGTCAGGGTCGCCAGAGGAATGGGCGTGTTGGGATCGAAGCCGTCGGCATAGGGATCGAAAATTGCCAAACCCACGTCCCGTCCCGCCAGCTCGACCGCCTCGCGTCGCAGCAGCTCGAAGGCGGCCCGGGCCTGGAGCGGCGAGCGCGCGGCCAGGACGAAAAACCCGAACCCCTCGGTCAGGGCCAGGCCCCGGGCCAGCCGCCGCAGGTCCTCGTCCCCGGCCAGGGATTGGACGTCACGTTCCGGAAGCATCGTCGCAGGCACAGGTATCCGGATTCCGCAAGGCTTCTTCCACGCCCGGGATATGATAGACGCTCGGGTGCAGGTCGAACCAGCGGTCGTCGTTTTCATAGCGCAGGATGACGCTGTTTTTGAGCATCCTGTCGGCCATGCGCCGGTGTTCATCGGTTTCGGCGGTCAGGAATTTCTCCCTGGCCACCCTGGCCAGCCAATCAAAGGCGTCCGCCGGGATCACCAGCCGGTATTCGTCCCGAAGGCCGTTTAATGTACGGGCATACTCGGCTTCCGAGACCGGAAACGCGTCGGCCAGCAGCAGTTTGCGAAAAAGCTGCAACAATTGCCGGGGATGGCCGCCGGTCCAGGCAATCAATTCGGCTAGGCGGTCTTCGAAATCCGGTCCCAGGATTTCCACCATGGCCGCGTCCGGAATCCGCCGCCGCAGCAGTTCCCGGGCGGCGGCAATGCCGTCAGGCCAGCGGTCCCCGGCCCGGTTGCGGACCTTGATCATGGGAATGAATTCGTCCTCCACCAGCACCTTGGCCATAAGCGCCGGCGGCACGGTGTACAGCACATGCACCGGCAGGCGCAGGTTGGGCGCGCCGCCGCCGAACACCCGTTCGGCGCTGTCGAGCACCTTTTCCCAGTTGGAGGTCAGGCCCTGCAGCTTTTCCAGGGAGTCGAAGAGAATGACCAGCCCCTTGGGTCGCAGGCGCTTGGCTTGGTCCTGGTAGAGGATCAGCGCGTCCCGGACTTCCTTGAGGTAGTGCGAAAGGTTGGCGCAGATCGCCTTGCTGACCTTTTTCCGAAAAGCGGGCTGGGTTTTCATCTCGACGACGAACTTTCCGAACTGACCGATATTCGCTTCCGCTTTGGTCAATTCCACTTCGGTAGTAGTCAGCCAATGCCAGAACCGGTTGAAATAGCTTTCCTGCAAGGCGGTCTCAGGATCGCGGCCCGTGGCTTCGAGAATGGTGCGTTCGGTAGCGTAGACCAGGACGCTTAAAATATCCGGCAGGTCAACGGGGTTGTTGAGGTCGAGCAGGTCTTCGGCATTGATGAGTACGGGGAAAAAATCCTGTTCGGATAGCAGCGTCTTCAGGCGCAACAGTTCCGTGGATTTCCCAGACCCCGGCAGGCCGGAAAAGAGCAGGCACACCGGACTGTCGGCAAAGGCGATTTTCTTGGCCAGCTTTTCCGCCCAGGACATGCCCCGCACCTTGCCCGGCTCCTTGTCGATGTCGACATTGTACGGATCATCCGGGTGCAGCGGCTTTTCCGGATTGCACCGGTTGTAATACGTCTTGATAGTGTCGAAATCGAGCATGGCGAGGCTCCGTGCGGGGAAGGGGCGCGCCCCAGGGGCCTGGTGCGGCCGATTTCCGCTGTTGTGCCGCAATGGTGCGTTTCTGGCAAGGCAACCCTGGGCCGCTCAGGTCAGAAGTTCGGCCAATATCCTGGCAATGGCCGCGGCCCTGAACGGGCGCATGGAGTCCATGACCCGCTGGCGTCGGGCGCTGTCCTCACCGAGCCGGCGCACCTTGCGCATGAGGTAGCCGAAATGTCCGGCATCGGCCTTGGCCCAGCGCATGGCCTTGGTGAAAAGCGGAATGCGCTGGCAGGCCGCGTCGGAAACCGGCGTCAGGGTGAAGTTGACCGGAAAGCTGTTGTCCGCGTTCATGTACGTCATGTTGCCGGAATAGCCCGTGGCAATGACCGGGTTGCCATGACTTAAGGCCTCGGACAGGGAGAGCCCCCAGGCTTCGGCATGGTGCATGCTCACGCCGCAATGGCAAAGGCTGTGCAGGGCCGACATCTGGGATGGCGTCAGGTCGTCGTTGAGGGGAATGACGTTTTTGAGGTGCGTCAGGTCCAGGCTGTGCCGGTACTGCTTCACCACCAGGAAGACGTTTTTTTCGTTCAGGAAGTTTTTCAGGAAGACCGTCAGCAGGCCGGACAGGTTTTTTCGGGGATTGACGGAATCGACTATGGTATAGAAGTAATAGGCATCATTGGAGTAATGCAGCGTTTGCCGGATGCGGTCGAGGTCTTCGGGACTGCAGTCCGGGGGCTCGACGATGTGGGGCACCAGGGCGACGTCCGGGAATCGGGCGGCAAAGGCCTGGCGCGAAAACGGCGAGCAGGTCCAGATGGCGTCGACCAGCTTGAGCGGCTCGATGTACGGTCCCGGCAGGGTTTCGGTCTCCCAGACGCAGTAGCCGATGCGTTCCTTGTGTCGCATTTCCGGATGCTTGGCCAAAATGATGGGATAGTTCAAGGGGTCGTCGTGCAGGACGACCACGTCGGCGTCGTCGGGGGTCGGAGCCAGGGGGATGCCGGCCTGGCGCATGGCCCGGATGTAGGCCAGTCCGGCCGTGCGGTGGCTGATGTAGGCACTGAGGTGGTAATAGACGGTTTTCATGGCTGACCAAGCGCCGGCGGTCCGGCCGGGTTCTCCTCGATCTCCCGGCACATTCCCATGAACCGGAGGGAGGCGCAATCCGGCGTTTTCTCGGAAAAGGGCCGCCTCCCGTCCGGCGCGTTTCGGACTCCAAAACCAAGGACATGCAAGATTTCAGTTCTTTCATTTTCGCCTGGCGCAGGAAAGTATTTCTGGACAAAAGGCCCGGTGCGCCCGGAAATCGGGGATATGCCCGCGCCCGGCATTGCAGGACGGGCCGCGGCCAGGCGGAAACACAAGACCTTGCCAAGAAAGCCATGCGGTTTTAGAGTCCAAGCGGCCCCGTAGCCGGCATTTTTGGAAGACGGTTCGCCTGCCCGGCAGGGAAAGACCATGGCGGTGCGGACCGGATGGATCGCGGCCGGCAGGGCGGCGTTTGGGGTCCTGGTGTACGGCAATGCGGCAACCAACGCCCGCTTGTGTCACGTTTTGACAAACGCTTTGAGACGCGTCGGGATAGAAACTATCCGTGGATTGGATGCGCGCCGAGCACGCACCTGACCCGCAGACGCCACACGAGATCACCGGACGCAAACCCGGTGGACGACGTCAGCCGCCCGCCGGCTGCTTCGGGACACCCCGAGGAGTCGGACATGAGCTTGATGGATTTCGGCGCTATCTGTGGCGCGCTGGTGTTTCTGGCCCTGCTGGGCTTTATCGTCTACAAAAAAAGCTTCAAGAACTAGGCCTGCCGGGCTTCCGGGGATGCGCCGCATCCCCCGGAAGCCCGCTCCGGATGGGAAGCGTCCGGCTTCTGGCTTGCCATTGACCGGAAAAAGGATATGGAAGGGCATAAGGACAAGGACCCGCACCGCACTTCCACCCGGAGAGGAGGGCACGGACATGGCGAACGCGACAGGCCGTGAGTTGGCCGAAATCATCCGCGCCAAGGCGCAGGAACTGAAGGCATATTGCCAGAGCATTGACGAAGATACGGCTTCCCGCGCGCCAACGGGACGCTGGTCGCCCAAGGAAATCCTGTCCCATCTCTGGGGCCCCCCGGGGACCGGGCATTTGCCGCTTTTTCAGGCCTTTTTGGATCAGGACATGCCCACAATCGAGATCCAGGCCGAGAAGACCTTTTTCTCCGGGGAACGCGCCGCAATGACCTTTGCCCAGCTCCTGGCCGGGGTCGAAGAGGAGTATGAGGGCCTGGCCCGATTCGTCTCGGGCCTGTCCCAAGAGCAGCTCGACCGCAAGGCCCATGTTCCCCTGTTCAAGGAATCGCCGTTTGGCGAGTATCCGACCCTGGAAGGCCTGATCCTGGTCATCGGGCAGTACCATTTGCAATCCCACATCGACCACATGCGCCAGATCGCGCAGGAGCTTGCGGCCGGCAAGTAAGCCCTTTTCGGCAATCCACACCGGGTTGACGGCCCGCCTGCGGCCGCCAGTCGCCGTTTGCGGGCCGCTTCGGCGTTCATGGCCGGGGCGGCCATCGTTTTTCTTGTTTCCCGTTCACGATCCTCTTGCTTCTCAACGCGCCTCTTCGCGGGGACGGCTCGCCCCTTGGGCCGGGCATATCCGTGTTGACAGGGGCGGCGTACAGCCCGTACGAAGGTAAGGTGGAAAAATTTTCGGCATCGGCCGTCGCTTTTCCCCAAAAGCCTTGGAACAACGGAGCTGCCTTGCCTATGATTGCAAAGCCCAAGCGTCGCTACCCCATCGGGGCCGAAGTCCAGCCCAGGGGAGGAACCCATTTCGTGGTCTGGGCGCCCCGGGCCCAGTCGGTCGAACTTATCCTGGAATCCGGGCCCGGAGCCCCGGCGGCCATTCCCATGCAGGCCCTGCCGGACGGCTACCACGCGGTCCTGGCCCCCCGGGCCGCTGTGGGCACCCGGTACCGGTTTCGCCTGGGCGAGGCCGGCATCTTTCCGGACCCGGCCTCCCGGTTCCAGCCCGACGGCCCGTTCGGGTCGTCCCAGGTCGTGGACCCCATCCCCTTCAAATGGCGCGACGCCGCCTGGCCCGGCGCAAGCCTCGAAGGCCAGGTCATCTACGAGATGCACATCGGCACCTTCACCCAGGAAGGCACCTGGACCGCCGCGCAAAAGCAACTGGCCGAAGTGGCGGCCTGCGGCATCACCCTGCTTGAGGTCATGCCGGTGGCGGATTTCCCCGGCCGTTTCGGCTGGGGCTACGATGGGGTCGACCTGTTCGCGCCTACGTGGCTCTACGGCGAGCCGGACGATTTCCGCCGGTTCGTGGACGAGGCCCATCAGTGCGGCCTGGGCGTCATTTTGGACGTGGTGTACAATCACTTCGGCCCAAGCGGCAATTACCTCAATGCCTTCTCCCTGGACTACTTCACGGACAAATACCCCAACGACTGGGGCCAGCCCATCAACTTCGACGGGAAGAATTCCGAGCCGGTGCGGGAATTCTTCCTGGCCAACGCCGCCTACTGGATCGAGGAATTCCATCTCGACGGGCTGCGCCTGGACGCCACCCAACAGATCTTCGACGACTCGCCCGAATATATCGTCACGGCCATTGCCAAGCGGGTGCGCCAGGCGGCCGGCAAGCGCCGGACCGTGCTCGTGGCTGAAAACGAACCCCAGGACACGCACCTGGTGTATCCCGTGGCCCAAGGCGGCAGCGGCTTGGACGCCCTGTGGAACGACGATTTTCATCACAGCGCCCGGGTGGCCCTGACCGGGCGCAACGAAGCCTATTACACGGATTACCTGGGCAAGCCCCAGGAATTTCTCTCCATGCTCAAATACGGCTACCTGTACCAGGGCCAGCGCTACAAATGGCAGAAAAAGCGCCGCGGCAGGCCGGGCCTGCATCTGCCCCCGGCCCGGTTCGTCGTCTACATCCAAAACCACGATCAGATCGCCAATTCCGGCCGCAGCGAACGCCTCCAATTCCTGACCAGCCCGGGCCGGCTGCGGGCCATGACCGCGCTGCTGCTGCTGGCTCCGGCCACGCCCATGCTGTTCCAGGGCCAGGAGTTCGGGGCCTCCGCTCCGTTTTATTATTTTTCCGATCACATCCCGGAGCTGACCAAGCTGGTCAAGGAAGGCCGCACCCAGTTCATCCAGCAGTTTCCCAGCCTGGCCAGCCCGGAGATGCAGCCCCACTTCCAGGACCCGGGCAATCCCTCGGTCTTTGAGCGCTGCAAGCTCGATTTCGGCGAGCGCGAGCGCCATCGCCCCATCTACGACCTGCACAAGGATCTGCTGCGCCTGCGGCGCGAGGACCCGGTCTTCCGGGCCCAGAAGCCCGGCGGCCTGGATGGGGCGGTCTTGTCCGAGGAATGCCTGCTGTTGCGGTTTTTCGGCGATGCCGACGACGATCGGCTGGTGCTGGTGAATTTCGGCCGGGACCTGCATCTGGACCCGGCCCCGGAACCGCTGCTCGCCCCGCCCGAAGGCATGGCCTGGGCCACCCTCTGGTCGAGTGAAAACCCCAAATACGGCGGCAGCGGCACCGCGCCCCTTGATTCCGAAGAAAACTGGCGCATTCCCGGCCATGCCGCGGTCGCCCTGGGCCCGGTTTCCCGGAAGCAACCCAAGGAGCAACAACCGGATGGCTGACATCATTCGCTTTCCTCCCCGGCATGAGGAACACGATCCCGACCAGGACCCCCATCTGCTGCAGGAATGGCTGGTGACCAACGGCCTGGGCGGCTATGCCTCGGGCACTGTCATCGGGGCCATCACCCGGCGCTACCATGGTCTGCTGATCGCGGCCCTGCCCAACCCCCTGGGCCGCACCATGATGTTAAACGGCCTGTCCGAGCGGCTGCGCCTGCCCAACCGGCGGGTGGTCTACACCGGGGCCGAGGAACTGGTGGGCGTGGCCCCGGAGGAAGTGTTTCCCCTGACCGCGTTTCGCCTGGAAAACGGCCTGCCGGTCTGGCGGTACGACATCGAAGGCTTTGTCCTCGAAAAGCGCCTGCTGATGCCCTATCACCAGAACACCGTCCTGGTGACGTACCAGCTCGTGCGCGGCTCGGGTGCGCTGCGGCTCAACCTGCGCCCGGCCATCCAGTTTCGGCCCCACGACGAGGCGGTCTGCCTGCTGCAGTCGCCGCGCTACCGGCTGTCCATCTATGAAGACCAGTTCGAGATCGCCGGCGAGCCGAACCTGCCGGTCCTGCGCCTGCTGCTGGAAGGCCCGGCCACGGCCTTTACCGTGGACCGCAAGGAAACGTCGGCCATCCCCTACAGCACCGAGCGCAACCGGGGCTATCCCTGGAAAGGCTCCCTGTGGAGCCCGGGCTATTTTCGCATCGACCTCACGGAAGGGCAGCGCACGACGCTCGTGGCCTCGACCGAGGAGTGGGAAACCCTCCGCAGCCTGTCCCCGGAAGAATTTCGCCGGGCCGAGGCCGAACGCCGCCTGTTCCTTCTGGACAGGGCCGCGCCGCCCGTGCAGGAGGGGCCGGCCGCACAGCTCGTCCTGGCGGCGGACCAGTTCCTCATCACCCCGGTGGGGCGCGTCCAGGACGCAGTGCGGGCCCGGGCCGCGGGCGACGAAATCCGCACGGTCATTGCCGGGTACCACTGGTTCACCGATTGGGGCCGCGACACCATGATCAGCCTGGAGGGCCTGACCCTGGTCACGGGCCGCCAAAACGAAGCGGGCTGGATTTTGCGCACCTTTGCCGAATACGTGCGAAACGGCCTCATTCCCAACATGTTTCCCGAAGGGGGCAAGGAAGGGCTCTACCACACCGCCGACGCCAGCCTGTGGTTTTTCCATGCCGTGCACCGCTTTTTGCTCATGACCGGAGATCGCGCCACGCTGCGGATCATTCTCCCCAAGCTCAAGGACATTGTGCGCTGCCACATGAAGGGCACGGATTTCGGCATCGGCATGGACCCCGGGGACTGTCTGCTGCGCCAGGGAGCCGAGGGCTACCAGCTGACCTGGATGGACGCCAAGGTGGAGGACTGGGTGGTGACCCCTCGCCGGGGCAAGGCCGTGGAAATAAACGCCCTGTGGTACAATGCCCTGCGCCTGCTGGAGCAGTGGCTCATGGAATCGGACGAGGCCGAGGCTGCCGTCCCCATCCGCCAAGCGGCCGACAGGATCCGGGAATCCTTCAACAAGCGCTTCTGGTACGAAGCGGGCGGCTATCTCTACGACGTGGTGGACGCCGAAGGCGGGGGCAACGACAATGCCTGCCGCCCCAACCAGGTGCTGGCCATTTCCCTGGGGCATGCCGTGCTCGACGAAGCCCGCTGGCCTTCCGTCATGGACGTGGTGACCGAAAAGCTCCTGACGCCGGTGGGGCTGCGCTCCCTGGCTCCCGGGCATCCGGATTACAAGGCCAAATACTACGGCGACCTGCGGGCCCGGGACGCCGCCTACCACCAGGGCACGGTCTGGGCCTGGCTCATCGGGCCGTACATCGATGCCTGGCTCAAGTGCAATGCCGGCAAGAACGCCGAAGCCCGGCGCTTCCTGACCGGCCTTATGGCCCATCTGGACGAGGCCTGCGTGGGCTCCATCAGCGAAGTGTTCGATGCCGAAGCGCCGTATCTGCCCCGGGGCTGCATTGCCCAGGCCTGGAGCGTAGCCGAGGTCCTGCGCTGTTGGGTCAAGACCGAGGGCTGATCAGGCCAGAAACGCCAGGACGGCTGTCAGGGCGGCCGTGCCGGCCAGGACGAAGGTCACGTAGTCGCTGGCATGGCCGCTGTGGGCCCGGCGCAAAAGGGTCATGACCGGCCCCAAAAGCGTGCGCGCCAGCTCGCCGGCCCTGGCCGGCAGGCGGTGGGCGACCAGGGCCAGGCCGGCCAGGAACGCCGCCAGGGCCGCCTGGCCAAGGCCCAGGAAGACGGTTCCCAGGGCCGGATGTCCTGTGGCCGCCTTGGCCTCGGCCAGGGGGGCTGCGGCCAGTACCGCGTTCCAGTAGGCCGGGGCGTCCAGAAAGCGGCTGGCGGCGGCGACCGCCATCTGGCCGAGGCCGGGAATCAGGCCCAAGGCCAGCCCGAACAGCAGCAGGAGGGCTCCCGAGGCCCACATGGCCGCGGGCGTGCGGCCCTGCTCCTCGCTGACTTCCCCGGATTCCCCCTCGCCCCGGGTGGGCGCGGCCACGGAAAGGGGATCAGGCGCTCCCCAGCCCCAAAACATGCCGGCAACGGCCCGCAGCACGGCCGCGCCGGTGGTTGCGGCCACGACGAAAAAAAGCGCCGTCAGCCAGGGAAGGCCCAGGCGCGAGGCCGCTTCTTCCATGAGAGCCTTGCCGGCAAAGGCGCCAAAGGGCGGCAGTCCGGCCAGGGCCAGGCCGCCGACGGCAAACAGGCCCCCGGTAAAGGGCAGGCCGCGGCAGCGCCGCCACAGTTGCACCATGTCCACGGACCGGCGGCGGTGCAACAGGATGCCGGCGCAGACGAAAAGCGAGCCCTTCACCAGGCCGTGCCCGGCCAGGTAGAGAAAGGCTCCGCCCAGGGCCTGGGCGTCGGGCAGGGACATGGCCATGGCCAAAAGGCCCACGTGGCTGACCGTGCTGTAGGCCAGCAGGCGCTTTATGTGGCGCTGGGCCAGGCACATGACCGCGCCGACCAGGGCGGTCAGGCCGCCGATGGCCAAAAGCGCCTGGTCGATGCCCGGACCATGGGCCAGGGCCGGCGAAAAAACCGTGCGATAGACCCGAAAGGCGGCAAAAAGGCCCAGCTCCACCATGATGCCGGAAAAAAGGATTGAGGCCGGGGTTATGGCCACGCCATGGGCGTCCGGCAGCCAGAAATGGAAAGGCGTCAAGGCCGCCTTGACGAAAAATCCGGCCAAAAGCAAGCCCAGGGCCAGCATGACCGTCAGGTCGGCCGGCACGGCGGCCAGGGCCCGTCCGGCCTGGGCCATATTGAGGGCCCCGGTGCGGGCATAGAGCAGGGCAATGCCGGTCAGCACCAGCAACCCGCCGATGCTGTTGACCACGGCAAAATGAAAGCCCCCCTCCAGCGGGCCGGTGTCCTCGACCTTGTAGCCGGTCAGGGCATAGGCGGCCACGCCCATCATCTCGAAAAAGACGAACTGGTTGAAGAGATCGCCGGTCAGGCAAAATCCGGTCATGGCGGCCAGAAAGACCAGCATCAGGGTGTGGAAAAACGAGCCCTTGGCTTCGAAATACTGCCAGGCGTAGAGCAGGGCCAGACAGGTCAGGCCGCCGGCCAGGGCGGCCATGCCTGCCCCGGCCGGATCAACGGCGAAATTGACGCCCAGGGCAATGCCCTGGCGCGGCGTCCAGCCGCCGAACCAGTAGACCAGCGTTCCCTGCCAGGATTGGCGCAGCATGGTCAGGTCGATCAGGGTGGCGGCCACGGCCGCGCCCAGGGCCAAGCTGTCCATGAGCCAGCGCTTGCCGCTGACGCGCCCCAGGATAAGAAGCGCGGCGGCCATGCCCAGGGGAACGGCCACGGCCAGGGGCGGCAACGGGCTGGCCATGGTCAGCCCCGCTCGGAAGGAGCCTGGTCCGGGGCCGTGCCTCCGGTTTTTTTGTGCGCCTGGACCGCGAAGACCAAAATCAGGGCCGACACCACCGCGCCGACCACGATGTCGGTCAGGGTCATGGCCTGGACCAGGGGGTCCACCGTGGCCGCGCCCGGCGGCAGGCCGTCCAGGATGGGGGCCGTGCCCCCGGCGCGGTAGCCGATGGTGAGAAGCAGCAGATAGGTGGAGGACTGGGTCACGGACAGGCAATTGACCAGATAGACCGAATGGCGGCTGGTGACCACGCCGTAAAGCCCGACCAGGAAGAGCCAGATGACGACGGCATAGGGGAGAAACCGCATGCCTTCACCTCCGTTTGCGCACCATCAGGGCCTGGTGCAGAAAGGCCGAGAGGACCAGCAGGAACCCGGCTGCGACTTCCAGGCCGGTGGCCAGGTTGAGCAGGGGGATGAGCCCGGCGGAAACGAGCGCTCCCCGGGTGCCCAAGGGAAGGACGTTTTCCAGAAACGTCCGCCCGGCCCAAAGCCCGACCAGGCCGGCCGCCACCAGCATCAGGGCTGCTCCCCCCTCCAGCATGTCGAGCAGGCGCTCCCGGGCCAGGCGCTGGAAGATGTTCCAGGTGGCGCTCAGGTAGACGAAGAGAAAGGCCGAGGCCAGAATCACGCCGCCCTGAAAGCCGCCGCCCGGGGTCAAATGGCCGTGGGCCACGATGTACAGGCCGAAAAGAAGGGTAAACGGGAACAGAAACGGCCCCACCAGGCGCAACTGCTCCGGCGGGGGCGGCACGGACCGGCCGGCGGCCTGGTCCCGGGGCTGGCGTTCCCCTTCCGTGGCCTGGATGCGCAGCAAAAGCGAAACCCCGCACACCGCGGCAAAGAGAATGAACTCCTCGCCCAGGGTGTCGAAGCCGCGCACGTCA
Organism: uncultured Desulfovibrionaceae bacterium; assembly: GCA_964490985.1. GTDB lineage: Bacteria > Desulfobacterota > Desulfovibrionia > Desulfovibrionales > Desulfovibrionaceae > Solidesulfovibrio. The sequence goes on along the minus strand of CAZBER010000017.1, from coordinate 27,189 downwards.
AAGGTGATGGCCCCCACGGTCTGGCCGGTGCGGCGCTCGGCCGGGATAACGATGGTGACCAGCTCGGCATAGGCGCTTTGCCCCTGGCCCGGCTCGGGCAGGCGGGCCGTTGCGCCGAACCAGAGCAGGACCAAAGCCGCGGCGGCCAGGGCAAAGACCGCCAGGCGCACCCCGGGGCTCATCCGGCCTCCGGGTCCTCAAGCTTGGTCAAGGCCAGCATGACCATGAGGGGATAGGCCACGGCCCCGACCACGAGCTCCGACAGGGCCACGTCCGGAGCCTGCAGGGCCAGCATGAGCAGGCTCAGGAGCAGCCCGTAGACGCCGTAGACAAGGGATTGGGCCAGGGGATCGCGGGTCAGGGCCACTGCGCCGCCGGCCACGGCCACCAGCGCAAAGAGGGCGATCTGGAAAACGGTCATGGCGGACTCCTGGTTGACGGTTCCGCTTCCGGGCGCTCCTGGGGGGCGTTTTCCGGATGTTTGCGGCGTGAGCGGGTCTGCTCGGCCCGGGCCACGGCCTGGGTGAGCACCGGATTGCTGACGGCCAGGACGGCTGCGGTCAACATCGCCTTGATGGCCTGGGGCGACCAGCCTTCCCGCAGCAGGATGGCCACGGTGAGAAACGCCGGGCCGAGCAGGGCCGGCATGGCCAGGTAGTGCAGCTTGTCGTGCACGCCCCGCGGCCGCAGGATGCCGCTGCTGCCGATCAGGGCCGCCACTACGGCCAAGCCGAGAAACAGGGTTTCCATACCGCCCTCACAGCCAGCGTTCGAGAAAGCGGGTAAAGACCAGGCCGCTGGCCAGGGACAGGATGGCCGCGGCCAGGGCCAGGTCGAAATAGATGTCCCGGCCGAACCCCTCGGCCAAAAGGAGCAGTTCCAAAATGGCCAGCACCTGGGCCATGAGCAGGCCGACCAGGCGCTCCATGACCGGCCCGCGCAGGCAGACCGCGCCGGCCGGGACAAAGCCGGGAAGCAGGAGGGTGGCGGCCCACAGCCAGGCGTTCATCGCGCCTCCAGAAAGGCCTGGTCCGTGGCCGCGATTTTTTCTCCCACCAGTTGGTGCAGCAGGACCATGCGCCGTTGGCTATCGATATCCACGACATAGCTGTTGGGGGAAAAACAGATGCCAAAGGCCAGCACGGCCCGGGCGCCGACGTCGTCCAGGGGCGAGGCCGACGGCTGGTAGGCGGCTTGGTGAAAGGCGCCCTGAGGCGGTCCGGGCGAAAAAAGGGCCTTGGCCAGGTCCCAGGACTCCTGGAGCACGGCCCAGGGAAGCCGCCAACAGGGAAGCAGCCGGCGCAGGGGAAGCCGGGGGAACCCGAAGCCGGCCCGGGCGGCGGCCCGTTGCAGCCAGGCGGCCAGGACCGCCCCTGCCAGGCCGGCCACGGCCTCCTGTCCCTTGACTCCGGTCAGGAGCAGGGAAGCGGCGAACCAAACGAGCGTCCAGACGAGCATGGCCGGCCTCCGTTGCGGTTTGCATCCAGCCGCGGGTCCGGATTCGGACCCTGTTTCGATTCCTAGCGCAGAAAGGAAAATGGGGTCAATGCGTCGGGAAAAAAGCAGGGAAGGCGAAACAGGTGACGTCTGACCCGTTTTTTCGGGTACAGGCCCAAAAAACGCCCCAACGGTTGCCAGGAGCCGAAAGAAGCTGGTAGCCTTGATCCCCTGCTTGCGGCCGGCGGTTCTGGCGCTGGCCGGAAAATCGCGGCCTGGGCGTTGCGTCAGGCCGCGATGGGGAAGAGGACGGAGAGGCAATGAAGCAACCCGAACACTCGACGCGAATTTTTTGGGGAAAAATCCGACGGTTTTTTCTGGTCCATTTCCGCAAGGGCCATGTCCGGCGACACCTGCTCCTGCGCCAGGGCGCGTGCCGCCAGTGCGGCGTGTGCTGCAACTTCTCGTTTGCCTGCCCCATGCTGACAAAGGACAAATTGTGCCGCATTTACGGGCGGTTTCGGCCCAAAGCCTGCAAGCTTTTTCCCCTGGACCCCAAGGACATAAACGACGTGGCCGTGTGCGGCGGGTCCTGCGGCTACCGTTTCGGCGGCCGGCCAGGCCAAGATCCGTCCCAGGATTTGGCCCGGCCACGGCATCTTTTGAAATGAGGCAATGAAATAAGGAAGATAGCTTGAAGCCTTTGGTCTTGCCGGCACAAAGTTCTTGACGCCCCGGCCCGGCGGCGGTTCAAGCGTGCCTGCGCCAGTGCGCCCCAAGGACCGTAACCAAGGCAAGACATCCCATGCATTGCGACCCTTCGTGCCCCATCGGCATCTTCGATTCCGGCGTCGGCGGCCTGACCGTGACCCGGGCCGTCATGGACCGGCTGCCCCAGGAAAACATCATTTATTTCGGGGATACGGCCCGAGTGCCCTATGGCGTCAAATCCCCGGACACCGTGGCCCGCTACGCCGTGGAGATCGCCCGTTTCCTGCTGGCGCGAAACGTCAAGCTCCTGATCATCGCCTGCAACACCATGGCCGCCGTGGCTCTCGACGCGGTCACGGCCCTGTCCCCGGTGCCGGTGCTGGAAGTCATCGACGCCGGGGCGAGAAGCGCCCTGGCCGCCACCCGCACCAGGCGCATCGGCATCATTGCCACGCCCTCGACCATCCAGAGCCAGGCCTATGTCGCGGCTCTGCGCCGCCTGGGCGGGGACGGCGTGTTTACGGCCGCCAAAGCCTGTCCCCTGTTCGTGCCCCTGGTGGAGGAAGGCTGGCTCGACCACGAGGCCACCCGGCTGGTGGCCCATGAGTACCTGGACGGCCTGGCGGCCGAGAACCTGGACACGCTCATTCTCGGCTGCACCCATTATCCGCTGCTGACGCCGCTTCTGCAGGACGTGGTGGGGCCGGGGGTGCGCCTGCAGGATTCGGCCACGGCCATTGCCGGGCGCGCCGCGGACATCCTGGTCCGGACAGGCCTGGCCAATACCGCCGGCGGCCCGCCGCGGTACGCGTTTCACGTCACGGACATGCCGCACCGGTTTTTGGAGATCGGCCAGCGGTTTCTGGGCCGGCCCATGGAAAACGTGCGCCTGGAAACGTTCTAGTCCGGCGGCGCGGCCTGTCCGGCCCGTTCGCCCCGGCCCTTTTTCTCCAGCACCTGGGCCATGACCGCGGCCAGTTCCTCCACCTCCACGGGCTTGGCGACGTAGCCGTCCATGCCGGCCGCCAGAAGGCGCTCCCGGTCCCCGACCATGGCGTAGGCGGTCATGGCGATGACCGGGATGCCGGCCTTGGCCCCGAACCGGTCCGGGTCCCGCAGGCGCTGTACGGCCTCGACGCCGCCCATGACCGGCATCTGGATGTCCATGAGCACGAGGTCGAAGTCCTTTGCGGCGATCAGGTCCAGGGCGCAGGCTCCGTTGTCGCAGGCCGTCAGCGTGTGGCCGGCCTTTTCCAGCAGCCGCCGGGTCACGAAGGCGTTGGTTTCGTCGTCTTCGGCTAGAAGGATGCGCAGCCGCCGGTCCAGGGCCGGGACGGCCAGGGGTGAATCCTGCGCCGGCCGGACCGGGGCCAGGCGCAGGGGCAGGACGACGCGGATGACCGTGCCCTGGCCCACCACGCTTTCCACCGCAATTTCGCCGCCCATGAGTTCGGTCAGCCGCCTGACGATGGCCAGGCCCAGCCCCACCCCGCCCAGGCGCCGGGCATGGGACCGGTCCGCCTGCACAAAGGGCTCGAAGATGTTGGACAGCTTGTCCTTCGGAATGCCGCAGCCGGTATCCGATACGGTCAGGGCCACCGACAGGGGGGAGGCCGTGGCGTCCGAAGCCGCTGCGATCTCAATCCGAACGAAACCCTGGTTCGTGAACTTGACCGCATTGCCCACCAGGTTGAGCAGGATCTGCCGCAGCCGGGCGTCGTCGCCCAAAAGCCGCGGCGGCAGCCCCGCATCGAGGCTGCAAGCGAGCTCGAGGCCCTTTTCCCGGGCCGGATGGGCGAACACGTCCAGTACGGACTGGCGCAGTTCGTCCAGGGAAAACTCGGTTTCCCCGAAAACGAGCTTGCCGGATTCCACCATGGACAGGTCCAGGATGTCCGACAGCAGGCAGGTGAGCCGGTTTGAGGCCCGGATGGCGATGCCGACGTACTCCTGCTGCTCCGCGTTCAGGGGGGTGTCTTCCAGAAGCTGGAGCATGCCCAGGACGCCGTTTAAGGGCGTGCGGAT
>CAZBER010000017.1:0-23005 GCA_964490985.1 uncultured Desulfovibrionaceae bacterium | reverse complement strand
GCCAGAAATTCGCTCTTGGCCTGGTTGGCGGCATCGGCCAGGTCCTTGGCGGCGCGCAGGGCGTCCTCGTAGCGTTTCTGCTCGGTCATGTCCCGGTTGCAGCCCCGCCGTCCGCGGTACGCGCCGTCCTGGCCGTAGACCGGCTCGCAAAAATGGCTGATGTGGACGGTTTCGCCGCTGCGCTTGATGATCCGGAAGGCAATTTCCGCATGCCCCGAGGGCGCGGCCACATTGGGGAGGTGCGCGTCCCAGGCCGCCAGATCGTCGGGGTGGATGATCTGGCGCAGGGTCAGGCCGGCCTCGGTGAAGTCCTCGACCCGGTAGCCGGAGATGCGCTGGCAGGCCGGGGAAACCCATTGGAGCGCGCCCTGGGGATCGAGCCAGTATTCCCAGTTGTAGGAATTGTCGGCCACGATGCGAAACAGCCGTTCCCGCTCGCGCAGGCGCGCCTCGGCCTCCTCGCGCCGGACTTCCGCGGCCTGGCGCTCGGCGTCGCGCCGCAGCAGGAGTTCGGAAGCGCTCTCCAGGGCCTTGGCCACGGCGGCCGTTTCCAGGAGGTCGGCCCGGCCCGCCATGACGGGCTCGCCGCGCCCCAGGGCCTGGGCCTGGGGAATGAGCGCCTGGACCGAGCGGGCAATGCCGCGCCCCATGCCGAAGGCCAGGCCGATGCCGGCCACGCAGAGCACGACCATGGCGGCCACGGTCCACAGCAGCCAGGTGTGCAATTCGGCCATCAGGACGCTTTTGGGCACAGTGACGATCACGATCCACGGCGAGGCGGTGGAGCGGTTGAAACTGGCCAGGACCTCCACCTGGTCGAGATTCGTGGCCGTAAACGCGCCCTGGGCCATGTCCGGCCTGGCCGCCAGGGCCTTGGCCGCGCCCGAAACGCGGCCGACATGGCGGTCGGCGTCGCGGTTGCGGGCAATGATCACGTTGTCGCTGCCCAGGATCGCGACCTCGAATTCCGGCGGCAGTTGCTGCTGGGCCAGGATTTCGGAAAACCGCTCGGCCGGGACGGTCATGCCCAGGTCGTACAGGACCCGGCCATTGCGCGTGACGGGCATGTCCACGCTGATCAGGGACCGGCCCGTGACCGCTCCCCTGAAGTGGTTGGAGATGCTCGGCGCTCCGGTCTCGAAAACCCGGCGCACGGCCTCGGGGATGTTGCGGCGGGGCAGGGGCGAGCCGTAGGGCAGATAGGAATTGAGGACCTGCTGGCCGGTGGGGTCGGCCATGACCACGTCCGACCCCTTGTGGGAGCGCAGCACTTCCTGGACCTGGCGGTGAAACGTGGCCAGGTCGCCGGAATCCAGGGCCGGGGAGGTGGTCAGGGCCCGCAGGGAGGCCTCGATGGCGGCCAGTTCGCGGTCAATGGCCAGGGTCAGGGCCCGGGCCGTCTCCAGGCGATGCTGCTCACTGAGGGCCCATTTGTTTTTAAAGGAATAATACAGCAGATAGCCGGTACACAGGAAAACCGGCAAGACGCAGGCAATGACCAGGATGGTCAACCGGAAGCGGATGGTGGCGCGGCGCGTCTTCCACGGAGCGGCAAGGGGCATGTCGACCTTCCTGGCAGTGCGGGCCATGGCGTCGCGGCGGTAAAGGACCATGAAACACCCTGGCGGGAGCGGCGCGGACCCAAAGATGCAGGGACAGACGAACTATTGAATAAATAAGGGGAAAAAGATAGAGGGCCGGCAAGATTTCGTAACGTATTGATTTTGCATGTTGCAGTGGGCGGCATGCAAGTCTGGCCCGACGTTTTCCCGTGGCCTGGCGGCGAGAGCCGGGCGGCGTCGCGTCGCGTGTCGCCCGGCCATTTTACCAGTACGCCCCAGGCTTTCTCCTTGCTTTTGCAGGGGCAAACGGCCTTTCCAGCGGGGAGGCCGTCGGGACTTAAGTTCCCACCACCCGGTTGCGGCCCGTGGCCTTGGCCCGGTACAGGGCGGCGTCGGCCCGGCCTATCAGGGATTCCACCGTGTCGTCGGGCCGCCACTGGGCCACGCCGAAACTGCATGTCACGGTCCCGGCCGCCGGGAAGCGGGCGGCCTCGATGGCGCTGCGCAGCCGTTCGGCCATGTGCTCCCCCTCGCCGTCCTCGATCATGGGGGCCACGATCAGGAATTCCTCGCCGCCGAAACGGCCGAAGGTGTCCACGTCCCGGACCAGGTCGGACACCAGCCTGGTGAGCGCCACCAGCACCGCATCCCCGGCCTGATGGCCGTAGGTGTCGTTTATGGCCTTGAAACGGTCGATGTCGAACATGATGACCGACAGCATGGTCTCATAGCGGCCCACCCGGTGCAGTTCCCGGCGCAGCACGTCGCTTAGGCCGGCGCGGTTGGCAATGCCGGTCAGGGCGTCGGTCGAGGCCCGCAGGATGAGCTCCCGGCGCTCCTCCTCCAGGGGGGTGATGTCCGTAAACGTCAGGACCCGGCGGTCGAGTTCCGGGAAGTTGGCCGAGGACACCAGAAAGGTCCGCCGCTGGCCGCCGTCTCCGGGCAGGGGCGGAAATACGGCCTGGTGGGTGACGTCGGCCCGGTCGCCCACCAGGCTGGCCCAGGAGAAGTCGGCGGCCTGGTGGAGCCGGCCGTCGATCTCCAGCTGCCGGCCGGCGTGGGGGCCGCCGGTCAGGTCGGCCAGGCTGGCCGCGCCCAGGAAATCCAGAAAGGTGCGGTTGACGTAGTCCACTTCGCCGGCGTGCAGGGACAGGATGAAGTTGGGGTTGATGTCCAGGGTGAACTGAAAAAGCCGGCCCCGGGCCTCCCTGGCCCGGGTCTCGAGCAGGGCCGCGGCGTGCCGGGACAGCAGGCGCAGCAGGTTCTCCATTTCCACGGGTTTGACCACGTAGCCGTCAATGCCGATCTCGATGGAACGCAGGAAAAATTCCGTGTCGCTGTGGGCCGTGACCATGATCACGGGCGTGCCCGCGTCCTCGGCCTTGATGGCCGTGGCCATGGCCAGGCCGTCCATGCGGGGCATGTTGATGTCCGTGACCACGATGTCCGGCCGGTCCCGCCGGAAGCGCTCCAGGCCTTCGACCCCGTCCTCGGCGGCGGTCAGCCGTCCCACGAACCGGGACAGCAGCAGGCCGAGCTGCTCCCGGGAGAAACGGTCGTCCTCCACGATGAGGAGATGCGCTTTCTGGAGGATGCCGTATTTTTTTCTGGCCGATTCACGCGTGTTCATGCCCTGTCCTCCGGACTCGGGTCCTTGGGGCCGCCCAGGGGAATGCGGATGGCGAAAAGCGCCCCCTCCCGGACGTTTATGGCGCGGATATCCCCGCGCATGTGGTCCTTGATGATCATGTTGGACATGTACAGGCCAAGGCCCGTGCCGCCCTTGGGGCCTTTGGTGGTGAAGTAGGGATCGAAGATGCGCTGCGCCAGATCCGGGGCGATGCCGCCGCCGTTGTCCCGGAGCAGCACCACGGCCTGGCCCCGATGGATGCGCACGCGAATGGCGATGAGCCCGCCGTCGGGGCGGTGCTCCAGGATGGCGTCCTTGGCGTTGCTCAAGAGGTTGAGGATCACCTGGGAGAATTCGCCGCGAAAGCCCATGACGCGCGGGTCGTGCCGGGCCGTGAAGCGGATGGTTACGCCGTGCTGGGCCAGGCTGGCCTCGATCAGGAGCAAGGCGTCGCCGATGGCCTGGACCACGGAAAATACCGCGGGCTGCTTGTCGGGCCGGAAAAAGTTGCGGAAGTCGTCGATGGTGGCGGACATCTTGCGCAGGATTTCCCCGGCCTGGCGGTGCGAGGTCTCCAGAGCCCCGGTCTCCTCGCACACGCCCTCGTATTCGAAGCGCATGTTGGCCAAAAGGATGCTCAAGGCATTGAGGGGTTGCCGCCACTGGTGGGCGATGTTGCCGATCATCTCGCCCATGGCGGCCAGCCTGGTCTGGTGCAGGAGCAGGAGGTCCTTTTGGCGGTTTTTCTCGGTTTCCTCGTGCACCCGCCGGGCCAGGTCCCGGTTCAAGGCCGAGATCTCCTCCTGCCGGGCGGCCAGGGCGGCCAGGACGCGCTTGCGCTCGGTGATGTCGCGCACGTTGGCCAGGATGACGTGGGTTTCGGCCAGGGTGACGCGGCGCAGATAGACTTCCACGTAAAACATGCTGCCGTCGTGGGGCCGCCTGGCCTTCCACTCGAAGAAGCGCTCCTCGCCGGCCAGCACGTCGCGCCAGTATTCGGCCAGGTATTCCAGGGGATTGTCCAGGCTCGAATAGTCGTTTTGCAGGGAGAAGGAAGCGGCTTCGTCGCGGCGCACGCCATAGAGTTCGAGCATCTTGTCGTTGACGTCCAGGATGGTCCCGTTGACGTCGTGCAGGAAGATGGCGTCATAGGTGCTGTTGAAAATCTTGCGGAACCGGTCTTCCGAGGCCTTGAGCGCCTCTTCGATGGCCCGGCGGCCGGACACGTCGCGGTAAAAGCCCAGGATGCCGGGGCGGCCGGCATAGGTGATGGGCTGGGCCGAGATGTCGGCGTAAAAGACCGTGCCGTCGGCGCGCAGGCACGGAATGCCCTCCAGCAGGTGCATGCGGCCCACGGCGATCTCCCCGAAAAGCGTGAGCGACCATTCCCGGTCCTCGCCCGGGTGCAGGTCCCACAGGGACAGCCCGGCCAGGCGTGCGGCCGGATGGCCGAACATGCGGCAGGCCGCGGCGTTGACCCGCACGATGGCCCGGCTGCCGGCGTCGGCGATGATCAGGCCGTCGGACGTCTCGTTGTAGATGGCCTCCAGTTCGTCGTTGGATTCCCGCAGCCTGGCCAGGGCTTCGCGGTAGGCGGTGATGTCCCGGGACAGGATGAGCAGGCCCTTGGGCCGTCCGTCCTCGTGGAAAAGGGGCGTCTTGATGACGTCGAAGTGCCGGGGCTCCCCGCCCGGGGGGGCCAGGGACATGCCGAACACGCTCGGCTCCCGGGTCTCCCAGGCCCGGCCGTCCGTGGCCGCGGCCACGGCAAAGGCCTGGGTGTCGCCCTGGCTCATGCCGGCCAGCTCGGCGTCGGTGCGGCCCATCCAGTCCAGTCCGGCCAGGCCGTAGGCCTCGATCTGGGCCTGGTTGGCCGTCTGCCAGCGGCCCGTGGCGTCCTTGAAGCAGACCGGGTCGGGCATGGCGTCGATGAGCGTGCGCAGGCGGTGTTCGCTTTCGGCCAGTTCACGATTGGCCCGGCGGCGTTCGGCCGTTTCCAGGGCCAGGGACAGCACGTCGGCCATGGACCCGGCAAAGGCCTGTTCGTCGTCGGAAAAGCGCCGGGGCGAGCCCGCGTGTTCCAGGCACAGCACGCCCGAGACGCGGCCGGAAAAGCGGAAGGGGGCGCCAAGCAGGGCGGTGATGCCCCGGGGAGCCAGGTAGTTGGCGGCAAGATTCGGGGACGGCGGAGAGGGGGAGGCCTCGCCGGCCAGGATGACGCGTTCGCGCTCCACGGCCTGGAAATAGAGGGGAAAATCGGCCGCAGCCAGCTCCGCGCCCTCGTCCTCCCTGGCCGCGCCTGCCCCCAGCAGGCAGTACAACCGGTCCCGGGCCGGGGAAAAGACCCACACCCCGCCCCGGGCCACGCCCAGGACCGCCATGGCCCGCATGAGCAGCATGGCGGCGAAATTCCGGAAATCGCCGGCTTCCAGGGTCTCCTGGCGGTTGAGGTCGAACACGGCCCGGGCCTGGGCGTGCAGCCGCGTCATGCGGGCCGTGAGCTCCTGTTCCCGCTGGCCGATTTCCTGGAACAGCAGGGCATGGGGCCGGCGTATGCCCGTGACCGCAATGGCCTGGTAGCTGAGGAAATAGCCCAGGATCTTGATTTCATGCCCCAGGATTTCCGGCCAGAACCCGGGGTCGTCCCCACGGGGCCAAATGAGTCCGGACAGGGCCAGGCAGGCCAGGGAGCCTTCCAGGAGCCGGACGATGGGCGGGGAAATCCGGTCCCGGTTGCGCCACAGGCCAAGGCCGGCCAGGGCGAACAGCGCCGGCGGCGCAATCCGGGTCGCGGCCGCCAGGGCCGGGCCGGTTGCGTCCGCCAGGGGGCCGATGGGGAAAAACAGCCAGGGAGAAAAGGTCGCGGCCACGGCCAGGCAGGCTGCGGCCGTGCCCACGGCCGTGGCTGCGGACGAAAACCGGTCCGGCAGCCAGGCTCCGGCGCACAGGGTGACCGACAGGGCCAGGCCGCCCGCTGTCCACAACTGCTCGGACGTGGCCCAGCCCAAAAGCGGCGGAAATGTTTCGCCCCGGGCCAGAAGGCCCATGGCGTCGAAACCGGCCGCGGCCAGGAAGGCCAGGCCCAGAATGGGGAAAAAGCCGTTTTCCACAAAGGACCTGGCGTTCCAGACCACCAGGAAGGTGGCGGTGCCGGCCACGGCGCAGGTCAGTTCGGCCAGGGCATGGAACAGGCGGATGTCGACGCGGCCGACAAGGCCCAGGCCGGCCAGGGCGGCCAACAGGCAGCCGGCGGCCATGAAAACGCCTCGCATCGGAGAAGGGGAGCGGATTACCGGCATGAAGCGGTCGCTTGGCGGATGCGATTCACGGCGACTCCGAGGGAAGGCCCGGCTGCGGCCACGGGACCTGGGCTGCGTACAATTCCTACGTTGGGAGTGGTTTTCCCGTCAAGAACGGCCCAAGCCGGCCGGATCGGCCCCGGTCATTTCTTGCGGCAAAGCAGGGCGGTCTTGCCGGTTTTGGCCAGGGGCGGGTTCCGGGTCCGGCTGTCGGCAGGGGGGCACAGGGACCAGGCCGGTCCCAGGATGGCGGCCACGTAGTCGAGCAGGAAAAAGCGGCCCTGGCGCACGAACCCGGGATAGAGGCGGGCCAGGTCGCCGGCCGGGCGGGGCAGGTCGGCCACGGCGTAGACCGGGTGCAGGGTGAAAAACAACTCGTGTCTGCCCCAGGCCGCGGCTGCCGCCACCACGGCGTCCACCCGGCCCTTGGCAATGACCTGGCGGCCGATGAAATCGATGCAAAGGGCCATGTCGCACGGCTCGGGCGGGCTGTGGCGCAAAAAGTCCAGGGCAACGAAACGCACCGCATCCAGGCCGTGCAGCTGGGCCAGGAGCCGGGCCAAGTCCACCACTTCGGCGTCGATGTCCAGGCCGACGGCCGAACGCGCCCCCATGCGGCGGGCCAGGAAGGTGAAAAAACCCAGGTTGCAGCCCAGGTCGGCCACGGATTTGTCGGCCACGTCCAGGCCGCTGACGGAATCGGCCAGGGCTTTGGGGTCCGGACCGCTGCCTCGGGCCAGGAGGCTGCCGTCCGGGCCGGGCACCGGACGCCAGACGCGCTGCGGGCCCAGGCGGGCCAGTCCGTCGCGCACATGGGCCAGGACATCGGTTTGCGGGGTGTTTTGCGACATACGACTGTCTATTGTGCGGGCAACACAAGGAAAAGTCCACAAGCCCCAAGAGGGTGTTGTCAAACCCGGCCGCCTTGGGTAAGAGCGGACACCCCCAACGGGAATCCCATGGCGGCGCTTCCTCGCCGCTCCCAGCGCCGGCTCGGGGCGACAGGGCCGCGCCGGGCAACCCCTACCCGACATCCACTATGGTATTTAGCTCTGCATCCTTTCTTTTTTATTTTCTGCCCATTGTCTTGGCCGCCTATTTCACCTTCGTGTCCTTCGGCCGGCTGCGCAACTGGATCCTGCTGGCCGCCAGCCTCTTTTTCTACACCTGGGGCGAAGGCGAGTATGTGGTCATCATGCTGCTGTCCATCCTGGCCAACTATCTGTTCGGCATCTGGGTCTACAAGGCCCACGAGCGCGGCACCGCCAAGGCCCAGGTGGCGGTGGCCATCACGTTTAACCTGCTGCTCCTGGTCATTTTCAAGTACACCAACTTCCTGGTCGCCAACCTGAACCTGATCCTGGGCCAGTTCGACCTGCCGGCCCTCAAGGTGGGCCAGGTGCACCTGCCCATCGGCATCTCCTTTTTCACCTTTCATTGCATTTCCTACATCATGGACATCTACCGCAAGCAGACGCCGGCCCAGATGTCCCTGCCCAATACGGCCCTTTACATCTCGCTTTTCCCCCAGCTCGTGGCCGGCCCCATCATCCGCTACAAGGACATCGCCGCCCAGCTCACCCACCGCAGCGTGGGGCTGGAGCGGTTTTCCAAGGGCATCAACCGGTTCGTCATCGGGCTCGGCAAAAAGGTGCTGATCGCCAACGTGGTGGGCCTGCCGGCGGACAAGATCTTTTCCATTCCCGCCGAGCACCTGACCACGTCCGTGGCCTGGCTCGGCATCCTCTGCTACACCCTGCAAATCTATTTCGACTTTTCCGGCTACTCGGACATGGCCATCGGCCTTGGTCACATGTTCGGGTTCAAGTTCATGGAAAACTTCAATTATCCGTACATCTCCCGCTCCATCCAGGAATTCTGGCGGCGCTGGCACATTTCCCTGTCCACCTGGTTTCGCGACTACCTCTACATTCCCATGGGCGGCAACCGCGTGGGCACGGTCCGGATGTACTGCAACCTGGTCACGGTCTTTTTTCTGTGCGGCCTGTGGCACGGCGCCAGTTGGAACTTCGTCATCTGGGGCATGTTCCACGGCCTGTTCTCGGTGGTGGAGCGCTTCCCCCTGGGCAAGCGGATCACCCAGGGGCCCAAGGTCGTCGCCCATGCCTACACCATGCTCGTGGTCATGGTGGCCTGGGTGTTTTTCCGGGCCGAGACCCTGCCCTTTGCCCTGGCCTACATCAAGGCCATGGCCGGCTTTGCCCAGGGCTCGGGCCTGGAGTGGCACGTGGGCCTTTTCCTCAACCCCAAGGTGATCCTGGTGCTGTGCGCCGGCCTTGTCGGGATCATGCCCGTTATTCCCTGGATCAAGGGATTGCGCGAACGGGTGCTGGCCCAGGTGCGGCTGGGGCCGTTGGTTCTGGACGACGGGGTGGAGTTCGTGGTGAGCCTGCTCCTCATGCCCGCGGTCTTTGTCCTGTGCGCCATGTCCCTGGCCAGCGGCACGCATAACCCGTTTATCTACTTCCAGTTCTAGGAAGCGCCATGGCCTTTGCCGCCTCCCTTCCGCGAAAGGCCATCACCGTGGCCGGCATTCTGGTTTTCCTGGGTTTTATCAGCCTGCCCCTGCTCGACCATGCCTTTCACCTGGCCCCCCAGGTGAGCCTCATGGAAAACGATCCCACGCCCTTGCCCGACTTCAGCGCGGCCCTGGTTTTCAAGTCCTTCAACGTGCTGCAGCGGGGCTATCTGGAAAAGACCTTCGGGTTTCGCCGGCTGCTGGTGCGCCTGGAGAACATGCTCGACCTTTTCGGGCTGTGCGCCACGTCCCATTATCAGACCGTCATCCGGGGCAAATCGGACTGGCTGTTTCTTTCCCAGGAAAACAACGATCTCAACGTGGTGGAGGATTTCCGCTCCGGCCGGCTCTTTACCCCGGAGCAGCTGGACCGGTGGGCGGAAATCTATGTCGGCCGGCGCGATTGGCTGGCCGCCCGGGGCATCCATTACCTGGTGGTGGTGGCTCCCAACAAGCACACCGTGTACCCGGAATTCCTGCCGGACCAGTACAACCGGATAAACCCCGTCAGCCGCATGGACCAGCTGGTCCGGGTCCTGGAGCGGGCCGGAGTGGCGATTTTGGACCTGCGGCCGGTCATGGCTGCGGTCAAGACCAAGGCCCTGGCCTATTACCGCACCGACACCCACTGGACCACGTTCGGGGCCTTCGCCGGCTATGTCCAGATCATGCAGCGCCTGGACGCCTGGTTTCCGGGCTTTGCCCAGGCGACGCGGGGCGACTTCGACATCCGCATCACCCCGGGCCTGACCGGCGGCCTGGCCAGCATGCTGGCCTTAAGCGACATGTTTCCCGAAAACCGGGTGACGTTTATTCCCAAGACCCCCAGGCGGGCCGAGGAGAAGCCGGCGGACTGCTTTGGCCGGCGGTATTTCCAGCCAACCGTGGTCACGGAGGTCAACGATCCTTTCCTTCCCCGGGCGATGGTCTTCCGGGACTCCTTTGCCCACGAACTCATCCCCTTCCTGTCCGAGCACTTCAGCCGGGTCGCGTACCTGTGGCCTTATCCTTCGACCTCGCGCGAGGTCCGGTTTTTTGATAAGGAAGCCATTGAGCGGGAAAAGCCGAACCTGGTCATGGACGAGTTCGTCGAGCGCTACTTCACGGAATTCCCAGCCCAGGGCAGCCCGGACGCGCCCTGATTTTCCGGGCCGCCCGCTTGCGGAGGCTCCATGGAAACCTGTCGCGCCTTTGTGGGCATCCCCCTGCCCGAAGCCTACCAGCAGGGGCTGGACCTGTTGCGTGGCCGCCTGCCCCGGCGGGCCTACGGCCCGCTGTCCTTCACCAAGCCCGGCAACTGGCACATGACGCTCAAGTTTCTGGGCGAGGTGCCCCTGGCCGGCCCGGCCGGCATCGACGCGATGCGCGCGGCCCTGTCCGGCGTGGCTTTTGCCCCTTTTGTCCTGGCCGGCGCCGGGGGCGGATTTTTCCCCGGCCCCAAGCGTCCCCGGGTGGTCTGGGTGGGCTTGGCCCAGGGCGCCGAGGCCTGTCGCGCCCTGGCCGCGGCCGTGGAAGAAGCCCTGGCTCCTTTGGGGTTTGCCCCTGAGAACCGGCCCTTTGCGGCCCATCTGACCGTGGCCCGGGTGCGGGAGCCGGAGCGGGGCGGCGATTGGCCGGGCATGCTCAAGGTGCTGGCCGAGACCCGCTGGCTGGCCGTGACCGTGGACGCCTTTGTGCTGTGGCGCTCCATCCTGTCGCCGAACGGGCCGCGCTACGAGGCCCTGGCGACCTTTCCGGCCACTGGGGGCTGACGGTTCTCGGTCTGGAAGAGAGCAAGGGAAGGGAACGGGAAGGAACAAGGGGCCGATGTCGAACCGGCCCCTTCATGTCGCCGCAAGCGCCTACAAAAGCGCCTTGTACGGGAAATCCAAGACCTCTCCGATCTTCTTGGCCATGGCCTTGCCAATGGAGCGGCGATCATTCTCCATGGCCGAGATATTGGGAACGCTCACGCCGATTTTTTTCGCCAGTTGGGCCTGGGTCATTCCCATGAGCCCGCGCGCCCCGCGCAAGCGAGAGCCGGGCGTGGAGTGGGGAAAAACCGCGGCTGCGGGGACGCTTGGCCCAACCGCTTCCTCGATGGCCATGGCCACGAGATGGACGCGATTTTCCGGGACAACGGCGCATATTTCCCAAAGCCCGTCAGTACGGGGCTTTTTCGTGAGTTCCAACATAGATCACCTCCACCACTTGTATGGTGTTGTTTTCAACCTGCCAGACAGCCACATAAGTGGGTCGCCCTTTGTTGAGATGGCAATGATACACCTCGCCTGGCCAATTTTTCAATTTTCCGAAGTGGGGCAGGGCGGGTTGCAAGGGGCCGGTAGCCTCGATCTTGATCCGCAAGGCTCCAGGCGTTCGGCGATACGAACCGGAAGCCTGACTGCCTGTTTGGCCGCCTTGGTCGAGAAGATCACTGTCCACGGCATGCAAATATATTATCATTTTTGGATAACATGTCAAAGAGAATTGAACGGAAGGCTTGTGGAAATAAAAAAGCGCCGCCCCAAAGGGACGGCGCGCTGCGTCGTACGGTTTTCCAGCCCGGGGCGGGCCGGGCAGGCGGTTGCCTACAGGTAGTCGCCCCGATTGAATTTGATCTTCTCGGTCACGGTCATGACTTCCAGCTCGTTGACCATGGAGCCCAGGCCCGCGTTGGCGTTCTCGGGCAGGTCGTTTTTGAGCTGCTTGACGTCGCTTTCGATATTTTCCAGGACGCCGTAGGCCTGCTTGAGGGAATCGTCCCCCGAGCCGGCGGCAAGCTGGTCGGCATACTTTTCCCATTTGGTCAGCACACTGTTCATGTTTTCCATAACCGAGCGCTCTTGTTCGCTGAGTTGACCAGTGGCCTCGGTGGAGGCAATCTCCTGCGCGCCGGGAATGCCGAGGATGCCGCAGCCGGACAGGGGCGGAGCCGAAAGCCCCGTGGCCGTTGCCGTCTGGTCGCCGCCTGTTTCCTTGGCCAGCAGGGAGGCAAAGGCATCCGCGTTTCCCTGGGTATCCTTGGTCTTTTCCGCGGTCTGCCGCAAAGCGGTCACTTGGTCTGTCTGGATTTGCATCGCCCTGACCCCGCGTTGATGTTTCCCTGCTTCATGCAAGGAGCTTGCCAGGTTGTCGTAGGAGTTAACGTACCGTCAGCACATGAAAAATCTGAAACGCGGTCGGAAATTTTTTCCCTCGTCGCCGCCTTGCGCCCCTAATATAGAACGCGCCAAACGCCTTGTCTATTGCCTTTCACTTTGGCATCCTTGCCTATCCGGGCCGCTTGCTTCTTTTCGGACGGTCCGGCCGAAAGTTGAGCGCGGGAGGGCTCGCGCCCGAAAAAAAGGAGTCGCCGCCATGCCGAGCGTGAAAAAGATCTTGTGCGCCGTGGACTTTTCCGAAGGTTCCCCCCGGGTGGCCGAGCATGCCGCCACCTTGGCCATGGCCACCAAGGCCGAAATCCTGTGCGTCTATGTGGCCCCCTCCCTGGCCGAATACGTGGGGTTCAACGTGCCCCAGGCCTCCCTGGACACGTTTTTGGGCGACGTCATGTCCGCCGCCGAGCAGACCATGGACGAATTCGTGGCCGAAAACTTCAAGGGCCTGCCCGCCCGGGGCCTGGTGCTCACCGGCTACCCGGCCGAGGAGATCCTGCGCGCCGCCCAGGAGCAGCACGCGGACATGATCGTCATGGGCACCCATGGCCGCACCGGCATCGACCGCATCATCTTCGGCTCGGTGGCCGAAAAGGTGGTCAAAAGCGCCGAGTGCCCGGTCTTGACCGTCAAGCCGCGCCCTGCCGCGCCCAAAGCCTAGTGCCGCGTCCTTGAAAAACATGAAGGTGTTTTTCAAGAAAGAAAAATAATTTTATGTTGTTATCCGCAACATCCGTATGAACGGATGTTGCGGACGCCACACGAGATCGGAGAACGCCTTCATGCAGCCCAGCGACCGGATTCGGGAGGACGTGCGGGATTTCACCCCGTACGCTCCCGGACTTTCCATGGAAGAGATCAAGGAACGCTACGGCCTGACCCGGGTGGTCAAGCTGGCCAGCAACGAGAATCCCCTGGGCGCTTCGCCCCTGGTCAAGCGCATCCTGGCCCGCAAGGCCGACATGGTCTTCCGCTATCCCAGGGCCGGCAATCCGGCCCTGGTGGCGGCCCTGGCCGCGGCCCACGCCGTGCCCCAGGCCTGCGTGGTGGCCGGAAACGGCTCGGACGAGATCATCGACCTGCTGGTGCGGGTCACGGCCCAGCCCGGACGCGACAATGTGGTGGCTTTTGATCCCTGCTTTTCCATCTACGTGCAGCAGACCCGCCTGTGCGGGGTGAGCCTGCGCCAGGCCAGGCTCGGTCCGGATTTCCGGTTCGACCTGCCGGCCCTGGCCAAGGCCGCGGACGACAACACGGCCCTGGTTTTCGTCACCAATCCGGACAATCCTTCGGGCCATGCCGTCCCGGCCGACGAGCTGCTGCGCCTGGCCGGGGACCTGCCGCCCCGGGCCCTTTTGGTGGTGGACGAGGCTTACGTCGATTTCGCCGAGCCCGAATCCGCCTATTCCATCCTGCCGCGCTTTGCCGAGACCCGAAACGTGGTGGTGTTGCGCACCTTTTCCAAGCTCTACGGCCTGGCCGGGCTGCGCCTGGGCTTCGGGGTCATGCCCGATTGGCTGGCCAGCTATCTGCTGCGGGTGCGCCTGCCGTTTAGCGTCAACCTCCTGGCCGAGGCGGCCGGCCTGGCCGCCCTGGAGGACGAGGCTTTCCGCCGGGCCAGCCTGGATACCGTGCTGCGCGGCCGGGAGCGGCTGGCCCGGGAGCTGGCGGCCCTGGGCTGCCGGGTTTTTCCCTCCCACGCCAATTTCCTCATGTTCCGCCCGCCCCTGCCTGCCGCCGACGTGTTCGAGGCCCTGCTCGCCCGGGGCATCATTGCCCGGGCCCTCAAAAGCTACGGCCTGCCCGACCTGCTTCGGGTGAGCATCGGCAATGACGAGGAAAACGGGCTGTTTTTGGCCGCCTTCAAGGAGATCGTGGGCCATGCCGGATAACGCGCGCCTGCTGGTCACCATCGACGGGCCGGCCGGGGCGGGCAAGACCACCGTGTCGCGCCGGGCGGCCGGGGCGCTCGGCGTGGCCTATCTGGACACCGGGGCCATGTTCCGGGCCCTGGCCCTGCGCCTGGGCCAGGGCGGCCATACCCTGCCCGAGGCGGTCATCGACCAACGCCTGGCGGACATCGCCTTTTCCCTGCGCGGCAGCGGAGCGGACACCACGCTGCTGGTTGACGGCGAGCCCCTGCCGGATGCGGCCCGCACCGAACAGGTGGGCAACTGGGCCTCCAACTTGGCCGTCCTGCCCGTGGTGCGCGCCCGGCTGCGCGCGGCCCAGCAGCGCCTGGGCCGGGAAACCGCGCTTTTGGCCGAGGGCCGGGACATGGGCACCGTGGTCTTTCCCCACGCGCCCTACAAGTTCTTTCTGGACGCCTCGCCCGAGGTCCGGGCCAGGCGGCGGCAACAGCAGCTGGCCGCCCTGGGCGCGCCGGCCGATTACGCCGAGATTCTGGAGGGCATCCGCCGCCGCGACGCCCAGGACCGCACCCGGACCGAGGCCCCCCTGGCCCCGGCCCCGGACGCCGTGGTCATCGACACCTCGGCCATGGCCGAAGACCAGGTGCTGGCCCGCATCCTGGAGGTTGTGCGCACGGGGCGAGGATAGAGGAAAGTAGGGTAGAATAGGATAGAGTAGAGTAGGGTTGGGTTGGGGTAGGGAGGACGCCCCCGGCGGCCAGGAGGAGCGAGGCCCCTCCCGGACCACCCCCAACGGGGCGGCGGCGTTTTATCACGGTTTTGTGGTACAATACCGACCCGTGCGCTATCGGAAAAACCCCGACAACCCCAACCCCGGACCGCCATGACCAATCCGTCACCCGCCTTTCGCCTGGACATCCGTCAGGCCGCCTCCCTGGCCGAAATCCGCCGCGTCCTGGACGAGGTGCTGCCCGGCTATGCCTCGGTCTTTCCAACGGACAAGGCCGCCCCCATCCTGGTCAAGCCCAACCTCAACGCCAACATGAATGCCCTGACCGGCAACACCACGGACCTGCGCCTCCTGGCCGCATTGCTCTCCTGGCTGCGGGACGCCGGCTACGAGAACGTGGTGGTGGGCGAGGGCACCAATTCCGGATTCTACCGCAATAAGATCGGCGTCATCGCCCGGCTCATGGTGGACAAGGCGGCCGCCCGATACGGCTACGTCGCCGTGGACCTCAACCGCGCCGACGGCGCGCCCGTGCCGTTCGAAAACGGGGTCACGGCCCTGGTGGCCCGGCCGGCCCTGGAGGCGGCCCTGGTCATCAACCTGCCCAAGCTCAAAACCCATTTCGAGGCCGGCATGTCTGTCTGCCTCAAAAACCTCATGGGCTGCCTGGTGGGCCAGGAAAACAAGAAAAAGACCCATCAGAGCCTGGCCGCCAACATCATTAACCTGAATCTGGCCCTGCGCCCGGGCCTGCACATCGTGGACGCGCTCGTCGCCATGGAAGGCCTCGGCCCCACCCGGGGCACGCCCCTGCGCCTGGATGCCCTGGTCTTCGGCCGGGACCCGTATCTGATCGATTTGGCCTGCGCCCGGCTGGCCGGCTTCCCGGACGAAAAGATCAGGCCTCTGGCCGAGGCCCGGCATCGCGGGCTGCTGACGCCCGAACACGACGCCTTTGTGGACGGGCTGTCGCTTTCGCCCCTGGCCGGCCGGCCCTTTGCCCCGCCCGCAGCCGGCCCCCTGGCCACGTTCATCCACCACCCCAAGCGCCAGAAATACTTCCTGGCCATCCGCAACACCGCCTTTTTCCGCTGGCTGGCCGCCACGGACTGGTTCGGGGCGTTCCTTTTCAAGACCGGCCTGCGCCAGGACGTGTTTTGCCGCGAGGAGATGCGCCTGGACCGGCTGACCCTCAACGAGGACGCCTGCGACGCCTGTGAGATTTGCCGGGACTTCTGTCCGGCCGGCCTGGACCCGGCCAGGGACGCCACCCGCCATCCCGACTGCCTGGGCTGCCTCTACTGCTACCTGACCTGCCCCCGCAAGGCCCTGGCCTTCCACGGCGAACCGGGATTTCTGGCCGAGCAGATCCGCCAATACGACGCGTACGTGCGGCAGTTGGGGAGGAGACCTGGCAGGAAACGCTTTTAAAAAGCGTTTCCTGCCAGACCCTCCTTCGAAAGGATAAAGGGGGCGGGAAGGAGGGGTTACGCTGGGAGAGGGGAAGAAAGCGGCAAATTGGGGCCGATCAGCCCTTGGCCGGGGTGGCGGCTTTTTCGTTGAGCACCAGGTGCATCTCGGCCACTTCCTCGTCGAAGTTTTTGACTACCGAAAAACCGAGCTTCTCGGCCAGGCCCTGCATGCCGTTATTTTCCAGAAGCGCCTGGCCCGTGAGCACCCTGGTGCCCCGCTGCTTGCAGTAGCGGATCATCTTTTCCATGAGCAGCCGGCCCAGGCCCTGGCCCTTGAGCTCCGAGCGCACGATGACCGCGAATTCGGCCGAGGAGTTGTCCGGCTTGGTGGAGGTCCGCACCACGCCCAGGGTTTCCGGGGTCCCGTCCTCGGCCGGGGCCGTGGCGATAAACGCCATTTCCCGCTCGTAGTCGATCTGGGTCAGCCGGGCCATCTCCATGTGGGACAGGTCGCGCACCACGCCGAAAAACCGGAAGCGCAAATCCTCGGGCGAGAGGTGCTTGAAGAATTCGAAATGCGCCGGCTCGTCCTCGGGCCGGATGGGGCGCAGGAGCACGTGGCGGCCGTTTTTGAGCGTGCTGCACTCCTCCAGCTCCCGGGGATAGGGCCGGATGGCCAGGCGGTGGGGATCGGGGTTCTCGGCCGTGTCCAGGCGGATGGCCGCGCCGATGACCGTGACGCCCTCCGGATGGGCCAGGACCGGGTTGATGTCGATGGCCGCGATGCGCTCGATGTCGGTGATGCACTGGGAAACCTGGTTGAGCGTCAGGCACAGGGCGTCGATGTCGGCCCCGGGCTCCTCGCCCGTGCCGCGAAGCGTGGCCGCAACGCGCGTGCGCCAGATCAGGTCCCGGGCCAGGGACATGTTGAGCGGCGTCAAAGCCACGGCCTTGTCCCGGGTGACCCTTGCGGCCAGCCCACCCTGGCCGAAAATCACGTACGGCCCGAACACCGGGTCCACCCGGGCCTTGATGGTCACTTCATGGGCTCCGGCCCGCCGGCCCATTTCCTGGATGATGAACCCCTCGATCCTGGCCCCGGGCAGATGGCTCAGGGCCCGATGGCGCACGGCCTCCACGGCCTCGCGCACGGCCTCGGGGCCGGCCACGTCCAGGGCGATGCCGCCCACGTCAAAGGGCTGGGGAATGTCCGGCGAGCTGACCTTGACGGCCACGGGATAGCCCATGGCGTCGGCCGCGGCCACGGCCCCCTCCATGTCCTCGGCCAGGCTCGAAGCCACGGCCCGCACGCCGTAGCAGGCCAGGACCGCCTTGGCTTCGGGGTCGGTCAGGGCGAAGCGCCCCTCGGCAAAGGCCGCCTCCACCACCCGCCGGGCCGACTCCGGGTCCGGGGCGTACTGGCTGGGCAGGCTGGCCGGCATCTCCATGAGCAGTTCCTGGTTCTTGCGGTAGCGCAGCAGATGCACGAAGGCGGATACGGCCTGGTCCGGAGTCTCGTAGGTGGGCACGCCGGCGTCGTTTAAAATCTTGAGCGCATCGCCGCCGGCCGGGTCATAGCCCATCCAGCAGGCCAGCACCGTGCGGTTGGTCTTGGCCAGGACCTCGGCCACGGCCCGGGCCGCCTCCTCGGCCGACACGCCCGGAAAGGGCACGTGGATGACCAGCACGGCATTGACCCCGGGCGCGCGCAAAAGCGCCCGCAAGGCCGCCGCGTAATCGGCCGGGGCCGCGTCGAAGCTCATGTCCACCACGCCCTGGCGCAGCCAGTTGGGGCCAAGCAGGGAGGAAAGGGCCTGCTCGGCCTCCTCGTCGTACGCGGCCAGGCTGCCGCCGCCCTCGAGCAGGGCGTCGGCGGCCATGATGCCCACCGATCCGCCGTTGGTGAGGATGGCCAGGTTTTCGCCGCGAAGGGGCCGGGAGCGGGCCAGGGTCTGGGCCGCGTCGAACAGGGCGTCGATCTCGTTGACCCGCAGCATGCCGGCCCGGCGGAAGGCCTCGTCATAGACCTCGTCCCGGCCCTGGCCGGGCTCCGGCGGATACAGGGTCCACAGCTTGCGCCCGGGCTTGATGACCAGCACGGGCTTGTTGCGGGCCGCGGCCCGGGCCGCGCTCATGAATGTCCGGGCGTCGGTGACCGACTCCAGGTAGAGCAAAATGGAGCGCGTGTTGGGGTCCGAGGACATGTAGTCCAGGATGTCGCCGTACTTGAGGTCCACCTTGTCCCCTAGGGACAGGATGTGGGAAAAGCCGATGCCCTTGGTGCGCGCCCAGTCCAGGACCGCGGTGAAAAGCGAGGCGGATTGGGAAATAAAGGCAATGCGGCCGGGCAGGGCGTCGGACGAGGCCAGGGAGCAGTTGAGCCCGATGCTCGGCAAGATGAGCCCCAGGCCGCTTGGCCCCAGGATGCGAATGCCCGAGGGCGCGGCCGCTTCCAGGAGCCGGGCCTGGATGGCGCGCTTTTTCTCCCGGGGCAGCTTGGCGTAGCCCGGCGGCAGCACCACGGCCGCGCCCACGCCCCGGCGGCCGAGGTCGCGCAGGTAGTCGGGCGCGGAGTCGGGGTCCGTGCAGATGACCCCCAGGTCCGGGGTCAGGGGCAGGGTGTCCACGGACTTGTAGCACAAAACGCCCGAAACCGCGTCCAGGTCCGGGTTGACCGGCATGACCGGCCCCAGGAACTTGCCTGCCAGCAGGTTTTTCATGATCACGGCGCCCACGTGCTTGGGGTCTGTGGATGCGCCGATGACGGCCACGGAATTGGGCCTAAAAAGGGCGTCCAGGCTTTGCGCGCTCAACACTGGCTCCGCGTAGGGGTTTGAAACGGGGTTTGGGCAAGGATAGAAGGCCCGCGCGGCCAAGGCAAGGGGTTTCGCGGTTTGCGGGCAATGACGCGGCATTGCGGCCAGTTCCGGGGCCGCGCCATTGCCAGGAGGTATCTTTCTGGATACATGAAAACTTGTTTTGGACTGCAACGGCAATGCCGGGAGCGCAAGGATGATGCGGCCCGAACCGAGGGGGCGCCCTGGAGTGCTCTTTCAATGAAATTGGAGCATTGTTGATCGAGACCGGCCGCCGGCCCGGTCCTGCCAAGGAGGAGTCCCATGCGCGTCACCGCCAGCCTGGTCACGGACAACGAGTTTTTTTCCGCCGAGCGCGTCGACAACATTCTGGTGGTGCGCGGCAAGCCGCATTTCACCCGCCACGTCTCGGACCTCAAGAAAATCGACACTTTTTTCGATCACCTGGAGATCATTTCCCATACCGAGGCGGTCCGGGTGGTGGTGTTTGTCGGGGCCCAGGAGAAATCCGGAGCCAGGGACACCCTGGACTTTTTCCACAACCTGCTGGGGTCGCGCCGGGAAGACTACCTGCTCCAGCGGCTTTTCAACCTGGTCAACAACTATACCGTGACCATGGCCGGCCTCAACAAGGTCACCATCCACGCCGACACGGGCCGGGTCTCCATGTTCCTGTTCAACTTGAGCCTGGCCTGCGACTACCGCATCGTGTCGGATACCACGGTGTTCGAAAACGCCTTTGCCGAGATCGGCACCATTCCCAAGGGCGGGGGCGGCTATTTTCTGTCCCGACTGATCGGCACCGGCAAGACCGCCGAACTGTTGCAGTGGACCAGCTTCACGGCCGAAGAGGCGCTCAACCTGGGGGTCGTGGACAAGCTCGTGCCGGAAGAGCGGCTGGAGGAGGCGGCCATGCAGATGGCGCGCCTGTACCAGGAGCCCCAGGTGGCCACGCTGCTGGCCGTGCGCAAGCTCCTCAAAAGCAATGTGGACGATCTGCGCCGGTCCCTGGAAATCGAGGACATGCTGATTTTGAACCGGATCAATTCCCCGGAATTCCGAACCTGTCTCCAGACGAAAAAACCATCGTCCCGGTAGCATGCGCCCATCCGTGGACAGAGGACAAGGCAACGCGGCCTGCGTGCGCGCGTTCGCCGCGTGCATCGACAAGGCCATTGCCCGTGGCCGGACGGAATCCCTGGTCACGAACCTGACCTTTTTCACGGGCTCGGGGTTCTCCAATGCCTGGGACAAGAGCTTTCCCCTGGGCAATGACCTTTTTTGCCTGGACGGCGACCTGCTTTTCAAGGCGAGCGATTTCGGCTGTCAGGTGCTGGGGCATGCCTGCACCCGGTTCGACACCATTGCCTTCGGACTGCTCAAGGACATCATCTACAAGATCAGCATGGAGCTCAAATACCCGGCCATCCGGGGGCGCTACAGCGACGCCAACAACCTCGGCATCATGCTGGAGGCCATCAAAAAGGAAATCCACAAGAAATTCATCCGCACGGCGGCCGAAGCCTATGTCGAGGCCGCCTCGGACCGTTTCGCCCCCGCGCGCCCCAGCCGCAACCAGGAGACGATCCTGCGATTTTTCCGCTACCTGCTCAGGCGGGCCAACGAAGCCGCCGCGGATGTGGAAGGCTTGCAGGTCAATTTCGTCTCCACCAATTACGACTTCGTCATCGAAACCATTTGCGACCGCATTCTCGACGATCCCGAGGATTCCCCGTTCCTGCACCTGTACCGGGGCATCACCCCCTACAGGATCGGCAGCGCCGACAATCCCCGGGCCCTGCGCCACGACCGCATGGTCTGGAACCTGATCAAGCTCAACGGCGGATTCGAGATATTCGAGGATGAACGCGGCTATGTCTTCGATTACACTAAAAAGGAGCGGTATCCCGAGTCCGGCCAGGCGCCGATCATCATGCTGCCGTCGCGGGAGCAGAACTATCAGGAGCGCTATTTCTCGGCCATCTTTCCCAAGGCCGTGAAACTGCTGCAAGATTCGGACATTCTGGTCATCGTGGGCTACGGCATGCCCGAAGAGGACGCCTTGTTGCAGTTTCTCATCAACAAGTTCGCGGAAAACGAGAAGGACTTCGCCTCAAAGCGCCTGTTTTACATCGATACCGTGAAAAATGCGGAAAAAAAACGCAAGATCCTCAGCTGCTTTCCATATGCCGGAGCCATCGACGATTTCGAGGAGCATGTTTCGTTTTACCAGGGCTCGTTTGGCGCCTGGGCCGCGGCCGTCGCCAAACGCTTCCCGGCCTGACCTCAAAAATACTGCATGCTGACCTTCTTGAGCTCCCGCAGGCTGAACAGCATGGCATAGTCGTCAACGCCCGTGGCCTCGGCCAGCGCCTCCACCACGGTCCGGCACTCCTCGGCCGAACGGCCGTGCACCATGGTGTAGAGGTTGTACGGCCATTCCAGGCAGTTGACCCGGTGGTACACGTGGCTGATCTCGGGCCGGTCGGCCATGATCTTGCCCACCCGCTCCATGTCCTCTTCCGGAATGTACCAGGCCACCATGACGTTGGCCCGGTAGCCGGCCTTCTGATGCTTGAGCGTGGCCCCGAAACGCCGGATTTCCCCGCTGGCGACCATGTGGGACAGCAAATCCAGCACATGGGCCTCGTCCACGCCCACGGCCGCCGCAATGTCGGCATACGGCGTGGCCGAGTCGGGGAGGCTCCCCTGCACCCGTCGCAGGATTTCCTTGTCCAAGGCCGTCAACTCGGTTGCTGCCGCATCCTTCATGCTCGTGCGCTCCTTTGGCCGCGTCTGGAAAGCCTTTGTCTCTAGCGGCTTTGTGTGCTAGTGGCAACCGGGGGCGGCCATCGCCCGGCCAGGGCGCTTGCAGCACCGGCCTTTCCATCTTCCCGGAGGTACATCCATGAAAATCGCGGTCATCGGCGGCGGCAGCTGGGGCACCACCCTGGCCGACCTCCTGGCCAAAAAAGGCGAGGACACCCGGCTGTGGGTGCGCGAAGCGGCGGTCATGAACGAAATCCGGACCAACCGCGAGAACTCCTGGTATGTGCCCGGCCGCAAGCTCGCCGACAGCCTGGACGTGAGCACCGACCCGGCCGCCGTGTCCGACGGCGTCAAACATTTCCTGTTCACCGTGCCCTGCCAGTTCATCCGCAGCGCCTACCAGCGCTTCCAGAAATACCTGCCTAAAGGGGCCGTCGTCATCTGCGCCAGCAAGGGCATCGAACTCGATACCCTCATGACCATGTCCCAGGTGTGCGAAGACGCCCTGGGCGGGCTCAAACCCCGCTTCGCCATGCTCTCCGGGCCGTCGTTCGCCTACGAGGTCATCCGGGAAATGCCCACGGCCGTGACCCTGGCCTGCAAGAACAAGAAACTCGGCAAGGACATCCAGGAAGCCCTGTCCACCCCCTGTTTCCGCGTCTACACTTCCACCGACGTGCGCGGCGTGGAACTCGGCGGAGCCATCAAAAACATCATCGCCATCGCCGCCGGCGTGGCCGACGGCCTGGGATTCGGCGGCAACGCCCGGGCCGCGCTCATCACCCGAGGCCTGCACGAGATGAGCCGGCTGGGCAAGGCCATGGGCGGCGAACGCCAGACCTTCATGGGCCTGTCCGGCATGGGCGACCTGGTGCTGACCTGCACCGGCGACCTCTCCCGCAACCGCCAGGTGGGCCTGCGCCTGGCCAAGGGCCAAAAACTCCTGGATATCCTCGGCGAAATGAAAATGGTGGCCGAAGGCGTCAAAACCACCGAAGCCGTCCACGACCTCAGCCGCAAACTCGACGTGGAAATGCCCATCACCGAACAGGTCTACGCCATCCTCCACAAAGGCAAAGACCCGGCCCAGGCCGTCCGCGACCTGATGACCAGGTCGCTTAAGGACGAATAGGCGGGGGACTGCGGTGAATGCCTCCGGCGGCCGGGGCTCCGCCCCGGACCCCGGCTGGGGCGCTGCCCCAGACCCTGCCAGGGCTCTGCCCTGGACCCGCCGGGGGGA
>CAZBER010000016.1:0-61656 GCA_964490985.1 uncultured Desulfovibrionaceae bacterium | reverse complement strand
CGGCCATCTGGTCGCCGACTTTGACGGCGACCAGATGGCCGTGCACGTGCCCCTGTCCGTGGAGGCCCAGATCGAGTGCCGGGTGCTCATGATGTCCACCAACAACATCCTGTCCCCGGCCAACGGCAACCCCATCATCGTGCCGTCCCAGGACATCGTTTTGGGCCTTTACTACCTGACCGTGGAACGCAGCTTCGCCAAGGGCGAGGGCAAGATCTTCGCCGACACCGGCGAGGTCATCTGCGCCTACGACGCCGGCGTGGTCAGCCTGCACGCCAAGATTACCTGCCGCATCGACGGCAAACGCGTCGAAACCACCCCGGGCCGCATCATCGTGGGCGAGCTCATGCCCGAGGGCGTGCCCTTCGAGCTGGTCAACACCGTGCTCAATAAGCGCAGCATCGGCAAGCTCGTGGGCGACACCTACCGCATGGCCGGCACCAAGGCCACGGTCATCCTGTGCGACCGCCTCAAAGACTTGGGCTACGAATACGCCACCCGGGCCGGCGTTTCCATTGGCGTCAAAGACCTGACCATTCCCAGCCGCAAGGCCGGCCTTCTGGAAGCGGCCCAGAAGGAAGTCGACGACATCGAAGTGCAGTACGGCGAGGGCATCATCACCCGCACCGAGAAGTACAACAAGGTCGTGGACGTGTGGACCAAGGCCACCAATGACGTGGCTTCGGAAATGATGAAGGAGATCTCCTGGGACATCCTGCGCGATCCGGCCACGGGCCGCGAGGAGCGCAACACCTCGGTCAACCCGATCTTCATGATGATCCACTCGGGTTCTCGAGGCAACCAGGACCAGATGCGCCAGTTGGCCGGCATGCGGGGACTGATGGCCAAGCCTTCGGGCGAGATCATCGAGACGCCCATTACCTCGAACTTCCGCGAAGGCCTGTCCGTGGCCCAGTACTTCATCTCCACCCACGGCGCCCGGAAAGGCCTGGCCGACACGGCGCTCAAGACCGCCAACTCCGGTTACCTCACCCGCCGCCTGGTGGACGTGGTCCAGGACGTCATCATCACCGAGATCGACTGCGGCACCGTGGACGGCCTGGAAATCAGCCACTACGTCAAGGCCGGCGACATCAAGCAGCGGGTCTTCGAACGGGCGCTTGGCCGCGTGGCCATGTTCGACATCCTCGACCCCGAGACCGACGAGGTGCTCATTCCGGGCAACGAGGTCATTGACGAGCACTATGCCCAGCTCATCGAGGACAAGGGCCTCAACTCGCTCATGATCCGCTCGACCCTGACCTGCCAGAGCAAGCACGGCGTGTGCGCCAAGTGCTACGGCCGCGACCTGGCCCGGGGACACCTGGTCAATGTGGGCGAGACCGTGGGCATCATCGCCGCCCAGTCCATCGGCGAGCCCGGCACCCAGCTGACCATGCGCACCTTCCACATCGGCGGCACCGCGGCCCGCGAAATCGCCCAGTCCTCGGTCACGGCCCAGCACAGCGGCCGCATCGCCCTGTCCCGGGTCAAGTCCATCGTCAACCAGCAGGGCCACACCATCATGATGGGCAAGTCCGGCCAGGTGTCGGTGGTCGACGACCAGGGCCGCGAGCGCGAGCGCTACAGCCTGCCGTCGGGCGCCAAGCTCTATGTGGCCGCCGGGCAGGAGGTCAAAAAGGACCAGCTCCTGGCCGAATGGGACCCGTTCAACGAGCCGTTCGTCACGGACGTGGCCGGCATCATCAAGTTCACCGACATCGTGGAAGGCAAGACCTACCAGGAGAAGGTGGACGACGCCACCAAGCGGGCCACCCAGACCATCATGGAATACCGCACCACCTCGTACAAGCCGTCGGTGTCCATCGTGGACGAGCACGGGCAGCCCAAGACCCGCCAGGGCTCCAACACCCTGGCCGTGTTCCAGATGCCCGTGGGCGCCATTCTCATGGTGCGCGACGGCCAGGAGGTGTTCGAAGGCGACATCATCGCCCGCAAGCCCCGCGAATCCTCCAAGACCAAGGACATCGTCGGCGGTCTGCCGCGCGTGGCCGAGCTCTTCGAGGTGAGAAAGCCCAAGGAAATGGCCGTGGTTTCCGAAATCGACGGCATCATCTCCTTTGGCCCGGAAACCAAGGGCAAGCGCAAGATCATCGTCACCCCCGAGGCCGGCGACGCCAAGGAATACCTGATTCCCCGGGGCAAGCACGTCACGGTCCAGGAAGGCGACTTCGTGGAGGCCGGCGAGCTGCTGACCGAAGGCTATCCGGAGCTGCACGACATCCTCAAGATCAAGGGCGAGAAATACCTGGCCAAGTACCTGGTGGATGAAATCCAGGACGTGTACCGGTTCCAGGGCGTGGCCATCAACGACAAGCACATCGAGATCATCGTGCGCCAGATGCTCAAGAAGGTGGCCATCCTCGATTCCGGGGAGACCAACTTCCTGATCGGCGAGCAGGTGGACAAGATCAAGTTCATGGAAGAAAACCAGCGCTGCATCCAGGAGGGCCTCAAACCCGCCGTGGCCGAACCGCTGGTCCTGGGCATCACCCAGGCGTCGCTCTCCACGGACTCGTTCATCTCGGCGGCCTCCTTCCAGGAGACCACCAAGGTGCTCACCGAAGCCTCGCTCATGGGCAAGGAAGATTCCCTGCGGGGCCTCAAGGAAAACGTCATCGTGGGCCGGCTCATTCCGGCCGGCACCGGCTATCGCCGCTATATGGACAGCGAGATCGAGGTGCCGCGCCAGCCCGAGCGGCCGGACAAGTTCCTGGAGGACCTGGAGGACAGCCCGCTTCTGGTCGAAGGCGGCGAGTAGCAGCATACGATTACGATCGCAATGCGACATCAGGGGGATCCGAAAGGGTCCCCCTTTTTTCGTGTCGCGCGGTCGGTTGGGTCCGGCGTGACGGCCAGGGCGTGAAATGGCCCGGATCGAGCCCCGCTCCGGCTTTCCAAAGGGCCGCGCCCTTTGGTCGCCGAAGGCGTCAAAAACGTCTCAGTTTGGACTTTCCGTCAAGGCCCCGCCGCAGCTCGATCCGGCTCCGGCCGTGCAGGCAAAGCAGTGCTCGCCCGTGACCACCGGCCGGTTGCAGAGGGCATCGGCGTCGAAGTCGAAGACCGTGCAGCCGCGCTCAGCCGCCACGGGCAGGCCCAGGATCATGTTGAAGTCGCAGTCGAAAAGCCGGCCGTCATAGCCCACGCTGACCTGGTGGCGGCACATGAGTCCGGGCAGGGTGCAGGGGTTGTACGATTGGCGCAGCATCTCCCGGTACGCGATGTCCTGCCCCTGTTGCCGCAGCCCGGCGCGGAAACGGCCCAGGGGCACGTTGGCCAGGGTCAGGAGCCGGTTGAAGACAATGCCGTGGCGCGTGGCCAGTTCCCGGCGGTAGTCGGCCTCGAGCCCGGACTGGGACGGCGGCAGGAAGGCTCCGCCCGGGTTGAAGACCAGGTCCAGGGCCGGACCGCCTGGGGCGGCGTAGCCCAGGGCGTTGAGGGCCTTTAAGGCCGCGATGCTGGCCCGGTACACGCCCGGGCCGCGCATGGCGTCCACGTTTTCTTCCAGGTAGCAGGGCAGGGAGGCGGTCAGGGCCACGTCCATGCGGCGGTAAAAGACGGCCAGGCCCTTGGATTCGGGGGTCTCGGCCGTAAACAGGGCGGTCAGGTTGGTGCGGGCCATGACGGCCAGGCCTGCCCCGCGCAGGGCGGCGATGAAGTTTCTCAGCCTGGGGTGCAGTTCCGGGGCTCCGCCGGTTATGTCCACCAGCCCGGGGCGCAGGGTTTGGGCCATGGCTGCGGTCTGCTCCATGACCTCCCAGGCCATTATTTCGGTGCGGCCGGGGCCGGCTTCCAGATGGCAATGGGAACAGGCCTGGTTGCAGGCCAGACCCACGTTGACCTGCAGGATGTCGATTCCCTGGGCGGTGACGCCGCCCGTCACATCGTCAAAGGCTCGCATGCGTAAGTCTCCTTGGCGAGGCCCGACGCCTGGGCGGCCTCGCATGGTTTTCCCTGGTGTTACCCTTTTTGGCTGTTGCGGTACAAGGAATCATTTACACGATACAAGCCCGAAGCTAAAAGTGGGCATGCAGCAGACTCCGCGAAAAAAGGCCTCCCCCGAAGTCCGGGCGGCCAGGCTGTCCTTGGCCGTGGCCGTGGTCCTCTTGGGCGTCAAGGCTTTGGCTTGGCTGTTGACCGGATCGGCGGCCATCCTGTCCGACGCCCTGGAATCCATCATCAACGTGGTGGCCGCGGCTTTTGCCGTCTTGAGCGTGGCCGTGGCCGAAACGCCCCCGGACGAACGCCATCCCTACGGCCACGGCAACATCGAATACTACGCCGCCTGGCTTGAGGGGGCGCTCATCCTGTTGGCTGCCGTGGGCATCTTCTGGGAATCCTGGGATAAGATTTTCCATCCCCAGCCCATGCCCCACCTGGGGGCGGGCCTTGGGCTTCTGGCTGCCGCCGGCCTGGCCAATCTGTGGCTCGGGCTGCGGCTCGTGGCCCAGGGGAAGCGGTCCGGCTCGCTGACGGTGGCGGCCGACGATCCTGCCGCCGGACGACCGGCTGACGCTGACCGCCGACGGCCAGCATGTGCTGACCGACGTGTACACCTCGGGCGGGGTGCTGGTGGGCCTGGCCCTGGCCTGGGCCACGGGCTGGCTGTGGCTGGACGGGGCCGTGGCCTGCCTGGTCGGCTGCAATATCGCGGCCACGGGCGTGCGCCTGGTGCGCCGGTCCGTGGCCGGGTTCATGAACGAATCCGATCCGGCCCTTTTGGAAGAGATTTGCAAGCTCATGCGGGAGCGGCGTCATCCCTCCTGGATCGACCTGCACCGGCTGCGGGCCTGGCGCTCGGGCCGGCGGGTCCATGTGGATTTCCACCTCATCCTGCCCCGCGCCATGTCGCTGATGGCCGCCCACGACCAGGTGGAGGCGGTCGAGGAGCTGTTGCGGGAACGCCTGGGGGCCGATGCCGACATCCTCATTCATGCCGACCCCTGCAATGTCGTGCGCTGCCAAGCCTGCGACGTGGACCCGTGCAGCCTGCGCCAGTCCCCGGCCGTGGCCACCCCCATGTGGGTGCCGCAAACCACGGGCGATCCTTCCCGGAAAGACTGATTGTTCGCTTGACATCCGTTTGCCTCCTGGCGAAGAGGAGACATGACGCTTCTTTTCGATGATACGAAAAAGCTGGAGAAGACTGTCGGTCCCGAAGCTGCCGAGGTCATCGCCCGCATAGCCGAACGCCAGGATGCCAAGATCGAATCCCAGAAGGAGACGATCAAAAAGGAACTTTTGGGCGAACTGGCGACCAAAGCGGATATCGCCGATTTGCGCGGCGAAATACGGGAAGAGCTGGCCACCTTGCGCGGCGAAGTGCGGGAAGAATTGGCCACTGTACGCGGCGAAATCAGGCGTCTGGAAGTGTTGATCAAGGTGCTTATCGGCCTGACCGCCCTGGCTGTGGCGTTTTTCAGCCCTGTGGCGGAAAAGCTGTTCGGCTTCGTCAAATAACGCCTACCGAAAGAAAGGGGCCGTCGCCCCGCCATTCTCTCCCAAAGCTCCCTGGGCAGTCGCCGGCCCTGGCCGTAGCGTTTGCCATGGTCCTTCGTGCGCTGATCATGAATGATGAAAGTATCCCGGCGTTTTTGTTGGCTCCGGCGGTCAGCTTTGCGTGGCTTGGCCGGCCCGGTCCGTGGCCTCGCGCAGAAAATCGGCCACTCGGCGGGTCGCTGCCGGGTGGTAGAGCATGGACACGTGGGACATGGGCGGCACGATTTCCATGACCCAGCCCGGGCGATGGATTTCCAGGCCGGACAGGGGCAGGACCATGTTGTCTACCGGAGAGACCAGGGCCAGAAGGGGCAGGCCCGGCGGGTCGGGCAAGGCGTCCAGGGCCGCAGGAAGCCCCCTGGCGGGCATGAGCTGCCGTCCCAGGCGGCCGATGGCCAGGGCGGCCAGCTTGCTGCCCTGGTGGGGCGAACCCAGGGTGACGGCGGCCAGGGTGCGGCCGGCAATGTCGGGTTCGGCCAAAAGACGCCTGGTGAAAAGCCCGCCCAGGCTGTGGCCCACGAACAGCAGGGGGGAGTCGGGAGGCGCGGCCTGGCGCAGCCGGGCCAGCAGGTTTTGGGTCGTGGTTTCGAAATCCCTGGCAAAAGAACTGTAGGGTAAATACAGGATATTTCGAAATCCGGCCCGGCGCAGGACCGGCCACAGCCCCAGAAAGGCCGAGGCGTTGTGATACAGGCCGTGCAGGCACACCACCACCGGCTGGCCGGGCCGGGGCGCGGTGCGGGGCCGCGTTCGGATGCAAAGGCCCAGGGGATAAGTCAGGCCCAGGATGATTTGGCTGGTAAAGCTGGTGATCAGGCCGCGCCCCAGGCAGGTCCCCGGGCTGTCCTGGCAGGCTTTGGCAAAGAACGGATGCGGCTGGTTGGCCAGCTCGTAGCAAAACAGGGTATAGGTGATGCCTGTGACCAGGACCGCGGCCAGGGCCAGAAGGGCGGCCAGGGTGAGTACGATCGTCATGGGCGCGCCGCCGTTTTGCAGGGGTGTTTGAGCATGTAAGCATCCTACCTGATTCAGGAAAAAAGAAAATAAGAAGTTTTTGGAAAAAGATGTTGACTCCCCGGGGGGACATGCGTAGATATCGGGACTCGCCGGGCGGGCGGGTAGCTCAGCTGGGAGAGCATCGGCCTTACAAGCCGAGGGTCACAGGTTCGAGTCCTGTTCCGCCTACCAGAGATATGCGGGGCCGTAGTTAAGCTGGTTATAACGCCGGCCTGTCACGTCGGAGGGCGTGGGTTCAAGTCCCATCGGCCCCGCCAGAGAAGAGCAAGTAGTTCAGCTACTTGTCGAGGCCTCAAGAGCGGCAACTCTTGGGGCCTCTTGCTTTGGAACGCTGGGCCGAACGCCGGCGGAACGCTTTTGCCTCAAAACCTGCAGGTAAGATCTTGTGCGGCGGATGGGATGGGGACTAGGCCTGCTGCTGCAACTTGGCCAGCATACTGCGGGCGGCGGCGGCTAGGAATCCGGACCGGGTCATGCCTTCGCGCCGGGCGCAGGCATCCACGTCCCGCAGCAAGCCTTTGTTGATGGAGATGTTGATGCGCACGGGCGGCGTATCCTCGGCCGGCCCGGGCACCAGGGCCGCATGCGCCCCGGACGGAACCTCCACGTCTGAAAGAGACGACGGCGCAGGAACCTCCCGCTTGAGGTCCTGCAGCGTATGGATGTGGCCGCTGAGCGCATCCATGGCCATGGCCATAGCCTCGGCTTCCGTGTCTCCCTGGGTGAAACAGCCCGGAAGATCGGGAAACGACACCACCACATGGCCGCCTTCGCCGGTTTCAAAGATTGCAGGGTAAACAGCCATAAGACCTCCGTCTCTGCTGCAAGCCGGAAAGTGCTTTCGCCTTCCTTGTCTTACCGCAGTTTCATTCCGGCTTGTCTCTCGATCAGTTTCACCAGGCTTATGTCGATGTCTTTCATGGGATGTGGGACCGTCACCAGGCCGGGTTTCTCGGGGTGGTCGAAGTGGAAGTGATCCCCTTGTGACCGTTTCAGCCGCCACCCGGCAGCCTCAAGTTTTTTGATGATCTCCTTGCTGCTCGGCATGTCCCCTGTCCCGTAGTGTTGCTACAGAATACTTATTTTTTGTGTATATGTCAAGGATGGTGTGTATTCCATACACAAAGTGCCCTGCGCAATATACGCATCCGGTTGTCCTGGCGAACGAACCCGGAGAATTTCTCGAGCGGCTGCGCGGGGTCGCCATAGCCTGGTTCAAGCCGCCTTTGAGACGGCGATGCGAGCGCGTACCAGTGAGAAAACCGCAGGGACAATGGCGGGTTTCCCTGGCCAAGGGGAACCCGCCATTGTTGTTCGTTGCGTCCGTATGGGGCTTGCGGCCGATGTGCGCCGTCTTTTCGTGACAGGCTATTTCTGTTTGGCAATGATCTTGTCTTTGAGGCCTTCGTAGGTCGCGTTGGGAAGGATTTTTTTCGAAACGAGCTGGTTCTTTTTGGCGTACGGCCGGCCTTCGATGATCTTTTTGGCAGAGGCGTTGTCGATTCCCGGCAAGGTCATCAACTGCTCCTCGGTGGCGGAATTGATGTCCAGGAGTTCGGCTTTTGGGGCTGCGGCTTTGGCCTTGGCTGGAGCGGCTTGGGTTTGAGCCGGGGTTGCGGTCGGGGGTGCGGGCGATTTTTCGGCGGCAAGGCCTGCTTGCGACAAGAGACAGACGGTCAGCACTGCGCAAAGAGCGAAAAAGAATTTTTTCATGGCTCCTCCGATGGTAAGGGTTGCTGTTTCTATACGGTAAAACCGTTGGCTTGTAACGGCTTGCACCCTTGTCCTCCCTGCCGGCCGCGACCTCCGGGCAAACGACGGCCGGCCCTGTCAGCGGATGGTCGGTCCGGGCTCGGCCGGGCCGGCGGGCGTGATAATGGGGCTGGCCGGGCCGGGCACGGCTCCCCGCGCCGCCAGCGCGGCCTCGATGCGCTCGAGCAGCACGTTTTGCCGCTCCAGCAGGTCAACCGCCTTGTTGATTTTCCAATACCAGCACACCAGCTCCCGGCAGATCAGGAAAATGACCACCAGGATCAGCAAGGTGATGACAAAGGCCCAAATGCCGCCGCCGTATTCGCCATATCCGTAGTATCCGTGCATGTCGCGCCTCCTGTTTTCCTGTTTCCTATCAGGCGGCCCATGGCCGGTAAACCGGACAAAACGGGCGGCCGGCTTGCCTTCGGCCCGGGGCAATGATAGCGGCCCGGCCCATGCCTGGATACAAGGCCCACATGGCCGGCGCGTTGGCCGCCACGGGTGCGGCCCTGGCCGGCGCGTTCTGGCTTGGCATTTATCGGCCCGGGGGCGAGACCATGATCGCCCTGGGGGTTGCCTCGGTCCTCGGCGGACTATTTCCGGACGTGGACACCGCCTCCAAGGGCCGGCGTCTTTTTTACGGGGCCGCCCTGGTGGCCGACGCCGTGCTCCTGTTCAAGGAACAGTTCCGCTACGCGGCCGTGCTGGGATTTTGCGCCCTGCTGCCGGCTGTCGGCTCCCACCGGGGCTGGACCCATACCTGGTGGGCGGCCCTGCTCATTCCCTGCCCTGTGCTGTTGGTCCCGGTCATTCTGTTCCACGTGCCCTGGCCGGCCGTGCTTCCCTATTATCTGGCCATGATTCTGGGCTATATTTCCCACCTGGTGATGGACGGCAAGCTGTAGCGCTCGTATGCCGCAAGTCCCTTGCGGCCGATTTCCACGACGCGCCCCTTTTTCTCAAATGCCAGAGCCGGGCAGAGCCCGGAAGATCAGCGGCTCGTGGGGAACGTCGTCAGGCGCTGGTAGTCCTCGGTGCCTGCGAATGCCTGGATGGCCGCGTTGATGCGCTCCATGACCTGGGGCGAAACGCTTCGGTCGCACATGATGTATCGAGGCAGGGCCGGGGGAGCGTCGGACAGGGGCAGGAAACGGACGGATTCGGCCAGACCGGGATCAGTGGCCAAAAGCCAGGACATTTCCTCCGGTCCGACCAAGGCCGCGTCCAGGCGCTGCCTGGCAATCAGCAGCAGCATGGCCCGGGAATCGGAAAAGCGCCTGACCGGTGTCGCGGGATGGGCCAAAAAGGCGTCGTCAATGGCCTTGCCGTAGGAAAAGCCCTCGCGCAGGCCCCAGGCCAGCTTGGTGCCCAGCAGGGCCTTTAAGGACGGGGACGGAGGCAGGGACTGGGCCGTCTTGGCGTGCACGACCAGACCAGTGGGATTTCCCCGGTAAATCGGGTCGCTGAACCGGGCAAAGGTTTCCCGTTCGGGAGTCCGCAGCCAGCCCACGGAACAGGCCTGGACCTCCCGGGCCTCGAAGGCGGCCAGGATGCGGCCGGGCGGCATCTCGACCACCGTATGGGCAATGCCCGCCCGGTCCAGGACCGCCAGGGCCATGTCGAGCAGGAAACCGCCTGCGGGCGCGCCGTCCTTGAGCACGTAATAGGGGGGACGATCGAAGACGAAAAGCGTCAGCGGCGCATCCTGCGCCAGGCCGGCCACGGGCGTGGCCGCCGCAAGCAGGAGGGCGGCGAAAAGCACGGTGGAAACGACACGCAAAAGACACGACAACATGGCAGTCTCGCCCGGTTGTCCGAAGGTTCCAGGAGGCCGCCAGAGACATCTTTTTTCATATTTGCAAAAATTATCCCTGGTGTCAAACCGGGACCGGCCGGATATCCGGGGCACGCCCTTGCTTTTTTGCGTGTCCGGGACATAGAACCCAGCAGTGCCTTTGCAGTCCGGACCAGAGCCCGGACCATGCCACCGTTGCCTTGCGCCCAGGAGCCAAACGTTATGAGCAAGACCAATATCCTTCTCGAATCGGGCACAAATGAACTTGAAATCGTTGAATTTTTTCTGGAAGAACCCACGCCGTCCGGGGGGCGTTACGTCGGCTATTACGGGGTCAACGTGGCCAAGGTGCTGGAGATCATCCGCCTGCCCAAGGTTACGGAAATGCCCCAGACGCCCCATCCCTGCGTGCTTGGCACGTTCAATCTGCGCGACAAGGTGGTGCCGCTGATCGATCTGGGGGCTTGGCTGGGCAAGGAGGCATCCCTTGCGGATTCGGACAAGGTGGTGGTGACGGAATTCAACCGGGTGGTCAGCGCCTTTCGGGTGTCGGGCGTCACCCGCATCCATCGCCTCAGTTGGGAGCAGATCGAGCCGCCGAGCCTGCAGGTCCAGCGGTATTCGGCCAATTCCGTCACCGGCGTGATCCGGCTGGACGCGCGGGTGGTGTTTATCCTGGACATGGAAAAGATCGTGGCCGAGCTCAACCCCAATCTGGCCCTCAAGGAACTGGACACCGAAGTCTTTGTCGAGCGGCAGCGGGACCTTCCCGACAAGGATATGGTCTTCAAGGCCCTTATTGCCGACGATTCCACCACCATTCGCCGCATGATCGGCGCGTCCCTGGAAAAGGCCGGCTTCGATGTGACCCGGACCATCAACGGCCGCATCGCCTGGGACAAGCTCACGGAATGGAAGGAGGCTTCGGCCCGGGATGGGCTGCCCATCACGGATTTCGTGCACATCGTGGTGTCGGATATCGAGATGCCGGCCATGGACGGCCACAGCCTGACCCGCAAGATCAAGGAAGACCCGGTTCTGAAGCGCCTGCCCGTGATCCTTTTTTCGTCGCTTATAACCGACAGCCTGCGCCACAAGGGCGAGGCTGTGGGAGCCGACGACCAGATCTCCAAGCCCGAGATGCTGCAACTGGCGCAGCGGGCCAGGGCCCTGGCCTGGGAGCGGCTGGCCGGGCAAGCGGCTTAAGGTTCGCGGTCCCGGAGCAGGGAAAACACGAGCAGCACAAACGCCGCCATGTCCAGTGCCGCCCCTGCCGCGTGGGAATACTCCCACTGTTGCCGCAACGCCTGCCAATGATCGGGCAAAATGGTCCAGTTGGCGGTCTGCCGGTTGGCCGGGAAGGTGAACAGGAAAAAGACGGTGAGGCTTGCGGCCAGGCACAGGGCAGCCGCCAGCACCAAGGAGAAGGTGCGCGGCCTGTGCCGGGACAGGACTGCCAAGCCTGCCGTGGCCACCAGGGCGGCCACAAAGGCGATGCCCAGCAAATTCCAGCCCCGGTAAATCTGCTGCACGGTCAAATAGGCCTGGGCCGGCAGGTCGATCTTGTTGGGCAGGGCCAGAAGATGGGCCAGGCCCGCGGCCATGACCAGGGCGGTCAACAGCAGGCTACAGACCTGGACCGCCCGATACCATGCTTCCCGAGGCATCGCGCCTCCCTGGCCAGGCCTGCCTGGCCTGCGACGGCTTGAGGGCTGCTTCTACAGCCACAGCGTGCCGCGTCCCTGTCCTTCTCCGGCCTTCTCCCTGACCTCGAAGCGGCCGACGACCAGTTCGTCCACCTCCAGCCGGCGGATGCGCGCCTTGCCGATCCGCAGCCGGCATATGGCCAGGGCCCCGATGGCCAAGGCGCCGATGGCCAGTGCGCCCACAGCCGCGGCCCCCACAGCCACGGCGCCCGCCTTGACGGCCGACAGTCCGGCCATGGGCGCGGACGAAGGAATGCGTCCGTGCGAGCTCCTGCTTTCGTGTTGCGCTGTTTTTTTGTGAAACATGATGGTCCCCCGGAAGTCCCGGCCGCCTGGGCGCGGCCAAGGATTTCCGGCAAGGGTAGCACAGTGCGGCCGGACCGAACAAGGCACAACGGCTTTGGCGCGCTGCAATTTCCAGGAGAACGGCTGGAGGCGGCAAGGGAGAAGGCAGGCTCGCCCGGGGAGGACTCAGGGAGCCGGAGCCGCACCCCGGCAAAAATCCGGCACGCCCCTGGCCCCGGCCCGTGGCCGGCATCCACGGCAATTGGGGACGACCCGGATCGCAGCCGGCCGCCCGGGCCGCCCGGCCAAGCCAGGGAGCTCGGGCGGCCGGCTGCGGCCAGTAACGCCGGGACGGCCGGGAAACGGCAAAACCTCCAGGCAGGCTTGGCCGTCTCCGGATGACGCCGACCGCTTGTCAGGCCAGCTTGCCTTCACCTTTAAGCGAGGCCTTGAGCCCGGTTTCCAGCAGGTCCTCGGGCGAAGTCAACAGCTGGTGCAAAAAGGCGTTGGTCTTTTCGGACAGCCACTTGTCCTGGGTCAGGGCGTCAATGGTCTGTTGCCGCACGGCGGCCTCGTCCGGAGTAAACGGCTCCAGGCGCAGCTGGTGGCGCAGGAAGTGCACATAGAGGTTGGTGCCGAAGATCGAAGACGCAGGATCCAGGCTCGCGAACAGCCGGTGCAGGTCGTCACGGGTGCGTTCGGCCGCGATGCCCGGCAGGAAATGCCAGGGCAAAACGCCGCTGGTCAGGGATGCCCAGAAATACTTGGCCCGGTAGTAGCGTTTGCCGAAGGTGAAGGTCTGATCCAGATCGGTTTCGGTGCAGACGCCTTCCACGCAGCTTTTGAGAGCCCGACGGTAGGGGACTTCAAAGGCTGCCAAAATGACCTGCCACAGCATGTAGATGTTGATCAGAACCATGATCAGGATGCTGCTTTCGCGAAGGTGCGGATTGACGTCACTGGCCCAGTTCAGGAAGAGATATAAAAAGATCAGGATGAAAATGAAATATTTGATGATACTGACCGTGATATGAATGAAGGACCCCATCTTCCAGCTCATGCGGAAAAGAAAGATCAAAAACAGGATGAAGATGATGACCTGAAAATATATGCTCATGTTGATTTGCGCCAGCTGATCGACCATGGGCTACTCCTCGGTGTTGCAGTGTTCGGGCCGCACGAAACCAGAGCCGTGACCGGCGCCATGGGACGCCCGCGCCAGTCTCGGACCTTTTATTCCGTGTACCCCGGGGGCAGCGGCTTGGCAACGGCCGGAACATATCCCCCGGGCAAATTACAGTTTTTCCTCGACGGCCCGAACCTTGGCCTGCAAGCGTCCGGACGGGCCGGCGCGCCAGTCCACGCGCATGACCACGTGGATGCGGCCGCAATCCTGCTTGAGGTCCTCGAAGCAGCGGGTGACCAGGGCGAGCAGTTCGCCCCATTCGCCCTCGATGCTCGTGGACATGGGACCAAAGCTGTAGGGCAGGCCGCTGTCCTTGATGATGCGCACGGCCCGGGCCACGTAGGGAGACAGGCTTTCGCCCTTGTCCAGGGGGAAGATCGACAGGTCCAACACAGCACTCATGGGTTTTCTCCGGTTATTGTACGAGCACGGTCACGGCGTCGGCCCGGCCGAGGTCGTCGGCCACCACCAGACGGTGCGACCCGGGCGTGGGTTGCCAGAAAAGCGGCTGGCCCGGGTCGCCCTGGCCGGCCAGCTCGCCGTCCACATACCAGGAAAGACGCCGGCTGCCGGCCGGCGCATCGGCGGTAAGCGCAATACGCTGAAAGGCCGTGGGCGCGTCCGGCCGCAGCTTGTACGGCGTGGCCGCACAAGGCGAAACAACGCGCGGCCCGGCCCCGGCCGGCGCGCTGCAGCCCGGAGCATAGGCCGGCGGAGCCTCGAAGGGAATGCCTACCGCCCGCCACCAGGATACCAGCTCGGCCGGGTATTCGGCCACAATGACAGCCTTGGCCGGATGGGTGAGCAGGCAGTCGCCGTCCAGGCGCAGACCGGTTTCGGCATCCACCAGCACTTGGCAGTGGATGGGGCAGGGGCCGAGCCTGGT
Organism: uncultured Desulfovibrionaceae bacterium; assembly: GCA_964490985.1. GTDB lineage: Bacteria > Desulfobacterota > Desulfovibrionia > Desulfovibrionales > Desulfovibrionaceae > Solidesulfovibrio. The sequence continues at coordinate 47,506 of CAZBER010000016.1, read as the reverse complement.
GCGGCCGGGAATGATCCTGGCCGTGACCCGGCGGCTGCAATTGGGGCCGGGCAATTGGCGGCTTTCGGCGCAGACTTCCACCTCGGCGATGTTGCACCCGGGTGGCGTGGCCAGGCGTGAGCCGGCTGTCTCCACGGCCCGGAAGAGCTCGAAGAGGATGGGGCCGGCATGGCCGGCTCCGGAAATGCCCTTGACCGGCGCGCCGTCCATGTTGCCCACCCATACGCCGATGACCCGGTCGGCGCTGTAGCCTATGGCCCAGGCGTCGCGGTGGCCGTAGGAGGTGCCGGTCTTCCAGGCCACGGCCGGCACGGCCAGGGCCCGCTCCCAGGAAGTGGGCAGGTCCGGCCGCTCCAGGCGGGTGAGGATTTCGGTGACAAGCGCGCAGGCCTCGGGAGAAAAAAGCCGGCGCGGCAAGGATGGCGGGCCGGACAGGAGCCGAGGCGGCAGGTGCGTGCCGCCCGAGGCCAGGTCGGCGTAGAGGTTGGCCAGGGAAAGCAGCGTGACCTCGCCGCCGCCGAGCACCAGGGACAGGCCGTAATGGGCCGGGGACTTGTCCAGGCTGGCCAGGCCGCCCCGGTGCAGGAGGTCGAGGAAGGGGGCCACGCCCACGGTGTCGAGCAGGCGCACGGCCGGCACGTTCAGGGAGCTGATAAGCGCCTGCTCCATGGTCACCCGGCCGCGAAAGAGGCCGTCGTAATTTTTGGGCGTGTAGCCGGCAAAGCCCGTGGGGATGTCCAGCAGCAGGCTCTGGGGCGAAACGATGCCCGCGTCCAGGGCCATGGCGTAGAGAAAGGGCTTGAGCGCCGAGCCGGGCGAGCGCCGGATGGCCGCGCCGTTAATCTGGCCAAAGCGCGTGTCTCCGAAAAAGTCCGTGGAGCCCACCATGGCCAGGACGTCGCGGCTGGCCGGATCGAGCACCACGGCGGCCACGCTGCCGATGCCCTGGGATTTGAGCCAGTTGGCCCGGCTTTTGAGGATGCTGGCCACCGCGGCCTGGGCGGCCGGGTCCAGGGTGGTGTCGATGCGGGCCTTGGGTCCGGCCATATCCCGGGCCATGTCGCAGAACTGGGGGGCGATAAAGGGCGGCTGGACCAGGCGCTTGGGCAGGGGAGCGGCCATGGCTTGGCGGGCCGCGTCCATACCCACCACGCCCCGGCGGGCCAGATCGGCCAGCAGCCGGTCCCGGGCGGCCTTGGCGGTGGCCGGGTGGCGCACCGGGTCCAGGCGCAGGGGCGCGCGGGGCAGCACGGCCAGAAGCGCGGCCTCGGCCAGGGACAGCCGGTCCGGGGTCTTGCCGCAATAAAAATAGCTGGCCGCGCCCACGCCCACGATGTTGCCGCCGTAGGGGGCCATGTTGCAGTAGCGGTCCAGGATGGCGTCCTTGCCCAGACGCCGTTCGATTTGCAGGGCGCGAAGCGCCTCCACGACTTTGGCCCAAAGCGTGCGGCCCTTGGGCTGGGCCAGCCTGGCCAGTTGCATGGTGATGGTGGACCCGCCCGAGACCACGCGCCCGGCCCGCAGATTGGACAGGGCGGCCCGGATCAGGGACAGGGGATTAACCCCGGGGTGGCTGCGGAAATGACGATCCTCGGCGGCAATGATGATGCGCCGCAACATGGGCGAGACCGCCTCCAGGCCCACGGGAAAGCGCCAGGACTGGTCCGGGGCCAGAAACAGGCGCAGGGGCTGGCCGTTTCGGGCGGCCACCACCGTGGACGGGGCCGGATTCAGGGCGGCCAGGGGGAAGGGGAACAGGGCGTCAAGGACCAGCAGGCCGGCCGCGGCCAGGAGACCGGCTCCCAGGGCCAGCAGCACCAAGGCGCGGCCACGGCGGGTGATGGCTTTGGTCTGGGGCATGCCCGGGCTGCGTCAGTTTTTGGCCTGGGTGCACAGGTTCCGATATTTCTCGATGATTTCGAGCATTTCCAACTGCTGGTTGACCCGGCAGGTGAATTCCTCCACCTGCACGGGTTTGGCCAGGAAATCATTGGCCCCGACCTTGAGGAAATTGGCGATCTGGCTGCCGCCTTCGGCCGTGATGCCGATGATGGCCAGCTTGTCCTTGGGGCGCTCGGCCCGGATGGCTTCGATGAGCCCGAAGCCGTCGAGGTTGGGCATGTGGTAGTCGGTGATCAGGAGCTTGATGTCCGGTTCGGCCATGAGAATATCCAGGGCTTGCCGGCCGTCTTCGGCCTCGGTGACCTGGACGTTGAGGTTTTGCAGCAGGGACGTCAGGCGGGCGCGGAAGAGCTTGGAGTCGTCGGCCACCAGGGCGCGCACGGACAGGTTCTTGTAGAGTCGTTCGATGAGGCGTTCCATGGCGCTTATTTCGGCCATGGACTTGATGAAGTAGTCCACCACGTTTTGCTCGAGGAGCAGTTGGCGGACCTCCTCGTTGAAGGAGGCGGTCATAACCACGGCCGGGATGCCCAGGGAGTTGGCCAGGGGGACGATCCGGCCGTCGGGGTCGTCGGGAAGGTTGCGGTCGAGAATGGCCACGAAGATGGAGTCGCGGTGTTCGTTCATGGCCGCCCGGGTTTCGGCCAGGGTGTGGGTGACGATGGTCTGGAAGGGCGTGGATTCGGCGATGTGCTGGCTGATGATGCGGGCCTGGACGCGGCTGTCTTCGACAACGAGAACGTGGCTGTGCTGGGTCATGGCGTACCGTCCTTTTCTTCCATGAATATCCAGGACACCATATTTCGGCGGCAAAGTCCATGCGGCAAAAGCGATTGGCGCATCTTCGGAGGGCACAAACCCCCTTGACGGGCAGGGACGGGGCCGTATATTAGGGCTTCCCGCGCATACGCCAGCATAGCTCAGTTGGTAGAGCAGCTGATTCGTAATCAGCAGGTCTGGAGTTCGAGTCTCCATGCTGGCTCCATATTTCAAGGGGTTAGGGCCGATGGTCCTGGCCCCTTTTTCGTTTTTCAGCGGGCCATGCCTGTTGGCGTCGTTGGCGGATGGGATTTGTCCGTTGGTCACCCCGCTCCTTTTGCAAGCGCTCAACCAAAATGAGAAATCGTTTCAGGCAAAATGAGAAGGGCTGGGCGTGTGTAGCGTGACGTGTAGTTTTGTAGACAACGACGTGTAGTTTTGAAGATCGCGGGCTGCCTTGGCAAGCGCCCGCAACCTTCTTTTTCAGGGCCTCGTTTTCGCCGTTTTTGAGCCTCCAAAATCCTGCCAGACGCCAGCTCAAAATACTCGACCGACAGTTCCACGCCGATGAACCGCCGGCTGGTCTCGACACAGGCCAGGGCCGTAGTCCACCGCCGGTAGATAGCGGCTTTTTTTCAGGTTTGCTGATGATTCCACACCGCGCCCGGCAATACGCGGGGCGCGAGACAGTCCATCGGTGTTGCCGGTGAAATCAGTACTTCACGATCGGTAGAGTTCAAAACTGATAGATACCTATCATTTTGTGGTGGGATAAAAGGGAGATCCGAGCCTTTTTGAGACTTGCTCCGCTGTATTACGCACAGAAATAGCCACCCCCTGTAAATTTTCATTGTGCAATCGCACAGAGGGAGCCGATATTCCAATTGTTGCAACAATTTTTCTGTGACGGTCAAAAACAGGCGAAGCCACACAGCGCACTCCGCTGAACACCTCTTCGTAATCATATGCCAAGCAAGTCTTATGTATTTCTGCTAATTCTTCTCGAAAACGACGAATATCATTGGTGGTGATTTTCCCCTTAGCCTCAAGGACTATTTGATCCAAAATTCTTGAAAGTTCATCTTCTTCAAGAAAAGCCATATACGCTTTGCCTGAAGCAGAATAAAAGCATGAGAATGAACTGCCAACTATTGAGTCTTGTCGCAATAGTTGTTTCGACGGCTGCCGATCCATAACAAGCATTTCGGTGCCTGATAACGTGCACAAATTGACGGTTTCGTCAAGGGTGTCACGGAGTTCTCGGCAATATGGTCGGGTTATTTCAATTAAGTCAATATTATTTACGATTCGATTTCCAAGGCTAGCTATTTTTAAAGTCAGTACGTAACAACCTCTTTCCTTTTCCTGGGCTACGTATCCCATTTCTTCCAGAGTCAATAAAATTCGATGCACTGTTGTTTTGGGTAGATTCGTCTGCCTACTTAAAGCAGCCAATTCCCACTGCGATTGCATGGCCATGGTCTCGATGACCTCAAACACTTTTACTATTGACTGGATCGTATAATACTGTGTTTTCCTTGACATATATGCAGCCTAACGTTTTTGAGGCAGTTGAGCCGTTAAGAAATCGTCTTGGTGAGGTTTTTTTACTCTCACTGGCCATTCAATTTATCGGAGGTGACAACGGAATGATGACTGGCAAGGCCGAGCCCGAAAATGAAAATACCTCATAGACCCCAGAAGCGACAAAACGCAAAAGAAACAAACGGGCTAGATGCCCGAGATGCTGTCAAAGGGGCTCTTCTGACTACGCGAGAGGGGCATGTCCGTCAATATCAGGCACAAGGGACCACTATCCCAAGGTCGCGCCACCTGCGCCTTGTCGAGGCCATCCCGCCCGCGCGTCCCTCGTCCAAGAGGATCGACGTGTTCCCAAAGGTCCGCAAGGAGGATGATCAAAGGCCTCGATCACCACGTGGCAGTCAGCGAAAAGCGCCGCAATGGATTCCGGAGTCACGATGTCGACCACAGCGCGCACGTACAGATCGGGATTGACGGCCCGCAGGTTGTCCCGGAGGGCCATCACCTTGGGCTGGCCGATCTGGCCGGCGAAGAGGAATTGCCGGTCGAGGTTGCTGGCCTCGACGGAATCGTGATCCACAAGAGTTCAATTTTCCCGGGGCATCACAACATGATGCAGCTGTATCCTTAGTAATTTATGGAGCGTTGCTGTCTCCGCCATGCCCGGGGCAGGCCAACTGGTCACGAGTCATCATGCGCATGGCGCAAAGGGCCCCGCACATGGCGCATTCCTTTTCTGCGGCATGAGCGGCCCGTCGTCGGCGCACCAGGGCCGGGTCCAAGGCCTGGCCGGCCATGGCTTCCCAGTCCAGACCGGCTCGAGCCTGGGACATGACGAGGTCCCGTCCCGAGGCCCAGGACCTGCCCAGGGCCGCCTCGGCGCTTTGGGCCGCTACCCGGCTGGCCATGACCCCATCCCACACATCCTGCTCCGAGGGCAGGGTGAGGTGCTCCGCCGGAGTCAGGTAGCACAAGAAATCCGCCCCGAAATAAGCGGCAAGAGCCCCGCCAACGGCTCCTGCAATGTGATCATATCACGGGGCGCTGTCTGTGGTCAGAGGCCCCAGGACATAGAGCGGCGCGCCGTCGGTCAGGCGCTTGATCCCTTGGATTTGCGACTGAACCAGATGAAGCGGTACGTGTCCCGGCCCTTCGATCATGGTCTGCACACCACGCGCCCTGGCTCGGGCGGCCAATTGGCCGAGGTTGATCACCTCCTCCCATTGCGCACCGTCGCCGGCATCGGCCCCACAGCCCGGGCGCAGTCCGTCCCCGAGGCTGATCGTGACGTTGTGGGCCAGGCAGATATCCAGAATATCGTCATAGCGGGTCAAAAAAGGGTTTTCGCGGCCGTGGCGGTGCATAAAACGTCCGAGGATCGAACCGCCGCGTGAAACAATGCCTGTGACCCGATTACTGGCGGCGGCCAAGTCCACGGCCCTGCGGCTCACGCCGCAATGCAGGGTCATGAAATCGACGCCAGCCGCAGCCTGGGCAGCGATCTCGGAGAGTATCTCCTCTTCGGTGAAGTCGCCGGGGTCGCCACCGCCGGCAATGTGGCGTTGGGCCACGGCATACAGGGGTACGGTGCCGAGCGGCAGCGGGATACAGATCATGATATCGCGGCGAATGGCGGACAGATCCCCGGCAGTGGACAAGTCCATGACGGTATGAGCCCCAGCCTCCCTGGCCAAGCGGGCTTTGCTAAGCTCCATCGCCGTGTCGGTCACCAACATGGACGTGCCGATGTTGGCATTGATCTTTACGCGAGCCGGTTGCCCGATGACGGTGGGAATAACCCCAACGTGGGCCGGGTTGGCCAGGACAACCATACGGCCGGAATCAACAGCAGACAGAATCGTTTCCAGAGAGAGACCTTCGTTTCGAGCCAGCTCCTCCCCCCGATCATGCAGCAGCTTTGCCAGTAAATTATTGTTGGTGAGAATAGACATGGAACTCCCCAGATATAAAATTTCCAACAAAGCTATTTTTCAGGGCAAAATTCCTTGTCCATAATTTTGCCTTGAGCCATTGTCTTTTTCACGGCCTCAATCAAGTGACCGCGAACGCCTACGCAATCAAGATGATTTAAACCAGCGATAGTCATGCCTGCGGGCGAAGTTCCCTGTTCACGGAGGAGGGCCGGATGGACTCCTGTTGACTCTGCAAGATAGGTGCAGCCATCCATTAAAGAAATTGCAATTGTTTGCGCATCGTTTCTATTGAGCCCCACACTGACACCTGCTTCAGCAAAGCTATCCATGATATAAAAAAGGAAACCTGGCCCACAACCGGCGAGAGCTGTAAAAGCGTTCATTTTGCTTTCTTCAAACTCGACAACACGACCAAGCTCTCCAAATAACTCTCGCACCAATTGTTTATTTTCTATGCTAATAGCTGAGCCAAAACATAGTCCAAACAGTCCTCTGCCAATTGAAACAAGCGTGTTTGGCATAACACGTGCAATATCAAATCGTTCGTCAATCAAGGAAGAGAGAAAGGGCAGTGTAATTCCAGCTGCTAGAGAGATAATGATTTTTTTATTTTGCCTGACGGCTTGAGAAGGGGAGTTGACAATATCTTCCACAACTGACTTAACTTGTTCTGGTCTAACCGCCACTATAATGAAGTCGGATTTTGAGATGAGATCGCATATATCTGTGGCGCAACATATTCCAAGGGCATTCATTGCGGATTTTTGATCTTCATTTTTTGCATAAGCGCATAAAAAATATTTATTTTTGGTCGTATCAGAATTTACAATGGATTTTACCAATGCAGTTCCCATGCTGCCGCATCCGATTATGCCGATCCCAGGCTTCGAACCAGGTGTATTCATAGTAACTCCCGCAAGGTAAATCCTCTGGAAAACATCGACAACAAAATTTCCTTAAAGAGCGTCAAACCTGTACGCCATTGGACAAGCATGCCGCGTCTTCTAGGCTATGGTGTTTAGTTTCTGGCGCCATTTTCAGACTTACCAAAAAACCGAAATACGTGATTCCCGAGGCGATAAGCATTGTTGTTCCAATACCAAGGTCGGCAATGGAAAGAGGAACTAAATATGTGCCAATTGCAGCGCCGAGTCTGCTTAAAGACGAAGCCAAGCCAACCGCAGAAGCTCTGATCTCAGTCGGAAATAATTCGTTAGGGTATATAAATTGAAGTGTCTGCGAGCCACCTGTAAAAATAGCATATGCGGAAAATAGGCACATTATAACATAAGGAGAAGAGTCGTAATATATTCCAAGAAGCAACAATGCCAATCCCGACCAAAAAAAGCTATTGAGCAAAAGCAGACGACGGCCAAGTTTATTGACCATAAATAACGATACAATTGTTCCGACCATGAATAAGACCATGATGACCGACGATCCTGACGTCCCAGCCTGTTGAGTCAAACCTAACGCACTGAAAATGGCAGGGCAAAAAGCATAAACAGCAAACAACGGTATAATCGCGCAGCTCCAAAATATTGTAATAAATAACATCCTGGAGCCATATCCAGACTTGAACAGCGCAGAAACACCAAAACTTTCAGAATTTCCTTCATCTTCAGCGGTAACAACTTGATCATGCTTGCCGCATACCATTGTTAATACATTGTTTGCCTCCTCGTAGCGACAATTTTTGAGGAGCCAGCGAGGTGATTCAGGCGTTCCACGGCGCATAAACATGAAAATAGCTGTCGGTAAGGCAGCGCTTGCCAGCATCCAACGCCAACCATCCGGTCCAATGCGCAGCAGCATTTCACCAACTATATAAGCCAAAGCCGCTCCAACAAACCACATGGCGAGTATGATGCCGATAAATGGTCCGCGATACTTTTTCGGGGTGAACTCTGCGAGCAATGATGTCGCAATAGGATAATCAGCGCCAACAGAGATACCAAGTATTAAGCGCCATATAAACAAGCTCATGGCGCTTTCAACCCAAAATTGTGCAATGGATGAAACACCAATAGCTATAAGATCAATAGTATACAAAATATGACGCCCGTACTTGTCAGTGAACAAGCCGCCAATAAATCCTCCCAACATAATGCCGATAAGAGCGGAAGCTCCGATCAGTCCTTGCCAGGCAAGAGAGAGATTGAGTTGTGGTGTCGCCTGGACCAGGGCAATTCCAACAATACTCAATACATATCCATCGAGAAATGGCCCTCCAGAGGAATAGACCAGGAGCTTTTTGTGGAAGGAGTTGAGCGCGGCATTGTCAAGTATATCTGTTAATTTTGCTGCCATGATATACCTTGCCTTGTCGTTACTGGTTGTAAAAGTTGTTCGTGTTCACGAACGACGAACAAATTATCAAAACAATTAGGAATATCCTTGTGAATTTATCATAAAGACATTTCTTTATTATGCTACTTGCCCATACGCATCTGTTTTGCCAGCTTGCCTTTTGCTATTCAATGCATGCTGCAATCACCCATAGACAAATTAATTTATCTGGTTGCCAAGGAACGAAACGTGTCCGATAATTTTTGGAGATTCCATCCCTGTTATACTTTTTGGAGCCTGTCGAGTGATTGCAGCATGCATACAGGTGGAGCGGCAGCTAAGAGGAAAACTCTGCAATGGCGTCCATTTCAAGCAATGCATTTTTGGCAATTTTGCTGACTGCAACAGTGACTCGAGCCGGCTTATGATCCCTCATGAACTGGGTGTAGGCCTCGTTAAAGCCCGCAAAATCATCCCAATTGGCAAGGAAAACAGTTGTCTTGACGACATTTTTCAAACTGAGGTCGGCTGACGCGAGGACTGAAATCAAATTTTTCATCGTCTGCGCCGTCTGTCCGGCAATATCCTCTCCAACCAGTTCTCCCGTAGCAGGATCGAAAGGAACCTGACCTGACACGTACAACATATTTCCACTGCGAACCGAATGCGAATAAGGACCACAAGGAGTCGGACTATTTTTGTCGTTGATGTATTCCATGACGATCCTCCAAAAAGTGAGTGGCGTTCCTTGTTACCGCCGCGCCATGCTTTTATGCACTTTGCATGGCGCGGCGGAATTTTGCCGCTACATTTCGTTTGTCGGGCGCAACACAATCCTGGCATCAACAATGTCAATGTCGCTTTCCGTGGCAAATACGGGGTTTAAATCGACCTCTGCCACATCTTCAAGTTCAGTGACCAGATAGGAGAGTTTGCTCACGGCGTCCGCAAGCGCTGCCATATTGGCGCCTTTTTTGCCGCGAACCCCTTCCAACAAAGGATGTCCTTTAATTTCTCGTATCATGTTGCCAGCTTCGGGAGCTTTTATCGGGGCGACACGGAAGGAGACGTCTTTGAGAACTTCCACAAAAATACCACCCAAGCCAAACATGACAGTCGGGCCAAAGGTCATATCAAAGCTGCTTCCGATAATGCACTCGATGCCGCCCGAGAGCATTGGCGTGACCATGACGCCATAGATTTCGGCCAGCGGATCGTACTTTTGCGCATTGAGGAGAAGCCTGTCGTACGATTCGCGAGCTTGTTGCTCAGAATGAACATTCAAGCAGACGCCGCCCGCATCGGTCTTATGCAAAATGTCAGGAGAGACAATTTTCATGACCACCTTGCTCCCTCCGAATTTGGAAAAGAGCATTGCAGCTTCATCAGGGCTTCTTGCCAAACCATGCACGGGCAAATTGAAGCCATACGCGCGCAAGACTTCGCGCGCTTCGGTCTCCACCAGGTTCACCCGATTCTGTGAGCGCACCAGTTCAAAGATGGTCCGCACCTTGTGCAACCGGTCATCAGGGAGATGCGGCGGCTCGGCCTCAAGCTCTTTCTTGATCCGTTCCTGCTTGGCGTTGAAGCCGACCAGAGCCCCCATGGCGCGCATAGCCGCATCAATGGCCCCATACACAGGGAAACCATTTTCCATAATATACCTCAGGCTCTCGGGGCACTGCGGCTGATAGATAGAGTGCATGACCACAGGCTTGTCGGAATTTGCGGCACGCTGCACAAGGCTTTTGGCCACATCCATTTCCAATTGGCGGAATTCTTCCGACAGGTCGCAGTAGCCTCCATAAAGGCCTACAATTACAAGTCCATCCACTTCAGGGTCAGCCAGCAGCACTTCCGCACAACGGTCAAAGACCCACATATCGGCTTCCGGAGTCCCGGCTAAGTCGACGGGATTTTTGATCGGACAGTGGGGTTTGAGAATTTCGCGCAGTTTCTGCTGGGTCCCTTCGGAAAGCACGAAGGCATTGAGACCGAACCGCTCGGCCGTATCCGTGGCCATGACGCCATGTCCGCCGCCATCGGTGAGAATGGCAATGCGATCGCCTTTGGCCGGCTTACAACGGGAAAAGGCTTCGCCAACATCAAGCAGTTCGTTTGGGGAATCGACCCGAATCACGCCTGCCTGATTCAGGGCGGCATCAAAGACCTTCTCACTTCCGGCCAGCGAACCTGTATGGGAAACGGCGGCTCTGGCGCCCGCGGCACTGCGGCCGATCTTGATGGCTGCAATAGGCTTGTTCAAGGTGGTGTACCGCGCTTTTTCCAGGAAATCCCGTCCATCGTTCACAGAAGAGACGCGCAGACCTTCCATGTACATCATGACTACACGCGTTGCGTCGTCCTGGCCGAGATAGGCAACGAAATCAGCAAAGCGGAGGTCAATCTGGTTGCCGATGGTGGCCCAGCCGCTGTAACCCAGACCACGCTTTTTCGCGTTGAAATTGATGTCGATACCAAAGTTGCCGCTTTGCAACACGAGCCCCATATGTCCCTTGTCCAGGTCGATGATGCTGGCGTTGAGGCTGACTGGCGCGCTGAACATGCCCATGCAGTTGGGGCCCATGATGCGCATGCCGGACTTGGAGGCAATGGACAGCATTTCCTGTTCAAGGGCCTTGCCTTCGGGACCGGTTTCGCCAAAACCCGTGGATACCACGATCGCGGCTTTGACGCCTTTGTCGGCGCACTCTTGTATGACAGGCAGAATGTACTTCGGGGCAATACCGATAATCGCCAGGTCGATCGGGGCCGGCACTTCCGATAGGGACGTATAAGGTTTGAATCCCAGGATATCGGCGGCTGCCGTTTTGGAGATCAAATACAATTCACCGGTGAATTTGTTGTCGATCAAGCTCTTGGCTGTCCAATACCCATATTTTTTGGTATCGGAAGACGCACCGACGAGGGCGACGCTTTTCGGCTTGAAAAGAGGAGTCAGGTCTGACATGTCTCCATAACCTCGCAACGTCTTACTGTTCCATTTCGATAACGCCGATAGCGACGTCCGGACATACAACACGACAGATGTTGCACTTGACGCATTTTTCAGGGGCCACTTGCGTTACATAGGCATATCCTTGAGCGTTTAAGGTCGAGCCTACGCCAAGAGTCTGCTTGGGACAGGCAGCCACGCAGAGGCCGCAAGACTTGCAACGTGCACTCTCAATAAGGTGCAGTTTATTCTTCTTGCTCATTGGGCCACCACCTTTTCGACTGCATTGATCCCTTTGTTCAACGCTTTAAGATTGACTTCGAGTAAGGCGGCTTTCTTTTTGCCCATGAGATCTTCAAGAGCACTGCTGACGCTTGCGGCATGCAGCATTCCCGTCCCTTTGACAACCGCGCCAAGCATGATGATGTTGGCAACACGCACATTGCCCATTTCCTGGGCCATTTCTGAAACAGGAATGGGAATCTGTTTTACTTCGGGCCGGGTGAGTTGCTTTTCCACGAGAGAGCTGTTCACAAAAAGCACTCCCCCGGGTTTTACGCTTTCCAACGCGGTCTGGTATATGCTTTCACTCATGGCGACGGCGACGTCGGCGTCCGATTCCACAATAGGGTTGCCGATTGCATCATCCGAAAGGATCACATAGCCTGTCGAGTCTCCGCCGCGTTGTTCGATGCCGTATGTTTGCGTCATTACAACTTGCTTGGAGTCCTTGATCCCTGCCAGACACACAAGCTTTGCCATCAACGCCGCGCCCTGACCGCCAGAGCCGGAAAATGCACACTTATACTTCACTGCTTTGCTCCAGTTTGTTTATAAAGACTTGGGGCTTGAAATAGTTGAGCGCCTCATTGGCACACCAGGCATAGGCGTCCTCAACCTTCTTCTTGAGACCCGTAGGACAAGGCACAATCATCTCAACATACGAGAATCCCAAATTTTTTATTTGGCATTCAAAGGCATTGCGCACGCTTTTGGCTGCCTTGATAATCGTTTTGGGAGTCACCACGGTTTCCCGGGCAAGATATGCCACACCATTCATGGCGCGCATCAGTTCAGGCACCAGCAGGGGATAGCCCTGGAGATGGACATCACGCCCCTTCCTCGTGGTGGCAGTCGTTTGTCCGGCCAGGCTGGTCGGCGACATTTGGCCACCAGTCATGCCGAACAGCGAATTGTTGATCATAATGCAGGTAATGGGCAGGCCGCGGTTGGCGGCATGCAGCAGTTCCGCCAGGCCAATGGCGCTCATGTCGCCATCTCCCTGGTAGGTATAGATGATGTTGTCAGGCATCCCCATTTTGTAGCCGACCGCGACAGCGGGAGAGCGGCCATGCATGGCCTCAATGGCGTCGATTTCCAGGTAGTGGTGCGAGAATCCGCCGCAGCCGATGCCGACCACCGAGATGGCTTTTTCCCTGATGCCGAGGCCTTCGATGGCCTCCGCGACAAGACGCGTAACAATGCCATGCCCGCACCCGGGGCAGTAACTGAACAGCTTGTCGAATTTGAGCGTTTTCCCGTAATAATCAGCAAGTGTCTGCATGCTACTCTCCATCAAGCAGTTTTCTGACCATGTCAGACATGTCGGCCAGGGTGCACATTGGAATATCGCCACCGGTTTTGCCCAGAAAATGAACCGGAACTTTCCCGTTGACGGCAAGGCGGACATCGTCAACCATTTGCCCATGGTTCATTTCAACGACCAAAACCGATTTGGCCGAAGAAGGGAGTTTCGCAAAAGCCTTTTCAGGGAATGGCCACAGTGTGATCGGGCGAATGAAGCCCACTTTTTTACCTTGCTCGCGGAAAGACTCCACCAGGTCTTTGCACATGCGTCCATGAATGCCGAAGCCAACAACAATGACGTCAGCATCATTGACCTGTGCGTCTTCCCACAGCTGCTCTGTATCGTTTATCGTCTCGTATTTTTTGCGCAGCCGTTCATTCATTGCATACCCTTGCTCATGGGTATAGCTGCCTGTGAGCAGAAAGCGCTTGGGATGATCCTTGGTGCCTGTGAAACGCCAGCCGGAGGTGTCAAAATCGGCGCTGTAGTCATACGGCTCGGCAAAGGTCGTTGATTCGGTCATCTGGCACGTCACGCCGTCCAGGACAAAAAGGACCGGGGTGTGATAGGTATAGGCGAGTTTCACGCCGTGCGGCATGAGGTCGGCGATTTCCTGCCCGCTGGACGGCGCGATCACGATGACCCTGTAATCTCCGTGGCCGCCACCGCGGGTAGCTTGGTAGTAGTTGCTCTGCGCTCCCACGATGTCGCCATCGCCGGGCCCGACGCGCATGGCGTCGAGCAGGATGCAGGGCAGCTCGCCAGCGGCCATGAAGGAGATCGTCTCCTGCATCAGGGACATGCCCGGGCCAGACGTTGAGGTGGCGCCCAATTTGCCGGTACAGGCGTAGCCAGCCAGGGCGTTGGCGACAGCCAGCTCGCTTTCCATCTGCACCATTTGCCCACCGCATTGGGGGAGCTTGCCGGACGAATACTCCATGACGGGCGAAGCTGGGGTGATCGGATACGCGAAGTGGCACCGGACGCCGCAACGGATCATGCTTTCGGCGAACGTTTCCGTATTTTTCAAAAACAATGTTTCTTTCATTTTCCAGTCTCCTCAGGTTAGAAGCCGTCAATGCGGCCCAACAGCCTTGCGAAACAATATATACCGTATTACGGGATGGCGTTCCATTTTAATTTTAGTCTTTCCCGCTGCACCAGAAGAACCATGGTCGACAAAGGGGAAAGACCGGAGGGTTAAATCTCTCCTTTGGCTGTAGCCGTTTCCCAGAGCAAACGGCCTTCACCACCGATGGTCGTGAATGGCTCAGGCGGCAACCAGCTGGGTTTCTTGTCGTTTTTGAGGTATTCCAGTACATCGCTGTTTATTCCATTAGCCCACTCGGCGTGGTAGGTCCCCATGGTAAAGGTTTTGACCACACCTGCTCCCTCGCCGACGCCCGAATAGTAGATATTGCCGCGACGGCCGAATACGGGCTTGGAATTCCTCGTCAAATGGATCATGCCAGCCCACACGTATTCGAAGTTCACGTGCTTGTGGTGGGGAAAACGATTGTTGAATGCCTTGCGCAGCATTCTTTTCGAACGCCGAATGCGTTCAGGTGAGGTGGTAAGCCATGTAGCATAAACCAATCCATTGCGGACCAACAAACGATTATCGTGTGTAAAACGAACCGTTGTGCCGGCTGGATGGGCAGCGGTCAAACCCCAGGGTCGCACTTCCTTGAAATCAGTCAATTCCTGCTCATTCAGTTGTCGGGAAAGGGCCCCAAAGGAAATGATCGGACAAAACTGGTTCTTGGACAGACCGAATTCCGTGAGAAAAGGACCGGCTGTCACCACAACGGCCTTGCAGCGCACGCGTTTCCCGTTGACCAGCACCACTGTCGGCTCCGTTCCATCATCATCGATACGGAGAACCGGCGTTTCCTCAAACACATGAACGTTTTCCGGAAGGACGGTGCACATGCCACGCAGTACATCCGCAGGATTGACCAAGGCCGTCCCCGGGTTATAAAGGGCTTTTTTATAATATCTTGTACCAAGGGCGCGGGAAAGCTCTTCATGTTCGATATACCGGTAGGGAACACCAACATCATCCAGATCCTTGGCTTCATGATCGAGATTTTTGAAAGCGCTTCGTTCGTTCGCGGCCAAGTACTTTCCGCAATCATCCCAGTCGACTTTGAGGTTGTGCTCCTTGATAATCGCGCGCATCTTATCCAATGAGCGCACGTTCAATTGTACACACCATTTTTTATCTTCAAGCGTAGAGTCATCTGTCCCAAAAGCATGAGGGACATCGATGAGAAACCCGGCATTTTTGCCGCTATCATTGTTGCCGATGCGGATTGCCTCAAAAATGGCAACCTTGGCCGCCGGGTTTAATTCGGCAAAACGCCAAGCTGCTCCAAATCCGCCATAGCCCCCGCCCACGACGACAAAGTCGTATTTGTCAAGAATTTCCTCGCTACAGTTGAATTGGTGTTTTTTAAATGAAGAAGTCTCAAGCCAACCAGAGAGCCCGAGTTCGGCAGGAAAAAACTTGACCTCTGACATGGAAAAATCCTCCTTAGGCAAAAATTCCGAATTGTGTTATGACGTTCCGTATTTTTGGCCTGCAAAGCCGTCCAAGCAAGCAATCCCTCGACGTATACTGCGCTCGTTACCGCAAGAGCAAGTGAGCAGCCTTTATTCCTTAACCGGCGAAGGAATGGCAGACAGAACGTGTTTCTCGCCTCCGAGTGCATTATGCTTCATGAATTTGTCCGAGGTTTCCGGAGCCCAGATATGGCAAACGATGCCACCAATAATGAGCGTCGCAATGCATCCGCCGAGAGAGGCAAATACGCCGAATTTCTCGCTTACGATGGGAAGCAGAAATGTTCCTCCCGCAGCTCCGATACGGCTGATGGCAACAGTCAACCCAACGCCCGAGGCCCGCAACTCCGTGGGAAAGAGTTCAGGGGGATAAGAAAACTCCAAGACAATGGAAATGGCCAACACCAGTGAAAAAGCGGCGAGGAGGATCAGCGCGAGTTGTCCCGGCATACCCTGCCATACTGTCATGATAGTCAAAATGGCGGCAGCGAGATAAAAAGTCCAGAGTAAATAAGCCCGCCGGGAAATCTTATCAATGAGCCACGTACCAATGAGCACGCCGGCCATTGTCAAGGCATTGTACAAGATGCCAGACGCATAGGGATTTTCAATTTTCAAGTCAGATAAGACGAGCGGCAGGAAAATACTGATGGCAAAAAAGGGCAAAACCTGAGCGGCAAAGAATACACCAGAAACCAGCGTGTTGAAACGAAGTTCCTTACTGAAAAGTCTGAACCAAGAGACAGACGGTTTGGTTTCCGGCGCCGGCGGCAAAGCATACTGCAGACCGAGATAATTTTGAATAAGATTGAGCGCTTCGGTGATTCTTCCTTTACCGGCGAGCCAACTCGGCGACTCGGGAATCCCAATACGCAGCATCAAGGTAAATATGCCGGGAATAAATGATGTACACAGGATTATACGCCAACTGACGTCCCCTATGCTATTCAAAAAAACACCGACTGCATACGATATGACATAACCGATCGTCCAAAACACAAGAAGCCAGCTTAATATACGTGGACGCAAGGCGCGGGGACTCCATTCACTGAGTAACGCAATGCCCACAGTATAGTCCGCGCCTATAGTCATTCCCAGTAAAAAGCGGACAATTGCCAAGAGAAGCGGATCTGAAATAAAGAACTGTACGGCAGATAAAATCACAGAAGCGGACATTACGGCCGGAAAGAGAAATTTTCTGCCGATACGGTCGGCCAATGAGCCGATAATAAGGCTGCCGAATAAAATCCCCAGCAGGGCTCCCGCCCCGATAAGGCCCAACCAAAAAGAGGTCAGGCCCAACGGTTTCGTCGCATAACTCAACGCTATACCGACAATGCCGAGGGTGTAACCATCGCAAATTTGTCCCATGAAGGCGCCGGCTCGTATTTTGCGATGTATGGCTGAGAAAGGGGCCTCTTCAAAACTCAACGTTTGCTGTGCTGCCATATTTGGCTCCTCGATAAAAAGTTAAAAAAACAGTGGCCTTCCTCCTTCCGTCTTGGATCCCCGGTTGTCAGGGACCATGACTGCCATCGCATGGTGAGCCATTTGCGCCCCACGAATTGCCCCTATCTGGCCTGTGACACGAGCGCAGGGGGCAGGCTGTGCCTCGTGATCCGTAACTGGGAGCCGCTTGCAGATCCCCAATACCTGACTTGAGCGAGATGTACCGTATTGTGTTACGATATACCATTTTTTAAAAACCTACCCCCGCACCCCCCTTCTGTCAAGAGGGAATGGCCGAATCGTGACATTGTCGTAATACCTGAAGCCTGCGGGGAGGTGCCCGCCGACAAAAACGGGAGAGGAGGGAGAGCTGATTTTCCGGATAGCAGGCGGGTGGCATCCAGCGCGATGCCGACAAGGCCCTAACAGCCCATTGGCGTTAATAAGACCTTGCGTCCGTTCTTCTCGTCACCCCGGCGAAAGTCGGGGGTCCAGGTTTTTCCAGTTATCCTACTGGATTCCGGCTTGCGCCGGAATGACGTCTTCCACAGCAACGTGCGTATTTGAGCGCCTATGCCCCAACAGCCCCTGTTTGCGCTTAAAAACGGGGACTGAAACCGGGCGTGTCAGCGCGCCTGCGGCAATACCGTAACCCAGGAAGTCACCTTCAAAACTCGACGGCCTGGAGAATGCCGGCAGGCCGCCGCCATGAATCGTCACCCTGAAAACGGAACTTGACAGGGCCTTACCGTCAGAATATTTTCGTTACGTTGTAACATAATACGGTACAAATTTCTGAAATCCACGAAAAGATTCAGAGCCATCGCTTGCCTCTTGAAGGTGTCCTGTGCCGCGTCCTCCCGGCGGTTGCGCCTGCCGCCGGAAGGGGGGCCTCCCCGCAACCTGCAACCTGGAGGAAGGAACGATGCGACGAATTGCCCTATTTTTTTGTCTTGCCGCCCTGGCCCTGGGGACGGCGACGATGGCCCGGGCCGCGACCGAGGTCCGGATGGTGGGTGATGCCTTGATTTATGGAAATTTCTTCGCCAACCAGAGCTTTACCAACTGGAACCGGCCGGCCTGGACCAGCGCCGCGCCGACCTGGACCGGCGCCGGCACCCAGACCGAGGACCGCTTTCAGGTGTGGGAACGTTTCCGCGTGCGCACGGATTTCGTCGCCAACGAGGCCGTGAAGTTCCGCCTGGGCCTGAGAATCCAGGACATCTGGGGGCACGGCACCTTCACCGCCGCCAACCCGACCACGGCCGTCCAGGTGTACCAGGCCTTCCTGCAATTTAAGTGGCCTGGTTGCGATGTGGAGGTTACGGCCGGCCTGCAGGACGTGTCGTTGCCGACCAGCGCGTTTTTCAATGACTCCGTTGTCTACGGTGGCGACCGTGCCGCCGCCGTCATCGTCAAGGCTCCCCTCATCCCCGGCACCCTGAACGTCACCGCCGGCTTTGCCCGGATGATCGACACCAATCGGACGTACGATGCGACCACCACCCAGGTCGGCGACGAGCTAGACCTGTACTTCCTGACCCTGCCCATCACGGGCCAGGGATTTACGACCACGCCCTGGGCTGCCGCCACCGTGGCCGGCCGCGACGCCAACTATTTCACCACCTACTCCTTCGCCAATACGACCTTTGCCGAAAACTTGCTTTCGGCCGGCACCCTGCTTTTCCCGACCAAGTGGAAGAACAATCAGAATCCCTATTTCTGGTTGGGCGACACCTTTGAGATCACGGTTCTCGACCCCATCAAGTTCTACGGCGACGTCATCTACGGCGCCGGCGCCATGGCTGACCGCAAAAAAAGCCAACGCCAGGGCTGGTTCGTCGACTTCGGCGCCGAATACACCGGCTTCGATGCGCTTACCCCAAAGGTTTTCGGCTGGTGGTCCACCGGCGAGGACAAGTCCACCAGCAACGGCAGCGAACGCCTGCCGATCCTCGAGTCGTGCTGGGGGCCGGGCAACAGCTTCCTGTTCGACAACTACCAGGACCTTTACATGAACAGCAACATGGGCATGAGCATTGTGGGCAACTGGGGCCTGGGCGCATCCTTGGACAACATCTCCTTTGTGGAGAAGCTGTCCCACCGCCTGACCTTCACCTATCTCCAGGGCAACAACTCGGCCCGGGCCATCCGCTCCTTGAACGCCGTTCTGGGGAGCAATCCGTACTTCCAGATGGGCCACGACCTGACCACCAACGAGCACGTGTTCGGCGTGAACTGCGACAACAAGTACATGCTCTATGAAAACCTGGCCCTGCTTCTGGAAACGGGTTGGGCGCACGGCGAATTCCAGAAAAGCGTCTGGGGCAAGCGCCTCGTGGACGCCTCCCGCAATGGGGATACCTGGAAGGTGGCGTTCGGCTTCCAATACAAGTTCTAACAAACGGCTTTCCGCCTACCTCCTTACCTGGCCGGAGCTTTCGGGCTCCGGCCTTTTCTAGGTCCCCTCCCTCCGGTACAGGCCGCACCGCTTTTGGGACAATTTGGCTGAGAAGATGTTGCGCCATTTTGTCTTTTGACAATAAATTTATACTGTTAAGATAGATACCGGAGGATGTCGGCATACAGTGTCCTTCCCTTGCCGCCTGTTATCTCTGATCAATTGCTTCAAGATGCCGAGAAGGCATCTCATAAAGAGGGTCTCACCTTTTAATCCAGTGATATTCCAAAATATTTATTCAGGCAGGGGATGTAGGGGACGAATGCGCATCAGCTGCCACCTTACCTGCCCGGTCATCACGTTTGCTCTTGAAAGTCCGTCCGAAGGGTTGACTTTTCCACCAACCCGAGTAGCCTGCACAAAAATGGTACAACGTAACATAATTCGGTACGAATGATATAACTATCGATCCCAGTTCAATAAATCGTCGTAGCGTGGAGGAGACGTTATGCGACTGCAACCCGTAGGCTACAGTCATCTTGGGCGGTCACATGCCGATGGCATGCGGTATGTCTGGAAACTCGTTGAAAAGGCGCCGTTTATAGAGAGCGCCGCGTTTACGACCAGAGCGAAAATTCCAACAGCCGCGATGGATAATCATATTTCCGCGTATACGACTTCTGTCAGCTCAGGATGCGCCTTAACCGCTGCCCGGATGCCCTGTAAATTTTGCCGGACAGGGAATACCTTGCGCTTTTCCGGACCGCTCAGTTCCAGAGAAATTGCCATGCAAAACATCTTCATGGTAATGTCGGATATGGACAAACCGACTGATGATCCTGTGGCAAACAACCTCCGTGAATTTGCCTATATGGGACAGGGGGAGCCTGGATTTTCATACACACAGTTGCGCCAGGCCATACGTATTACAGATCAGGCAATGCAGTTTCTAAAACAAAAAGTTTTCAGACATATAGTAGCAACATGCGGTGTTGTGGAAATGGTGGATTCCCTTATTGACGACCTCAAAAATAATTTTTTCAAAGATACAAGAGTTACATTCCACTATTCTCTCCACGCAACCCAACGCAGAGGTGACGTTATGCCTATAAATGCAATTTACAACTACAGAGATATTGTCAAACGTTTACCTATATTGCAAAAACTCACTGGCGAAAAACCGTGCGTTGGCGTGCTGTTGTTCAAGGACTATTGCAACAAAAACAATCCAAAACACTACTATACGAACGAGGAAGAAATAGAGAGAATATCCGAGTTGCTTGACCCTGACGTGTGCCGCATCAGCTTGTGTGAATTTAATCAATGCGACAATGTCGGCATAAACACTGCTGTGAGCCCTGAAGAAGCTTCGCGACTTGTACAAAAATTTGAAAATAAAGGTTTTCAAGTCAAGCTGTTTGCCTCTTTTGGGCAGCAGGAAAACACAGCCTGCGGACTACTTGGCGGTACGATGCCAGACCAACTGGCCGATGATGCTGTTTTAGCACGATATTCCCGGGCTTCTTCCATTATAGAAACCATCTGCAACTGATGTGTCACGCAGACTGGTTGTACAGTATCCCGGAATTTTTTTTGGGGGTAGTATCATGGATGCCAGTGCAATTGAAGGAGTGCTCGCATTCATTAAGAAAGCGGAAAACCTTAAAAACACTCTCCGCTATTCCTTTACTTCAAATGGGAATCAAGAAAGTTCTGCGGAACACAGTTGGAGACTCAGTCTCTTTGTCATGCTGTGCGCAAGTTCATTTCCTCATTTGAACCTTGAAAAAGCCCTCAAACTGGCCATCATTCACGATTTGCCCGAAGCTGTCTGTGGCGATACCCCCGCAATATATCGAGAAAAATATGCAGCAAAAGTTAACGAGGAACGAAATGCACTTGCTGAAATAGTTCAGTCGCTGACTCCTCAAGTACAAAATGATATCGTCGAACTTTGGGAAGAGTATGAATCCGGAAAAACTGAAGAAGCTAAATATGTAAAAGCCCTTGATAAACTTGAAACGCTCATACAACACAACCAAGGCGTCAATCCTCTTGAATTTGACTATAATTTTAACATTACATACGGCAGCGAACTTGTAAAAGAAAATGAAATACTTTCAAAGATAAAACAGATGATCGACATTGAAACAAAAAATCATATCAGGTGATTGCTTTAAGGAAAGGCGTTTTCCTACAAGATTAGACTGAAGAATTCGGTAACATCCCCGCGCTCTGCCGAGAGGGCCGCAGGCTTGGGCCAAGTCTACGAATACATGCAGCGCCTTCCAGCCCGTTGCCTTGAACTCCCGAACTTGCCATGAATTCCAACAGGTAAGCCACCGCCTCTGGCGGTGTGCTCCGAAGAGGTTCGACCGATCCGGGGTTGCTGGAAGTGGGGAAAGGAAGCTCTGCCGGTCCTGACCGACATCACGTTCGACATCGCCGCCGGGGAATTCCTGGCCCTGATCGGCCCTTCGGGATCGGACAAATAGACCCTGCTCAACTGCATCGCCGGCATCGACAGCGTCAATGGCGGCCAGGGAAACAGTGGTCCTTATCGGCCTCACCAAACCATGTATTCGGCCGTGGCCAACCGCGTTCCCGAGATCGGCACGTTGCGGGCCATCGGTTTTCGGCGCCGGGCCATCCTGGCTGCCTTTCTGTTGGAATCGCTTTTCCTGGGGCTGCTTGGAGGCGTGGTTGGCGTGGCCATGGCTGCCTGCCTGTCCTTGGTCACGTTTTCCACCACCAACTTCCAGACGTTCTCCGAGCTCGCCTTCAAGTTCGCCCTCGCCCCCTGGATCATCGGCCTGGCTCTGGCCTTTGCGGCGATCATGGGCGTGGCGGGGGGCCTTTTCCCGGCCGTGCGGGCGGCCCGTCTGAACATCGTGGCCGCGTTGCGTGAGGGATAGCCGTCCGTTGGAACGCAGCAGATTTTTTCGTGCAACTGCCCGCTGCAAGCTACCTGGCAAAGCCGGGAAGAAATTTCCAAGTTCAGCGTATTAAAATGTTGGGCTTTCCAAGAAACCGGTAGCTATTCCCATATCGACCGCTTCTGACGCTGTTAGTATGGTGCTTTTATCCATCATCTGATGCACTTGGTCCGGGGAAATTTTCCCATGTGTCGTTTCGGACACAATCTTGGCGTATAAATTTTCTAGAACAGATATCCGATCCTTATCTTCCCGTTTGTTTCTTTCCGTCGGTTTCGTATTTTTGTACTCCATCGATATATTGTGCAATAACATATAAGCATTTCGTCCAATTAACCGTTTTTTGCCGGAACAGAAAAGTATTACCGCAGCGGAGGATATTTGACCAACACCAACAACAGTTATATTTCTTTTCAATGCATGCTTAATTGTATCATAAAATGCCATTGCAGACTCGACGATTCCTCCGTCGCTGTTTAAAATCAAGATATTTCTTTTGTTGTTGATAATGTCTTCCAGCGTTTTGCCTATGGTTCCCGGGGTGACCTCGTCAAAAAAGAGATATGTCGAGTTGCCGGGCGCCGTATTTTTGGAATGGGCCAAGCTCATGTTTCCAAAAATGCTTACAACCACGGCTGTTAAAAAAAATATCCTGAGAGACTGCTGCATAATCGTTATGCTCTTTTTATCGGGTATGGAATTTGATTGTACGACGAAAAGACTTCCCCAGCGGTGTTCCTCGGACCAGGCAACGTTCGCGGGTGGCTGCCTCGCGCCACAAGGATCATCCGTAACGCGTTTGCCCGCAACGGATGCATAATGGGCAGGCCCTTTTTGAGCCAAGGCCCTGTTTTTGATGTCTATCAGGGAAAAAAGCAGGCCGCAAGCTTTCGGAGCGATCAAGGGTTTCTTGGGCAGTTTCTTGGCCTAGGCACTCTTGGTGGCCAGTTGCCGCAGGCTCTTTATGTCGCGCAGCGGCGGTGCGCCAAACAGGCGGCTGTATTCGCGGTTGAACTGGGAATGGCTTTCGTAGCCGACCTGAAACGCCGCAGACGCCGCATCCAGGTGATCCGTGAGCATAAGTCGCCTGGCCTCGTGCAATCGCAGCGACTTCTGGAACTGCAACGGGCTCATGGATGTCACCATCTTGAAGTGGCGATGAAAGGCCGAGGTGCTCATCTGGGTGTAAGCGGCGAGTTCATGGACATGGAGCGGCTGGCTGAAGTTGTCCTTCAGCCAGTCGATGGCCTGGGCGATCTGATGGTTTTGGGTCCCCGTTGCCCCGATCTGGCGCAGTCGCTCTCCCTGGTCACTTACGAGCAGCCGGTAAAGAATTTCCTTTTGCACGAGCGGCGCCAACATCGGGATGTCCTCTGGTGCATCAAGCAGATCGATCAACCGTTGGAAGGCGCCGAGCAGCGGCAAGGTAACCTCGCTGACGACCATTCCCCGGCTGGCCTGCCGGGGGCGGGGGGAGGGGACATCGCTGTCCACCATCATTTGTGTGATCGAACGCCGATCGATCTTCAACACCAATCCCAGGTATGGCTTTTCCAGGCTGGCCTCGATGACCTGGGCCACGACCGGCAGGTCAACGGAAGTGATGAGGAAATGGTACGCGTCATACGTGTACATTTCCTTTCCAAGCAGCACGCGCTTGGCCCCCTGGGCCACCAGGCACAGGCTTGGCTCGTGTATGGAGCTCGCCTGTTGGGTGGGCGAGTCATAGCGACTCAGCGAGAGCTCCGGGATGGTCGTGAACAGCCTGCCATGCTTTGCAGCCCACCGGGATATCCGCACCCCCAGCGCCTTGCGCGCGGCCTTCAGCTCATCGGGACTCCATACCTGGGTGTGCTCTTGGGGGTGCATGAAAACACTCCTTGTTCTTGACTTTATACAGTGCATGACAATTTCGCGTTGCAAGCGTGTTTGACGGCCTCAGGCCATGGTCTCCGGCATCTTGAGGAGCCGTACGGCGCCCGTGAAATGCTCGGCAGGGGCCTGGATGGAAGGCTGAGAACCATTCGGGGTAATGGTTTGCGCGGTGTTGTTTGGTTCGGCCGCCGGTGCCTGCCCGGCAAAATCGCCCATGAGCATGAGCAACGGAAGGGAAACAACCAGGAATTTCATTCTCACGTTCCTTTCCTCCCGGTCGTTTTTGAAGATGGGACGCCCGCCCAATCGATTCCCAGGATTATCGGGTCAACGACCGGTCATCTTCTCGTATTTTTCCGGATACCGAGCGCCTTGCACCGCGATTTTCGAGGCGGTGCTGTCGATATCGCGAAGATCTTCCGGCGTCAGTTCGACGGCGACCGCGCCGAGGTTCTCGTCTAAGCGTTCCAGTTTGCGGGTGCCGGGAATGGGTACGATCCACGGCTTCCGGGCGAGCAGCCAGGCGAGTGCAATCTGCGCCGGCGTCGCCTGCTTGCGCTTTCCGATCGCGCCGAGCAGATCGACCAAGGCCTTGTTCGCCTTGAGCGCCTCGGACGTGAACCGCGGGAGGATGGTGCGGAAATCGGTGCTGTCGAACGTGGTGTGTTCGTTGAATTTTCCGGTGAGGTAGCCCTTGCCCAGAGGGCTGTAGGGAACAAAACCGATGCCGAGTTCTTCGAGCGTGGGCAACACTTCCGCTTCAGGACGCCGCCACCACAGCGAGTATTCGTTCTGGACCGCAGTGACCGGCTGCACGGCGTGGGCGCGGCGGATCGTCTGCACGCCGGGTTCGGAAAGGCCGAAGTGCCTGACCTTGCCTGCCGCAATCAGGTCCTTGACCGCCCCGGCCACGTCTTCGATGGGCACGTCCGGGTCAACCCGGTGCTGATAGAACAGATCGATGGCCTCGACCTTGAGGCGCGCAAGCGAAGCCTCGGCCACCGCCTTGATGTGCTCCGGCCGGCTGTCCAGGCCGGTCCAGCCCGGCCCGCCGTCCGGATCGGGTTTGAACCCGAACTTGGTGGCGATCACCACCTGCCCGCGGAAGGGAGCCAGGGCTTCGCCCACGAGTTCTTCGTTCGTGAACGGGCCGTAGACCTCGGCCGTGTCGAAGAAGGTGACGCCGCGTTCCACGGCTTTCCGGATCAACGCGATCATCTCCTGCTTGTCAGCCGCCGGTCCGTAGCCGAAGCTCATGCCCATGCAGCCGAGACCGAGGGCCGAAACTTCCAGTCCGCTTTTTCCCAATGTGCGTTTTTGCATGATTTTTCCTCCTTCAGGAGCCCGTCAGGCGGGCAGTCTGTCTCGTTTGAAAGGGAGCCAGCATCGCGTCCTTTCATGACGCAAATGTAGTGCTGCCTGACGCTGAAGAGGAGATGCGATCCTCTTCAATTGTTGCCTGATTCTCTCGCAATGCTGGTCAAAGAGGGGGGCAGGAGACTTTTGGGGTGGGATTTTAGCTGGGTATGTATTTGCGGGCCCAGCGGGTCAACGGAAAGGAAACAATGCCGCTCAGGACCACGACGATACCGACCTCGCCAGCGCCGAATTGGCAGGCCATGAGAACCACGGAGGCCAAGGTGAGCCAGGCGCGCAGGGTATTGCCAAGGCGCAATTGACGCCGTTTTCTTTGCAGTTCTTCCGGATCGGTGTTTTGGGGGTCGCCGACCCACTTGTAAACGGGCATATTGATGATTTTCGTGATGCTTGATCCAACAAGCCAGACAATAAAGCCCGCCGTGAACCACCAGTGGTCAAAGCCGTAGACTGCGAAGTAGAGCACTGCGGCAAGAATGGGGAGAGTGGCAACCGTGACGACAAGAGGATTACGCATCGCCGTCTTGTCCAGCGCATTTAAAAACCGCTTGAATGTCAATACATCCATGGCATCCATGATTTCTTGCAGGACGCCTGCAATGAAAAGCAGAATGCCGGCTCCGAGGGCATTGATGGCGAGTATGAGCGCTTCCGCTGCGGATTCATTCATGATTTCCCCCTTTTCCATTCATTCGCAGAGTCGCTGCCCTGCCCCGGGATTACTCACCCCCTCGGCCAAAATCGCAGGGAAATCCCGCTTTGGCCATTATCCGAAATCCATAGGCTCTTTCTCAATTCCTGCAAACTCCCGTGAAGCTCAGGTTGCTGCGATGACTCCCAAGCCAAGATGGCCGGACAAGACGCGGAAAAACATGTCGCCCGGCTCCTGACTGTATTCAGGAGCCGGGCGTTGTTGTCTTGTTTGATGATCGGGGCGAGGGAAGCCGTTGTGCGAGAAGGCGGGCGGTCAGGAAAATCCTGAAGCCTGAGGGCCGGCAAAAAGCAGACGCAACGTGAACCAGCAATGGGCGCTACGTTGTAATGTTACGTTGTAATACCCTGAATCTATTATGGGTTTCCAAAGGGCGGAGCCCTTTGGTCGCCGAAGGCCTCAAAACAACTCTCGTTGCAAGAGCTTCGCCTGGTTCAGAAACAGCGTTCGATCAAAGCCTGCTGCGTGTCAGCGATTTCATTCCTGGGGAAGCTGCTTGCGTTCGTTCTGAATGAAGGCAATGGTCTTTTCCGGCAAGGCCTTGCGCTCTCCCTCGCGTTCCAGTTCGGCCAGGTCCTCGGTGATGGTCAGCATCAGGTCCGTGAACCGGGTCTGCATGCGCAGCCGCTCCCGGGCGTTGGGGCTGTGCCAGGCCTCCTTGAGCAATTCGGCGGCATGGTGGTGGATCATCAGGGCAATGGGCTTGGGCATGGTGGCGTAATACGCCAGCATGTTGGTCTTCATCTCGTCGATGCTGCCCAGAAATTCACTGAAATGCCGGGTGTTGCGTTCCTCTTCCATCTGCAGCCGCCGGCGCTCCTCCTTGAAGCGGACTTCCATCAGCTCCAGGCGCTGGCGCAACTCCCGCTCGGCCACGGCCTTGTCCTCGCGCATCTGCAGCAAGGCGTCCTGATTGGCCCGCTGCCAGTCGGCCGTCTCGCTTCGCAGGGTCGTGTAGAGTCTGGTGATGCACTTGGCGATGCCTTCGGGGACGGGCATGATTACCTCGCGCGCTGGAAAAATGTTTCCAGCCGGGGAGTTATCTGTTTCGCGTCCGCCTGGGACAACAGGTGGTGCAGGCAGTAGAGCCGGTCGAAATCCAGGTTCGTGACCGACCGCTCGATCAGGACGCTCGTGCGCTTGTATACCTGGGGATGCATGTGGCTTTTGGCCGCCTCCAGTTGTTCTTCCACCAGGACGGCCAGCTCCTTGAGATTGCGGCGCTGCCGGGAGCTGGCCAGGCGCAGCCGTTTGTCCCGGCCTTTGTCGGCGATCCGCTCCTTGATCCGCTGGATTTTGGCCATCAGCCGGCTGAGGCGGGTGCGTTGGCGCAAGCTCCACCAGTCCCGCACCTCCCGGGCCGCCAGAACCAACAGGTACAGCAGCAGCGCCGCGGCAAGCAGCACGGGCAGGTATGGCAGCAGTTGCCGCAGCACCGGCTCGGCCTCTTCCAGAGCGCGGAGAAAGGTCCGGCCAACAGCAGTCCAATCGGAGAGGTCAGGAAAATCGGGGAAGGGCATAACGAAAACGGAACCGTGGCTACGCCGCGTGCAACACAAGGCTGCTTTGCAGTGCTCCTCCAATACGTAAGCTATCGAGTTTTTTCAATAACGAGAAAGCCGGACTGCGTCAAGGCGGCAGCCGGGGCGCGTTATGCGCTTGAAGCGTAAACAATTTTGGTTGTTTAAATTGCATTTGCCCCGCCGGGGCGAAGGCGCGGACGTTTTGGTGAATTGTTTTTAAGAATAGATAAATTTATATTTAGCCGCGTCTCACCCGGGATGGGTCATGGCGACTGCGATGGAGGCCGTTGCGGGTCCGTTGCCGTTTTTCATGGTAAGCGCTTATCCGGAAGCTGCCAGCGGACTGACGCAACAAAGACGGCCAGAAGCGCATCGCCCTGGCCGTCACTGTTTTCAAACGCGGCGGGACTTATTCTTTCGGCGACGCGGCGGCCTCGATTGCATCATTGAGGGTAACGCCGAAGTGGATGTAGACATCCGAGACATCCTTGAGGGGCAGCCAATAGCCTTTCACGTGCCGCCCCGAGGCAACAGTGAACTTCTCCAGCGCACTGTTTGACCGCAGGGCCTCCAAAGCCCGACACTGCCGGCAATGGCCGTCGGTCTTGTTCTCGGGATTGAGGCTGGAGCATTTGACGCCAACGGGCACTCCGGCCGCCTGGGCGGCCGCATTGACGGCCAGGATGGTGCGGCTTTTGTGCACCAGCATGACCGGTTCCGGAAACGGGTCCCACATCATGTTGAAGGCATTGATGACGTTTGCTTCGACCATGGAAAAACCTCCTGTAACGATACGACGGCCGGGCGACCGGTTTATTGCCCAGGCCCTGTGTTTTTGGAGTGAACGCTCGGCGGAGCGCTAGTCTTTCGCGGCGTTGCCGCTGCCCTCGACGCCTGTATGTTGGCGAAAGGATTGTTCTCCGACCGCCTTCCACCAGGCATCGTATTCTTTCCAGGCCGGCCTTTCTTCGGGCCGCCTGACATGCCCGTGCCCGGCTCTGCCGTGTCCGAGGCCGCCTGCGAGGATGCGCGACAGCAGGAGCAGGCCCACGCCTTGCCAGTAGGTCAGGGCCGGGAGCCGGAAAAGGTCCGGCATGAGGTGGTTCCACAGGAGCATGACAACGTATCCGAAAACCAAGGCCAGGGTGCCGGCAAAAAGCAAGCCGAATACGATATGCACCGCGACCAGGTAGGACCGGCTGTGTTCATGGTCAAGGTTTTGGGGGGAAAACAGGCGCATGGCTTCTCCTTTCATTGCGGTTCATGGTCCTTGAGCAGTTCGCGCAGCCGGGCGTTGGTCCGGCTTTTGCGGGACAAAAGCGTTCCCAGGGGCTCACCCCATTCCTCGGACAGTTCCCGAAAACTTCGGCCTTCGATCTCGGTGGCGATCCAGAGCGCGCGCTCCCGGGCAGTGAGTTCTCCCAGCGCCCACACCAGCCGGTCCCGCATCTCCAGGCGGGCAACGCTCCGTTCCGGAGTGGCCATGGCGGACTGAAGGCTTTCCGCGAGCGACGGCTGGCCATCCGCGGCATCGTCCAAGGACACCACCTCCCGGCTGTTGCGCCGAAAATCGATGATTCTGTTTTCCAGGGACCTGTAGGCATAGGCCATGAAATTTTCTATCTCGCCAAAGACGTCAGCCCGTTTGAGCAGTCCGTAGATCACGTCAGCCACAATGTCTTCCGCATCCATGAAGGATATCCTGGACAAACGGCTGCGGACATAGCGGAAGAACTTCGTCTTCTCGCGTTCCATGGCCTGGGCGAGAAGGGAGGCCGCAGCCTTCATGCGGCCAAGCCTGCGACCGGCGGCGGGAATGCCGCGCCAAGGGTCTGCATCAAAACCCAAGAAGGTGTTTTCATGGGAACATCCGTCCGTATGCCGATCGGTCGGCGTTAACCATCCGGAAGAGCGTATCGAGTCCTTATGGGAACAAGACGGCGGTGCATGGGGAATATTGCCTGGAAAAAGTCGCCGCCTGAAGTCGTTGCCTCGGCCTTTCGCTGCCGGCCCTCATGCCCTGGCGGCATGTTCGCTTCCGCCATGTTCGTTTGTTCATAAATTACACAACACCCTGATCAGACAGGTAAAATAAGGAACACAGGCTGTTTATGAGGCTATCCTTGGCCCGCGTATTGGCTTGTGGGGTTGGTGGATGTCCGGGTATCCATTACGTCTGTTCGTTTGTTCCTAATTCGCAGAGTCGACTGAAAAAAAAGGAAAAATGATGACAGGGAGCAGGGGCTCTGCTAGGAAAGGCAACCTGAAAGGGAGCCGCTTTTACAAAAAGACGTCCCTGGGTCTCGGGCCGGAGGTGAAACCGTGCGCCGCATGCTTGCTCGGCTGTTGCTTGGCATGGTGTTGACAACAGGCCTTGGCCGGCCGGCCGGGGCGCAGCCCGTGACCGACCTGGACGCCCGGGTCTGGCCGTCCGCCGAGATCACGTTCGCCCAACTGGGGAGCGCGGTCTTTCCGGGCGCGACCCGGGATCAGGGCTCGGGCGCGCTGGTGACCGGGCCGGAAAAAGTCCTGCGCCAGCCCGGCACCAAGGAGCGCGTGACCCTGCCCGAGGCCAGCCGGATCGACGCCGTGAAGGCCTTTGCCGTGCGCGGGGACGGCCGGCGCTATCTGGTGACCCTGTGGACCGTTGCCGCGTCCACAGGCTATCCCGGCGATGCCTCCACCATTGTGGCCATTTTTCCCGAAGGCGCGCGCGAACCCCCCGATCCCACGGACGTGGTCAGCGTCCAGACCGACTCGTTTTGCGACACATGGGACGGGAAACGGCTGGAGATCGGGCCGGACGACGCCTTTTTCATCCGCAACCAGCACAATAATTCCAACCAAAGCTACCTGGATACCGGACTGTTCCATGTCGTGACCGGCCGGCTGCGCCGCATTGCGCAAATTTTTACCCTGGATGTGCGCATGGATTGCGCGCATACGTTTTTCGAAACCCTGTCCTGGCGACTGGAGCCCCAGGCCGGCGGCCCGTATCCCGATATCGTGGCCACTGTGAAGGTCTCGCCCCGAACTGACTGCAAGGGCGGCAAGACCGCAGTGCGGCCCCGGACGTATGCGGAAACCTACCGCTGGAACGCGGCGGAAAAACGGTTTGCGCCCATGGGCAAGGGATTCGGGGGCCTGGACGCCTTCAATGCCGAAAGCCTGTGAGCCCTGGGCCTGGGCACGGGCGAAGCGGATCAGGCCACAGGCAAAAGAACGGAAACTCCAGTCTCGTCTCCTCCACGGACCAGGCTTTCATTTGGGCAGCGGCTTTTCCTTTTTTGACTTCATGTCCAGCAACATGCGGTCAAAGGCGTCGAAATCAATGGGCTTGGCCAGGTAGCCGTCAAAGCCCTGGCCCAGGAAGCGTTCCCGGTCGCCGGCCAGGGCGTGGGCGGTCAGGGCGATGATGGGAATGGCGGGATCAAGGCCCTCCACTTGGCCGGCCCGGATGCGGCGCATGGCTTCCTCGCCGTCCATGACCGGCATGCGCACGTCCATGAGCACCAGGTCAAAGGCGCTCCCCTTGAGCTTGTCCAGGGCCTCGCGGCCGTTTTCGGCCGTTTCCACGGTATGCCCCTGCATGGCCAGGAGCTCGACCGCCAGGATTTGATTGACGGGATTGTCCTCGACCAGAAGGATGCGCAGGGGGGAGTTGCCGTTGAGCCGGTGGAGTCGTTTTTCCCGATTCGTTGCCTTCTCCTGGGCGGGGACCGGTTCTTGCGGGGCGACGCGCTGCAACTGCACGGTAAAGAAAAAGGTGCTCCCCTTGCCCACGCCGCTCTCCACCCAGATGCTGCCGCCCATGAGCTCCACGATCCGCTTGGAAATGGACAGGCCAAGGCCGGTGCCGCCATATTTGGCGCTGACGCTCGCCTGGGCAAAGGTGTCGAAGATCCGTTTCAGGTTTTTTTCGGGAATGCCGATGCCGGTGTCCCGGATCGAGGATACCAGGAAGATGCGGTCCTGGCTGTTGGCCGCAGCTTCGGGCCTGGCTGGCGGCTGCTGCGAGGGGTCTTGCCTTGCCGCGCTGACCCGCACCACCACCTCGCCCGCATTGGTGAACTTGATGGCATTGCCGATGAGGTTCACGTAGATCTGCCGCAGCCGGCCCGCGTCGCCCACCAGGCAGTCCGGCACAGTGGCGGCCACGGCCGCATCGAACCGAATGCCCTTGCCGTCGGCCTCCAGGCGCATGGTCTGAAACAGGCTCTCCAGCATGGCCCGCGGATTGAATGCGCCGTTTTCCAGCTCAAAATGCTGGGACTCGATCTTGGAGAGGTCGAGAATGTCGTTTATGATGCCCAGGAGATGCTGGCCCGATTGCTGGGCCATGCCCAGGTATTCCCGCGCCTTCAAATCCGTGCAGGTCATGAGCGCCAGGCCGGTCATGCCCAAAATGCCGTTGAGCGGGGTCCGGATCTCGTGGCTCATGTTGGCCAGAAATTCGCTTTTGGCCCTGTTGGCCCGCTGGGCCTCCTCCCTGGCCTCGTGCAGGCCGGTGACGTCCTGTCCCCCGGAGATCAGGTACCGCTGGCCGGCAATCTGCACCACTTCGCCCGAGGCCAGAATGATCCGCTGTTGGCCCGACTTGGTCCTGGCGATCAGTTCCCGGTTGCAGAAGCGGCCTTCCTCGGCGAGCAGGTGGCCCAGGTTTTTCCCTTCTTCCGGGACTTCCAACAGGCCCAGGATAGAGACATTTTTCCCCAGGACCTCCTCCCGGCCATATTCCATGACCTCGGTAAAGGAGTTGTTCACATCGAGGATGGTATCGTTGTTGAGGTCCAGCAAGACCAGGATGCCCGGCGTTGAAGTGAATATCTTTTTGAATTTTTCCTCTCCCTCCTGGAGCTTTTTTTCGAAGAGCTTGATTTCGATCATGTCGACGCAGGAGAGGATGCCGCCGGTGATTTTGCCGCAGTCGTCGAGAATGGGGGCGGCATTGCACAGGATGGGGATCTGGTTGCCGTCGGATCGTTGCATGATCCATTGTTCTTCTGTCACGAGTTCGCCCGATTGAACGGCGCGGACCAGCGGCAGTTCGGCAAAGGACGCCTTCCTGACTCCATCGGCATGGCGCATCCGCAGTTTCTCCGCTACGTCGGCGTATGGCCGGCCGACCAGCTCTTGAAACGGAAGGCCAAAGAGGGTGACCGCGTACCGGCTGACCACGCGAATCAAGATGTTGGGCGCATTGGCCACGACAATGGCTTCGGGCAGGTATTCCAGAACCGACTGGAGGATGTCCGTGGCCATTTTGCCGCGCACCTGATCGGACGCATCCTTTTCCAGGTCCTTGCCTTGTCGCAGTGCGGCCAGCCGATGCCGCAGCGCATCGACCAGACTGGTCTTGACCCGCTCCGTATCCTTGAGATTCTCCCACATGACTTCCTCTCCTCGCGGGCCAGCGGCCGGGATAAAGAAGCACTGCTCGACGGCCGGGTCGGGAAACACGCCGCTACGTCGTCGGTTGTCGGACCTTGCCCTTTTTCATAATACCACAAGAGCAATGAATTGCCAGAGCATGTGTTGCCGTATATTTGTCATGTGGTGAAAATGGCGGATATCTCCTTTATTTGATTGAAAATGAATACGTATTCCTCCATGAAGAAATCTGTTGCTGCCACGAGGCGCGGCCAGGCAATGCCTGTTGCAGCGCCGGTCCAGGACGCCACAGGCCCTTTTTCAGAGCCATGTTTGCCGGTATGAGGCGCTTGCAAAAATCAAACGTAACGTGAAACAGCAATGGGCGTTACATTGTAACATTCTGAATCCATTATGGGTTTTCAAAGGGCGGAGCCCTTTGGTCGTCGAAGGCTTCAAAAACAACTCTTTTTGCAAGAGCCTGGTATGATAAGAATTTAAGGGTGTTGCGTCGGGGAAAAACGTGTGTCGCGGCTGAACACGCCGGAAGGCCTGGATTTGCCGGATCAGCGGCCAAGGCAGGTTCGGCTCCGGTTCCCGAAAGACGACAGGGCTGTTTCTGGAGAGCCCTGGGGATTGTTGCAAGGGGCTGGACGGCGGGCGGGAGTTCAGATGCAGTAATACAGGGCGTCGCGCTCGAGCATTTTTTGCTCGCGTTCCACCAGGTCCTTGAGGCTTTTGGTGTCGTAGACCCGTTCCAGGGCGAGGCGTGCCTCGTCCCACAGGCTCATGAACACGCAACTGCCCTTGAGGGTGCAACTGAAGTGGGGCTTGTCCAGCTGGCAATCCACGGGATTGATGGGGCCGTCGATAAACCGGATGATCTCGCCCACGGTGATGGACTGCGCCGGCCGGCTGAGAAAAAAGCCGCCTTCCTTGCCCCGCTGGGAGTCCACGAAACCGCCCTGGCGCAACTGGTGCAGGATCACCTCCAGAAACCGCTTGGGAACGGCCTGGTTCGTGGCGATGTCCGCGGCCCGCACCGCTCCCTCTCCCTGGCGCTTGGCCAGTTCAAACAGGGCCCGCAAGGCATACTGGCATTTCTGCGTCACCCACATGCGCGTCCGTACTCCTCGGGGCGGCCGGCCCCGTCATTTACGGCCAGTATACAGAGGCGTCCCGGGGCGTCAACACGTCCGGACAAAACCATCAGGCGCGCTGCACCACATCCCCGGGCCGGACTTCGCCGCCGGTGACGACCCGGGCAAAGATGCCTTCCTTGGGCATGACGCACGTGCCCACGGCCCGCATGATGGCGCAGCCATGGCCGTGGCATTCCTTGCCGATCTGGGTGACTTCCAGCAGCACGGACCGGCCGACCCGCACCCGGTCCCCGGGGGCCAGGCCCAGTGCTTCCAGGCCGTCCACGGTCAGGTTCTCGGCGAAATCGCCCGGCACAATGGTGGCCAGTTTCCGGCGCATGCGCTCCACCCCTTCCAGGGCAAGCAGGCTCACCTGGCGTCCGGAGCCGGCGTGGGCATCGTTTTGCAGGCCAAAGTCCTCACGCAGGACCGCGGACTCCACCGGCTTTTTCTTTTCGCCCTTGCGCTGGCTGATGCACACGGAATGAATGGTGGCCATGGCGTTTTCCTCCGAAACGGCCCGAACGCGTCCGGACCAGTGGTTGCCGGCAACGACTTCCGGGATGATTTTCTATAAAATTTATAAAGTTGACCGGTGAGATGATCTTTAGGGTCGAAAGGGCTTCGTGTCAAGCCGACCCAAGAGCCGCATCCCAACAGAACCCCGCCCGCAGCCGCCATCGGGTGGCCGGGCATGCCAACATCTGTCCGCCCGGGAACGGCTTGGTATTGTGTGGCGCTTGTGGTAGCGAGAACGGTAAGCAGAAGTGGAAGCTGACGGGCAAAGCCGGCTCGTCTGGACGTAATTGTTCAAAAATTTTGTATATTTTTTCAAGTTATCGCGTTTCCAACCCGGGTGTGCGCGTTGTCCGGTTGGGAGAACAACTTTTTTTCAGAGATGTTGCCGCGCAAATACATGGGGACGAGAGGGGAAGGCAGCACAGACGGTCGATAAAAACATTTTACAATCCAGGTAGCCATCATGCGGGCGCAGGAAGCTGGTTGCGTGTCTGAAGGCCTAAGCAGGGAAGAAAAATTAACGGTCATCAATCTCTTCAATTCCGGCCGCTTGGCGGAAACCGAAGAGCAGGCCAGAAACATCACCAAACGTTTTCCCGAGGAGCTTTTTGGCTGGAGCGTGCTGGGCACGCTGTTTTTGCAGCAGGGCCAAAGCCACATCGCCCTGCCGTATCTGGAAAAAGCCGCCAGCCTGTGTCCCGACGTCTCGGACATCCACAACAATTGCGGCCTGGCCCTGGCCGACCTCGGCCGCCTGGACGAGGCCCTGGCCAGCTACCAAAAAGCCCTGGAACGCAACCCCGCCTCGGTCATGGCCCTGACCAACCGCGGCAGCGCCCTGGAAGCCGCCGGCCGGCCGGAAGAAGCTGCCGCCAGTTATAACCGAGCCCTTCAAATCGATCCCGACCACGTCAAGGCCCGCTACAACCTGGGCAATACGTTGCGCGACCTCGGCCGGCTTGAGGAGGCCGCAACCTGCTATTGCCAGGCCCTGGCCGGCTGGCCCGATTACGTCTATGCCCGCACCAACCTCGGGCTCACGCTTTTTGACCTCGGACGGCTGGAGGAAGCCGAAGCCTGCGTCCGCCAGGCCCTGGCCCTCCAGCCGGACTTGGCCCCGGCCGTAAGCCTCCTGGCCGCGCTGCTGCTGGTGCGCCACGGCGACGCTCCGGCCGCCCTGGACATGGCGCTTCGGTCCCTGCGGCTCGATCCCCGGCCCGAGACCCGGTCGCTGGTTGTGGCCTGCCTGCGGCAGTTGCCTCCGGATTGCCCGGCATTCGCCGACGCCTCCTTGCGGGAAACCGTGGTGGCGGCCCTGACCGAGCCCTGGGCCCGGCCAGGGCTCCTGACCGGTGTGGCGGCCCGCCTGGCAACCCAAGGCGGAGCGGTGGGGGAGTGCCTGGCCCGGGTGGACGCGGCCTGGCCGCGTCGCCTGGGAGCCGAAGAACTCTTCGGCCCGGCCGGTCCCGGGGGCTGCGCCGATCCGCTCCTGTGCCGCCTTCTGGAGGCGGCTCCGGTCTGCACCCTTGAGCTGGAACGGTTTCTGACCATGACCCGGCATATCCTCCTGGAGACGGCCATCGAGGAAAAGCCGTACGCGGACGTGGACCCGGACGCCCTGGGCTTTTACAGCGCCCTGGCCCGACAGTGCTTCATCAACGAATACGTGTTCGCCGTCACGGGCGACGAGGCCCGGGCGGCCGAAGACCTGCGGGACCGACTGGTGGCGGCCATGGAGGCCGGCCGGGTGGTCCCGGCCTCCTGGCTGGTGGCTGTGGCGGCCTATTATCCCCTGCATGGCCTGCCCCTTGCGGCCGACCGCCTGCTGGCGGCGCCCTGGCCCGAGGCCGCGGCCGCCGTGCTGACCCAGCAGTTGCGCGAACCCGGGCAGGAGCGGGACTACCGGCCGACCATCCCGCGATTGACCGCCATCGAGGACACGGTGTCGCGCCTGGTGCGCCGGCAATACGAGCAAAGCCCGTATCCGCGCTGGATTACGGCCGCGCCCCCGGCCGCCCCTGTGACCCTGGACGCATTTCTTCGCCGGCGCTTCCCCCTGGCTTCCTTGCATCCCTATGGCAAGCGCGATGGGCTCGATGTGCTGGTAGCCGGATGCGGCACGGGCCAACATTCCCTGGAAACCGCCAGGCGGTTTGCCAAAGCCCGGGTGCTGGCCGTGGACTTGAGCCTGTCGAGCCTTTGCTACGCCAAGCGCAAGACGCGCGAGTTGGGTCTAACCACCGCCATCGACTATGCCCAGGCGGATATCTTGCAGTTGGGGGCCATTGGCCAGCGCTTCGACGTCATCGAATCCTGCGGCGTGCTGCACCACCTGGCCGATCCCCTGGCCGGCTGGGAGGTGCTGCTGTCGCTTTTGCGTCCCGGCGGCTGCATGCGCCTGGGGCTCTACAGCCGGATGGCCCGGCGAAACATCACCCGCACGCGGGCCCTGATCCTTGCCAAGGGCTATGCCCCCACGGTGGAGGACATCCGCCGGTGCCGCCAGGACCTGCTGGCGGTCCAGGACAGCCTGGAAGGCAACACCCTGCTCATGAGCGATTTTTTCAGCAGCAGCGGCTGCCGCGATCTGCTTTTCAACGTGCAGGAGTGCTGCATGACCCTGGTGGAGATAGGGGCCTTTTTGGCCAGGCATTCCCTGCGGTTTCTGGGATTCGACCTGGATGCGCCCGTGCTGGAGGCTTACCGGCGGCGCTTTCCCGAGGATGCCTCGGCCACGGACCTGGCCCGGTGGCACGACTTCGAGGCCGAGAACCCGGATACGTTCATCGAAATGTACCAGTTCTGGGTCCAGAAGCCGCCGCGCCAAGCCTCCTGTGAGACGGCAACGAACGCTATATTGTAATGTCCTGAATCCATATGGGTTTCCAAAGGGCGGAGCCCTTTGGTCGCCGAAGGCTTCAAAAACGACGCTTTTCGCAATCCATTTAAAAAATTAATCCTCGACCCCGACTTTTGCCGTGCGTTCGCGCTTGCGCGCGCCGTGCAGTTTTTTGTGCTCCAGGCGGCGCAGCCTGGCGGCCAGGGTAGCCCGGGTTTTTCGCCGCACCGGCAGGGGGGTTAGGGCCGCGCGCAGCAGTTCCACGAACCGGGCCAGGGCCAGCTCGCGGTTGGCGGCCTGGCTGCGGGTCTGCTGGGACACGACGCGCAGGACGCCGTCCTTGCCCACCCGGCCGCCCAGCCGCCGGGCGATGCGGTCCTTGTCTGCGTCGGACAGGCTCGGCGAGCCCAGAAGGTCGAACCAGAGCGTGACCCGGGTGCTGACCTTGTTGACGTTTTGCCCGCCCGGCCCGCCGCTTCGGGAGGCGGTAAAGCGCAGCTCGTCCTCGGGGATGGCTACCTGGTCGGTGATGGGGATCGCGCTGTCCATGAAATTATCTATCCTGCCTTGAAAAGTCCCAAACACAACATGTTTCCCCAGGCGTGACGCCCTGGCCGGTGCGGCTGGCCGGGGACGCTCTTTCGCCCCATACGCCTTACCTGGGGTGGGTCTTCCTGGCAAGGCATCACGAGCGCAGCGTGACAGTCACGTTTTGAGAAGCAGGCGGAAAGGGCTTTTCATTTTAGCCAGAAAACGTATGGTGCCATCTATTCGCCACGGCCGTACGCTAAAGGCGGGGACATCCAGGCTTTCGCGAAGCCGGATGGTCCGCCTGACCGCGGACGGCAACCGATCTTTATTGAGGAGGCAATCATGAACGAAAAGGAATGCGCCTATTACCGCACGCTCTATGAGGTGGCCAAGGGCATCAACTCCAGCCTGGATCCGGTCAAGGTCCTGGGGGCCATTGTGGAACAGGCGGCCAAGGCCCTGTCCGCCAAGGCCTGCTCCATCCGCCTGCTCGACCGCCAGGGCAAGACGCTTTTGGCCAGCACGTCCTATGGCTTGAGCAAGGGCTATCTGCGCAAGGGTCCGGTGGAAGTGGCCAAAAGCCGCCTGGACCAGGAAACCCTGTCCGGCCAGGTGGTGCAGATCCGCAATGCCGGGGCCGACCCCCGCTTCCAGTATCCCGAGGAGGCCAAGGAAGAAGGCATCACCTCGGTGCTGGTGCTGCCCCTGACCGTGGAGGACCGCGCCATCGGCGTCATGCGCATCTATTCCAGCGAAGAGCGGGTGTTCGACCAGGACGAGGTGGATTTCGCCACCGCCATCGCCAACTTGAGCGCCATTGCCATTGAAAACGCCCGCCTGCACCAGGCGCTCAAGACGGACTACGAACTGCTTACGGCCTATGATTATGCCATCCATGAGTTGTAGGAGTCATGCATATGCCTAAACTTCGCGTTGCCATCAACGGTTTTGGCCGTATCGGCCGCCAGGTGCTCAAGGCCATGCACCAGCGCCACGCCGATACCATGGAGGTCGTGGCCATAAACGACCTTTTCGACGTGTCCATAAACGCCCACCTGCTTTCCTACGACACCAACTACGGCCGGCTGCCCGTGGAGGCCACGGTCGAGGGCGACATCATGGTGGTCGGCGACTGGCGCATCCGCAACTTCGCCGAGCGCGATCCCAAAGGCCTGCCCTGGGACGACATGGCCGTGGACGTGGTCATCGAATCCACCGGCATCTTCCGCACCGGCCCCAAATGCCGCCCCCACCTCGAGGCCGGGGCCAAAAAGGTCATCATCACCGCTCCGGCCAAGGAAGAGGACCTGACCATCGTGCTCGGGGTCAACGAGGACCGCTACGATCCGGCCCAGCACCACATCGTCTCCAATGCCTCCTGCACCACCAACTGCCTGGCGCCGGTCGCCAAGGTGCTGATGGACCGCTTCGGCATCGAATACGGCATGATGACCACCATCCATTCCTACACCAACGACCAGCGCATCCTGGATTTGCCCCACAAGGACCTGCGCCGGGCCCGGGCCGCGGCCTGCAACATGATTCCCACCTCCACGGGCGCGGCCCAAGCCGTGTCCCTGGTCATTCCGGAACTCAAGGGCCGGTTCTCGGGCATAAGCGTCCGGGTGCCCACGCCCACGGTCTCCCTGGTGGACTTCGTGGTGCAGCTCGAAAAGCCCACCACCACCGAGGAACTGCGGGCCAGGCTCAAGGCGGCGGCCCAAGGCCCGCTTACGGGCATCCTGGGCTATTGCGAAAAGCAGCTGGTCTCCTCGGATTTCAAGGGCGACGACCACTCCGGCATCGTGGATGCCGAGTACACCAGCATCCAGGGCGAGGACATGGCCAAGGTCCTGGCCTGGTATGACAACGAATGGGGCTATTCCTGCCGGGTGGCCGACTTGGTGGCTTTCATGGGCAAAAAGGGCCTGTAACTGGCGGGTCCTCGAAACGCGCCGGAGAGCCGGCGCGTTTCGAGGACGTCCGGCTTCCGGACACCAAAACTCCTTGCCCGGCACTGGCCCAGGGTGCTATTATTGTGCCATGCTGGTCGAACCAGACCATACCAAGCTGGAGCTGGATTCCGGCTGCCTGGACGAGGCCATCTCGCTCCTGGCGGTTTTGCCCGACAAGCACAATCTCATGCAGGCCATTTTGGGCCTGCTGCGCCGCTGGACAGGCTGCGAAGCCGTAGGGGTGCGCCTGCGCCAGGGCGAGGACTATCCCTATTTCATCACCACCGGCTTCTCCAAACGGTTCGTGGCCATGGAAAACAGCCTGTGCGCCGTGGACGCCATGAATGCGCCGGTGCGCGACGCCAGCGGCAGGCTCCGGCTCGAATGCCTGTGCGGGGCCGTGCTGTCCGGCCATACCGATCCGTCCCTGCCGTTTTTCACGGCCAAGGGCTCGTTTTTCACGGGCAGCACCTCGGCGCTGCTGGCCAGGGCCTGGGCGGTCCCGCTTCCGGTCGTCACCCGCAACCGCTGCAATGCCGTGGGCTACGAAACCGTGATCCTGACGCCGCTTCGGGCGGGCGGGGAGACGTTCGGGCTGTTGCAGATCAATGATCGGCACGTGGACCGCCTGAACCGGCTCGACGTCGAACGCCTGGAACGCCTGGCCGACGGCGTGGCCATGCTGCTGTCGCGCCAGGAGATGGAAGAGGCCCTTCGCGCCGCCGAGGCCCGCTACCGGGCCATGTTTTTTGCCAATGTCGCGGTCAAGCTGCTGATCGATCCGCGGTCCGGGCGCATCCTGGACGCCAACCCGGCCGCCTGCGATTTTTACGGCTATGATCTGGACGTCATGCGCCGCCTGTGCACCTGGGACATCAACACCCTGCCCGAGGAGCAGGTGCGCCGGGAGATGGCCCGGGCCGAGGTCGAAACGCAACGAAGCTTCCGCTCTTCCCACCGCCTGGCCGATGGCCAGGTGCGCGAGGTGGAGGTTTATTCCAGCCCGGTGGAGTATTCCGGCCGCATCGTTTTGTTTTCCATTGTCCACGACATCACGGCCCGGGTCCAGGCCGAGGAGTCCCGGGAGCGGGTGGAGCAGATGATCCGCCACGACCTGCGCTCGCCCCTGGCCGGCATTCTGGGCCTGGCCGAGCATGCGGCCAAACAGGTTCAGGAGCCTCTGGCCAAGGAAGTGCTGGAGGCCATCCGTGATGCGGCCAAGCGCCTGCATACCCTGGTCAGCCGCAACCTCGACCTGGATAAGATCGAGCAGGGGCGCTACGTCCTGGTCCCCTCGCCCGTGCCCCTGGCCGGCATGCTGCGCCGGCTGTCCCGGGAGGCGGCCCCCTTGGCCCGGCGGCGGGGGGTGGCCGTGGCCCTGTGGGTGTACGGCTCCCAGGGCGATAGCAAGGCAACGGACGAGGCTGGACC
Organism: uncultured Desulfovibrionaceae bacterium; assembly: GCA_964490985.1. GTDB lineage: Bacteria > Desulfobacterota > Desulfovibrionia > Desulfovibrionales > Desulfovibrionaceae > Solidesulfovibrio. Next base: position 5,911 of record CAZBER010000016.1, on the reverse strand, counting down.
CATGGCCGTGGGGGAGACGGCGCTGCTCGAAACCATGTTGTCCAACCTGCTCACCAATGCCCTGGAAGCCGCGCCTGCGGGGTCCACCGTGACCGTGGCCGCAGCCGCGCGGAACAACCGGGCCGAGGTGACGGTGCACAACCTCGGCGTCATCCCCGAGGACATGCGCTCCCGGTTTTTCATGAAATACGCCACCAGCGGCAAGCCGCACGGCATGGGCCTGGGCACCTATATTGCCTGGCGCATCGCCCGGCTGCACGGCGGCGACATCAGTTTCACCACGAGTCCGGAAGAGGGCACGCGCCTGACCGTGCGCCTGCCCCTGGCCCGGCTGATCTAGGTTTCCCCTTCATTCCTCCGGCCGGCCCAAGGCGCGCAGAAGCCCTTCTGCGTCCGAAACAGTCCCCAGGTCCAGGCTTGCCGGCCCCGGATCGGCGGCTGGTCGGCCGGTCACGGCCAGGATCGCGGCGTCGGCAAGGCGCAGTTCCCGGGCCAGGCTTGCGGCATGCAGGTAGGGCAGCCGGGCCCCGGTCATGATAAGCGTCTCGAAATTGCTTTTGGCCAGGGCTTCCTCCTGATTGCGCGCCCGGTGCAACTGGGCCGCGAGCCGTTCCCGCAGCCGGGGCAGGGCGGCCAGGGGCGGCGCGGCAGGCGGCAGGTCGGACAGGAAGCGCAGGGCAAACTCCACGACCGCGTAAGGCTCGGGAGATTGCGGGGACTCGGGGAAGGGGGAGGCCAGGCGGCCGAGCAGGGCCAGGAAAAAGGAGCGCCTGGGCGGGGTCCAGTCCAGGCCGGCCTGGCGGCAGCGCACGGCCAGATCCAGGGCCGCCTGTGGCGGGAAGCGCTCGGCCAGGGCCAGGGCCACGTCCTGGGGAGCCGAATGCTCGGGCCGAAGCCGGACCACGAAGGAGCGGATGTCGTCCCGGTCAAGGGGCACGGCCAGGCGCTGGCCGTCCGGCAAAATCACCGTGGCCGTGTCCACGGTTGCGGCCAGGATTTCGGCCAGCTCCTGGGCTGCGGCCGCATCCAGCCGGGCGGCGGCCAGGGCCGGCTCCAGGCGGGCCGCCACGGCCGGGCCCGGAAAAAGGAGCAGTTCCCGGAGCGAAGCCACGGCCGGATCGTCGCCATGGGCCAGGAGTGCGGCCAGTCCGGCCGCGTCCGCATCGCCGTGAGTGGAGGCGATGTAATGGGCCACGGCCGCGTCCTGGGGCAGCCCCGAAGCCAGGATATCGGCCACGGCAGCGGCCAGGGTCTTGATGGGAAGGGTATCCATGCCGTCTCCTATGCCGGCCGTCCGGCCTTGTCCAGGCGACAGTGGCCGGGCTTTGGGGCTTGGGGCCGACGGGTGGCGGGCGACCGGTGTTTTTTGGTTGGGAATCGCGGTCGCTTGGGCTATCATGGGCGCCATGGAGCAAGGGCTGTTTTCATGACCGTGTCGTATCGCGGCGTCCGCCGGACGTTCGGGCGCGTTATCCTTGCGGCCCTTTTGGCCTTTTTTTCGTTGACCCTGTGGAGCCGGGACAGAGCCCTGGCCGCCGCCCTCGACCTGACGGACGAGGAAAAGGCTTTTGTCGCCCAGCACCCGGTGGTGAGTTTTAGCGACACGGACTGGCGGCCCCTGTCCATTTATGAAAACGGCCGCTTGCAGGGGCTTTTTCACGACTATTACGGTCTGATTTCCCAAAAGACCGGCCTGGCCTTTCGCTTCGTCCCCATTGGCGATGTCCGCGATTTCCAGCTCGTGCTCGATGCCCTGCGGGAGCGGCGCATCGACATGATCGACGGCACGGGCAAGACCGCTGACCGCGCTCAGTACGCCCTTTTTTCCGGACCGTTTTTGCGTTTCCCCCTGGCCATTGCCTGCCGGGACGAATCCGCGGCCTTTTCCCTGGCCACCCTGGCCGGCAAACGCGTGGCCGTGGCCCGGGGCGGAACGGCCGAGGAATACCTGCGCGAGCATGCCCCGGGCCTGGACCTCGTGGAGGTGGAGGACCCTGTGGCCGCCCTGATCCTGGTGGCCACGGGCAAGGCCGACGCCATGGTGGAGAACATGGCTGTGGTGGCCTACAGCATGCGCCGGGCCGGGCTGGTCAATGTCAAGATTTCCGGCACGCTCGACTATGCCTTTGAAATCTATTCCCTGATCCGAAGCGATTGGCCGCTTCTGGCTTCCATCCTCCAAAAGGCCCACCAGGCCGTGACCGAGGAGGAAAAGGCCGCGCTCTTGGACAAATGGCTGCCCGTGTACAAGGACCGGGTCGAGGCCGGCGAGGCGGCTTCCGGAAGCAAACAGGACAGGCCCTTGGCGCAAGGGGCGGCCATTACCCTGACGGACCGGGAGCGGGGCTATCTGGAAAGCAAAAAGGCCCTGGCCTACTGTGTGGACCCGGATTGGCCGCCCATCGAGCGCATTGACGAAAACGGCCGCCACGTGGGCATGACCGCCGACTTCCTGGAGATCATGGGCAAACGCCTGGGCGTGCAGATGGTGCTCGTGCCCACCGCGTCCTGGAGCCAGTCCCTGGAGGCGGTCAAGCGCCGGCGTTGCGATTTCCTGGCCGCTGCCGGCGACACCCGGGACCGCCGGCGCTTTTTGGACTTCACCACGCCCTACCTGCATTTCCCCATGGTGGTGGCCACCCGGTCCGAGGAAGGCTTCATCGATGACCCGGCCAAGCTGGTCGGCAAGACCCTGGGCGTGGTCAACGGCTATTCCAGCCTGGACATTCTGCGGGCCAAGTACCCCGGCATCCGGTTGATGGAAGTGGCCAGCGTGGCCGAGGGCCTGCGACTCGTGGCCGAGGGCAAGCTTCAGGGCTATATCGATACCGTGCCGGCCATCAGCCAGGCCATAGCCAAGGAGCATTTCAGCGACCTCAAGATCGCCGGCCGCCTGGACGCCCATCTGGACTTGTCCGTGGCCAGCCGCAACGACGAACCCGAACTGCGTTCCCTGTTTCAGAAGGCCGTGGATTCCCTGGGCAAGGCGGAAAGCGAGGCCATTGTCAAGAAATGGGTGGCCGTCACCTTCGAGCAGGGCTTTGATTACGCCCTGCTGTGGAAGGCCTTGGCCGGCGCGGCCCTGGTGCTGGCCATTGTGGTCTGGTGGAACCGCAAGCTTGCCCGCCTCAACCGGACCATCCGCCAGGCCCACGAGGAACTGGACCGGACCAACCGGAACATGGCCGCGCTGCTGGACAATGCCGGCCAGGGTTTTTTGTCCGTGGGCCGCGACGGCCTGGTGGAACCCGGCTACAGCCGGGAGTGCCGGGTCATTTTCGGCCAGGAGATCCTTTCGGCCGGCATCGCCGCACTCCTGTACCCGGACGATGCCGCGGGCCGGGAAGCCATGGCCGTCAACATCCGGCGCATCATCGACGAGCCCGATGCCTACCGCCGCGACCTGTATGTGTCGCTCATGCCCCGCCGCATCCGCCGGGGCGAGGCCACCTTGCGCCTGGCTTATCGCCCCTTGTCCGGGAACCGGCTCATGTTCGTGGTCACTGACGTCAGCGGCGAGGTCCGGCTCAAGGACGCCGTGGCCCGGGAGCACAACCGCCTGGCCTGCGTGGTGGCGGTGGTGCGGGAGCAGCGGGATTTTTTCGCCGTGCTGGACGATTTCACGGAGTTTCGGCGTTCCGGCCGGGCCATGATCGAGGAAGCGGCCACGGGCCGGTCGGCCCTGGATGTGGTGTACCGGCGCGTGCACACCCTCAAGGGACTTTTTCTGCAATTGGAATGCTCCCATGTGGCCAAGGCCCTGGGCGATATCGAGGGACATCTGTCCGAACTGCGCCGGGAGGCCGAGCCCGATCGTGCGGCCGTGGCCGCGCTTTTGGCCGAGCCGGCCGTGGACGAGGCCCTGGCCCGGGATCTGGACGTGGTGCGCCAGGCCCTGGGGCCGGAATTTTTCGAGCGTCGCGGCGAAGTGTGCCTGGGCGGGGCCCTGGCCGACGCCCTGGCCGCGTTGGCCGGGCGGCTCTTGTCCCGGGCCGGGGAGCTCGGCCTGGACCCGGCCGAAACGACCATGCTGGAGTCTGCCCGCACCCTGCGCCATGTGGACATCAAAAAGCTCTTGGCCGCCTATCCCCGCACCGCCATCCGGCAGGCCGAGGCCCAGGGCAAGGCCGTGCGCCCCTTTGCCGTGACCGGAGACCGTATTCTGGTCGATCCGGTCCGTTTCGCCCCTCTGGCCAAAAGCCTGGTGCACCTGTTTCGAAACGCCGTGGACCACGGCCTGGAAACGCCCGAGGAGCGCCAGGCCGCCGGCAAGGCTCCGGAAGGATATATCGGCTGCCGGGTTTCGGGCGAAAACGGATTCTTGCGCATTGTGGTTGACGACGACGGTCGGGGCGTGGACACCACCCTGGTGCGGGCCAGGGCCTATGAGCTGGGCCTTGGCGGAGCCGAGGAACTGTCCGCCCTGGACGAGACGGCGGCCTTGCTCCTGCTGTTGCGCGACGGATTTACCTCCCGCCGGGAGGCCGGAGAGCTTTCGGGCCGGGGCGTGGGCCTGGCCGCTGTCCTGGCCGAAGCCACGCGCCTCGGGGGCGGGGTGGACATTGAAAACGCCCCGGGCCAGGGGACGCGCATTGTTGTAACCGTTCCGCACGGCCGGCCCGAGCCGTCGGCTGGAAACACGGAGAGCACATGACCGACCACTTCGACATCAAGGGGTTTCTCGACGCGCTGTCCCGGCGCACAGAGGCCTTTTTCCGGGAAGAGCTGGACATCGTCGTCATGGCGCGCGCTTCCCAGGCCGATGATGTGCAAAAGCTCGACCTCAAGCACCTGACGGCCATCATGAGCGCCACCGGCTCGCTCAAGCTCTACCTGGCCTACAGCTTCGAGGCGCCGCTTATCGATGCGGCCTTTGCCGCCTATGCCGCCGACCTGGATATTGACGCGGACGAGCGGGACGACGCGATTCAGGAAACCGCCGGCGACATCATCAACATCATCGTGGGCAATGCCTTGGCCGACCTGGCCGCCAAGGGGCCGACCATCGCCCTGTCCCCGCCGATCATCATCACCGAGGCCAAGTCCGTCATGCGCCACCGGGGAGCCCGGTTCGCCTCGGCGCACCTCCGCACGGGCCAGGGCCAGCTCAGCATCCATCTCATCGGGCCGGGCGAACTTTTTGACGACACTCTCGAGTACGTGGAGGCGTAAGCATGCGGCGACTGCGCATCATGGTGGTGGACGACTCCGGCCTCACCATCAAAAAAATGGCCAAACTCCTGGAGGAACTGGACCACGACGTGGTCCACGTGGCCGGCAACGGCCAGCAGGCCGTGGACGCCTACGCCTCGGTGGCCCCGGACATGGTGACCATGGACATCACCATGCCCGATATGGACGGCATTGAAGCCACCCGGCGCATCATGGCCCAGGATCCCGACGCCCGGATCATTGTCGTCACTTCCCACGGCCAGGAGCAGATGGTCATGGACGCCATCGAGGCCGGGGCCAAGGGCTATATTTTAAAACCCGTGAAAAAGGAAAAGCTCGCCGAAACCCTGGAAACAGTGGCCGCCAAATACCTGCCATGAACGTTTCCATGCTCGAAAGCACCCTGCTGCAGACGCATTTCGACGTCATTCCCTTTGGCATCTACGTGGTGGACGTGACCACCCTGGAGCTGGTCTTTGTCAACCGCCATTTCCGGGACGTTCTGGGCGCGGCCGAGAACCGCAAGTGCCATCAGGTGGTGCATGAACGCGACACGCCCTGCCCGCACTGCCGCATTCCGGACCTGTTGACGCCCCAGGGCCTGCCCAGCGGCCAGACCATGGTCTACGATCTGTTCAACGAACGCGACGACCGCTGGTATCAGATTCAGGAAAAGGCCATGGGCTGGCCCGACGGCCGGGTGGTCAAGTATTCCATTGCCGTGGACATCTCCGAGCTC
>CAZBER010000015.1:16476-62799 GCA_964490985.1 uncultured Desulfovibrionaceae bacterium | reverse complement strand
CCATCAGCAGCCTCCTACGGTTCTACACACGCAAACAGAGCGGACTGTCCCACGACTTTAAAATCTCTTTACCTTTTCATGCTGATGGAATCGAGCTCCGCCCCTGAGCGCGTGCGATACCGATTCCTGCACTTGACGCGATTTGCGTGCTCGCTGCACTCGCCGGAGCAGTACCGATGGCGAACGGTGACCGGGACGAACAGGCCGCCGCAGACTTCGCAGACGTTGAACTCCATCTGCACAGGCACCGGCTCCGGCCGCGCCGTCCGCCTCGCCCGCCGCTCCGCCGGCCAAGGCCCCGGCCGCCCCGCCGGCCGGCAAGACCAGGCAAGCCGAACCGGCAACGGTCAAGGAACGCCCGGCTCCGGCGGCTGCCGGCTATTTCGCCCTGCAAACCGGGCTTTTCGCCCAGCCCCAAAACGCCGATGACCAGGCGGCCCGGCTGCGCCGCCGCGGATTTCCGGCCTGCGTGGCCATGGAGGGAGCGGGAAACAAGCGGCGCTACCGGGTGCTGGCCGGGCGCTTCGGCGATATCCGCACCGCCCGGGCTGTCCGGGCCGAGGTGGCCGCCGCCGCAGGCAGCGGAGCCATCCCACGCCAGGTGGACCCGGCCACGGCCGCGCGGCTGCGCTGCCAATGATGGTGAATAGTCGAGAGAGTCGTCGTCTTTGAAGCCTTCGGCGACCAAAGGGCGCTGCCCTTTGAAAACCCGTAATGGGTTTGGGGCGTTACGACGTAACGTTTATTGCGTTTCGTGTTGTGTTTGCTTTTTGCAAAGCCTCTGCCGGAAAGAAGAAGCCCGGGTGCACTGTTGCGGCGTGCGCCCGGGCTGTTTTAGCATTGTGGTGAATTCGCTTTGCGACGTTCGTCGCCCTATCGAACCGCGTCGGCCGTCAGGTGTGGAAGCGGGACAGGGACCGGTTGAGGTCGTAGAGCAGGGTGGTCAGGCGCACCAGATAGGTGTTGTAGAGCTTTTGCACGTCCGATGCTTCGTCCAGCTCGATTTCCTGGTTCTTGGTCGTCAGGAAATAGACCATGTGGTTTAAAAAGGTGATGATGTTCTTGCTGCGGTTGTAGATGTATTCGTTGAGTTCCTTGTCGCGGTAGTTGCCGAGCTTTATCGAGATGTACAGGACGTCGATGAGGTTATTGAGGCTGGCCGTGATCTTTTGATGGGTGTCGAACAGGAAGCGCAGCTTGCGGTATTCGGCGCTGTCCTTGTTTTTTTCGTATGCCGGCAAAAGGGCCAGGATTTGCCCTTCGGCCGATTTGGTTTCGTCGTAATACTTGATGACGTCGTCCATCATGGTGACCAGGCTGGCCTCGTTGATGGACATGGGAGCCTGGGCCATGGCCGTGGCGCAGCCCAAAAGCGGCAGCACCAGGGCCAAGGCAAGGGCCACGAAGGGCGTGGCGCGGCGGATGCATGGCATGGCGGTTTGAAACCCCGTCCCTGCCGGGCAGGGAGCTACTTTTTCTTGTTCTTGTCGCAGGTGGCGCACGGGGCTTCCCCGCTGGTCTTGCCCACCTGGCGCAGCACGTCCTCGAACTCCTCCAGGGGCGCGGCGCCGCGAACCGAGACGCCGTTGACCAGGAAGGTGGGCGTGCCTTCGATGCCAAAGGCCTGGGCCTCGGCCACGTCCGCGTCGATGCGCTGGGCCAGGGCCGGGTCCTTGAGGTCCCGCTTGAGCTTGGGCACGTTGGCCCCGACCTTGACGGCCAGGGCGTACAGGGCCGGCTCGCCGGCCTGCTCGATGTCCTTTTGGGCGGCGAACATGGCGTCGTGGAAGGCAAAGGCCAGTTGCGGGTTCTGGCGGCCCAGGGCCTCGTAGACCAGGGCGGCCTGGCGGGACAGGTCGTCCGTGGCGTAGTGCTTGAAAAGGACCCTCACCGTGTCGGGGTGGCGGGCCATGAATTCCTTGAGGGTGGCGGCTCCCTTGGCGCAGTACGGGCACAGGAAGTCGGAATAGACCACCACCGTGACCGGGGCCGTGGCCGGGCCGCGCATGACCCGGTCCGGATCCATGGCCGGGGCGAGCGGCTTTTGCAGCTCCTCGGCCTGGCGGGCCTGGCGCTGGCTGTCCTGGTACTCGCGCTGCCCCTCGACCACCAGGCCGAACAACTCGGCCTTGCGCTGGGACAGGGCGTCCAGGACCATGTCCGGATGCTCTTTGAGGGTCTCGCGCAGGGCGTTTTCCGAGGTGGTCGGGGCGCAGGCCGCCATAGCCAGGGCCGCCAGCAAGACGAGAGCGATACGCGGGATCATGCGCTGTTCCTTTGGCAAAGGGTGTCCTTGGACCATCAAGCTACCCCGGGCTGGGGGAATTGCAACAAAAATTTGCAAATTGCAAGGTGCATGGGCCAAAGGATTGCATTTTTTCCGTCCTGGCGGCATGGAGAAACGTGACAGTCCCGCCGTAAAAGAATCGGGATTCATTCTGCAAGGAGGCATCATGAAACGGATTGGAGCGCTTGTTTTTGCCGCGATCCTGTGCGGCGCGGCGGCCGGGGCCCTGGCCGCCGGCGATGCGGCCAAGGGCGAGGGATTGGCCAAGGCCTGCGCCTGCCACAAGAGCAAGGGCGACCTCGACGGACAGATCCCGGCCGCGCTTATGGAAAAGATGAAGGCCTTCAAGGACGGTTCCGGCGAAAACAAGGCCATGATTTCCATCATGAAGAAGTATTCCGATCAGGACATGGAAGACCTGGCCGCCTATTACGCCTCCCTGCCCAAGAAATAGCCTGCCCTTGATTTGGAGTCCGAAAAAGGCCATGGGGACATCTTCCCATGGCCTTTTTCCTTTGGATTGGATGTCATGAAACAATGCCTTTCCCTGCTTGTTCGGGCCGGCGTGGCCCTGGGCTGCCTGGCCTATGCCTTGTGGGGCGTGGATTTCTCCCGGTTGCTGGCGGTCCTGGCCTCGTTTCGGCCCTGGACCGTGGCCGTGTGCGTTGTGACCGTTCTGGTGATGGCCGTTCCGGCCGGCTGGCGGCTGCGTTTTCTGGTCCACGGCCGCATCGGGGTCGATACCGGCTGGAAGGCTTCCCTTTTGGGCCAGGCCCTCAACAACATCCTGCCGGCCCGGCTGGGGGAGATGGCCAAGGCTCTGTACCTGCGCCGCCAGGCCTCCCTGTCCCTGAGCCAGGCCCTGGAAGCGGTCTTCTGGGAGCGGTTTTTCGACCTCAACGCCTTGCTGGTGCTGGGCGTGGCCGTGGCCGTGATGCTGGGGCAGGGGGTGGTGCTCTATCCGCTGTTGGCCGTGGTGGGCGGGGTGTGGTGCTTTTTGCTGCTCCTGCGCCTGCGTCCGGCTGCCGCTCATGCCCTGGTCCGGCTGTTGCCCGGGGAGCGGGCGCGCCTTTTCGTCTCGGAAATGCTGCTTTTGCTCGAAGCCAACCTGCGACTGGCCTTTTTGGCCCGGCTGTCGTTTTGGACCCTGGTGGCCTGGTGCGGCTACACCGTCCTGTATGCCCTGGGCTTGTGCCTCATGGCCGGCTTCCCGCTCGACCCGGCCCTGGTGCTCACGGTTTTCGCCGTGGCCACCCTGGGCTTTGCCCTGCCGGCCGCCCCGGGCGGCATGGGGGTCTACGAGGCCTCCACGGTGCTGGCTCTGGGCTGGTTCGGCGTGGACAAGGACCGGGCCTTTGCCGTGGGCCTGGCCCTGCACATGCTCCAGTACGTGCCCGTGACCGTGGCCGGACTGCTGGCCCTGGCCGGCAGCGGCCTGTCCATCGGCGAGCTGCGCCGCCAGGCGGCCCAAAGCGAAGAGGCGGCCGGCTAGAGCAACTGGCTGCGGTATTTGTCCAGATGCCAGTGGTAGACGATGTCGGCCAACTCCGGAATGACGTTGTCTGCCACGGGCTGCCAGCGGATTTTTCCGGCTGCGGCGTCGAGCGCGCCGTTGGCCAGGAACTCCAGGCCAAAGCCGAGCTCCCTGGTGCGCCGGTCCGTGGCGGCGTGGTTGATCCGGGCCACCATCCAGAACTCGTGGCCGCCCTGGACCCGGGGTTCGATGAACTGGAAGTGCGTGACCAGGCGATGGCCCGTCTCCAGCAGCAGGCCGCGTTCCTCGGCCAGGGAGACGGGCAGGGTCAGGCGCAGGCCGCCGGCCGAGATGTTGGCCAGGCGGGCCGCTCCGTCCTTGAAATCGCGCCGCCGCAGGGCCGGCGCATCCAGCTTGAAGCCTTCCTGCCGGTCGTAGCGCCACAGATAGGCCTTTTGGATGCGCTGCGGCTCGGGCTCCACCCGCAGGCTCTTGCGGCGCTGGCCCAGGGCAAAGGTTTCGGGCTGGCGCACGCGCACCCGGGCCCGGCCGGCCGGGCCGGCCGTTGCTTCCCGGATGTGGCTGCCAAAGGTGTAATACGTCTCCTCCAGGACCTCGCGCCGGATGACGACGCGGAAATAGCCGGTCACGGGCAGGCCCAGCCAGTGGGAGCCCACGGCGGCCTTGCCCAGGCTTTCCAGCAGGATGCCCCGGGACGAGGACTCCAGGATGGTGCAATCCATGTCCTTGAGCCCGACGACATGCTGCGGCAGGGTCAGGCAACAGCGGGACCGCTGGGCCATGGCCTCTTCCATAAGACGCCGAAACAACTTGGGATGCGCGGTCATATGGATTCGGGCCCCTGGCGGGGCGCCTGACCCCGCATCCTCCCGATCCGGGATATCCGGATTTGAGAGATTAGTTGATTGTTATTATTGATGTTTCTGCTTCATTGCAGCCCTGGCCGGCCCTTTTCAATCCCCCGGGGCCGTGATATCCCGCCTCCTCAAGTTCGCCCCGCCGCCGCGGAGGGAGACAGGCGCGCGGCCAGGGAAACACGCCTTAAGGAGAGAGGAGAATGTTTTCGATTTGGTTTCGAAGCGGCATCGTTTTGGTAGTCCTGGCCTTTTTCACGCCGACCGAGGCCTTTGCCAAGACGGTATTTCTGGGAGGCAGCCAGACCGCCGGTTGGAAGTACATGAACTGCTTCAAGGACGTCATCAACAAGGGAGCCGTCAGCAACACCACGTCCAAGATTCTCAAGGGCCTGGGACCGGTCATCAGCCTCAAGCCCGACAAGGTGTTCATCCTCGAGGGCGTCAATGAAATGTGGAGCAGCAATGACAGCATTGTGGCCCGCTATCGGGAAATCCTGCGCCGGCTGAGCCAAGGAAGTCCCAAGACCTTGATCTTTGTACAAAGCGTGCTGCCCGTGGTCAACAGAAGCGACCTGTCCAACGAAAAAATCGCGGCCTTAAACGAAGGGCTCAAGGCGCTTTGCAACGAAATGCCCAATTGCGTGTACGTGGACCTCTACAGCCATTTCGCGGTGGGCGGCGCGCTCAACGAGAGCCTGACCACCGACGGCGTGCACCTGCGGCCCGACGGCTACAAGCTGTGGCAGTCCCTGATCGAGAAATACGTGGAGCTTCCCAACGACCAGATCCGGCGTCCCGAGACCGTGGCCCGGCTGGGCCAGGAGGCCCCGGCCAATTGATCGGGCGGAAATGCGGGAGACGTTTCGGGCGGGGCGCGAAAGCGCCCCGTTTGCGTTTCGGGGGATGCGGATCAGGATGCCCCGGGGGCCGCGTCCAGGGCCATGTCCTCGGCCGGGCGCAGGGCGTGGTTTCGCCGTTTCACCGCATACATGTCATGATCGGCCCGGCGCAACAGCATTTCCACGTTGGTTCCGTCCAGGGGAAAGATGCCGATGCCGATGCTGGCGCCGATGCTGGTCGTCACCCGGCCGTCAAAGACCATGGGTTCGCCGAGGGCCTCCTCGATGCGCCGGACCACGGCAGCGGCCACGTCCGGATGGTCGATGCCGGGAATGACCATGAGGAACTCGTCCCCGCCAAGCCGGGCCACGGTGTCGTGGTCCCGAAGCACCGCACTCAGCCGGCGGGCCGTTTCCACCAGCACCCGGTCCCCGATGTCGTGGCCGAAATTGTCGTTGATCGCCTTGAAGCCGTCCAGATCGATAAAAAGCAGGGCCGTCAGGTTGCCGTCCCGCCGGGACTGCCCCAGGGCCCGTTCCAGGCGGTCCTGCAACAGCTGGCGGTTGGGCAGGGAGGTCAGGGGATCGTGCAGGGCCAGATGGGTGATGCGTTCCTCGGCTTCCTTGACGCCGGTGAAATCCTGGCCGTTGATGACGATGTTGCCGCCCGGCATGCGCGAGACCCGGAAGCGGCACCAGCGCATCTTGCCGTCGCCGTGGCGGAAGGGAAAGATGTGCTCGGGCTGGACCGGGTTGGCCTGAAACACGGCGGCGGCCAGGCGGGCCCGCTCGGCGCGGTCCAGGCCGATGGCCTCGGCCATGGCCCCGATGGTGGGCAGGGCGGCGGCGGAGTAGCCGAACAGGCGCTCCATGCCCGGGCTGAAAAGCAGGATGCTTCCCTTGGGGTCGACCACGGCAATGCCGTCAAAGGAATTTTCCAGGATGGCGTCGATAAAGGCCTTTTCCGCCTGCAACGCGTCCTGGGCGCGCTGGCGCTCGGTGATGTCCAGGGCGAAAAACAGGATGATCTCCTCGCTTAGCCGCTCCAGGTGGATGTCCCACATCCGGCCAAAGGCCGGGGTTTCCTTGAACTCCATGCGCAACCCGCCGTAGAAGACGGAATACGGGTCCTCCTCGTTCCCGGCGGCGGCGAACACCTGGCGCAGGCTGGTCTCCTCCACGGCCTGCCCTTCGGCCAGGTCCAGCTCCCGGGCCGAGTCATTGGCCGAGAGAATGACCCGGCGATCGCGATGGACGAGCAGGGCGGGGCTGGGCAGGCTGTTTAAGAGCAGCTCGTTTAAGCGCAACTGCTTTTCCAGCTCCCCGGCCCGGCGCACGGCCACGGCGGTCCGGCCCAGGACGGCCGTCACCTCGCTTGGGGTGAAGGGCTTGGGCACATAGCTCGTGGCGCCCAGGCGGATGGCCTGGCGCAGGGTGTCGGCGTCGTCCAGGGACGTGGTGACGATGCAGGGAATGTCCGGGCGCATGCCGCGCACGGCCGCCATCATGGCAAACCCGTCCATGTGCGGCATGCGGATGTCCGTGATGATGATGTCCGGCTCGAACCGGGCAAAGGCGAGCAGGCCTTCCTGGCCGTCCCGGGCGATGTGCAGGCTTTTGACCAGGGGGCGCAGGGTCGAGGTCATGAGCGTCACGAGCAGGGCGTCGTCTTCCACGTACAGGACCGTGGTCAGGCGCAGGGCGTCGAGATCGGCATTGGCGGGCATGGCATCCATCCTGGAGCCGCCGGGCCCTGGTCCGGGGGTGGGCGGCGTTTTCGGGCCGCGCGGTCGTTTGGGCGGCATCCGGCGCATGGCCTGTCTCTGGTGTCGTGTCCTTGAAAAGAGCTTGAGGCTTTTACAAAAAAGTTGTTTTTGAAGCCTTCGGCGACCAAAGGGCTCCGCCCTTTGGAAACCCATAATGGATTCAGGGTATTATAAGGTAACGCCCATTGTTGTTTCACGTTACGTTTGATTTTTGCAAGCGCCCCAGGTTTTCTAAATTTCAGTGTCAACACACCTGAATGATTATTTTTTTCTTAAAAAATACGGATGTATTTTTTAAGGGACGCAAGACGACGGAATACGGCCCGCTAGACATTGAGCTTGAAAAAGGAGTTGGTCCATTCCAGGGCCTCGAAATAGCTTTTGGCGATCCGGGCCGGGTCCAGGCCGAAGTCCTCGCGCAAGGCGTTCATGGCGGTCCAGTCCGCGGATTCAAAGCCTTGGGCCAGGCGCAGCCAGCGCGCGCAGACATTGTCCTGGCCGGTCAGGGCCAGCTTGAGGTCCTCTTCCAGGGGCAGGTCGGCCAGGATGCTGGCCATGGGCAGGTTCAAAAGGGGTTCGAGGAGGGAAAAGAGCCCGAGCAGAAACAGGCTCGACGGAGCCGGGTCGGCGATGCCGTGGGCCTGGGCCACCAGCTCCAGGAACTTGCCGCGCAGCACGGAATTGTGGCTGAGCTCCTGGAACCTGGCCTTGGGGGCCAGATCCGTGAAAATGATCACCCGCAGCCAGTTGCGCAGCTGCCGCCAGCCGAGCAGCAGGATGGCCCGCCGGATGGACGTGACCTTCTGGGACAGGCCGAAGGCCGCGGCATTGACGCAGGAAAGCAGCCGGAAACAGATGGCCACGTCGGCCTCGATGGTTTCCACCAGCCGGTCGACGTCCATGTCTTCCTGCTCGATGAGGCGGAAAAGCCGCAGCCGGGCCGCCTGGTTGGAGGGCAGCACCCGCCCGGGCACCATCTCGGGCCGTTGGAAGAAGAACCCTTGGAACCAGGAGTAGCCCAGGTCCAGGGCCATGGCATGGGCCTGGGCGGTCTCCACCCGTTTGGCCAGAAGCCGGTCCGCCTGATCCCCGGCCCGGGAGACGGCCTGGGCCAGGATGTCGCGGCTCCCGGCCAGGGCGTCGATCTTGATGAAGTCCGCCAGGGCCAGGGCCGCGTCATGCCCCGGCCGGTCGGACAGGCCGTCCAGGGACAGCCGGTAGCCGTCCGCCTTGAGCCGTTCCAGGATCGTCAGCAGCTGGCGGTCGCTGTCCGGGCAGGGGTCGAACTCCACCACGGTCGGGGACGGGGGCAGGGCATAGGGCACGTTTTGCAGGATGGCCTGGCGGGAAAAGTTGATCATGACCAGGTGCTCCCCGGACAGGCAGGGGCCGATGCAGTGCATGGCGTTGGCCACCACCCGCATGGTGGCCATGGTCTCGTCGGTCATGGCGGCATGCTGGTCATCGATCTTGTCGCGGAAAAGCAATTCGTAGCCCCGAACGGTCTTGGCCCGGTCGAAAATGGGCTGCCGGGCCAGAAGCGCCCGGACGTACGGGATGTTCTCAAGTGTCTCGGACATGGCGGCTCCCGGAGAAACGAAGATACTTGTCCTCGCGCCGCCCGACGGGGCCGCACTACCCCCCGACGGAAAGCCGGCAAAACCCTACTATCACGACTTAGGCCAATGCCGGACTGCCGTCAAGAAGCGATCTTGACAGAGCCTGGCGGGACCGTCATCCAAGGGGCGGGCTTGGCCCCGAAGCGGCTGCCGGCGTGGAGGAGAATCCTTGGGCAACGTGCTCATCATCGACGACGACCAGACCATCTGCGACGCCCTGGCCCGGGTGGTGACGCGGCTTGGACACACGGCCGCCTCGGTCCCCACCCTGGCCGAGGGCCTGCGCCGGGCCGGGAACGAGGACGTGGACGTGGTCTTCCTGGACGTGCGCATGCCCGACGGCAACGGCCTGGACGCCATCGGCCCCATCCGGCGGGGACCGTCGCATCCCGAGGTCATCGTGATCACGGGCTGGGGCGATCCGGACGGGGCGGAGCGGGCCATGCGCCAGGGAGCCTGGGACTATATCGAGAAGCCGCCCACGGTCAAAACCATGACCACGCCCCTGCTGCGGGCCATGGAGCACCGCCGCCGCAATCGGGCCTCGGAAAAGGCGGCCGGCGCGTTTCGCTTCGTGGGCATCGCGGGCGGCAATTCCAAGCGCGCCCACTGCCTGGAACTGACGGCCAAGGCCGCCGGCAGCGAAGTCAACGTGCTTTTGACCGGGGCCACGGGAACCGGCAAGGAGCTTTTCGCCCGGGCCATCCACGACAACAGTCCGCGCCGGGAGGGGGCGTTCGTGGTGGTGGACTGCGCCGCCTTGCCGGCCAGCATTGTGGAAAGCGTGCTGTTCGGTTCGGAAAAGGGCGTGTACACCGGCGCGGACCGGCGTCGCGACGGGCTTTTGCTGCGGGCCCACGGCGGCACCCTGTTCCTGGACGAGGTGGGCGAGATGCCGCTGTCCGTGCAAAAGGCCTTTTTGCGCGTGCTTCAGGAACGCCGGCTGCGCCCGGTGGGAGGACTGGCCGAGCTGCCCTGCCATTTCCGGCTGGTGGCGGCCACCAACCAGGATCTGCCGGCCATGGCCCGGGAGGGCCTTTTCCGCGAGGACCTGCTCTTTCGGCTCCAGGGCGTGGGCATCGAACTGCCGCCCCTGGCCGGCCACCCCGAGGACATCCTGGTCTTTGCCGCCCATTTTGCCGGGGAAGCGGCCAAGCGGCTGGGCATTCCCCTGCGTCCCTTTTCCGACGACTTTTCCCGGGCGCTTTTGGCCTACCCCTGGCCGGGCAACGTGCGGGAACTGAAAAACACCCTGGAAGGGGCCCTGGCCCTGGCCGCCACCGAGGACATCCTGCTGCCCGTGCACCTGCCCCTGCATATCCGGGTGTGCGCGGCCCGAAACCGCGTCTCGGGCCGGTCCGGCGAGACGGGTCAGGCCGAGGCCTCGACCTTTCTGTCCCAGCCGGCCTGCCTGTCCCAAATGGTGTTGCCCAATTTCCGGGAATACCGCGACGAGCGCGAGGCCGAATACCTGCGCACCCTGTCCAGCCGTTTTGCCGGCGACATCGGCCGCATGCTCGAAGTGTCCGGCCTGTCCCGCTCCAGGCTCTACGCCCTGCTCAAAAAGCACGGCATCGCCGCCGTGCGCCCCTGAAAAACACGCCCCTAAAGACCGGCATGGCCAAGGCCGAAGAGAAGGGAAAGCGGCACAGGCGGCCCCATGAAATACATCCTGATCTTCTGCGGCATCATTGCCATGGTGACCTACGTGTTCGTGGCCGGGCCCAAGGTCGTTTCCGGCCGGGACGAAAGCGCCGAGGACCGCCAGCAAGCCCTGTGGGAGCATATCGGCCGGCTCGAGGCGAGACGCCAGGACATGCTGGTGCGCGCCCGGGGCCGGCTGGGCGCAAGCGCGCCCCGCCAGCGGGCCTCTCGGGGCGGGGCCTGGATCGCGGGCTACCAGGGCGGCTTTGAGCAGGGTTACTTCGTAGGCAGCTTCCTGGCCGAATCCCGCCGCCCCAATCCGCTCTTTTTCCCGGTGCCCAATCCCTAGCCTTGCATTGGCACGACCGCCAAGTCGTCATGCCGGCGCAAACCGGAATCCGGCAAGATAACTGGGGAAAATAAAACTGAACTCGTCTTTCGCCGAAGTGGCGCAAACAAGGAGCGTCGTCCGTCCGGGACGGGTGGTCCAGGAGGGGTGCGCCCCTCCTGGCCGCCGGAGGCGTTACTGACCCAAACCTTTTACGAGGCGCGCAACCGCTCCCGGATGCGCTCGGCCACGGTGGTCACGGCCAGCACGTACAGATCGCTGTGGTTGTAGGCGTAGATGGCCGCCTTGCCGTCTTCCCCGGCCATGCCCGGCCGCCAGCCGTGGCCGCGCAGGTAGCTGGCCACGCTGACAATGGCGTCGGTCGGGGAAAACAGGTCCACCTTGCCGTCGCCGTCGGCGTCCACCCCAAAGGTCAGGGCGTTTGTGGGCATGAATTGGCAGATGCCGATGGCCCCGTAAATGGAGCACGGGATGCGGGCCGGGTCCTGGGTCTTGGTCGCGGCGTAGCGCAGCAGGGCCAAAAGCTCCCGGTAGGCCCACTCGGCCTTGTCCTTGGCCGCCTCCTCGGCAAAGGCGATGCGCTCCGGCGAGTCGCGCAGGGTCTTCATGAAGGGGCGGATCAGGGAAAAATCCGAACACCGGGCCAAGCTGGCCAGGACGCTCACCGCGTACTGCTCGCCCAGATACCCGCCGAGCTTGGTTTCCACGAGCAAAATGGCCGCCACCACCTCGGGGGGCGGGCCGAACTGGCGGGCGGCCCGGTCAAAGGCGCTTTTGTTTTCCCGGATAAATCCCACGGCCTCGTCAATGACCCGGGGCGAAAGGAACTGGCGGTAGGAACTGTGCTCCAGGGTCCGGCGGCTCGGCTTTTTTTGCGGCTCGAACTGCTTTTTCACCATGGCGTCCACCTTGCGGGCCATGATGGACGGCTCGAACTCCACGGCCGGTCCGGAAAACAAACGGTCCAGCTTGGCCCGGTCCAGGCCGTCGGCGGCCAGGCGGGCCAGGAGCGGCTCCCACAGGGTGGCGTTTTCGGCCAGGGTGACCTGGCAGACCACGGACAACAGCAAAATGGCGGCGGCCAGGGCCGCGATCAAGGGCAGGGGGCGGCGCGGCGAGACGCCGTCGGGCCGGACAGGACCGGCCACGGTCTTGGGGGCGCGTATGGCAGTCATGTACGAATACGCTTAATCGCTGGCCGCCGTCCTGTCCATACTCGGACAGTCGGATTTTCCGCTCCGGGCCGCAACCGGCCAGGACCATTGGATCAGGCCAGGCGGGCCGTATCGGCATGCTCCAGAAACCAGCGGTAGGTTTCGGCCAGGCCCTGCTTCAGGGAAATGGACGGTCGCCAGCCCAGGGCGGACAGGCGGGAGATGTCCAGGGCCTTGCGGGGCGTGCCGTCGGGCTTGGAGGCGTCGAATGCCACCCGGCCGCCAAATCCCGTCACCTGGGCCATGAGCCCGGCCAGTTCGGCAATG
This sequence comes from uncultured Desulfovibrionaceae bacterium, assembly GCA_964490985.1. Classification (GTDB taxonomy): domain Bacteria; phylum Desulfobacterota; class Desulfovibrionia; order Desulfovibrionales; family Desulfovibrionaceae; genus Solidesulfovibrio. The sequence goes on along the minus strand of CAZBER010000015.1, from coordinate 50,462 downwards.
GTCACTTCCTCGCCCGAGCCGATGTTGATGATCTCTTCCGCGTCGTAGCGCTCGAAACAGGCAATGGCCGCCCGGGCCATGTCGTCCACGTGGAGAAATTCCCGCCTGGCCCGGCCCGTGCCCCACACGGCCACTTCCTCCCGGCCTTCGCGCACGGCCTCGTGAAAGCGGCGCAGGAGCCCGGGAATGACGTGGGAATTGACGGCGTCGAAATTGTCGCCCGGCCCGTAGAGGTTGGTGGGCATGAGGCTTATGGCGGAAAACCCGTACTGCCGGCGGTAGGCCTGGCACATCTTGATGCCCGCGATCTTGGCCACGGCATACGGCTCGTTGGTGGGCTCCAGGGGGCCGGTCAGCAGGTGCTCCTCGCGGATGGGCTGGGGCGCCAGGCGGGGATAGATGCACGAGGAGCCGAGAAAGACCAGCCTGGCCACGCCGCTTCTCCAGGCCGCATCAATGACATTGGTCTGGATCAGCAGGTTGTCCCGGATAAAATCGGCCGGATACGTGTTGTTGGCGTGGATGCCGCCGACCTTGGCCGCGGCCAGGAACACGGCCCCGGGACGCTTGCGCTCGAAAAAGGCCCGCACCGCGGCCTGGTCGGTCAGGTCCAGTTCGGCGTGGGTGCGGGTCAGGACCTCCCGGCCAAGGCCGGTCAGGGCCCGGGCAATGGCCGAACCCACCAGGCCCCGATGGCCGGCAACGTAAATGGGGCCGGAAGGCAGGCCGGCAGTGGCGTGTGTCATGGCGGAGCCGCTTGTAGCATGAAGGGATGGGACTGCCTAGTGGCGCTGCTTCAAGCGTCCGGGTGCGGCCCCAACAGCGGAACCAGAGCTTGGCTCAGGGCCTTGGCCCGAGCCAGGCAGCCGGCCGGATCGCCGGCCTCGGCCGCGGCGTAAATGGCCTGGGCCGCCCGGGCCAGGTTGGGCAGGCCCAAATTCAAGAGATTGCCCTTGAGCCCGTGGGCCGCCTCGGCGCAGGCCCGGCCGTCGCCGGCCGCCACGGCGGACAGGAGCCGGGACAGACCGGCGCGCAACACCTGGCCGGCCACGGCCAGGGCCGCGTCGGCCTCGGCCGGGGACAGCATGTGCGTGTCCACGAGATAGGCCCGGGCCTTGCGCAGCATTCCCCGACTCATGAGGCGTCCCCAGGGTCGGGGGGACCGGACCGCAGGCCGGCCAGCACGGCTTCCAGGTCGTTTATGCGATAGGGCTTGGGGAAATAGGCGGTCATGCCGGCTTCCCGGCAGCGGTCGGCGTCATCGGCGGCGGCCTGGGCGGTCAGGGCCACGATGGGGGTGGCGATCCCGGATTCCCGCACGCGGCGGGCCGCATCCAGACCGCTTAAGCCCGGCATGCACAGGTCCATGAACACGACGTGATAGGGCGCGCCGGCGGCGTGGCGGGACAGGATCATGTCCAGGGCGGCCAGGCCGTCGCTGGCGAATTCCTGATGGCCCACGCCGAGCTTTTCCAGGATTTTTTGCAGCAGGAATCGGTTGAAGGGGTTGTCCTCGGCCACCAGCACCCGCAGCCCGCCGAAGTCCGCGGCCGTGTCCAGGGGAACGGCGCTTGGCTGCGGATCGCTGCGGGAGCCGGGTTCGCCCAGGGGCAGGGTAAAGGAAAAGGTGCTGCCCCGGCCCACCTGGGTGGCCAGATCCAGGCCCGTGCCGCCCAGGAGCCGGACCAGGCGGGCCGAGATGGAAAGGCCCAGGCCCGTGCCGGCGTGGTGGCGGGCATAGGGCTCGCCGGCCTGGATGAAGGGCTCGAAGATGCGCTCCCGCTGGTCCTCGGGAATGCCCGGGCCCGTGTCGCTGACCCGGAACCGGGTCAAAGCGGGACCGTGCGGCCTGGCCCGGGAATGCTGGCGATCCACGGACAGGACCACGCGCCCCTGGGCCGTGAACTTGATGGCGTTGGACAGGAGATTGAGCAGGATCTGCTTGAGGCGCACGGGATCGCAGACCAGCACCCGGGGCAATTTGGGGTCGCGCTCGATGGCCAGGGTCAGGCCCTTTTCCCGGGCCGTGGCGTCCATGACCCGGCGGACCTCTTCCAGCAGGCGGTCCATGTCCACGGCCGTGGGCCGGATTTCCATATGGCCGGCCTCGATGCGGGAAAAATCCAGGACGTCGTTTAAGATGACCAGCAGGCCCTCGCCGGCCGCGCGCATGGTTTCGAGGCACTCGCGCTGTTCGGCGTCAAGAGACGTTTTGAGCAGCAGCTGGGACAGGCCCATGATGGCGTTTAAGGGGGTGCGGATCTCGTGGCTCATGTTGGCCAGGAAGGCCGATTTCATGCGGCTGGCTTCCTCGGCTCCGGCCCGGGCCAGGATGAGGTCCGTGACGTCGACAAAGGATTCGATGCCCCCGGCGGCCTGGCCCGCGGCGTCGCGGATGGGAGCGGCATTCTTGAGGATGGTCAGCCGCCGTCCGTCCCGGGTGAGAATCTGGGACTGGCGTTTTTGCACGGCCTCCTCGGCCTGGACCGTGGCCGGGCAGGGCGAAGGGGGCGATTCCCGCAACAGCTCGGGCCGCCGCCGGCCCAGGGCCTGATCCCGACCAAAGCCGGTGATGGCCGTGAATTCGTCGTTGATGGTGACCACCACATCGTCGCGGTTGACAATGCAGATGGCCGCGCCGGCAATGGTAATGACCTGTTCGAGAAAGCTTTTTTCCCGCTCCACCGACAGCCGGGCTTCCACCAGGGGCGTGACGTCGATCAGGGAAACGATAAGGCCGGTGAAACGGCCGTCTTCCAGCACGGGCTGGAGCTTGGCCGTGACGTCGCGGTCGCCCAGACGCCGGCCGAACGACACCGGGGCATGGGCCACGCCCCGGCGAAACAGGTCCAGAAAGGCGCTGGCCTGGTAATCCTCGGTTTCCAGGCCCAGCTCGGCCAGATCGCGGCCCAGGATGTCGCGGCGCGTCCGGCCGAGCAAAGCCAGATAGCGGTCGTTGATTTCCAGGATGGCGCCGTCCGGGGCCACAAAGGCAATGCCCTGGTCCAGGGCGGCGATGATGGAGGACAGCCGGGAACAGCGGCCTTCCAGGTGCGCGTCGGCCCCATGGACCGGGCGCGGGGCCAGAGGTCCGGCCGCGAAACGGCCGAGGCGGCCGGCGTCCGGGCGGCGCGGTTTAGGACGCGTTCGCCGCGGCCGCCGCGTGGAAGGCATGCAAGCGCTCCTTGTAGGGCGGATGGCCGAAAAAGGCCGAGCCGGACACCAGGACATCGGCCCCGGCGGCCACCAGGGCGGCCGTGTTGTCCGGGGAAACCCCGCCGTCCACCTGGATGCGGAAGGTCAGTCCGCGCGCGGCGCGCATGGCGGCCAGGTCCCGGACCTTGTCCAGGCAGAAGGGAATGAAGGACTGGCCGCCGAATCCGGGATTGACACTCATGATCAGGACCATTTCGACCTGGGGCAGCACGTACTCCAGGCTGCACAAGGGCGTGGCCGGATTCAGGGCCACGGCCGGGGCGGCTCCGAGCCGGCTGATCTCGGACAGGGTGCGCTCCAGGTGGATGGTGGCCTCGACGTGGACGCAGATGAGGTCCGAGCCGGCGTCGCGAAAGGCGGACAGGTAGCGCTCGGGCCGCTCCACCATGAGGTGGGTGTCGAAGTAGAGCTTGGAGCGGCGGCGCAGGGCCGCGATGACAGGCGGGCCAAAGGTGATGTTGGGCACGAAAAGCCCGTCCATGACGTCGAGGTGGGCCCAGGTGAGGCCGGCGTCTTCCAGGGCGGCCAACTCGTCGGCCAGGCGGCTGAAGTCGGCCGAAAGCAGCGACGGCGAAAGAATGAACGGTTCGGACATGACGACTCCGGCGGCGAAACTCGGGCCGGATGGCCCATTGCCGTATCTACGCCAGAGTAGACCCGCTGCCCGGCGCGGTCAACCGGCTTCGATATCGGCCTGGCCAGGGATGTCGCTCATGGCAAAATCCACCCGGATTTTGAAAAACCGGTCTGCCGGCAGATTGAGGATGGCTATGCCCGTGGCCTCGGTGATGGCGGCCAGGGCCGCCCGAATGGCCTCCATGGACTCCCCGATCATGGTGAACCAGACATTGAGGGCATGGTCGCGCAAATAGTTGTGGGTGACGCCGGGGTGGGCGTTGACGGCGCGGATGAAGGCTTCCAGGCGCTCGGCCGGCACGGAGGCGGCGCACAGGGTCGATTTGAAGCCGATCTTGGAGGATTGGAAATTGGCCCCGATGCGCCGGATGATGCCCTTGCCCCGCAGCGCCCGCACCCGGGCCAGGGTTTCGGATTCGGTCAGACCCACGGCCTGGCCGATGGCGGCATAGGGCCGGGAGGCAATGGGGAAGCCGGTCTGGATGATGTCGAGAATGCGTTTGTCCGTGGCGTCCATAGTCACCGTGAGGGAGGTTGCGGCGAAGCTTCGGGCTCCACCTTGTTGCGGCCGGTGCGCTTGGCCCGGTACAGGGCCTCGTCGGCCCGTTTGAGCAGGCTTTCGGCGGTGTCGCGCGGCCGGTGAGCGGCCACGCCGAAGGAGGCCGTAACCCGCCCGGCAGCGGCGAAATCCCGCTCGGCCACGGCCAGGCGCAGCCGTTCGGCCAGATCCAGGGCCTGGGCCAGGCCGATGCCCGGGGCCACCACCACGAATTCCTCGCCGCCGAACCGGGCCAGCCGGTCGACCTGGCGCAGGGTCCGGACAAGCCGGCCGGCCAGTTCCACCAGCACGGCGTCGCCGCTGTCGTGGCCGTGGGTGTCGTTTATGGCCTTGAAGTGGTCGATGTCCAGCATGAGCACGGCCAGAGGCGTGGCGTAGCGGTCGACCCGGGCCAGTTCGTCGGCCAGGAGCTCCTGGAGCTTGCGCCGGTTGAGCACCCGGGTCAAGGGGTCCAGGTTGGCCAGATCCAGCAGTTCCCTGCGTTCGAGCTCCAGTTCGGTGATGTCGGTCAGGGTCAGGAGATACCGGTCCCGGCCGGGCAGGCGCGCGGCCGCGGCCTGAAACGTCTGCGGCGGCTGGTCCGGCCGGTCGGGGTTGACCAGGCGCAAGCGGTGTTCCCGGTCGAGCCGGTCCTCGGGCAGGCCGCGCACCCAGGCCGCCACGCCCTCCGCAGGCGGCGGATCGGCCAGGAAGCGTTCCAGGGTCAGCCTTCGGGCCTTGAATTCGTAAAACGTGGCCAGGCCCATGAAGCGCAACAGGGCCCGGTTGACGGACACAGCCTCCCCGCCGTGCAGGATGGCCGAGGGATGGGGCGATTCGTCCAGGAAAAACTTCACCAGTCCCCAGGCGTCCTCGGCCGAGCGCCGGGCCGCCAGGTCCAGGGCCGCCTCTTCCAGGGCGTCGGCCACAAGCGCAGGGTCAAAGGGCCGTACAATGGGGCGCAGGCCCGGCAGGGACAGGCTCGACAGCACGGCCAGGATGTCTTCGGCCAAGCCGGTGAGGAAAATGGGGATGCGGCGGTCCTCGGCGCGCATGGCCGCAGCCAGGGAGGCGCCGGCCATGTCCGGCAGCCGGGCCGCCACCACCGCCAGTTCCGGCCGCAGGCGGTCGAAAAGGGCCAAAGCCTCGCCGCCGCTGGCCGCCTCGGCCACGGCGGCGAACCGGCCGCGCAGGGCCCGGATGAGGATGTCGCGGGCCAGGGCGTCGGCCTCGGCCACAAGGACGGTGGCGTGCCTGGCCTGGTTCGCCGCCCGGTCGCGCTCCTCCATTTCCTGCCTCCTTGCCTGGGGTTTCAGGATAAATCGGATCACAGGACTTGTCATTGCTGCCAAAAAGGGTAACGTCAGTCACTGTGGAGAGGCCTCCCGGCCATGGCCGGGTGCGTATGGGCCTTAACAAGGAGGCGCGTTTATGAAGCGCGCGGCGCTTTGCGCGGCAATTTTCGCCATGGTTTCGCTGCTGGCCCTGGGCCCGGCCCAGGCCCAGATCGGTCCGCGTCCCGGCGGCCCCGGCCCTGGCGGCCCCGGCCCCGGCATCGGCGGGCCTGGTCCCGGCATCGGCGGCCCCGGCCCGGTCGGTCCTGGCCCCGGCATCGGTCCGGGCATCGCTCCTCGCCCCGGTCCAGGCCCCGGCCCCATTGGCCCGGGTCCCGGACCTGGGCGCGGCCCTGGCGGCCCTGGTCCCTTTGTCGGTCCTGGCCCGGTTCATGGTCCCTTTGTCGGCCCCGGCCCCTTTGTCGGGCCGGGTGGTCCTTTCCCGGGACCGCGCGGCCGCCCCGGGCCGGGCTTTTACGGACCGGGCTTTTATCCTGGACCCGGCATCTATGTCGGACCGGGCGTCTACCCCGGGCCGGCCATTTATCCGGGACCAGGCGTCTATGTGGGACCGGGCGTCTATCCGGGCCCGGCGGTGGTTGCTCCCCGGCGGTACCGGGCCTACCGGGCCCGGCCGGTGCATCGGGTCAGGCGGCCCCGGGCGGTTGTGGCGGCGCCGGCGGTGCGGGTTGCGCCGCCGCCCGTGATGGTCGCGCCGCCGCCTGTGGTGGTTGGCCCCTGGCCGTGGCCTGGCCCCTGGCCCTGGCCCGGTCCCTATGTCGGACCATGGGTGGGACCCGGCCCGTGGGTCGGCCCTGGGCCGTGGGTCGGTCCCGGTCCCTGGCGCGGCCCTGGCCCCTGGGTGGGGCCTGGCCCGGTCGGTCCTGGACCGCGCTTCGGTCCTGGCCCCGGCCCGGTCGGTCCCATCCGCGGTCCCGGCCCCATCGGCCCCGGACCGCGCTTCGGTCCCGGCCCCGGCCCCATCGGTCCGGGTATCGGCGGTCCTGGCCCCAGGCGTTAGCCATGAGGTTCGGATGCTCCGGGGGCGGCTTGAGCCGCCCCCGGCCAGGAGCCGAGAGCGCGTTGACGCCGTGGCCGGGTGCGGCTACTGCTTTCTAACAGTCCGGGAACTCGAAACATCCGTCACCAAAACCAGGAGCATCCCATGCCGCGCGTCTGTATGGTCCTTTTTCTGGCCCTGCTGCTTGGCGGCTGCGCCGCCGGATCCATCACCAAGGCCGACCTGGCCGGCGAACCCACGGTCTTCGCCACGGTGAACAAGGAGCCCGACCCCCTGCTCATGGGCTGCTACATGCGGCCCCGGCCCTCGCAGTTCCACCGGCCCAACAGCTACAGCTACTGCCTGGTGAAAAAAGGGGACAAATACGCCGTGTACTACCGGTGGCGGGACGGCAAGACCCTGGTGGAACACGAGGGTTGGATGCCCTTTGCCATCAACGGCGACCGCATTGTCAGCGGCACCGAGCCGAGCACCTTCCTGGTCAAGGACGGAGCGGTGTGGCACAGCTACGGCGGCCGCGGTTCCCTGGACAAGATGCTGTCGTACTAGGACCTGTTCTTCCGGAAGGGTTGTCGCGACCAGGAGCCTGGCTTGCCCAGCCCGGACGTAGTCTTGTGACAAGGGTATCGGTATGAAAACGGCGTGCAGCCATTGGGGTGGGCGTGGGGCCTGCCTTAGGCGTGGTGCTCCATATAGTCGCGCAATATCTTATTGATCTTTGTCTGATACTTGCCGCCGTTCTTTTTCAAAAAGGCGATGATGTCCGCATCCAGGCGGATGGTCACGGACTTTTTGAGCGGGCGGTAGAACTTGCCGACCACAGGATGCTTCCATTCCCTGGTTTCCGGAATGTCGGACGTATCGATTTCCTCGTCTGGCATGGCTGCCAGGGCATGAAGCATCTTTTTTTGCTCTTCAGAGAGCTTGTTCATAAAGCTTCCTCTCCTGTTTCGTCGCCTTTCGCGCCGAAATGATCCGGATCGTTTCCTCGCCATCCGTGTCGCTGTATGTATGGGCGACCAAAATCAGAACCATTCCACCGGCCATACCCAGAGTCCGCCATCGCTCTTCGCCCGCGACAATACGATCTTGCTCGCTGCGGGCCAAGGGATCGGCAAAAACGAGGGCTGCCGTGGCGAAATCGATCTTGTGCTTGGCGCAATTGATCCGGTTCTTATTGGCATCCCAGGTGATGTTCATGGCGCCTCTTTAATGTGTACATATTTATCTGTATGTACAATGTCAAGAGAAGCGAGAAGGCTCCACAGCCGGAGAAACCAAAAAAGGCCGGAGTCGCCAGACCCCGGCCTTTTTTTTCCGCCATGGGCGCAAGCCGCCTAGGATTCCTGCTGCGCCTCCGTCGGCAGGTCCACCGACTTGCCGCCGTTGCTGCCGCAGGCCAGGGGCCAGACCTCGTCGATGCGCTCCACGGGCTGGACCTTGAGGCGGCCCCGCAGGTCCCGGGGCACGTCGCGCAGGTCCTTCATGTTCTGGGAGGGGATGATGACCCGCTTCATGCCCGCGGCCACGGCGGCCAGAATCTTCTCCTTGATGCCGCCCACGGGCAGGACCCGGCCGCGCAGCGTGATCTCGCCGGTCATGGCCACGTCGTTGCATACCGGCGTGTTGGTCAAAACCGAGATGAGCGCCGTGACCAGGGTCACGCCGGCCGAGGGGCCGTCCTTGGGCGTGGCTCCGGCCGGCACGTGGATGTGGATGTCGTTTTTCTCGAAGGCCTCGGGCGCAATGCCCAGCTCCTTGGCCCGGGACTTGGCATAGGTCAGCGCGGCCTGGGCCGACTCCTTCATGACGTCGCCGAGCTTGCCCGTCAGCTGCAAATGGCCCTTGCCCGGCAAGGTGGCCGCCTCGATGTGCAAGATGGCCCCGCCGACCGGAGTCCAGGCCAGGCCCACGGCCACGCCCGGCGGCAGTTCGGCCTCCCGCTCCTCTTCCAGATAGCGCGCCGGCCCGAGCAGCTTGTCCAGGGAAGCCACCGTGACCCGGAAGGGCGGCGCCTCGCCCTCGGCCTTGCGCCGGGCCAGCTTGCGGCAGATGGAGCCCACTTCGCGCTCCAGGTTTCGCAGTCCCGCTTCCCGGGTGTAGCTGCGGATGGCCTGGGACAGCACCTGGTCGGAGATGGCCACGTCGCCCTCGGCCAGCCCGTTCTCCTCGATCTGGCGGGGCAGGATGTAGCGCCGGGCGATCTTGATCTTTTCCTGCTCGGTGTAGCCGGGCAGCCGTATCACCTCCATGCGGTCGAGCAGGGCCGCCGGAATGGTGTCCAGCATGTTGGCCGTGCAGATGAACATGACCTTGGACAGGTCGAAGGGCACGTTCAGGTAGTGGTCGGAAAACGAGAAGTTCTGTTCCGGGTCCAGGACTTCGAGCAGGGCCGAGGACGGGTCGCCCCGGAAATCCGAGCCCACCTTGTCGATCTCGTCCAGCATGATGACCGGGTTTCGGGTGCCGGCCTGCTTGATGCTCTGGATGACCCGGCCGGGCATGGAGCCGATGTACGTGCGGCGGTGCCCCCGGATCTCGGCCTCGTCGCGCATGCCGCCCAGGGACAGGCGCACGAACTTGCGGCCCAAGGCCCGGGCGATGGAGCGGCCAAGGGATGTCTTGCCCACGCCCGGCGGGCCGACAAAGCACAGGATCGGGCCTTTCATGGCCGGATTGAGCTTGCGCACGGACAGGTATTCCAGGATGCGCTCCTTGACCCGCTCCAGGTCGAAGTGGTCCTCGTCCAGGATGCGCTTGGCTTCCTTGATGTCCAGGCGGTCCTTGGACAGCCGCTTCCAGGGCAAATCCACCATCCAGTCGAGATAGGTGCGGATGACCCCGGCCTCGGAGGATTCGGGGTGCATGGTGGTCAGGCGCTTGAGCTGCTTGTCGACTTCCTTTTTGACTTCCTTGGGCATGCCGGCCTTTTCCAGGGCGGCCTTGAGCTCTTCGAGCTCCTCGGTCTCCTCGCCGGCCTCGCCCAGCTCCCGGCGGATGGCCTTCATCTGCTCGCGCAGGAAGAAATCCTTCTGGGCCTTGTCCATGCCCTCCTTGGCCATGCTCTGGATCTTGGCCTGCATGGCCGCCACCTCGGCTTCCTTGACCAACTGCTCGTTGACCAGGCGCATGCGCTCGATGGGGTCTTCGCATTCCAGGATCTTCTGGGCCTCTTCCACGCGCATGCGCAGGTTGGAGGCCACCAGGTCGGCCAGGCGGCCGGGCTCGTTGACGCTGTTTAAAACGGCCATGATGTCGGCCGAGGCAATGCCGCGAAGCGACAGGATCTTTTCGCTCTGCTCCCTGGCGGCCCGCATCATGGCCTCCTGCTCCAGGGTGACTTCCTTGGCGTCGCGCTCCTCGATGAGGCTCACCTTGGCCATGTGAAAGGGATCGGACTGGAGGAAGCGGTCCACCCGGGCCCGGGTCAGGCCCTGGACCAGGACCTTGAGGCGGCCGTCGGGCATTTTGAGCATGCGCATGATCATGCCCACGGTGCCGACCGTGTAGAGGTCGGATTCGCCCGGCTCGTCCACCTTCTCGTCCTTCTGGGTCAGGATGAGGATGTAGCGGGAGCCGTTTAGGGCCGCGTCCACGGCCTGGACGGATTTTTCCCGGCCCACGAACAGCGGCAGGATCATGTAATTGAAGACCACGATGTCGCGCACGGGCAGGACCGGCAGCTCCAAGGGGATGTCGGGCTGGGCCTTGCCCTCGGCCTCGCCTTCGCCGGCCATCGGGCCGTCGTCGGCTTCCGGGGCCGCGTCGGCTCCGGAAACCGGCTGGCTCGATTTGGGGTCGAATTCGTTATCCATGATGGGCGACTCCTTCTGGGCCGCGAAGCGGCGTGGTGACAAAACCAAAGGCAATCGGCCGGAACCGGCCCCGGAAAAACGGACTGCAACGGGATGGCGGCCGGTCCGGCTCATATCGCGCCCTCGAAATCCGGTGAAACGGATTTCGAGATACGCTGCGCCGATATATTGCTTCTTCTTTAATCCAGGGTCCTGTTTTTCAAGGCGCTGCCCTAGCCGCGCATTTCAAAGCTCGTGTACGCCTTGTCGTAATCGATGAAGTCCGCCTTGACCGACTCCACCCGGGACAGGGGCGAACCCTGGGGCAGGCGTTCCTTGAGGGCCGCCATCCCTTCCTCGTCGCCCTGGGCCAGGATTTCCACCTGCCCGTCCTGAAGGTTCCGGACCCAGCCCTTAAGCCCCAGGCTCTGGGCCTGATCGAAAACCCAGGCGCGGAAATACACGCCCTGGACCTTGCCGGACACGGTTGCATGCAGGCTGCGCGTCATGTGTCCCTCCTTGGGGGTTACAACATGCCTTCGGACTGGAAGCTGAAAAAGCTGTTGGCCGTGACCACCACATGGTCCAGCACCCGGATGTCGATCTCCCGGGCCGCGTTGCGGATGCGCCGGGTGAACTCCACGTCCTGGATCGAGGGCTTGGGGTCGGCCCCGGGGTGGTTGTGCACCAGCACGATGCCGCTGGCCTTGCGCAACAGCGCGGTGGCCAAAACCTCCCGGGGGAAGACCGCGGCCTGGTCCACCGTGCCCTTGCTCACCTGCTCCCAGCCGATGAGGCGGTTTTTGTTGTCCACCAGGGCCATCCAGAATTCCTCGTGCTCCACGGTCCCGAGCCTGGCCTTGGCCACCTCGGCCACGATCTCGGGGCTGTTCAAAACCACCCGGTCCCGCACCGGCTGCTCGTGGAACCGGGCCCAGGCTTCGCGCCACAAGGTCAGGAACTCCTCGGCTCCGGGGCCGAACCCCGGGGTGTCGCGCAGCTCGCTGATCCGGGCCAGAAGCGTTCCCCGCAGACTCCCGAACCGTTGCAACAGCTCCTTGGCCAGGGGCTTGTTGTCGCGGCGCACGTTGACGTAGCCCAAAAGCAGTTCCAGCACCTCGTAGTCCGCCAGGGTGCGTGGGTTTTCCATGAGCCGGTCCTTGAGCCGGCGACGGTGGCCGAGGTAGTGCGGACGTTCTTTCTTGTTAAGCATATTTGTCGGTCTGGGCAAGGCTTTTTGGGAAAAACCGGGTCTATCCGAGCCGCTTTGAGGCGTTTTGCCGGCCTAAAGCGCTGCCTTTATCGGGAAAACGAGCCTGAGGAGCCGCCCTGGCCCCCCAGAATCCGGAAAAGTTCGGCTGTCAGGAATTCCATGGCCTGGTCCGGCCGCCTGGAGCCGGACTTGATGCCCACCTCGGCCATAAACGCCGCCTCGAAAAGCCGGGCCAGGCCGGATGCGCCCAGGCGACGGGCCATGGCCTCCTTTTTGCGCAGCACAAAGGGCGGCAGGCGCACGTCCCCGGCCTCGCCGGCCGCAAGGCGCCACATGATCCGGGCCTCGTAGAGCAAAAGCCCCAGAAACGGGAAGATCATCTCCTCCCCGGCCAGCTCCTTGTCGAAAATTTCGCGCCACACGTCCGGCGCGGCCTTGGGATTGGCCAAGGCGTCCAGGAAGCCGAACCCGTCCATGCCCTCGTGGTAGGACAGCAAGGCCAGGTCCGACATCTCGATCTCGGTGCGGTCGCAAAGGGCCAGCTCCAGCTTGGCCAGCTCGTTGTCGGCAAAGGCCAGGTCCGGGGGCAGGGCGGCGGCCAGGGCCTCGGCCACGCCCGGGGCAAAGGCCAGGCGTCGTCCGGCCGCCCAGTCGGCCAGGCGCGGCCCCATGTCCCGCCGGGACAGCCCGGGCGACACGAAAAGCCAGCCCCGCTTTTCCGCCACCTTGAAATACGGCTGGTCGGTCAGGGCCTTGGGCAGTTTCGGGCCCTTGCGGTCAAACGGGCCTTCCAGGCAAAAAAACGGCCAGACCGCGTCATTGGCCCCGCGCAAGGCGGAGACGAGCTTGGGCCAGAAATCCGCGGGGCAGGCCTCGGCCCGCCGCAGCACCACGGCCCGCTTGCCGCCAAGCAGGCTTTGGATGGTCAGGGCGTTCCAGAAGGCCGGGCCAAGCTCCTCGTCCCCCCAGAAGACCTCCTTGGCGAAGTCCTGGCCCGAGGCGGCCAGCAGGCGATCCACGCGCTCCCGGATGATCTCCGGGTCCGGGCAGGCCAGAAAGGAAAAGCCGGGTCGGTTCATGGCCAAAGACTATCCGAGGCCCGGCCGGGGGGCAACGGCCTGAGGTTCCGGAAATCCGCCGCCAGGGTGCGCCGCGATCCGCCGCATTGCTTGAGGTATTTTTCCTGGTTACACTCGGCCCGTAGCCCCAGGCTCCCTGCCTGGGGCGGTTTGCGTCAAGGAGCCGCCATGTCCGGGGACGATGCAAAGCCGCTGCTGCAACAGGTCAAGGAAGCGGTGCTGGGCGAACCGCTCGACCCCAACGACCGTTCGGTCTTTCGCAAGCTGGCCCTGGCCGCCTTTTTCGCCTGGGTGGCCCTGGGCGGCGACGGCCTGTCCTCGTCCTGCTACGGCCCGCCCGAGGCCTATGAGGCCCTCGGCCAACACAGCGCCCTGGCCGTGTTCGTGGCCCTGGGCACGGCCGTGACCATCTGCGTCATCAGCGCCGCCTATTCCCAGATCATCGAGCTTTTCCCGTCCGGGGGCGGCGGCTACCTGGTGGCCTCCAGGCTCCTGTCCCCCAAGGTGGGCATGGTTTCGGGCTGCGCGCTTCTGGTCGACTACGTCCTGGTCGTAACGCTCTCCGTGGCCAGCGGCGCGGACGCCGTCTTCAGCTTCCTGCCGCCGGCCTGGCTGCCCTACCGCCTGCCCGCGGCCGTGGCCGGGGTGCTGGTCCTGATCCTGCTCAACCTGCGCGGGGTCAGGGAATCGGTCACGGTCATGGCCCCGGTCTTCATCCTCTTTCTGGCCACCCATGCGGCGCTTCTCGGCTATGGCCTCAGCGTCCACTTCCAGGACATGCCGGCCATGCTCGGCCGCGTGGGCTCAGGCATCCGCGACGCCCACGCCGAGCTGGGCCTGGCCGGCATGCTGCTCCTGGCGCTTCGGGCCTACAGCCTGGGCGCGGGCACTTATACCGGCCTCGAGGCCGTGTCCAACGGCCTGCCCATTTTGCGGACGCCTCGGGAAAAGACCGGCAAGCGCGTCATGCTCTACATGGCCGTGTCCCTGGCCGTGCTCGTGGTCGGCATCATGTTCGGCTATCTGCTCTTCGAGGTCCGGCCCCAGGCGGGCAAGACCCTCAACGCCACGCTGTTTGCGGCCATCACCGCCGGCTGGCCCTCGGGCCTGGGCAGCGCCCTGGTGTGGCTCACCTTGCTGGCCGAAGCCATGCTGCTTTTCGTGGCCGCCCAGACCGGCTTCTCGGACGGCCCGCGGGTGCTGGCCAACATGGCCCTGGACCGCTGGCTGCCGACCCGCTTCGCCCTGCTCTCGGACCGGCTGGTCACCTATAACGGCATCCTGCTCATGGGCGGCGCCGGGCTGGGGCTCATGCTCGTGTCCGAGGGTTCGGTGAAACTGCTCATCGTGCTTTTCAGCATCAATGTGTTCGTCACCTTTGTCCTGTCCCAGCTCGGCATGGTGCGCCACTGGTGGCTGGCGCGGGGCCGGGCCGCCCATTGGAAAAAGGGGCTTTGCCTAAACGGCCTGGGGCTTTTGCTGACCGCCTTTATCCTCGTCACCGTGATCCTGGTGAAATTCCACGAAGGCGGCTGGGCCACCATGCTGCTCACCGGCCTGGTGGTGGCCCTGGCCCTCATTGTGCGCCGGCACTACAACCGGGTCGGGACCCGCGTCCGTGAACTGAACGTGCTCCGCGACGTCCTGGCTCCCGAGCGCGAGGAGGTCTGGCCCATTCCCCGCCGCCCCGTGCCGCCGGCTCCGGATGACAGGCTGGCGTCCACGGCCGTCATCTTTGTCGGCGGTTTCTCCGGCCTCGGCATCCATTCCCTGCTGTCCGTGTTCCGGCTTTTCGGCGCCACCTTCGCCCGCTTCGTCTTTGTCCAGATCGGCCAGGTCGACGCCGGGGTGTTGAGCGACCCCTCGGAACTGTCGCGCATTAAAGACGACATGGCCCGGGACCTGGACCGCTACGTGGACATCCTGACCCGGCGGGGCTACCAGGCCGAGGCCCTGTGTGCCGTGGGCATGGACGTGGTGGAGGAAATCCTGAGGCTCGTCCCGGACATCAGCCGGCGCTATCCCAAAGCCGTATTTTTCGGCGGCCAGATCATCCTGGAAAAGGATACGTTTTTTACGAGACTGCTGCACAACCAGGTGACCATGGCCCTGCAGCGGCGGTTCTCCAGCCTGGGCCTGCCGTTTATGGTTCTGCCTGTCCTGCTGCATCCCCCAACCGTGCGTTCGTAACGAATATCTCGTTGTTTTTTAAGGAAAAATCGATCTACGTTTCAGGGATGCGATGCGGGCCGAACACAGGGAGCGTCCCTGCCGCGGCGGCCGGAAAAAAATCCCGGCCCAGGATTGCCCGGTGCGGCGCGGCCTTGCCGGGCTTCTCCAAAGGCTGTGGATTTCTTCCCCCCTTGCAATCGATCGGGGCGGGCGTATGACTGCCCAGGCTAGGGGGCGCTTTGGGCGTCCTGCCTCTGGCCGTTGGGGAGCGGCCGGAAATGCGCTGCATTGTTATATCCTATTGCTATTAGAGACAAAATGAATTTTGCATCAGCCTGGGGCCTCGTGCGCGGCATAGAGCCCATGTCCCTTTGCGACTGGCCCGGCCGCTTAAGCGCCGTGCTTTTTTTCGGGGGCTGCAACCTGCGCTGCCCTCAGTGCCACAATGCCGCCCTGGCCTGGCGGCCAGGCGCCCTGCCGCCCCTGGCCGAGGCGGCCGTGCGCCGTTTCGCGGCCTCCCGGGCCAGGTGGGTCGACGGCTGGGTCGTCACCGGCGGCGAACCCACGCTTACGCCCGGGCTGCCCGAATTTGCGGCCGAACTGGCCGGATACGGGCCGGCGGTCAAGATCGATTCCAACGGCCTGCGGCCGGATGTCTTGGCCGCGGTGCTGGATTGCCATCCAGGCGCGTTTTTTTCCGTGGACGTCAAGGCGCCGTTCGCCAAGTACCCGCTGGTCACGGGGGGGGGCGTGGACGCGGAGACGGCAGCGGCCTGCCTGGGCGAGGTGTTTGCCCTGGCCCGGCATTGGCCCGGGCAATTCGCCTTTCGCACCACGCTGGTCCCGGAGCTTGCGGAATCGGACGTCAGGATAATTCGGGAGGGCCTGCCGTCCGGGGTTTCGTTTACCGTACAACCATTCAGACCTGTTCCAGTCCAGGGAGAGGAGAGGTGGCATGCCCAAGCAGATTCGCAAACGCGACGGGTGTCTGGAAACCTGGTCCACGGACCGCATCGCCCAGGCGATTCTCAAGGCCTTGCGGGCCAGCGGCATCCAGGACCCGCTCTTGGCCAAGCGGTTGGCGCATAAGGTCGAAGGTAAGCTCGTCGATTGCGACATCCCGGAGCAGGAGGCCGTCCAGGACGCGGTGGAGCTCGTGCTCATGGAGTCGCGGCTCTACGCCGTGGCCCGGCGCTACATCGTCTACCGGGAAAAGCGGCGGGAGCTTCGCGAGCAAAAGGCCGCCTTCCTGGACATCGCCGACGTCATCGACAACTACATTTCCAAGGCCGACTGGCGGGTGGCGGAAAACGCCAACATGACCCATTCCTTCCAGGGCCTGATGCTGCACCTCTCGGGCACGGTCCAGGCCCGCTACGCCCTGGAGAAGTATCCCGAGGAGGCCCGGGCCGCCCACGAGCACGGCTATTTCCACATCCACGACCTGTCGTTCGGCCTGGCCGGCTACTGCGCCGGCTGGAGCCTGCGCGACCTGCTGCTGGAAGGCTTCAACCTGGAAGGCCGCTCCTGCGCCGGCCCGGCCAAGCACTTCGACGCGGCCCTGGGCCAGATGGTCAACTTCCTGGGCACGCTGCAAAACGAATGGGCCGGAGCCCAGGCCTTCAACAACGTGGACACCTACCTGGCTCCCTTCGTGCGCCACGACAACCTGTCCTACCGCGAAGTGCGCCAGGCCATGCAGAAGTTCGTGTTCAACCTGAACACCACCTCGCGCTGGGGCGGGCAGAGCCCGTTTACCAACCTGACCTTCGACCTGGCCCCGCCCAAGCATCTGGCCAAGGAGGGCGTAATCATCGGCGGCGTCATGCAGGACGCCTGCTACGGCGATTTCGGGCCGGAAATGGAGATGATCAACAAGGCCTTCCTGGAGGTCATGGCCGAGGGCGACTACCACGGCCGCATCTTCTCCTTTCCCATCCCCACCTACAACATCACGGCCGATTTTCCCTGGGATTCCGAGATCGGCACCCTGCTGCTGGAGCTGACCGCCAAGTACGGCGCGCCCTATTTCCAGAACTTCATCAATTCCGACCTCTCCCCCGAGGACGTGCGCTCCATGTGCTGCCGGCTCCAGATGGATTTGCGCGAGCTGCGCAACAAGGTGGGCGGGCTGTTCGGGGCCGGCGACCTGACCGGTTCCGTGGGCGTGGTGACGCTCAACCTCCCCAAGCTGGCCTTTTTGGCCCAGGGCGAGGAGGATTTCCTGGACCTGGTGGCCGAGTATGCCGAGCTGGCCAAGGTGGCCCTGGAATTTAAGCGCAAGATGATCAGCGACAACCTGGAGCGCGGTCTTTTCCCCTGGACGAGGCGCTACCTCAAAAACGGCTTCAAGGGCCATTTCTCCACCATCGGCCTGGTTGGCGGCCACGAAGCCTGCATGAACCTGCTGGGCAAGGGCATCGAGACCGACGCTGGCTTGCGGCTCATGACCCGCACGCTCAACCACTTGCGCGAGATCACTTCGCGCTTCCAGGAAGAGACCGGCAACCTCTACAACCTGGAGGCCACGCCGGCCGAGGGCACGAGCTACCGCCTGGCCAAGATCGATAAGGCCCTTTACGCGGACATCAAGGCGTCCGGCAACGGCACGCCGTACTACACCAACTCCACCACCCTGCCGGTAGGCATTTCCCGCGACGTGTTCTACGCCCTGGAGCACCAAAACAAATTGCAGCCGCTTTATACCGGCGGCACGGTGTTCCACACCTATCTCGGCGAGGCCGTGGCCGACACCGAGGCGCTCAAGAGCTTCATCGTCAAGGCCTTCACCATGACCAAGATTCCGTACCTGTCGATCACGCCCACCTTCTCGGTGTGCAAGACCCACGGCTACATCAAAGGCGAACACCACCAATGTCCCCACTGCGGCGCACCCTCGGAAGTGTTCACGCGCATCGTCGGCTACTACCGCCCGGTGTCTCTGTGGAACAAGGGCAAACAGGCGGAGTATAAAGACCGGCTGACGTATGGGGAGATTTGCTAGGCCGCACGAGGTGCGGAAAGGAAAGAGAAGGGCGGGGGCGAGGGCTCCCGCCCTGTTTATTTATAGGCCTCCACAGGCCAATGCCGCTTATTTTTCCTATTTAACATGTTGATTTTTTTTGTTAAATTTTAAAAAGCACTTTTTGTATAATTTGATGATCTTAATCGTTGTGACACCCTGTGGGGATTGCGCGTAGAGAGCGAGTACAACTAGCTGGTATATATAATATATCGAAATGTATTAATATTTTTTGGTTTGACAAATAAGGTCACAAGTGTGATCTTATTTTGCAAAAGCTAAAAAGGCAAAACAATGGCAAAGCTTTTAGTCAGCAATATCCCTTCTAAGGAAGTTGTTTCTAGGCTTGAAATAGATAATCCATGGTGGGCTCAAGGTGGGACGACTCATAAGCAATTTCAAAATTTACCTTATCGGCTTTACTTTGAAAGATTTTTTAAGCTCATAACAGATTTAAGTGTAAAGAGGGCTCTTATTTTAATGGGGCCACGCCGAGTTGGGAAAACAGTAATTTTGCAACAAAGCATTGAGAGGCTTATAGAATTAGGTGTTAATAGGTCGCAAATATTGTATGCTTCCGTTGATACTCCAACTTATACTGGTCTATCACTGGAAAATCTCCTCTCGCTTGCTATAGAAAGAGTAAATCTAGATTCGGCAATGCCTGCTTATGTGTTTTATGATGAAATTCAATACTTAAAAGATTGGGAGAGGCATCTGAAAGTTTTGGTTGATACATATTCAAATATTAGGTTTATAGCGTCAGGTTCTGCGGCTGCTGCGCTGCGATTGAAGAGTAGTGAATCTGGCGCAGGGCGTTTTACAGACTTTATGCTGCCTCCACTTACATTCTCTGAGTATCTAACTTTTATAGATCGTCCGGTGAGTAGGTACAAAGGTGAAATTAAGACAGCTATGTCTAATGCAATTGAAGATATCGAATTGCTTAATAAGGATTTTATAGACTACATAAATTATGGAGGATACCCAGAGGCGGTTTTTTCCGATACAATTCGTTCTGATCCAGGACGATTTATACGCAGTGATATCATTGACAAAGTGTTGCTTAGAGACTTGCCGAGCTTGTATGGTATAAATGACATTCAAGAGCTTAATAGGCTGTTTACAACTATCGCCTTTCAGTCTGGCCAGGAAATTTCGTTGGATGGCCTCTCGCAAAGTGCTGGAGTAGCAAAAAATACAATTAAAAGATATTTAGAATATTTGGAAGCAGCTTTTTTGATTATTAAACTGCGAAGAATAGATGACAATTGTAATAGATTCCAAAGAGAGCGTAGCTTTAAAGTCTATCTTGCCAATCCTTCAATGCGGGCAGCACTTTTTGCGCCAATAACAAATCAAGATGCGCCGGAGTTGCCGCCACTTGTCGAAACTGCAATTATCAGTCAAATTCTGCATTCTCCAGAAATGATGGATATTCATTCATATGCCCGCTGGAAAAATGGTGAAGTAGACCTGATTTTTTCAGATAAAGTAAATATGAAGCCCATCCAGGTTGTCGAAATCAAATGGTCTGACAGGGTCGTAGAGAGTTTTAATGATTTAGCCAATGTGCAGTATTTTTGTGGTAGGCACAAATTGGCTTCAGCCATTATTACAACAAGAACTATTTCTGCAGTTAAACATCTACAGACAAAAATCACTTTTATTCCCTGTAGTGTATTTTGTTTATTCTTTGGAGATATTTATAGTGGATTGTTGGTTTAAGTATTTGTATTCTAGAAAATAGAGCTGGGTAGTGTAGATTTAGTGTGATGTTAGATATAAAACCAGCCCAGAAATAAAAATGAAATGATTGTTTGCTTTTAGAATATACCTCCCGCAAGAGGTATAAAAGAAGCCGATATGCACGTCATCGCCATCAACGGCAGTCCCCGAAAGGGCGGCAACACATCCATTCTGATCGGGCACGTGTTCGAGGAGTTGCAGGCCGCCGGTATCGGGACCGAGAGGATCCAGATCGGCGGGCGGCGGATCGCCGGGTGCAGGGCCTGCTACACGTGCTGGAAGAACAAGGACAAGCGCTGCGTCATCGAAAACGACCCCCTCAATGATTGGCTGGAGGCGGTCCTGGCCGCCGATGGCCTGATCCTGGCCTCGCCCACCTATTTCGGCGACGTGACCTCGGAAATGAAGGCCTTCATCGACCGGGCCGGGTTCGTGACCCGGGCCAACGGCATGCTGCTGGCCGGCAAGGTGGGCGCGTCCCTGGCCGCCGTGCGCCGGGCCGGGGCCATCCATGCCCTGGACACCATGAACCATCTGCTTCTGGCCTCACGCATGTTCGTGCCGGGTTCCAGCTACTGGAATCTCGGCGTGGGCCGCGAAATCGGCGAGGTCGAAAACGACGCCGAGGGCCTGCGCGCCATGCACGACCTCGGCCGGGACATGGCCCGGCTGCTTCTGGCCTTGCAGGCCTATCCCGGGCTGGCCAGGGAGGCTTTGGCGTAAATCGCGGCGTGACGGTTCGGCCAGGGCTTTAACCGCGCGGCCGTTAAGCTGTATACGGCTGTTGCCCTCTCTTCGGCTTGCGGCTACTTGTTATCCAAGCCAGGATCGAACCATGGACCGCGCCCATATTCAAACCATTGCCGAAACCATCACCCGGGCCTTGCATCCGCGCCGGCTGATTCTTTTCGGCAGTCACGCCCGGGGCGAGGCCCGGCCGGACAGCGACCTCGACCTCTATGTGGAAATGGAAACGAGCCTGCGCCCGCCGGATCGGGCGGCAGCCGTAAGCGCGCTTTTCGGGCTCCGCAAGTGGTCCCTTGACGTGCTCGTATATACGCCGGAAGAGGCGCGGCGTCTGGAGCGCATCCCGGGCTCCCTGGTTTCGCGCATCGAGGCCGAAGGCGAAGTGCTGTATGAACGAGGCTAAGGATGTGTTCCGCCTGTGGCTCGCCAAGGCCGAAAACGATCTCCTCAATATCCGAAACAACCTTTATGCCGCGCAGGTTCCGTGGGATACGGTCTGCTTCCACGCCCAGCAGGCGGCGGAAAAGCATCTTAAAGCCTTTCTGGTTTCTTGCGGAAAGCTAGCGCCACGTAGCCATGACCTGGTAGCGCTTCTCGCGCTTTGCGTTGAGGCGGAGCCAGCCCTGGGCGTGCTGGAAGCCGATTGCCGGCGGTTGACATACTATGGCACCACGTCCAGGTATCCCGACGAAACGTATGAGCCTGACGAGGAAGATGGCCGTCAGGCCTTTGCCGCGTCCCTGCGCATCCAGCAACTGATTCTCCAGCATTTGGGCGTTGCCTAGCATCCTCCCGGGATGCCGATTTTCCTCTTGGAAACAGGCGCAATCAAGCCAATGTTCAAGTTTCCCTCATGTTCAGAAATCCTGAACGAGAAATTTTTTTGAACACCATCTGACCGAAGCGCCGCCCAAACGAAAAAGCCGCCCCGGACCTTGGTCCAGGACGGCTTTCGTCGTTTCAATGATCGTCGCGGCTAGGCGGCGGAAGCGCCTTCGCGTTGTTCGTGCATGGGCCGGCGGGGGCGCTGGGGGGTGGGGGCGCGGCCTTCGCTGGCGTCGCGGCGCTCGGCGCGCTCGGGGGCAAGGCCGAAGGTCGAGCGGCTGCCCTGGTACTGGCCCGAACGCGGCCGGTTGCCGCCAGCCGGACGACCGCCGGCCGGGCGGTTGCCGTAGGGCCGGTCGCCCTGGGAGCGGCCCCGGGACGGCTGGGGAGCCGGACGCCGGAATTCCGAGGGATCGGGCTCGAAGCCTTCCACCTGGCGGCGCGGCAGGGGCTTTTTCATGTGCGACTCGATGGCCCGCACCATGCCCATGTCCTCGCCTGTGACAAAGGTGTGGGCCTGGCCATCACGCTCGGCCCGGCCGGTGCGGCCGATGCGGTGGGTGTAAGCCTCGGCCGTGTCCGGGATGTCGAAATTGACCACATGCGCCACCTGGGACACGTCAATGCCCCGGGCGGCGATGTCCGTGGCCACCAGCACCTGGTAGGTGCCGCGACGAAAGCCATCCATGGCGATCTGGCGCTGGCGCTGGGACAGGTTGCCCTGCAGGCAGGTGGCCTTGTGCCCGGCCCGACACAGCTGCTGGGCCAGGTTCTTGGCCCGGTGCTTGGTGCGGGTGAACACGATCACCGAATCGCCGGCCGCCTCGTCCAGCAGGTGCAGCAGTAGCGGAGCCTTGCGCGTGTGGGACACGGGGTAGATGGCGTGCTCCACCGTGGCCGGCGGGGCCAGGTGGCCGATGCGCACCGTGACCGGGTCGCGCAGCGTCTCGCCGGCCAGCCCGGCAATGGCCGGGGGCATGGTGGCCGAAAACAGCAGCGTCTGGCGCGTCTCGGGCAGGGCCGACAGGATGCGGCGCAGGTCCGGCAGAAAGCCCATGTCGAACATGTGGTCGGCTTCGTCCAGGACCAGGGTCTCCAGGGCGTCGAAGCGCACGTTGCCCTGGCCCATGTGGTCCAGCAGCCGGCCCGGGCAGGCCACCACGATGTCCACGCCCTGGCGCAGGGCCCGGGTCTGGGGGAACATGCCCACGCCGCCGTAGATGACCGTGGAACGCAGCCGCGTGCCGCGCCCGAGGTCCAGGGCGGCCCGGTAAATCTGTTCGGCCAGCTCCCGGGTGGGGGCCAGAATCAGGGCGCGCACGCCGCGCTTGGCCGGGGTGGTGGTCATGAGGCGGTGCAGGATGGGCAGCAAAAAGGCGGCCGTCTTGCCCGTGCCCGTCTGGGCCAGGCCCATGAGGTCGCGGCCGTCGGCCACGTGGGGAATGGCCTCGGCCTGAATGGGCGTTGGGGTTTCGTAGCCCATGCGTTTGACGTTGGCGGCAATGGTCGGATGGAGACAAAAAGAATCGAAAGTCAAAAGGATATCCTTTGGCAAGGGTGATGCCGCGCGGCAACGGTGCGCGCGGCGGCGATCGGCGAATCGAGAAACGGAAGCTGCGGGCCGCGTCAGGATCGGAAGATCGGGGCCAGTTGGCCTATCGGCGGGGAGAGCGTCCGGAAGGAAGGCGGCGGGTGTGCAGCGAAACCGCGCCGCAAAGACATAACCTCTTGGCCGATGGAATGCCAAAACGGGACAATACGGTCTTTTGGCGGCTTGTCAACAGCATCCGGTCAAACGCCATGGATTTTTGCAGCCGCCGGCGGTATGGCCGCTTGGATTCGCCAAGGATGCTCCATGCCCGACCAGAAAAAAGCCACCCTGTACGGCCTGGCCACGGTAGCCATGTGGTCCACCGTGGCCTCGGCCTTCAAGCTGTCCCTAGCCCATCTCGATCCCCTGCAACTGCTTTTTTACGCCAGCCTGGCCTCGTGTTTGGTGTTGGCCGGCGTGCTGGCCGGCCGGGGGAGGCTTGGGCTGTTGCGGGCCATGGACCGCCGCCAATGGGGCCGGTCCGTGCTTTTGGGGGCGCTCAATCCGTTTTTGTATTACGTGATCCTGTTTCAAGCCTATGCTCTGCTGCCGGCCCAGGAGGCCCAGCCCCTCAATTACACCTGGGCCATAACGCTCACGCTTCTGGCCGTGCCGCTGCTGGGCCAGCGCCTGACCGCGCGCGACGGCATCGCCATCCTGGTCAGCTATTCGGGCGTGGTGGTGATTTCCACCCACGGCGACGTGACGGGCCTGCATTTCGCCAGCCCGCTCGGCGTGGCTTTGGCCCTGGTGTCCACGGTGGTGTGGGCGCTCTATTGGATTTTGGGAGCCAAGGACGACCGCGACCCGGTGGCCGGGCTTTTGGCCAATTTCCTTTGCAGCCTGCCGCTCACGTTTACGGCCACGCTGGTCTTCTCCGACCCCTTCCCGGCCACGCTGCCGGGAATCGCCGGCGCGGCCTACGTCGGCGTCTTCGAAATGGGGCTGGCCTTCGTTACCTGGCTCACGGCGCTCAAACTGGCTGCCAATGCCGCCAAGGTGGCCAACCTGATCTTCCTGTCGCCCTTTTTATCCCTGGTGCTGATCCACGTCTTCGTGGGGGAGAGGATTTTGCCGTCCACGGTGGTGGGATTGGTGCTGATCTTGGCGGGGTTGGGGGTGCAGAGAATCCAAAAGAGATAATAATTATAATTATTCGGAATAAATTAATGAAGAAACTTTGTTTTAATTATACACGATTTTGCGGTGATATTTGAATGCCCTCACCAACGCCGGAGCCGGCTCCGGCGGGTTCAAGATCGCTTCCGCAATACGGCGTTGATCTTCCGTCGAAAGGTGAATGATCTCCACCTGTTCAGAGGAATTGTTAGCGGATTCGGGAGGGGCGGATTGCTTCGGCTGGCGCATGAATAAAATATACGTCAACCGGTTAGGCAAGACAATGGGATGAGTCGGATCATCCTTTCGGGGTGGTCCAGGAGGGGCCAAGGCCCCTCCTGGCCGCCGGAGGCGTTCCCCCCCGTTACTCAATCCATTCGTCGTCTGCATCAATGGGCGTAAACCCGCGCCGGATCGTGTTTTCCGTGACCACGCGCGGGTCCATGAACTGGAGCAAATAATCCGGGCCGCCGGCCTTGGAGCCCACGCCGGACATGCGCGCGCCGCCGAAGGGCTGGCGGCCGACCATGGCGCCTACGATGTTGCGGTTGAGGTACAGGTTGCCCACGCGAAATTCCCGCTTGGCCTGCTCCAGATGGCGCGGGCTGCGGGAGAAGACGCCGCCGGTCAGAGCAAAGCGCGAATTGTTGGCCATGGCCAGGGCTTCGTCGAAATCCTTGGCCTTCATGACGGCCAGGATCGGGCCGAAGACCTCTTCCTGGGCCAGCCGGTGTTCGGGCGCAATCCCTTCCGCCACGATAAGCGGCGCGTAGTAGCCCTGGCCCTCGACCCGGCGCTCGACCACGATACGGCCTTCGCTTCTGGCAATGGCCGCATATTCCTCGACCTTTTTTTGCTGGCCCGGGTCCACCACCGGCCCCATGGCATTGGCCGGGTCCTCGGCCGGGCCGATGCGAAGGGACTGGCAGGCTGCGGTCAGGCGGCTGAGGAATCGGTCGTAAATGGTCTCCACCACGATGACCCGGGAGCAGGCCGAGCACTTCTGGCCTTGGAAGCCGAAGGCCGAATACACAACCGCCAGCACGGCCTCGTCCAGGTCCGCGTCGTCGTCGATGACAATGGCGTTCTTGCCGCCCATCTCGGCGATGACCCGCTTGCAGTTGACCTGGCCGGGCCGGACCTTGGCCGCCTTTTCCATGATGCGAAGCCCGGTTTCCATGGACCCGGTAAAGGCGATGCAGCTGATCTTGGGATGCTCGACCAGGTGATCGCCCATGACCGAGCCCCGGCCCGGGCAGAAGTTGAACACGCCGTCCGGGAGCCCAGCCTCCTTGAAGATGTCCACCAGGCCGTGGCCCACCAGCGAGGACAGGCTGGAGGGCTTGTAGATGACGCAGTTACCGGCTGCGATGGCGGCGGCGGACATGCCGCAGGAGATGGCCAGCGGAAAGTTCCAGGGCGCGATGACCGCGCAAAGCCCCTTGGGCTCGTAGAAAAGGTGGTTTTTCTCGCCCGGCTCGCGGCCCATGCGCCGGGGCGCACCCAGGCGCACGGCCTCCCGGGCGTAGTATTCCAGGAAGTCGATGGCCTCGCCCACGTCGTTGTAGGCCTGGTCCCACTGCTTGCCCACTTCCAGCACCTGGGCCGCGGACAGGGCCACGATGCGCTCCCGGGCGATGGCCGCGGCCCCAAGCAGCACATTGGCCCGCTCCCGGGCCGGAGTGTCGCGCCAGGCGGCAAAGGCCGCGTCCGCGGCGGCAATGGCCGCGTCCACCTCGGCCGTGCCGGCCTGGCAGACCCGGGCCAGCACTTCGGACGGATCGGCCGGGTTGACCGTGGGGATGAGATCCCCGGTGGTCACGTCCTTGCCGCCGATGAAAAGCGGCAGAGTGCGGCCGGCCTGGGCGCGCAACGCGGCAATGGCGGCCGGGAAGGCGGCGCGCAGCTCGGGTATGGTGAAATCGGCCACAGGCTCGTCCCGGAAGGCGGTCAGGCCGTCGATGACCGGGGTGGCGTCGGTTTTGGCCGGATGCCGGGCCTCTTCCCGGTCCAGGATCATCTCGGGATTTTCCAGCAGGATGTCCTCGGCCTCGCCTTCGGCAAAGCTCTGGCGCAGAAAGGATTCGTTGGCCGTATTTTCCAGGAGCCGGCGCACCAGATAGGCCATGCCCGGCAGCAGGTCGCCGTAGGGGCAATAGAGCCGCACCCGGCCGGCCACCTTGAGCAGTCCCTTGCGCACGGGCTCGGCCATGCCGTAAAGGGCCTGGAATTCGTAGCGGCTCTCGGGCACGTTCAGGCTCGCGGCCGTTTCCATGACGTTCGATAGGGTGCGGATGTTGTGGGAGGCGCACTGGAAATAGACCAGATCGCTATTTTCCAGGAGCAGGCGGGCAATGCGCTCATGGGCCAGGTCGGATTCGGGCTTGCGGGTCCAGACCGGCACGGGCCAGCCCATCTGCTTGGCCACCACGGTCTCGTAGTCCCAGTAGGCGCCCTTGACCAGGCGCAGGCCAAACGGCAGGCCCTGGGCCCGGCCCCAGGCGATGAGCTCCTTGGCGTCGCGCTCGGTGTCCTTGAGATAGGCCTGGAGCACGATGGACAGGTGCGGATAGTCGCGAAACTCGGGTTCCGAGCGCAGGCGCTTGAAGAGCTCGATGGTGATGTCCTTGTACTTGAGCTGCTCCATGTCGATGCAAAGCGCCCCGCCCATGGCCTTGATCTGGCGGTAGACCGGCCGCATGCGGTCCAGGATGCCTTCCACCGAGCCCGTAAAATCCATGGGCTTGGCCTGGGAAAAAAGGGCCGAGGGCTTGATCGAGGCATTGACCTTGGGCGCGCTGCCCCAGTCCAGGCCATCCGCGCCCGCACCCAGGGGCTTCCACGAGGCCTGCTCCCTGGCCAGGGCGGCCAGGACTTCCAGGTAGCCGTCGCGGTAGGCGTCGGACTCGGCCTCGGACACCGTGGCCTCGCCCAGGAGGTCCACGGTGAAGGCAAAGCCGTCCTTTCGGATTTTATTGAGGTTCTTGACCGCTTCCTTGGTGGTTTCGCCCACGATGAACTGCCGGGCCATGCCCTCGATGTTGGAGCGGATGGCCTTGGACATGAGCTTGGCGGCCACGCCGCCGAACATGCCGGATTTTTCCGCGCCCCATTTGAGCACGGCCGGGATGTCGCCGGCCCCCTGGCCTGTGAAATACTCCTCGATGTGGCGCGTGAGCGTCTCCGAGGTGGTCAGATACGGCAACACGTCCACGAACCGGAACAGCTGGACCTTGAAGGCCTCGTTTTGCATGGCCCAGTCCATGACCTTGCCGGTCCAGAAGCCCTTGTTGAAAATGGAGGGCGACTCGCCCCGGATGCTGGCGAAAAAGGCCTTGCCGCGCTGGCGGATGGCGTCGTCGAGGTTGGCGTTCATTGCGCGTCTCCTGAATCGGTGGTGGCGGACAGGGGCAGGGCCCCGGTTTCCTTGACGGTTTGCAAAACCACGGTGGTGTTGGTGTCGCGCACCGTGGACAGCCGGCCGATGACCTTGAGCAGTTCGGCCAGGGAGCGGGTGTCCGGAGCCCGGACCTTGATCAAATAGGCGGCCGTGCCGGCCACGTAATGGACCTCCTGCACGCCCGGAACCCCGGCCAGTTGCTGGCCGGTGTCGATGGCCCCCACCGGCTCCTCGGTCTTGACGAAAGTAAAGGCCGTGAGGTTCAAATCCACGGCAGCGGGGTCGATGCGGGCCTCGTAGCCGGTGACTACGCCCTTGCGCTCGAGCTTGCGCACTCGCTCCAGCACGGCCGAGGGGGCCATGCCCACGGCCCGGGCAATGTCGGCATTGGACGTGCGGGCGTTGTTCTGAAGGATCATCAAAATGCGGCGGTCAATTTCGTCGATCATTCTTGATATCTCCTGTGGCTAAGGAAAAAATTCGAAATCGACCCACTTGTCAAGGGGTTTCGTCGGTTGTCCTTTTGGCCGGGTCTGGGCTAGAATTTCTTTCCAGAGGCTCTGTTGGCTTCCTTTGGACAACACACGATAATGATTGGTTCTTTTGTTCGCCGTTCCGGCGAAGGCCAAAAGCCGTCCGTCATCCTGGCCCCCGGCTTTCGCCGGGGTGACGGGAAAAGGCTTTGCCTTGTGCGATCGGGCTTATGCCCGGCCGAGTTTTGAAATAAATTTCAGTGTAAAAGCACCAAGGAGAGTCGCATGGGTCGCGCACGCCGTTTCGGACTGAGGCTGTGGCTGGGGCTGGTCGTCTGGATATTCGTGTCCGTGATGTCCGGGGCGGCCCTGGCTGGCGGGGATTTTTCCCTGACCATCCTGCACACCAACGACATCCACGCCCACCTGGCCCCGTTCGACAACCTGGGCGCATTTTGCGATCAGGCCCAGAAGGACGCGTGCGGCCAGTCCAAAGATGCGGCCGGCCAGTGCCAGGGCGGCGCGGCCAGGCTGGCCGCGGCCGTGGCCCGGGAGCGGGCCAAGGGCGGCAACAGCCTGCTCCTGGACGCCGGGGACCAGTTCCAGGGCACGCTTTTTTTCACCAAATACAAGGGTGAGGCCTGCGCCTTTTTCATGGACCGCCTGGGCTACGACGCCATGGCGCTCGGCAACCACGAGTTCGACGACGGCCCGGCCACCCTGGCCGCCTTCATCAAGGCCCTGCGCTTCCCGGTACTGGCGGCCAACGTGGACGTGGCCCGTTCGCCCGAGCTGCAAGGCCTGGTCGCCCCGTACGTGGTGCGGGAAGTGGGCGGCCGCAAAATCGGCATCATCGGGGCCACCCAGCCCAAGGCGGCCCAACTGTCGAGCCCGGGGCCGGACGTTGCCTTCCCCGCGCTCCTGCCCGCCATCCAGGCGGCCGTGGACAGCCTTCGCGGCCAGGGCGTGGACATCATCATCGTCCTCAGCCACGTCGGCATCACGGGCGACAAGAAGCTGGCTGCGTCCGTGGCCGGCATCGACGTCATCGTGGGCGGGCACAGCCACGTGCTGCTGGCCAACGACAACCCCGAGGCCGTGGGGCCGTGCCCCCTGGTCATCCAAGGCCCGGACGGCGGACAGACGCTCATTGTCACGGCCGGATACTGGGGCCGCTACCTGGGCGTGCTGCACGTGGATTTCGACGGGGCCGGCCGGCCGGTGCGCTTTGACGGCAATCCCGTGCGCCTGGACGCGTCCATGCCCGAGGACCCGGCCACCACGGCCGAGGTGGAGCGGTTCGCCAAGCCCTTGGCCGCGTTTCGGGCCACGGTCCTGGGCCGGGCCGAAGCGGCCCTGGGCGCGGCCATGTGTCGGCAGGAGGAATGCGCGGCTGGGGACGTGCTGGCCGAGGCCATGCTGGCGGCGGGCAGGCGTTTCGGGGCCGTGGCCGCCCTGGCCAACGGCGGCGGCGTCCGGGCCGGCCTGGCGGCCGGGGACGTGACCCTGGGCGATGTGCTCACGGCCTATCCGTTTCCCAATACGCTCGTGGTGCTGACCCTTTCCGGCGCGGACCTGCGGGCCGCGCTGGAGCACGGCCTGTCCGCCCTGGGCCTGCACGAAGGCAGCGGCCGGTTCCTGCAAGCGGCCGGCCTGCGCTATGTCTACGACTCCAGACGGCCGGCCGGACAGCGGCTGGTCTCCGTGGAGGTGGCCGACGCCAAGGGCGCGTTTTCGCCTCTGGACCCGGATGCATCCTACACCATGGCCATCAATGATTTCATGTTTCGCGGCGGCGACGGGTATGCGATCTTTGGCCGGAAAGGCCGCGATGTTACGGCCGACGGCCTGGACATGGCCGATGTGGCGGCGAATTACGTCAAGGCGCATTCGCCTTTGGCCGCGTCCCTGGACGGCCGCATCAAGGATGTGGCGCTGCAATGAGAGAGGCGCGGCCATCTTTGGAAAATGCCTGCCCGCGAAACTCTGGCGCATCGGCCAAGCTTGGGATAGGTCAGGAGGGAATCCGCGACAGGGAAGGGCAGGGCATGGACGAGCGCAATATTGTGATTTCGGACCGGGTGCTGGGCCTCTTGCGGCGGATGCCGGCCTTTCGGGACGTTGCCGAGGCGGACATCCGGGAGCTTTTGACCGGTGAGGGGCTGTTTCGCTTTCGGGAGTACCGACCCGGGGAAACCATCATTCGTGAGGGCGAATTCGACAGTTGGGTGTTCTATCTGGTGTCCGGCACGGTGCGGGTGCTGTCCCAGGAGGCCGAGGTGGCCGTGCTGTCGCGTTACGGCGAAGTCTTCGGCGAGATGGGGCCGCTGAAGGGCCGGCCGCGCAACGCCTCGGTGGTGGCGGTCACGGACGTGGCCTGTTTCGCCATCGACCTGTCGCTCCTGGACCGCCTGCCGGCCGAGACGCGCCGGCGCGGCAGCCGGCTGTTCGAGGAAGTTTTCAACGACGTGGTGCACGACCGGCTGACCCGGGCCAACCTGGACGCCTCGGCCCTGCGGCGCGATCTGGCCATGGCCGGTTCGGCCCTGGCCGGATCGCGCCGCAGGAGCTGGAGCGGCGGGTTGCGGAACTGACCCGGGAAAACCAGTCCCTGCGCCAGGCCCAAAACGCCCCGGGGAAGGCATCGGGCCAGAACGCCCCCTTTTCCGAAAAATGACGCGCCACGCCTGGCTGGGGGCGACCCTGGCCGCCTGCCTGCTGTGCCTCGCGGTCCCGGCCCTGGGCCAGCCCGGGCGTCCAAGCGGGGAAACCCTGCGCTTGGTCCACGGCGGCCTGGAACGCGAGGCCCTGGTCTTTGTCCCGCCTGGCCGCGGTTCCAGGCTGCGACCGGCAGTCATCCACCTGCACGGCGGCGGCTCGGACGCCAGAGTCGGGGCGGCCCGAAGCGGCGTGCGCCAGGCTGCCGCGGCCCACGGCTTTCTGGCGGTCTTTCCCGACGGCACGGGCGAGCTCAAGCACCGGGTGCTGACCTGGAACGCCGGGTATTGCTGCGGATTTGCGGCCGAGACGGGCGTGGACGACGTGGGCTATCTGCGCGAGCTCATCGGCGCCCTGGTGGCCCGCTACCGCGTGGACCCCAGCCGGGTGTACCTGTCCGGATTTTCCAACGGCGGCATGCTGGCCTACCGGGCGGCCTGCGAACTCTCCGACCTGGTGGCCGGCATCGGCGTGGTGTCCGGGGCCATGCCGCCCGGCGCGTGCCGGCCGGCGCGGCCGGTGTCGGTGCTGGCCGTGCACGGTACGGCGGACAGGCATGTCCGGTACGAGGGCGGCCCGTCCCAGTCGCCGTATCAGCCATCCCGCATGGACCAGCCTTTTGCGGCCACGGTGCGGTTTTGGGCCGATGCCGACGCCTGCCCGGCCGAATCGGCCCGGGAGCGGCGGGAAGCGGCCCTGTTCGAGCATTACGAAGGCTGCCGGGACGGCACGTCCGTGGCGGCCGTGACCATCGAGGGCGGCGGCCACGCCTGGCCGGGCGGCTCGCGCCTGTCGCGCTACGGCGACAAGCCCTACCAGGGATTCGCGGCCGCCCAGCTCCTGCTGGATTTTTTCGCGGCCCATCCCAGGCATTGAAATGTTTCCTCCTTGTTCTTGCCAATGCGGTCGGTGACTGACGGCCAGCCGTAGCCGCATCCCGGCAGCCGGCGGCGGTGGACCGGCCTCCTTCTATCGAAAAAGGCATGCCTCTGCCTGGCCTGGCCTTCGGGCCGGCTGGCCTCGGATATCGGGTCAGGCTTAGTCCCGTTTTCTCCCCTGGAACGGCACATGCCGTACTTCGCTGTTTCGATCTATATCTCTCCAAAGCTTGTCTGATGTGGCCAGGACATGGCTGCGGAATATGACTATAAGCCGGTCAGAGCTTTTGCGGAAATCTCTATATGTATCGTTCGTATCCTTTTTCAGGCGCTGCTATAAAATTGGATTATGGGAACTGTAACGTCCTCTTTTGCCTGGGAAGTGCGTCCTTTTCGTCAAAGTTGCTTTTTTTGTTGCTCCAAACTTTGAAAGTAGTGTATGGCCGAGGTTCGAATAGGGCCACATCCCTATCGGTCCTGTTGCGGGATTGATTCGGGATGTTCCGGCGGTTTTTCCCGGGCGCGGCGGCCGCCACGCCCCATGGAACAGGCCGGCTTCCCTCAACCGCAAGGAAAAGGAGCAGCATCATGCGTAAACTGACGGATTTCATGAAACGGCGCGATCGTCTGAGCGGAGCGGCCCTGGCGGAAGGCCTTGGCCATTTGTTGGGTCTTGCCCGGCCGGCTTATGCCCAGGAAGGGGCCACCCTGGCCGGCAAGCCGCCCCCCTTGGCCAAGCCCAAAGCCGACAGGTCGTTTAACCCCTTGCAGGAAAAGGGCATGCCCCTGGAAAAGCAGTTTCGCAACTGGACGGACCTGACCAGCCTGCAATACAAAAAGGAAGAGGTGCACCCCTTTACCCGCTGCCGCATCATCATGATGAACGGCATCGAGGTGGACGCGGCCCTGTTCAAGCACAACCTGGCCCGCATGGTCGACAACCACGAACTGCTCCAGGCCATTGCCCTGACCCGCCGGGTCGAGCAGCAGCAGCAAAAGGCGGTCAACGGCCTGGTTCCGGGCAACGAGTCCACCCTGGAAAACACGCTCGGCTACGAGCAGGTGGCCGTGGACCTGACCGCCTGGTGCGCCCGCAACGAGCCCGATCCTTATATGCGCCAGGCCTATGAATTCGCCCTGCTGGAGGACTTCGACCACCTCTACCGCTACGCCAACATGCTCGACATGACGCCCGGCAGCCACATGCGGCCCGAGCAGATCGTGGGCAAGCTGACCGAGATCCTGCCCGGCCGGCCGACCATCGCCGAGCACCGCCACCCCTTTGACTCCATCCGCAGGCCGGCCAGTCTGGATGCCGCGCCCATCACGCTCATGAACATCATGACGTTGGTCGCGGCCGAGCAGCAGACCATGAATTTCTACATGAACCAGGGCAACCGGGCCATGGAGCCGGTATTGCGCGGGCTCTACACCGAAATCGGCATGATCGAGGAACAGCACGTCTCCCACTACGAATCCCTGCTGCCGCGCAACTGTTCCTGGCTCATGATGGCGGTCATGCACGAGGTGCACGAATGCTGGCTCTATCACGCCATGCTGGAGCAGGAGCCGGACCCGCGCCTCAAAAAGCTGTGGGAGCTCCACCTGGACATGGAGCTTGGCCACCTGCAGGCCGCCCTGGCGCTCTACAAGAAGTACGAGAAAAAAGACCCGGCCGAGTTTTTGCCCAAGTCCATGCCCCAGCCCATGACCTTTGAGTCCAACATCGACTATCTGCGCGAGCTCCTGGCCGACCAGACCCAGCTCACGGCCAAGGATGCGGAATTCGTGCCCGTGGACTCGCTGCCCCGGGACTACCGCTACTTCGCCTACCAAAAGGCCGTGAATACGGACGGCGGCGCGCCCAGCCAGCAGGTCGTCAAGGAGCACATTGCCAAGGACAACAAGGATTACCGCTTCCAGACCAGGGACCATCCGCTGGAGCGCTTCCGCGACCGCCGGGCCGTGCCTGAATATTAAGTTGGCCCCCAATGAGAACGGGAGGGCGGCGCAAGCCGTCCTCCCGTTTTGCGCAAGCCTGGGATATTACGGTGTAACGTCCCAAACCCATTACGGGTTTCCAAAGGGCCAAGCCCTTTGGTCGCCGAAGGCGTCGAAAACGACTGACTACGGCGCCTTGCCCAGGGCTTCCTCGTGCATGGCTTCGCCGATGCCCTTGTAGTCGTAGGTGGGGTAGAACTCGGTGCGGTACCCGCCCCAGGCGGTTTCCTCCAGCACCCGGTTGACCTCGCGCAGCCGTTCGGCCGGCACCCGCAAGGTGATCACCTGGCCGATGCCCATCATTACGTACCAGGACACCACGTCCACCCCGTCGGGTGGAAATTTCTTGTAGTAGCCGGTGGCTTGCAGGTGCTGGTTGATTTCGCCCAGGGTCTTGGACTGGTCGTGGCGCAAGAAAACCGTGAGCAGAAACGTTCCCTTGTCGGGCTCGGGCGCGGCC